>CAZKIU010000005.1:17814-112194 GCA_964552955.1 uncultured Prolixibacteraceae bacterium
CCGTCCATGGAGCCGCAATGACCGGGATCATTTCTTCCCGCCACTCTATCCGGGGGCTGCTTCTTCCGGGGAGTGTTTTTCCTGGAACCGGCCCATTCCGGAACCGCTTCATACTGAAACCGCTCCATCCCGGGACTGCTCTTTCCGGGAGTCTCGGTCCTTCCAGGGACCGGCCTTTCCGGGAGTCATCCTGCCCCCAGGCAGGCCACTCTTCCGGAACCCACCCGTTCCTGGATTTTTTGTGAACCATTATTTGAAAAGGAAATATTTATGAAAGTCGCTATCACATCATCGGGAGACACTCTCTCCGCATTGGTCGACCGTCGCTTCGGCCGTTGCAGTTTTTTCGTCTTTTTCGATACGGAAACCGGGGAAACCGAATTTCTGGCCAATCCCAATATTGATCACCTGGAAGGAGCAGGAGTGGCTGCCGTCAGTCTCGTAGCTGAAAGGGGGGTCGGTAAGGTGGTCTCGGGTGAATTCGGGGCCAAGGTCAAAACCCTGTTTGACCAGTTGCATGTCCAGTTGATTTCACTCCCCAACCAGAACATGAGCATCGCTGAGGTCCTTGACATGCTCCGGAAATCCTGAGACCCCCCTTGACTTTAGTCTGATCTGTCTTGAATATCAGAGCTTTGCTTTAAATGTACAAAGGCAACTACATCGTGCTCTGAAAAAGTAATAGAGTGATTGTATTAATAATTTAAAAAATGAAGAAGTGTATTGCTATTCCCCTGGAGCAGGGGGTTTTGTGTGCCCATTTTGGCCATTGTGAGACTTTTGCCATCGTGGATGTCGTCGACGGGAAGGTCGCCAGTATGAAGGAAGTGACGCCGCCGGAACATGTGCCGGGGCTTTACCCCCGTTGGGTAGCCGGCTTCGGAGTTACTGACGTGATTGCCGGTGGCATGGGCCAGAAGGCGATTGATCTTTTTAATCAGCAGAACATCAATGCATTTGTAGGGGCTCCCATGGAGGGCCCCCGAGAGTTGGTTGAGGCATTTGTGGCAGGTCGGCTTACCCTGAATGCCAATTATTGTAATCATGATCATGATGATCATCAGCATGGTCATGGGCATGCCCACTGATGAAGTATTCATGGTTGAATTCCGGTGAGCACATTCCCCCTCGACTTAGTCGAGACGAGGTAGGCGAACAAAGTAATATAGAAGTCCTTGACCGAATCGGATTCCCCGTCGGCTCTGCCGCGAGGGGCTCCAATTATGTAATCATAAGAAGACCAGTCATATGGATATAATAATTGGTGCACAGAATGAATCACTCTTTCGCAATAGCTTAAGTGTATAAAAGTCGCATGGTACTCCGATCACAAAACGGCATGAATATTTGCCCCATGCGAAACGGAGTTCGGCGCAGCAACGCGGAGCCAATTCCACGGGCGTGAAGCACTTAAACCGGCTACACAACCATATATAACTGATGAGTAATTTATTAACGAACAATTATGCTATTGAAAAGTGCCTCCGCGAAGCCGGTTTCTGAACCTGCTCTGAGGATCGCCGTGGCCAGCGGAAAGGGGGGCACCGGGAAAACCATGGTCTCCACCAACCTGTTTTATACTCTTCTGAATGCACAAAACCCGGCATCGCTGGTGGATTGTGATGCAGAAGCCCCCAACGATCTTTTGTTTTTCAAAGGCCAGGAGGCCGGTTCCTTTGAGGTGACCCAGATGGTGCCGGTCATTGACGCCGAACGATGTACCTATTGCGGCCGATGTCGTGATTATTGCCATTACAACGCCATTTTCATCCTTTCGCTGGTGCCGATGATCAGGGTGATGGAGGAGTTATGCCATGGATGCGGGGCCTGTTCTGTCGCTTGTCGCTACAGTGCCATCACCGAAAAGGAGGTCTCCCTGGGCAGGGTGAGCCGCATGGTGGTTTCCGCGGGTTATCCCGTAATAGAAGCCCGCATGAATGAGGGGGTTTATTCCCCGGTACCGGTGATTAAGGAAGCCATCAGGGAAGCCGGTACAGAGGGGATCATTCTCCTGGATGCTCCTCCGGGGACCTCCTGTTCCTTTATCCAGACTGTGAGCCGGGCCGATTACGTTGTGTTGGTGACCGAACCTACGCCATTCGGACTCAGTGATCTGCGCCAGTCTGTGGAGACCCTCAAGACCATCGGCAAGCCCTGTGGGGTGGTGGTGAACAGGGCCGGATTGGGCCACCGGGAGGTGTATGATTATCTTGCCGTAGAGCAAATCCCTCTCCTCATGGAGATCCCCTTTGACAGGGAGCTGGCGGCCTTCTATGCCCGGGGCAAGGTGGCATCCGCCGAAAGTCCGCTCTGGAGGGAGAAATTCAACTTATTGTTAACCAATATCCTGAGCCATAATGGAAATAGCCGTCATCAGCGGTAAGGGAGGAACCGGTAAATCCAGCATCACGGCTGCCTTTGCCGCACTGGGCCGCCAGGTGGTGTTGGCCGACTGCGATGTAGATGCCGCTAACCTCTATCTGCTTTTCAACCCCAGCCATGAGGAAGAGCAGGTTTATATCTCGGGACAGAAAGCGGTCATTGACGCCACGGTGTGTACTTCCTGCGGAGTATGTATCGGTTATTGCCGTTTTGATGCCATCACTGACCACGAGGGGAGGGTAGAGATTTCGGAAACGGCCTGTGACGGCTGCCACCTCTGTGCCCGGGTGTGTCCTGAAAAGGCTATTGCCATGGTCGACAGTGACCGCAGCCGCATGGTGGCCGGTGACTTCCGCTACGGGAAAATGGTGTATGGCCGCCTGGCTCCAGGCGAGGAAAACTCGGGTAAACTGGTCAATATGGTCAGGGCAAAGGCGGCCGAGTTATCGGTGGCCTTGTTGGAGAAGGGCTACCAGCCCGTCATCCTGCTCGATGGTCCTCCCGGCATCGGGTGCCCGGTCATTTCTACTATCACTGGGGTCGACCATGTGGTCATCGTTACGGAACCTTCCCTTTCTGGGTTACATGATCTACAGAGAGCAGCTACCGTGGCCCGGGGGATGAATCGCCCCATCTCGGTAGTTCTCAACAAATGGGATCTCCACCCCGGCCTCAGCGACCAGATTACCGCATGGTGCCGCGATCAAGGCATTGGAATTGCCGGGCGCATCCCCTTTTCTGAAGTGGTCGTGGAGGCGATGGTCAGGGGACTGGCTGTTACGGAATATGCTCCGGGCCACCAGGTCAGTCAGGCTATCAGCATGATCTATAAGCTCCTAACAGGAGAAAAGGGCTGAGATTCCAGCCATAAAGCACGAACCTGGCGGGCTGACAGCTTTGCGATAATTGAATAGATTTGATAATAAACAAAAAAATGAAAGTAAAATGAAAACTGATGTATTAGTTATTGGAGGAAGTGCCGCAGGCATGGTCGCCGCCCTGACGGGCAAAGCCAATTGGCCTGAGAAGAGTTTTACCCTGATCAAGAAGCAAAAGGAGATGATGGTTCCTTGCGGGATTCCCTACATTTTCGGAACACTGGAAAGTTCCAACCAGAACATCATGCCGGTTGACGTCATGATGGAAAAAAGCGGGATCACCTCCCTGGTCGATGAGGTGACTTCCATCAACAAAGATACCAAAACGGTGACCACTGCCGGCGGTGAGGTCATTGAATACGACAAGCTGGTCATCACCACAGGCTCTACGCCCTATAAGGCTAAATGGCTCAAGGGAAATGACAAGGGAAATGTTTTCGTGATTCCCAAAGATAAGGTTTACCTTGATGAAATGGCCGCCAAACTGAAGGATTGCAAAAAAGTGGTGGTCATTGGTGCCGGTTTTATCGGAGTAGAGTTTTCCGACGAACTCAACAAGCGGGGTCATGCGGTGACCTTGGTAGAAAAGCTGCCCAACATTCTTTCCCTGGCCTTTGATGTGGAACTCTCGGGCAGAATTGAGGAACTGCTTACAAAAAGGGGGGTCAAACTGGTTACCGGCAATGGGATCAGCGAAGTGCTGGGCGAAGAGAAGGTGACGGCTGTCAGGCTTGAAAACGGGGACGAACTGGAAGCCGATGCGGTCATTCTCTCCATGGGATACAAACCCAACACGAAATTAGCCCGCGAAGCCGGAATCATGGTCGATGACAGTGGCTTTATCGTGGTCGATGAGTTCATGCGAACGCCCACTCCCGATGTATTTGCTGCCGGGGATTGTGCCCAGAAGCGTGATTTCATCACCCGCCGCAGGGTTCCCACGATGCTGGCCTCCACGGCTTGTGCCGAAGCCCGTATAGCCGGGATGAACCTTTTTAATATTCATGTGGTGAAGACCTTCAGCGGAACCATAGCCATTTACTCCACCGCCATTGATAATGTAGGGTTCGGCACCGCTGGAATCACCGAAGCCCGGGCTGAATTGGAGGGTATTGCCACCTATACGGGTCTCTTCGAAGGCATCGACCGGCACCCCGGAAATCTCCCCGGTACTCATAAACAACTGGTAAAGCTGATCACGGCCAAATACTCAGGGGTGATCATCGGCGGAGAAGTCATCGGCGGCGAGAGCGCCGGTGAACTGACCAACGTGATCGGACTGGCCATCGAAAACCGCATGACCGTCAACTCGCTCCTGGCTTCCCAGATCGGAACCCATCCCTGCCTGACGGCTTCCCCTGCTGCCTATCCCCTGATCAAAGCGGCCGAAATCATCGCCGCTAAAATGAGAAAAAACGGCTGACAACCGCTACATTCCTTTCCCCTGTGAGAAACCCTTCGATTCGTTTCTCTTCAGTAATCACGCAAAACGCCGGTGGAAGAAGTCTCCACCGGCGTTTTTACTTTGAAGGTCAGTTCCGGAATTATCCGGCCACGCCTTAACGCGACTGCCCCTGATTCCCTTTGCTTGCCGGGGTGCCAGAATCCCTGACACTGTCGCTGACCGCTTTCTTTTCTGTTTCCGGTTTTTTCTGGTCGCTTCCTCCCTTATTGAAGAAATAAGCCCGGTCGGGTTTATCTTCACGGAGAGGAGGGGCCTGGATCACTGTCCTGACCGGTACCGCTACCCGCTTAATGAGTTCGACAGTCTGTCCCAGTTTGAGCCCCAAAAGATAAAAGAATGACGAAAAAAGAATAACTGTTCTCATGGCTTAATAGATCAATTTCGGAACGAATGTACAGCAGCACGATTCGTTTTTGGAACAGGAATCGGTGAATAGCCCCTTTTATTCCGGTGAAAGGGGGTTTCCTACCGCCGACAAGCTTAAAGGTAGGGTTTATTTCTCCCGCGACGGATGGGCAGGTCGGTCAACTTTTATAATTTTGGCGCAAAATTAAGATTGGGATAATGAAAGAGAAGATCAAGAAGGTCAACGTCATCACCATGGGATGTTCCAAGAATCTGGTCGATTCCGAAGTGTTGCTCAGCCAGCTCGAAAGGGGGCAGTGGGAAGTAAGTCACGAGGCTTCAGGGGGGGGCTTTGATGCGGTGATCATCAACACGTGCGGCTTCATCCACGATGCCAAACAGGAGTCTATCGACATGATCCTGGAGTATGCCGATGCCAAAGAACGGGGTGACATTGGCAAGCTCTACGTGATGGGATGCCTCTCGGAACGTTATCGCGCTGAACTGGAGCAGGAGATTCCGGAGGTGGACCGCTTTTTCGGGAAGTTTGACCTGAAAGCCATCGCTAATGAGTTGCAAGTGGCGCTTCAGCCCGAAACCATCTATCAGCGCAAGATCACCACCCCATCGCACTATGCCTACCTGAAAGTCTCGGAAGGGTGCAACCGTTTCTGTGGTTTCTGTGCGATTCCCATGATGACTGGCTGTTTAACCTCCCGCCCGTTGGAAGAATTGGTCAGGGAAGCCCGCTACCTGGCTTCCCGGGGAGTGAAGGAGCTGCTCCTGATCGCCCAGGAACTCTCCTCCTATGGAAAAGATCTCTATGGCACCGCACGCCTATCCGACCTCGTCAATGCCATCTCTGAAATTGATGGGATCGAATGGGTCAGACTGCACTATTTCTACCCTTCTGATTTTCCTTATGACATCCTGCAGGTCATGCGGGAGAACAAAAAAGTGGTCCCTTACCTTGACCTGCCCCTGCAGCATATTACCGATCCGATGCTTAAAAGAATGCGCCGTCATACCACCCGGCAGGAGACGGAACAACTGCTCAGGACCGTCAGGGCGGAGGTCCCCGGAACGGCGATCCGAACCACCTTGCTGGTGGGCTACCCCGGCGAAACGGAGGAAGATTTCAATGAACTGCTGCAGTTTGTTGAAGAACAGCGCTTTGACCGGCTGGGCGTTTTCCCCTATTCCCATGAGGAGGGCACCTTTGCCTACCGCCAATACCAGGATGATGTTCCGGAAGAGATCAAACAGTCCAGAGTGGCCCGGATCATGGAACTCCAGGAGCAGATCTCGGCCGAACTCAACCAGGATAAGGTGGGGTTGAAGCTCACCGTCCTCATCGACCGCAAGGAAGGAGAGTACTTCGTTGGCCGCACCCGCTTCGACTCCCCGGAAGTCGACGGCGAAGTCTTTGTCTCCTCTGAACGCGAACTCACCCCGGGAGACTTCGTCAGGGTCAGAATGACCGGCGCCGATACCCATGACCTCTTCGGAATATCGGAATCTTGAATGCCGGAATCTTGAAGGTCAGAATAGTCTGGAATCTGGAATCTGGAGTTTTCCGGACTACGCCGGGACTCCGCTTCGCTAGTAGGTCTTACATGACTGAATAATCTCAGACGGGTTATTTGCCCAGGCGCCAGCGGTTGCCCTCTTTGATGGGGAAAATGCCCTGACTGACAAATTTTACATCTTCGATGGTATAGAACGCTTTGGGGTTATAGCTGCGGATGATCTCTTCGACGGTGGCGATTTCCGACCTTTTGATAATTGTATGGATGATGCTGACATTTTCTGTTCCTCCCATGGCGGGGTGGTGGGTAATGCCATAGCCGGCGACCCTCAGTGCTTCTATGAGTTGAGAGGCCTCCTTGCGGGTGATGATTTGTATTTTAACGATACCCATGGCCAGTTTCTCCTCCAGGAGGAGGCCCACCAGGTTCCCGGTAGCGAAACCGCCCGCATACCCCACGTAACAAAGCCAGTTGTCGAGGTTCTGTACCACCTTACTCATAGTGATGATCCAGATGAGCACTTCGAAGAAGCCCATCAAGGGGGCCCAGAACTTCTGTCCCTTGGCCACCATGACGATGCGCATAGTGCCGATGGTCACGTCACAGATGCGCGCCAGGAAGATCAGTAAGGGCAGAATAAGGTAGGTGAATAGTCCGCTGTCGTAAAATGCCTGCAGATCTGTCATGTAAGTCGTTGTTTTGTTAAGAGTGCTTTCTGGTCAGGGGGGGGCACCCTGGTTAAAGGACCACGTTCTGGCTGAAGGTGTCGCCCTGTTTGATGTCGCCGGTGCGGATGCCGTTGGCGAGCCAGTTTTTCCTCTGCTGGCTGGTGCCATGGGTAAAGGAGTCGGGGACCACGTAGCCCTGTGTTTTCATTTGGATGCGGTCGTCGCCCACGGCGGAGGCGGCATTAAGGGCTTCCTCGAGGTCGCCCTCTTCCAGGAAGTTGAACATCTTCTGACCATGATGGATCCACACGCCGGCAAAAAAGTCGGCCTGGAGTTCGAGCCGAACCGTCAGTTCGTTGGCTTGATCCTGGCTGCGTGCCGACTGCTGGGCGCGTTGCACTTCTTCCATGGTTCCCATCAGGAGCTGAACGTGGTGGCCTACCTCGTGGGCGATGATGTATGCCACGGCGAAATCGCCGGTGGCCCCCAGTTTACGCTGTAATGCCTCCAGATAATCAAGGTCGAGGTATACTTTTTCATCACCAGGGCAGTAGAAGGGCCCTGTGGCAGCCTGGGCATAACCGCAGGCCGAACTGACAACACCAACTTGGGCTCCCGGTAGGTCGCCCCGTATTCTCTGAAGATTTTCTTCCACACCTCTTCGGTGTCGGCCAGCACTACACTCACAAACTCGGTCATCTCCTGCTCCTGCTCGGTGAGGACGGCCTCCCCGGAGGTGGTTTCCGTCTGACCCTGATTGGACATCCGCAAGACATCCATGGGGTTGCCTCCCAGCAGATAAACGACCAGGGCGATGGCCAGGGTTCCGATCAATCCTCCCTTGAGGCCAATAGACCGGCCACTGCTGCTGCCCCGCATATCCTCCACATTGGTGCTTTGCCTTCTGCCTTTGAACTTCATAGTGCTTTTGTATTACTGGGTGATTAATTCATGAAACTATTATTGGATCACGAATTTGACAAATGCCAGTTTATCCCCGACAGCTTTTTTAAGGGTACCGGCTTGTATTGATGGTGATTAACAAATGTACTTTTTTTTTCAGAATTCCGAGGTGAAATGGAACTTAATATCCTTGAATTCCTCCTGTGCCATCTGCAGGATAAAGGGTGAATCGGCCATAAAGACCTCCCGGTCCCGTTTGTCGAGGCACATCTTCTGGTATTTTCTCTTTTTGAACTCCTCCAGTTTTTTGGGGTCGTCGCATTCGATCCAGCACGCCTTGTACATGGAAATGGTTTCAAAGCGGCATTTGGCGCCATATTCATGTTCGAGGCGGTATTGGATCACCTCAAACTGGAGCTGGCCAACGGTACCAATGATTTTCCGGCCGTTAAACTGGCTGGTGAAGAGCTGAGCTACCCCTTCGTCCATCAGTTGGTCGATTCCCTTGTTGAGCTGTTTGGACTTCATGGGATCGGCATTCTCTACATAGCGGAACAATTCCGGAGAAAAGCTGGGCAATCCGCGGAAGCGGATCAACTCACCATCGGTGAGGGTGTCGCCAATGATAAAGTTACCCGTGTCGGGGACGCCGATGATATCGCCCGGAAAGGCCTCTTCAATGGTTTCTTTCTGGTCGGCCATAAAGGCCGTGGGACTCGAGATGCGTATAGTTTTGCCCAGCCGCACATGGGTGTAGACGTTGTTGCGTTGGAATTGGCCCGAGCAGACCTTCACGAAGGCGATGCGGCTCCGGTGGTTGGGATCGATGTTGGCGTGGATCTTGAAGACAAACCCGGTAAAATGCTCTTCTTCGGGCCTTACTTCCCGCTCTTCGGTGAACGAGGGGCGGGGGTAGGGGGCTATTCTGACAAAGGTGTCGAGCAACTCCTGCACCCCGAAGTTGTACAGGGCACTGCCAAAAAAGACTGGGGCCAGTTCACCGGCCAGGTAGGCGGCATGGTCAAAGGCAGGGTAAACCCCTTCCACCAGTTCGAGTTCTTCCCGGAGGAGGGCCGCCTCTTTCCCGATATGGTGGTCAAGTTCCGGAGCATTGACATCACTGAAACGGATGGAAGGCTGGATCTCCTGGATGCTGGGGTTAAAGAGCAACAGGCTGTGGTTGAATATGTTGTAGACTCCTTTGAAGCTGTCGCCACTGCTGATGGGCCAGCTCAGCGGCCGCACTTTAATATGGAGGCTCTCCTCTACCTCGTCGAGCAGACTGAAGGAGTCCCTGGCGGGGCGGTCCAGCTTGTTGATGAAAATGATGACCGGAGTGTGCCGCAACCGGCATACGTTCATCAGTTTTTCGGTCTGCGGTTCCACCCCCTTGGCCGCATCGATGACGATGATCACACTGTCAACAGCCGTCAGCGTTCTGAAGGTGTCCTCCTGGAAATCCTGGTGCCCCGGGGTGTCGAGAATATTGATTTTATAGCCTTCGTATTCAAAACCCATCACCGAGGTGGCGACCGAAATACCCCTCTGCCGTTCGATCTCCATAAAGTCGGAGACTGCCGCCTTTCTGATTTTGTTGCTTTTGACGGCTCCGGCCACCCGGATGGCCCCCCCGAACAACAACAGCTTCTCGGTCAGGGTGGTCTTCCCCGCATCAGGATGACTGACGATGCCAAAGGTGCGGCGCCGTTTTATCTCATCGGTAAAATTCATTCTCTTTTTTTTAGGGCGACAAAAATAACCATTTCTTTCCGCAAACCATGCACAAAACCATGCACGGCACGACTCCCTTTTCCCCCACCTGAGTTGTGCCAATCCTTCATCCTGCACCTAATAGATCATTCGTGTCAGCAACTGCAGTCCTCTTATCCAGGTGTTGATCCCCAGCGGGGAGAGCTTCACCCTTCCGGGCAAATTATTTCGCTGGTGACCCTCCGTTTTACCCGCGGTGCCAGCCCCGCGTTTAGCCTTTCCGGGAAAATTACCTTGCTGGTGACCCGTTGGAGCGGACCAGGCATTCTGAGATGTAATCCCAATATTTCCGATGGAACCTGACGCTTCCGCGGCCGATAAGGCGGTGGTAGCTCCGGGGGGTATCTTCCGGGGTGAATTTCCAGCGTTCCCGGTTTTCATAGAGGGCGGGTACTTCGGGGTGAAACTGCACCCCGAAGACATGCGGAAACTCCTTGTGGGCCAGTCCCTCGATAATCTTTCCGTCGGGGGATACGGCAGTGACCTCCCACTCAGGAGTGATGTCGCGGGGAGACTGGTGGTGGCTGCTATAGATGAGGGGTCGGCTTTGGCGACTGGCTTTCACCTGTTTCGGGAAGAAGGGATGGCTGGTGAAGCGCAGGGTGTGCAGGTTGATTCCCATGAGCCGGGGATCATCGCTGATCTCCTGCCAATAGTTGCGGTGGAGGTTCTCCCGGTTCATTTCCAGGGTTTGGGCGGGGCCCTCCTTGCCATAGACCTGCCGTGGTATGTCCTGCCACAGGGTCCCCCCCGTAGCAACATTCATGGTCTGGAGCCCCAGACAAAAACCGGTGACCAGGTACTGCGGCTTTTCCTTCAGAAAGGGGCGGAAGGCGGGGTGACCCGACCCTCCCAGCAGGTGGAACAGCAGAGAGACCTCAAACATATGCCGTACCGGATCAGTCACCACTGACCCCTGGTTGTCCTGCCCATAAATACCGGGTTGTATGTCGGGGCCGCCGAAAAACAAAATACCCGACGAATTCTCGAAAAGGGTTCGGAACTCCCCGGAGCAGCCGTTCTCCCTGAAGATTTCCGTTTCGCTGATATCCTCTCTGACTTCATGGAGGTAAAATCCCATTCCCGGATGCTCCCGGATATAGGCCTCGCTTTGTGAAAAGTCATAAGCCTGGCCCGAATGAAAAACCCCGACAAACCGGGTAGTGGCCGTGTCGACCCTGAAGATCCCCTCACGGGTCAGAAACCTGATGATCTCCAGGTTGGCGGCAGTGGGATTGGCCAGAAGGATATGATGGATATTCTTCGGAATCGCTTCCCTGAAATAGTCACGGGAAACGGCAATGAAAGGGAGGGAGGCGATCACCATGGTTACAATAATTTTGTTCATGGGTGCTTTTTGGTCCCAAATATACAGAGATGTTTGGCTTTCTTTGATTAAATTTGCTCATTAAACCAAACTCTGTAAAAATGTCATTCAAAATTTTTACCCTGCAGTTGACCGGTAAAATCGGCGATGCCACCCGGATTGAGAAGCGGCGGCGTCAACTGGAAGAAGAGTACAAGGCTTTTTTGGAGGCCGGGAAATCGCCTGAATGGCAGAAATATTCAGAGCTGAACAGTTGGGTGGCCTCGGGTGCACCGGAACAGCGCCGGCTGGCGCTCGAAAAGGAGGTCTTCAAGGGAAGCCAGGAATACCACCAACTGAAGGAACTGCAGGCCCTGACGGCCAACGCTAAAATCAGGGATTTTCTGAAAGTGGAGGGTTCCTCTGACCTGCAGCGGTTTCTCAAATTGGAAACCTCGGAGAAACTGAAAAACTACTGGGAACTGAAGGATTATGCCGAAGGGGAGTTCCAGCGGGAGATGCGGGAAATCAACTCCCAGAAATTCGTGGGATCGCCTGAAGAGAGCGCGCTGAAGGAATTGGCTCATCTGAAAAACCACAAGGGTCTGAAAGCCTATTACCGGCTGAAGGACTCCATGGCTCTTCAAAAACATACCCAGTTCAGGAACAATCCCCGGCTTCAACGCTATCTGGCGCTCAAAAACAACCCCCCCAGGGAAAAAGAGGGCCGCAAAGAGTGGAGCACCCTGAAAATCGACCCTGAAATCAGGGAGTTCTTCAGGATGGAAAAATCAGCCGATCTGAAACTCTACCACAAAATGGAAGGACGCCATGTGATCGCCCGCTATGAGGAGCTGCTGCGGGAGACCGGAACCGACGCGTTTCATCAGCGGGTAGCTTTTCTGCGCGATACCAAAAAACTGGAAAAAAGTGATGCCTGGAAGAAGTTCCGTCGCTACAAGGAGCTGGAAAACAGCGATGATCTGGTTTTCTTCCGTAAGTTCAAAAAATCACCGCTTTACAGGAATTACCTCGATATGAAGGATTCCTTTCAGCTTGCCAGATACCGGGAACTGAAGGAGCTGACGGCTACTCCTGCCTTCAGGGAGCGCCAGGCCTGGCTCGCCGATAATAAAAAGTGGGAGAAGTCAGAAGAGTTTGCCCGCCTTCAGGAATTCCAGCGCCTGAAAAAACATCCCAGGGTAGAGTTGTATAATAAATACAGGGAGAGTGACCATTTTCAGTTCCTGAAGGAGTGGGAGACCACATTCTTTGAATCCTTTGATGGGAACCTCCGGCAAAAATGGATCTTCAATACCTTATGGGGAGAGCGGTTCCTGGGCACGCCTTATTCCCAGCCCGGAGACCTGCAGGGCTACAGCGGAGGCAAGAATTGCCATTTGCGGGAGGGCCGGCTGGAGATTCAGGTCAGGAAGGAGAACATCAGCGGGAAGCGGTGGCAACCCGGGGTGGGCTTCGTGCCGGTCACTTTTGGTTACACCTCTGATCTGTTATCCACCGCTGGCCTCTTTGACCAGAAAGAGGGAGTTTTTGAAGCCAAAATCAAATTTTCCCCCGTTGCTCAGGTGGTGAGTTCCTGTCATCTGATGGGTGAAGATCAGGGGTATCAGCTTACCCTGATGGAGAGTGGGCCCAAGTCCAGATTGGGGGTACTCCTGTTTTCCGGAAACGGGCAGCCCCGCTTTGAGGGGGTGGAGCTGAAGAACCTGAAGCACGATAAATTCTATATTTTCCGCCTGGAATTGGAAAAGAACCATTTGCGCTGGAAAATCAACGATTGTGTGGTGTATGAGACCACGCTCCCGGGGTCAGGCCAGCCTCTACATGTCAATCTCCTTTCGCTGGTGGTCGATGAGATTCCCGGATCACGGCTTCCTGTGAAATTTGAGACGGCATGGGTCAGGTGCTTCCGCAGGACCAACGGTTGATTGCCCGGGCCCTGAGGGAGGCCGGTGTCAGAAGCCCCGTTTGTTGAAAAGGGTATAACCGAAATTGAACATCAGGAACCACCGGGTTCCGGGTTTGTCATAATAGTTAAGACCGATACTGGCGGGGCCGATACCCGTTTGATACACCATGGCCGCCAATCCCTGAAAGTAGACATTCTTCATAAACCGGTCGCCGCGGACGGCCCGGTAATCCTTCTGCTCACTGATTTGAAAGAGAGGGGCGAAGGCGTACCCTTCAATCCTGAAATGGGTGTCGGCATTGAAACGCCAGATGGCCCGGGTTCCTCCGGCCACGAAATTGTTGGCATGGAAATTCTCAATAAAAAGAGCTTTGCTGTGGGGCGTGGGATAAAAGCCGGGGGCGGCCAGCAGCGTGGAGGTGTAGTTCCTGAAATTCTTCTTATTGCTGAGTACCCCGTCGATGCGGGTGCCGGCTGCCAGTTTGCGGCCCAGCGACCAGTAATTTTCGGAGGTCCCCCGGAACATTAAGTAGTTGTGGCTGACCCGGGAGGCGGGTTGGCTCGCCAGGGTGTTCCCGGGGATCAGCTTTTCCGTTCCTGTGATATACCGGCCATACAGGCCCCGGAAGACCCCGCTGGTGGCGTATTGCTGATGGTCCAGGGAGTTTTTCTCGTAGTCGGCATGGATGATGAAGGCATTGAAGTCGGTTTTGTCGGGGTCGTCGGCTTTGTTGTACTTCTCAATCTGATAATAGACATCGCGTGATCCCGATCCTGCCAGCCCCATGGTGACCTTGTCATGTCTTTTCAGGGGAAATCCCAACTCCCCCCTGAAATTGGTTTCGTTCTGGATGATATAGGGCGGCCTCACATCTTCAAAGAAGAGTTCATTGCTCGACGAGAAGAAATCCCATCGGTTATAGGTGAGCCAGGAAGCCAGGTAAAAGGGGCGGAGCATGGGGAAATCGATCCTGCCGCCCACCTTGAAGGAGCTGTAGAACCTCCCGAAGTAGAGATTGGTATTGAGTTTATAGGTGCGATTCTTGAAAATACGGTGTTCGTAGCTGACAAATCCCTGGTTGAAAGGTTTGGTGGAGATGTTTCCGCCCACGTTGATTTCGGAGGATTTCTCGGGCTCGATAATGAGGTGGACGTCGAAATAGCTGGATTCGCGGTTGAAGATGGCCACCGGTCTGATGGACTTAATCTGTTCATCGGCCAGGAGTTTGAAGTATTCGCGTTTGAAGACTTCGGCGGTAAAGACGTTTTTGTTGTGTTTGATCGAGTTGATGATATATTTTTGTTGGAGGGGGTCTTCGATACCTTCCACCTGGATGTTCTGGAAGAGGAGGGCAGGTTTGCGGGCATGAAAGGCCTCACGGCGGCGGGCGAGTTCTTCAGGATCGGACCGGCGGCTGATCCGGCGGCTAATGCTGTCGATGGTGGCATAGGCCGTTTTGGCCCCCGCTTCGACGATATAGTCCAGTTTCTGAAAGTCCCATAACCCCACCTCGGGTACATCGGTCTCCAGGAGGAGACCATCTTCCGGAGAAATGTCATAGTCGGTAGGACGTTGTACCATATTGGTCACCTGACGGATGATGTCGTCGGCCTCAGCATCCTGGGGGTCGGGAACGACCTTGTGGCCAATGATGATGTCGGGCTTGAAGACCTCTTTCATCACATCGTGGGGAAAGTTATTGACGATTCCCCCGTCGAAGAGGAGCTCCCCGTTAATTTTTATAGGCTTGAAAATGAGGGGAAAGGTCATGGAAGCCCTGATGGCTTCGCCCAGGTCGCCACTCCCCAGCACCACCTGCTTGTTGCGGTGCACCTCGGTGGCTACACACCGGAAGGGGACCATTAATTGGTCGAAATCACCCCCAATGATCGCCGTTGTGGGTGCCATCAGCTCCATGAAGGTGAAATCCATCTGAAACTGAGGAATGATGTTGGTGGGCGGTAGTATTCTGACTTTGCCGTCTTTCCGTTCCATCCTGATTTCTATCCAGGAGGGATTATCTTCGGGTTGTTTGAAATAGTAGCGGTATTCTTCCTGGATTTTGCCGGTCGACCAGAAATAAAACTCCTCGGACCGGAAGAGTTCTTCCATCTCATCAGTAGTATAGCCAGCGGCATAAAGGCCACCCACAATGGCCCCCATGGAGGTTCCGGTGATGTAGTCGATAGGGATATTGTTGGCTTCCAGAACCTTGATGATGCCGATATGGGCCAGTCCCTTGGCTCCGCCCCCGCTGAGCACCAGCCCTACCTTCTGGGGAGCAGCCTGCCCCCACAGAAAAACCAGCACGCTGAAGAGCAAAAATTTCCTCATAACAAACCTGTAAAAATGGGCATTTATAATCCTGTACCTTCGTTAACAGCAAAGGTAACAAAATAAAAGATCAACGGAAGGGTCAGTTGCCCCGGGTTTTAGCTTCCAGCGAGTGAAAACCTTCGCCCAGGATCTCCTTGGTATCCATGATGGTGATGAACGCCCCCGGATCGATATGGCTTATAAACTCTTCGAGGATAGCCACTTCCCTGCGGCTGACGATGATGAAGATCATCTCTTTCTCTTCGTCGGTATACATCCCCCGGCCCTTGAGGTAAGTGCCTCCCCGTTCCAGGTCGTTGATGATCTTGTCACGGATGGCCTGGTGCTGGTCGGAGATGATAAACAGCGCTTTGTTGTAGTCGGCTCCCTCGATGGTCAGGTCAATGGCTCTTCCGGTAATGTAAATCACGATCCAGGAGTAAAGGGGAATCGCCCAGTCACGGAAGGAGACCAGGGCAATCAGCACGATGGCTGAGTCGACATAGATCATCAGCCGGCCCAGGGGCAACCGGGTGTATTTGGCCAGGATCATGGCGATGATGTCAGAGCCTCCGGAGGTGGCCCTTGACTTGAATATGAGCCCCAATCCGAAGCCAATGAGTACGCCCCCGAAAACGCAGGAGAGGAGTACATCGCTGACCAGGGCAGCATCACCGACCGGCCGGAGCATGGTGATCCCATCAATGAAGAGTGAGGTCAGCACAAACCCTACGACGGTCTTCACCCCGAAACGGGGCCCCAGGATTTTAATGCCCGCCCAGGTCAGGGGAATGTTCAGCACCAGTCCGAAGAGACCAATCGGAATCCCATCGGGCCAGAAGGCAAAGAGCCCTTTTGTCAGGTAATGGACCACGATGGCGATCCCATAGACGCCTCCGGGGACGATCTTGTGCGGGGTGATGAAATAGACGAAACCTCCGGCCAGGATAAAGGATCCTACCAGGATCAGGGTATAGTCATAGAACCACTGTTTGCTGAAGAGTTTGACTTTAGGAATGAAGCTCATGAACGATGGATTTTATTTTATTGGTCACTAAGTACAACTTCAGGGTCAGGCCAAAATTAAACAAAAAAGGCCTCCTTGCGGAAGCCTTGTATGGGATAGTGAGTTCTATCAGACTCTTTTTTCCTTGATGCGGGCCTTCTTACCGGTCAGGCTGCGGAGGTAGTAAAGCCTTTTGCGGCGAACGCTACCCTTCTTGTTGATCTCGACGCTGTCGATGAAGGGGGATTCCATGGGAAAAATACGCTCCACACCGACATTACCCGACATTTTACGGACCGTGAAAGTTTTGGTGCCTCCCTTGCCTTTGACCTGGATGACCACCCCACGGTAGCTCTGGATCCTCTCCTTGTTACCCTCACGGATTTTGTAATTGACGGTAACCGTATCTCCGGCACCGAAGGCCGGCAATTCTTTCTTCTCTGTCTCAAATGCGCTGCGCGCAATCTTAATTAAGTCCATCGTGCTTTTTTTTTAACTGGTTGGCAATATTACCCGTAATGACGGTGTAAGAGATTGCTGAAATGTGGCGCAAAATTAGTAATTTATTTATTTCACGCAATATGGCATTTAAAATTCTCTGTCTGAGCCAGACGGTAGTGCTCCCGGGCTAACCAGGGGATGCTCCCTTTAGCAGAATCACCACCTGGTCAGCAAGGAGCATCAACGGCCTCAATGGGCGTTCCCTGCGGGTACTTTGAGATGGTCTCCGGTGGCGTTGACCACCTGACGGAGCCACCATTCCGGATATCCGGGGAAAAGGGGCATTGCCGGCTGACCATAATCATTCCGCAGGAAAGTACCGTTCTCCTCTTTCTTGACGTTACCGTCGATGTATTTCACCAACAGATAACGGTAGAGTTCTTTCCACCGGGCGACGGTCCCGTCGGCTTCTCTGACCGAGAAGTGGGTCAGGAATTTAAGGGCTGTTTCCCGGTTCCCGCTTTCCAGAAGTCCGGCCGCAGCCTTATCGATATAGGGGATGTAATTGACGAATTGTGTTTCGGTCTCCTGCTGAACCTTTTGCACGTCCTTGATGATGTCGGAGTAGCGGAGGTATGCAAAATTGGCCACCTGGTTAAAGGCCCAGAAAGCGGAAGTCTCGCTGTAGTTGAGCAGGTCGCCGTTGCCAGTGCGGTAGGATTCAGGGATCTCGGTGATACCACAGTACATGGGCACGTAGACGGTGCTGTACGTATCGTCGACACCGAACCAAAGGATCCCTCCTACGGGGGAGGGGAGCCAGCTGCGGCTCTGCGCCACAAAGGAGAAGCCGGTTTGCTGGGTGGAGATGGCTCTTTCATTGAGGTAGGTCTGATCGCCTACCTTCCAGGTCAGGCCTCTCCAGCGGTAGGGCAGCCCGAAGGGCCCGGCACCCGGATCTTTGGTCATGTCGAGGGGGGTTCCCGTATAATGGTCGCGCATCATCCCCATGACATCCTGTACCGTCAGGGGTTTATCGGGTTTGACCCACAGCGGCATGCGGTTAGTGGCGAAATGGTTCTCTCCTCCGTTTTCAATTTTTCCCTCGATATAGGCGATATAGCGGTCCATGCCCGAAGCCACCTTGTTGAACCCGGCCCACACGCGGGCTTCCGAAAAACGGGCCGCACTGAAATCAACGGGAGCATAGACGTCAGAGAAGCTGAAATCCTTGTTTTTACCTGAAAACCATCCTTTTTCGCGGGCAAAGGAGATCACATCTTTGGCATAGAGGCAATTCTTCGGGTCATCGAGAGGGAAGGTGGTGATTCTGGCCTGGTTGGCATGGCCGCTGATGTATCCTTCGGGGATGCGCTGGGCCACCCATACAGCCCCTTTTTCTCCTGCACCCTTGCCGATCATCTCCATGATCCAGGCTTCATTGGCGTCAGCAATGGAAAAAGACTCCCCGGAGCTGGCATAACCATATTTTTCGACCAGGGAGGTCATGACCTCAATGGCTTCACGGGCCGTTCTGGAGCGCTGAAGGGCGATATACATCAGACTGCCGTAATCGACGATGGCCCCCGGCTGTTGCGATAACTCTTCCCTGCCCCCAAAAGTGGTCTCCCCGATAGAAACCTGATGCTCATTGATGTTACCCACCACACTCCAGGTGTGGGGGACCTGCTCTATCTTCCCCAGGAACTTGCCGGTATCCCATTCATTCACCTCCAGGAGCGACCCGGCAGGCCAATCCCTGGCCGGCCAATGGTACAACTCACCATATAAGGTGTGGGAATCGGCAGCGTAGGTGATCATCACCGAACCATCGGCCGATGCTCCTTTCGTTATCAGAAAATTGGTGCACCCCAGGGCACCTGGCACATTTCCTGTCAGGAAAAAAAACAGAGATAAAACAGCAATACTTCTTTTAAACTTCATAATGCACGGTATAAAATAGACCTGAACGGGCAAATATAACTTTTTTGTCAGTTTGGCCTAATGATTTATCTTATTTCCAGAACGTCGCCGAGTAAACGGCGGTGTTACCGGCATGGTCGGTAACATTGAGATGGAGGGTGTGTCTTTTACCGCTGCCGATACGGGCAGTGTCAATACGGTAGGCCAGTCTGCTGAACTTGGGATCGTACTCAAACAGAGCCCACTCCCCGTCGATCGTGCCGGTATAGCTGTGGATGCCCGGAAACGCATCTCTGATGGTAAAACGGATCCAGGCGGTTTCGGTGAGACTGTTGTTTTTGATGCTCAGGGGAGTGATCACCGGAGCGATGGTGTCGGTAGCCACGGCATAAGTGCCGAATTCCCTGACCGAAGCCTCCATCCAGCCATCGACAAAGCGGCCACCGGCATACTGTGGGATGCCCTTGTCGTCAATTAGGGCGACAAATGCCTTTGATATCAGTGAATCGGGAAGAAGGGGGGCCTTGATCCTGAGGGATACCGCCTTGTGTACCGCAGTCTCAGGGGCATGCACCCTGTGAAGGGCTGAGTAAAAGCCGTTACCCGAAGGGGTACTCTGGTAGCGGAAGCCGAAATCATCGTAGAAGGCTCCCGGAGGCGTGGAGATTTCAAAATCGGGCGCCATAAATTGGTTTTCGTCCTGCCAGGAGAAGTGAAGAGTTCCGCTGTCGGGGAGCTCAGGTTGTGGCCAGGCCACACCCGCCAGTGCAAAGGAAAACCTGGTCGTATTCCCGGCCACATCGGAAAGGATGATTTCTCCCTGGACCACCTGCCCGCTGTCAAGGGTGATGATCCCACGGGAGGTATCCTCCTGATAGATGGGAAGCAAGTTGCCCGGTTCGCGCCATAGTTTATGAAAACGTGCCCCGCTCTGAACATATTCCCCATAATCGATATGGCTGTTGAGAAAACGATTGTTGCTGAAAGCGATCCTGTCAATGGTAAAGGATTGGATTTCAGTGCCATTGATCAGGAGCCTGGCCTTGTGGATGCCACAGGGACTGGTATTGTTATCGAAAAAGTCATTGGTTTGGATGGCAATGCCAATTTTACCGCCACCTGTAATGGCTCGGGCGGGATTCAGCCGGTAACCTGTGCCATTCAATACCGGAGTATATTTCCTGGGAGCATTTTTAAACTCGACATGGGACTGGCTGCCGAGGGGATAAAACTTCACGGCGGTGATGCGGGGGGGCGTCAGGTCTTTGGCCCCGAAGGTGTCAATGCCCAGGGGATTGAGGGCATCCTGGGTGGGCGTGTCCCTTATTTCGTAATGGAGATGAGGCCCTCCTGAACTGCCCGAATTGCCACTCAGGGCAATGCGCTCCTCCCGGGCCACCAGAAATTTCCCTTGCGGAAGCTCCAGATCCACTGAATAACTCCTGAGCCGGTACTGTTCTTCTTTCACGTAAGCTTCAATATCATCGCGGAACTGGAGCAGGTGGCCGTAGACCGTCGTGGTCTGGTTAGGATGATTCACATAGAGTACCCTGCCATAACCCGTGGGCGATACCGCAACTCTGGATACATACCCCTCCGCACTGGCATAGACCGGGACTCCCGTCCTCCTTTCGGTCCTGAAATCGACTCCGGTATGGAAATGATTGGGCCGCAACTCCCCGAAATTGCCACTCAACGATACCGGAATCTTCAGGGGAGTGGCGTAATATTTTAGTTGGCCCCACAGGGGATGGCCCTGCAGAACAAATAATAGGATCAGAATGTTATTAATTCGCATGTCCGCTTTTAAAAATGAGGATGGAGCGGCAAATATAAGATGGAGAAGGGATAATTTTTACAATTTGAACCCCCAGTCCGGTCGTAATGTTTTAAAAATATTAATTTTGTCACTGAATTGCAGCAATAATGACAGAGGAAAGCCTTTTGCTTGTAAGGGAACTGAAGGGGAGAATCCACCATCTGTTGGGAGAATTCGAACAACTGGAAGGCCGGAACAGGGAGTTGCTGGATGAAATTGCATTCCTGAAAAGCCGGATAGAGGTTCTGGGAGAGGAAAAGGCTGAACTCGTGACCAGATATGAGAATCTGAAACTGGCCAGAACCATGGAAACAGGTTTTGGCGATAGCCGTGAGGTCAGGCTGAAGATTGGAAAATTAATGCGGGAGATTGATAAATGTGTGGCATTGCTGAATGAGTAACAACAGGATGAACGACACACTTTCAATACATATCAGGATTGACAACAGGGTTTATCCCCTGGAGGTCAGCCGTAAGGACGAGGAGAGGTTCCGGAATGCTGCAAAAAGGGTGAACGAACTGGTGCAATCCTTCCGAAAGGATTATCCCGATAAGGATGCCCAGGATGTTCTGGCCATGACGGCATTTCAGGTGGTATACAGCAGCCTGGTGATGCAGGAAAAGGCCGACCAAACTCCTCTGATCGGTGAGTTGAAAGATTTAAGGGATGACGTGAACGACTTTCTCTCAGAGAGGGAAGTGCACCACATCTGAAGTCAGGATATTTTATCATACCCGCTGTTTTACCGTTTTTCCTTCCGGGGAGAAGTGGTAAAGAAGCGGGTTTTTTATTAACCATATAATATTTTAGCATATGTTAGGAACGATAATAGGTGTGATTGCCGGTTTCATAGGAGGTGGGACGCTCTCTTACTTCATGTGGGATAAGGCGTTAAAGGCAAAGAAGGTCAAGATTATCAGCGCGGCAGAGACCGAAGGCGAGGTGATCAAGAAGGAGAAGATGCTTCAGGCCAAAGAGAAGTATCTGCAGTTGAAATCGGAGCATGAGAAGCAGGTGAATGAGCGGAACCAGAAGGTGGTTGCCCTGGAGAACAAGTTAAAACAGCGGGAGACGGCAGCCAACCAGCAACGCAGTGATTTAATGCGTGATATACGCACTTTTGAGACCGAGAAGCAGGAAGTGGAACAGATGAGGGAAACCCTGACCAATCAGTTGCAGGTGTTGGAACAGAAGCATGAAGAGTTGGAGAAAATGCACCGTCAACAGGTGGAGAAACTGGAGCAGATATCAGGCATGTCGGCGGAAGAAGCCCGGGCCCAGATGGTGGAATCGCTGAAGGAGGAGGCCAAGACGGAGGCCATGTCCTATGTCAACGAGATTATGGAAGAGGCCAAGCTTACTGCCTCGAAGGAAGCCAAGAAAGTGGTGGTCAAGACGATTCAGCGTGTGGCCACTGAAACAGCCATTGAGAATGCCGTGACCATCTTCCATATCGAGAGTGATGAAATGAAGGGGCGGATCATTGGTCGTGAGGGAAGGAATATCAGAGCACTGGAAGCGGCCACCGGGGTGGAGATCATTGTAGATGACACGCCTGAGGCAATTGTCTTATCGGCTTTCGATCCGGTACGGCGCGAAGTGGCCCGTTTGGCCCTTCATCAACTGGTGACCGACGGGCGCATCCACCCGGCACGCATCGAGGAGGTCGTTCAGAAAGTCCAGAAACAGGTCGAAGAAGAGGTCATAGAAACCGGAAAACGAACCACCATTGATCTGGGGATCCACGGTTTGCATCCTGAACTGATCAGGCTGATCGGCAAGATGAAATACCGTTCCTCCTATGGTCAGAATTTGTTGCAGCATTCACGGGAGGTGGCCAACCTCTGCGCCATCATGGCAGCCGAACTGGGTCTGAATCCTAAAAAGGCCAAGCGGGCTGGTTTGCTCCATGACATCGGCAAGGTTCCCGATGATGAACCCGAATTGCCACATGCCGTTCTGGGGATGAAGCTGGCCGAGAAATACAAGGAGAAACCTGAAATCTGCAATGCCATCGGTTCGCACCACGACGAAGTAGAGATGCAGACCCTGTTGGCGCCCATCGTTCAGGTTTGTGATGCCATCTCGGGGGCCCGCCCCGGTGCCCGCCGTGAGGTGGTCGAATCCTACATCAAGCGGCTCAAAGACCTCGAAGACCTGGCCCTTTCCTATCCGGGGGTGATGAAAACCTATGCCATCCAGGCCGGAAGGGAACTGCGTGTGATCGTGGGTTCCGACAAGATCAACGACCAGGAGTCAGAACAACTCTCCTACGATATCGCCAAGCGGATCCAGGATGAGATGACTTACCCCGGTCAGATAAAAATCACCGTGATCAGGGAGACCCGGGCGGTGAACTATGCCAAATAGGAATTCGGAAAACACTGCGGAACATCCCGCATAATAAAAGAATAAAAGCCGTTCCTCATAAGAGGAGCGGCTTTGTTGTTTATGGGAAAAGCGTCCGGATTGATCTTTATTGCATTGTTTATTTTTTTCCTGACAAAATACTCATCATCTGGAGCAGGTCGGCCGTACGTTCACTCTGTCCGCTCATTTCGTAGCTCTTTTCAGTGATCTCCAGAAGGCGGAGGAGAAAAACCTTGGGGGTACTGGCCTCCAGCGTGACATTCTCCATGTCGATGTTCAGCTTTTTCAGGATGAATTCAAGCTCTTTTCTCCCGGTAATTGATCCTTTGTTGGCCGGATTGATATAAAAGAGGACGTCGCTTTCAATACCCGGAGGGTGTACTCTGGCTGCTATTTTACGGTCGACATAAGCCAGCAGGGGATGCCGGGGCAGGTCGACATATTTCACAGGCAATTCCAATTGCTGGGCGATGATATTGTAAAGGAGAGCCAGGGAGACGGCATTGCCCGTGCCGGTTTCCAGGATCCTGTTGATGAAACAGTGCTGCGGTGTGAGATGCTCATCCTCCGAGACCTTCAGTCTGAAGTCCTGGTAAAAAACGTGATTCAGAACGGTGATTTTCTCAATGGAAGTAAGGGAATTGTTGATTTCTACCCACACCTTCCTGCGGATATCTTCGATATTCCGGAGGACCTCCTGCTCGTTCATATCGGGATAGTGGTAGCGGCTGGCCAGGATAAAGCCTTCGAGCAGGTCGGGGGCCGGTTGCCTCGACCATTGCCGCAGTCTGTTATAATTCTCCTTGAAGAGAATCCGCTGGATCAGGTTCTCAATGCGAATTTGGCAGATTTCATAGGGGGTGGTCTCCCATATGGCTTCCAGGGCGGGGATAACGGCACTGTTTTCCTTGAGCAGCTCTTTTTCCACTGCCTCAAAGATGAGGTGATCCGGGTCATCCATGAGCCGGATCAGCGCCTTTATCCTATCCTTTTTGCCTGCAGTCATCGGGTCAACGGATTAAATGGTTGAGTACGGCCTCGACCAGGCGTTCCATAGAACCATGATAGCTTTCATTGGCTCCACGGGTCATCCGGTTGGCAATCAACAGGCATACGGTCAGGGCCTCATGGCCCAGCAACGCCGACAACCCATAGATGGCCGAACTCTCCATTTCATAGTTGGTGATTTTATATCCTTCGAAGGAGAATGCTTCAAGTTGTTCATTGAGGTGGGGCAGGGCCAGGGGCAGGCGGAGCTCCCTTCCCTGCGGGCCATAAAAACCGGGCGCCGAGATGTTCACCCCCCGGGCGAATTCCGGTCCGCTGAATTTCGCCAGTAGCCGGGGTGATGCATCCACCACATAGGGGGAGGGAAATGAGACCGGCCACCCCGTAAATGTTCTGAACGCCTCCTCAAAATCCAGGTCGCTGACCGAATCCCGGCCTGCATAATACGATAGCATCCCATCAAAACCCACCGACTTGTGACTGACCACCCACGACCCTACAGGAAGATCACGCTGTAACCCCCCTGAAGTCCCTATTCGGACCAGCCTCAACGACCGGTGACCCGGCAGTATCTCACGCTTTTCAAGGTCTATATTGACCAGGGCATCCAGCTCATTGACCACAATATCGATGTTGTCAGTGCCTATCCCCGTGGAAACCACCGAAAGACGATGCCCCCGGTAACGCCCCGTCACCGAAACAAACTCCCGGTTGGACACCTTCAGCTCGGTCTCATCCAACTTCGAACTGATCATCTCAACCCTCCCGGGGTCACCTACCAGCAGTACTGTATCGGCCAGCTCTCCCGGTTTCAGATGCAGATGAAATATGCTGCCATCGTCGTTCACGATGAGTTCTGATTCTTCTATCATAATGTTTCTGATGACAAACCAGTCAAAGCTATTTAAAAAAACTCTTTTGTACCAACACGTTAGCTCGTTATTTGTCAACAATTAAATTTATTGCAACGGCTGAACATGTTGATAACCTTGCTTTTCCGCATTTTTGCTGCCTTTTCTGACGGGAACAGGCCTCCTGTCCGCCCTATTTACGGGCACATCAGCCCTTTCCAGGTTGGTAAGAGAACGGCCCCTATGGGTTAATCGGAAGAAAACCGGCACTGGAGCCCATCATAAGAGGGCCCCCGGAATCCATCCTTTCCGGTGATACAACAAGGGATTTACCTCCGGAATTAATTATTTCCGGAAATGGTGCAAGCGCTTTCCCTCCGGAAAGACCGCATGCCGCAGGGCAGTTATTACCTCTTGGATTTGAAGGATTTCAGGCCGCGGGGGTCAAAATTGTCCAGTTCCTCTTCCTCAAAATCATCGTAAATGGAGAGCCTGCGTTTGGTGCTTTTTTCTTTTTGGGACACCCCCGGAACAGTAGCTTTTCTTTCCATTTTGTCGGTTTTCTCCCGGTGGCTTGACTTGGAAAAGTTTTTTTTCATCACTTTAAAACAAAAATGCGTCTTAAATTAACAAATCAGATCAATTAACTTCTCTTTTACAGTATATTGGACTGCCTGTTCAAATATAAAAACAATTCTTATACCAAACTGTTCGTTATCAGGAAGAGATAAAAATTTCAAATGATTTTTGACATGAAAGTGCTGTTACGGATCTCCATGATGGTTGTTCTGGTGATTCAGGTGACCTCTCAGGGGGTAGCAGGGCAGGTGAGGCCGGCTGGAGACAAGGCCATGCGTAAGGCCAGGGAAGCCTGGGAACGCCGTGATTACCGGGAGGCGGAGTCGGCTGCCGGCAAGCTCCTCAGGGCTGATTCCGTTCATCGGGAGGCGCTGTTGCTGATGGCTGATATCCGCCATGAGGTGGGTGACCTGGCGGGTGAACTCTCCTGGTTGCGGAAGGCTGCTGCGGCGGGGGCCGGAGGGAGCCTGCTCGATTTCAGGCTGGGCGAAGCCCTCTATCGTAATGGGGTTTTTGAGGAAGCCCTGGTAGCGCTCGACCGGTTTATGATTACCTCTCCCCGAGGTAACCTGCTACTGCGTGCCACAACTCTGAAAGAGAAGGCCTCTTTTGCTGCATGGGCCGTCCGCAATCCGGTTCCGTTTCAGCCGGAAGATCCCGGACCAGGCATCAATACCCCGCTTGACGAATACTGGCCATCGCTGACTGTCGATGCAGCCTCCCTGCTCTTTACCCGGCGGGTGCCTGTCGCGGTGGCTTCTGATGGCAGGTGGCCCGCCCCGAAAGGGGTGCAGGAGGATTTTTATATGAGTCGCCGCGATTCGGGTCATTGGGCAACGGCCCTTCCCCTGACTGAGCTGAACTCCCCTGCCAATGAAGGGGCAGCTTCTGTTTCGGCCGATGGCCGGATCCTCTTTTTTACCCTGTGCAACCACCCCGAAGGATATGGAAGTTGCGACATTTGGTTTTCACGGTTGGAGGAGAAAGGGTGGACCCCTCCCCGCAACGCCGGGGAACCTGTGAATACTCCGGGCTGGGAGGGACAGCCCTCTCTGTCAGCCTTCGGCGACCAGCTCTGGTTTTCTTCTGAACGGGCTGGCACCAAAGGGAAAAAAGACCTCTGGATGGTGCCTCTCCAGGGATGGACCGCGGAAGGCATGCCCCTGTGGGGAGGCGTGGTGAATGGCGGCGACAGCCTGAATACCCCCGGCGATGAGATCTCCCCCTTTCTCCACCCCGGTGGCAGAGATCTCTTCTTTGCCTCCGACGGATGGCCCGGAATGGGCGGTTATGACCTCTTCAGGGCGGTACTTCTTCCCGCGGGAACCTGGAGCGCCCCTTCCAACCTGGGGTATCCTGTTAACACCACGGGTAACGAACAGGGCCTGGTGACCGACCGGACGGGTGTTCATGCCTGGCTGGCCACGGGGAAAACGCCGGGAGGCGACATGGATCTCTTTTCATTTCAAATCAATGCAGCAGACCGCCCTTCTCCGGTCACCTATATCCGGGGAAAAGTGACAGACGACTCCACCAGTGTGGCCGTGGCGGCCCGCGTGCAGATAAGGGGAGAACCTACGCGCAGCTTCCCCGGAACAGAGGTGACTTCAGATACACAGGGTAGTTTCCTGGTCGCCCTTCCTCTGGGTGAAGAACTCCTCTTCAGTGTCGACCACCCCGGTTATCTCTTCTATTCCGAGAGATTCCGCTTTGACGCTTCCGCCGGTGCTCCTGATCCCCTGGAACGGGAGATCCGTCTGAAACCTGCCCACCCCGGTACTACCATCAACCTCTACCAGATCTATTTTGCCACCGACCAGTATGAGGTGCTTCCGGCTTCGGCGCCGGAACTCAACCTCCTGCTTGGGTTCCTGCGTTCCAACCCGGCCTTGCGGGTCGAGATCGGCGGCCACACCGATAACACAGGCAGCGAGGCCTGGAATCTGCAACTCTCCGAAAAACGGGCCGCCTCTGTGCGGGATTATCTGGTCAGCAGGGGCCTCGAGGCCCAGAGACTTACCTCCCGAGGGTATGGCATGGGACACCCTGTGGCACCGAATGATACGGAAGAGGGCCGCGCTAAAAACCGCCGTACTTCCATCACGATCCTGCCTTAACCCCATTGTCATCTCTTCGGCTCAACTTCAGAGCTGTCACTCTACTTTCACCCACTCTCCTCCTTTGCTTTTTATTAATTTTGCTGTACATTTGATGAGAATGGGACCTGATGGCCGGAACAGTGCCGGATAAATTCCTTTCATTTGCCCCGATTTTCGGGCCGGCTGACAGGAATAAACCTTCAGGGATGGCCCATAACTAAACTCTGCGGAATGATTCCGGTCAATTTGTTTTTGATGGTGGCAGGCTTCGTCCTGGTACTGCTTCCCTTTCTGAAGGGAAAAATGCAACAGGCAGGATGGCTGGTTGGGGTAGTTCTGATGGCGGGTCTCTCCGCGGTGCCTGCCTGGCGTGCACTCACCGGAACACCGGTCGAATGGCTCCTTCCGGGAAATGTGGTCACCGGTGAAATCCCCCTGCGCCTCGACGGCCTGTCGGCCTGGTTTATCCTGATTATCGATTTGGTGTTCCTCACCGGAGCCTTCTATGGGGTGCACTACCTTCACTTCTATCACGCTGATAGGAATACCCTGACCCTGCACTACCTCTCTTTTCTATTGCTCCAGGGGGCGCTGTTATTGCTGTGTGTGGTCCAGAACAGTCTGGTTTTCATGGTGCTGTGGGAGGTGATGACCATTTCTGCCTTTGTGGCGGTCATCTTTGAACATGAGAAATGGATCACGGTCAAGGCAGGGATCAATTTTCTGATTCAGTCCCATGTCTCGTTGCTCCTGCTGATGGTGGGGTTTCTCTATGGTGCCATCCAAACGGGGAGTTATGATTTTGCAGCCCTCTCTTCCCTGCCGGGAGGTAAAGGCGCCGCCACCGCGCTGATGTTCCTTTTCATTGCCGGCTTTGGCATCAAGGCGGGTTTTGTTCCCTTCCACACCTGGCTGCCCCATGCCCACCCCGCAGCCCCCGCCCACATCTCGGGGATCATGTCGGGTGTGATCATCAAAATCGGCATCTTCGGCATCCTCAGGATGCTCCTGCTCCTTCCCATGGATTACACAACCATCGGATACATGCTTCTGTTGCTGTCCCTGGGTTCAGGGGTTTACGGGGTGATGCTGGCCATTGTCCAGCACAACCTGAAGAAACTGCTGGCTTATCACAGCATCGAGAATATTGGAATCATCGGCCTGGGCATAGCCGTGGGTACCATCGGCCTGGGCAGCGGCCACTCCTTTTTGGTGACCCTGGGCTTCGCAGGAGCCTTGCTGCACACCCTCAACCATGCCCTCTTCAAATCTTTGCTCTTTTATACCGCCGGAAATGTCTACCAGGCTACCCATACCCTTCATATCGAACACCTGGGAGGCGTCATGAAAAAGATGCCCCTGACGGCTCTTCTTTTCCTGGTGGCAGCCATCGCCATCTGCGGTATTCCCCCCTTCAATGGTTTCGTCTCCGAATTCCTGGTGTACACCGGGTTATACTCCTGGATGCGGGAGGCCTCCCTGGTGGCTCTGGTGGTGATCATTTTTACCATCATGGGACTGGTGCTTATCGGTGGACTGGCGCTGTTGTGTTTCACCAAGGCCTTCGGTATTGTCTTTCTGGGATCGGCCCGCAAGGAAACCCCCCATGCCGTGGGAGAGGTTTCGGCCCGTCAGTTGGCTCCCCTGTGGATCCTGGCGCTGCTGATTCTTCTGATCGGAACTTTCCCCCAGTGGTTTACCCAAGCTCTGGCAGAACCACTGGCCCTGTTTAGCAGCACGATGACTGCCGGACTATCCGTTATTCCCGGCCACAGCAGTTCTTTTAGTTCCGGAATGGTTGCGCCGGCCGCCGGGGTGGGGGAGCCCCTCACCACAGTGACGGGAATCGTCTCTCCCGTGGCTGTTGCCGCCTGGGGAATCATCGGGATCAGCCTCCTCCTCTGGGCCATCCGCTCCCTGGTCCTCCGCAGTAGCCGGCAGGAGACCTCACCCACCTGGAGCTGCGGTTATGTGGCTCCCAACCCTAAACTGCAGTATACCGCAGGATCCTTTGCCCGGAGTTATACCAAACTCTTCCGGGGAGTACTTACTTTCTCCCGGAAAGAAAAGGGCGTGGAAGCAATCTTCCCCGTTGGGGGCCATTATGAGTCTCATGCCAGCGACAAGGTGGAGCAATGGGTGATCGATAAGCCTGTAAATGGATTTCAATGGCTGATGAGCCGCTTCCTCTTTCTTCAAAATGGAAAACTCCAGGTCTATATCCTTTATGGGATTCTATTCATAGCTGCGGTGATTCTGCTGCCTGTACTGGCGGGCTGGTTTTCCGCTCTTTTGGAGTTCCTGAAACAGTTGTAATATGCTCAGTGCACTATTAATAATGACCGCATCCCTCTTTTTTACGGGATTGATTAACCGGACCAAGAGCTGGACTTCGGGCCGCAAGGGCCCCGGAGTGCTTCAGCCCCTGCGTGATGTATACCGTCTTTTCCGTAAGGGGAGTGTTTATCCGGCTACCGCGGGGGTGCTCTTCCGTGTGGCACCTACCATTTACCTGGCCTCACTCCTCATGGCCCTGCTGGTGGTCCCTTTTGGCCAGGAGAAAGGCGTGCTTAGTTTCAATGGTGATTTTATCTTCTTTGCCTATGTGCTGGCCCTGGGACGGTTCCTCACCATCGTGGCCGCCCTGGATACGGGCAGTAGTTTTGAGGGGATGGGAGCCAGCCGTGAAGCCCTCTATGGTATGCTGGCCGAACCAGCCTTCTTCGTGCTGATGGGATCGTTGGCCCTCCTCACCGGCCATACCTCCTTCCATGAGATCTTCAACGCGCTTCACCTGGGCTCCTGGATCAGCTATGCCCTGGCCACCCTGGCGACCTTCGTGCTGGTGATGATCGCCATGATTGAGAACAGCCGCATGCCCGTCGACGACCCCAAAACCCACCTGGAACTCACCATGGTCCATGAGGTGATGATTCTCGACCACAGTGGATTCGACCTGGGGCTCATCCTGACTGCCGGCTACCTCAAATTTGCCCTCTTCGGCGCCCTCGTGGTCAACCTCTTCATCGGCATGGTCCCCACAGGGTATGCCATCCCCCTCTTCTTCCTGATCCAGACCGGCATGGCCATTACCATTGGCGGGATCGAATCCTTTATGGCCCGCTTCCGCATGAGTCATAATCCCCAGTTCATCACGGTGCTCACTTCTGTGGCCCTGCTGGTCTTTTTCGGCGTGTTGCTCCTTTCCGGCAGGTTCCTTTGAAAACTAACAGCTATGGCAGACGTATTGCTTATCACCTTTCTGATCACCCTCTTTTACATGGCCATCGCCAACCGGCTGATGACTTATGTTAAGGTGCTCGCCTTCCAGGGAGTCCTGCTTTTCTTCGTGGTATTCATCCAGCTCAGCGAGATCAACCTGCTCAACCTGGTGCTGATTCTTCTGGAGACCATTATCTTTAAGTCGGTGGCCGTTCCGGTATTCCTGGCCTACCTCCTCCGCCGCAACCAAATCACCCGCGAGGCAGAACCCTTCCTCCCCAATTTCATCTCCCTGCTTATCGTCACCGCCATCGTGGTGGTCACCTTCCTGCTGTCTAATTACATCCACGATATCCACCTCGACAAACTCTTTTTTGTGGTGGCCCTCTCCACCCTCTTTACCGGTCTTTACCTGATCGCCACCCGCCGGAAAATCATCACCCACGTGATGGGGTATATGGTTGTGGAAAACGGGGTCTTCGTGCTTTCCCTGGCTGTGGGCAATGAGATGCCCATGCTGGTCAACCTGGGCATTATGCTTGACATTTTTGCCAGCGTCCTGATCCTGGGGATCTTCCTCAATAAAATCGGTGATGTTTTCAGAGATGTGGATGTGGACCAGTTGAGTAACCTGAAAGATATCTGAGGGAGGAAGTAATATGACGTTGATCTACCTTATCGTGGCTTTAGGACTTTCGGCAGGCCTGTTCCTCAACAGGAACCGGCGGGACGCTTATCTGATAACCACTCTTTTCCTGCTGGTGCAGTGGGCGTTTACCCTGTATGTTGGATTTCACCTGCGCACTGCCGACAGCCTTTATTTTACCTATGATGCCCTGGGTTTTCTGTTGCTGGTGACCCTCAGCGTGGTGGCCCTGCCGGCTGCCCTTCACAGTGCCCTATACATCGAAAGGCATCAGGAGACGTCTGCCTCTCGGGGGATTTACCTGGGATCGCTCGTGGTGCTGATAACCGCTATAGGAGCAGGGTACCTGGCCAACCACATCGCAGTAGTATGGATATTTACCGAGATCACCACCCTGAGTGCCTCGGCACTGATCTATCATCACCGCAACAAACTGGCCCTGGAGGGCACCTGGAAGTATGTGTTTATCTGCGCCTTGAGCATCTCCTTTGTATTCATAGGCATTCTTTTTCTGAGTCTTTCGCTGCACTATGCAGGCTCGACGGATCTCTCTTGGGCCAACCTGCAAGCCAACAGCGCTTCCCTTGACCCTTTCTGGCTGAAGCTGGCCTGGCTTTTCATCTTCACGGGTTTCACGGCCAAGCTAGGGCTGGTGCCTATGTTCACGGCCGGTATCGATGCCAAGGATACGGCCCCGGGGCCCGCAGGTGCTTTACTGGCCAGCGTGCTGATGAACCTGGGTTTCGTGGGGGTCTTCCGGTTCTACACCGTGGTGGCTCATACCTCCCTGCACCATTGGGTCGGGGGTGTTACGGGTGCCGCCGCTTTCCTTTCAGTTTTCGTGGCTGCCGCTTATATGATCAGGGTACGCAACGTGAAAAGAATGTTCGCCTATTCCGGGGTGGAACATATGGGACTGGTCATGCTGGGGGTAGTAGCGGGCGGCGTAGGCTATTATGCCGCCATCCTCCACATCATCCTTCACGCCTTCGTCAAATCCTCTCTCTTCTTTCAATACAACCAGCTCTACCGGGTCTATCAGAGTAAAAGCATCTCCTACATGGGAGGCTATTTTCGCATTGCTCCGGCGGGAGCCCTGGTGTTGTTGCTGGGATTCCTCAGCGCGGCGGCCATTCCGCCCTCCGGAATGTTTGTCAGTGAGTGGCTGATTTTCCGTTCCCTGCTGGAGGCCAGGCTGATCCTTCCCCTGGTGGGGGTGGCGCTGCTGCTGACCATGATCCTCTGGGCCTTCGGCCGGAATATCTTCAGAATCCTCTTTCTGCCCCCGGCTATGGCAGATATGCCCCCGGCCTCTCCTGCACCAGCCTGGGAAAGTGCCTCCCAGTTCATCCTGCTGGCCCTGGCCGTCTACCTCGGGTTTTTCCCCCCTGACGGTTTTGTGGACCTGATCAGGGAAAGTGTCTCCTTATTGCCCTGACTCCTATGAATTACATCTCTATTAAAAACAACGCTTCCCTGCCCCTGGCTTCCATCCCGGTGCTGGACTACACCACCTTTTTCAGGGTGAATACCGGTCTGATGACCGCTCATCCTGAATGCCACTGCGCTACCTACCATGGCCTGCCCGAGGAGGGTAACATCAGGCTGATCTGTGCCATCGCCGATGATGCCACCGGCGAAATCCATCTCACTTCGTGTGTGACACCCCCCACACTCCCGCTCTCCTCTTTTTCGGCCGTGGTCCCCGCTTTTGAACGCTTTGAACGGGAGATCCATGAGAATTTCGGCATTCCCTTTACGGGTCATCCCTGGCTGAAACCGGTGCGCTATCCCTTTGACCGCTATGATAAGACGCAAACCATCGCCACTTATCCCTTTTATACCATGGAGAGTGATGAACTCCATGAGGTAGGGGTAGGGCCCATCCATGCGGGGGTAATCGAGCCCGGTCATTTCCGTTTTATCTGCAACGGGGAACAGATCCTTCACCTGGAGATCCAACTGGGGTTCCAGCACCGGGGTGTGGAAGCGATGTTCCTCAAGAGGCAGGGGGTGTTGGAACAAACCCTGCTGGCTGAGAGCATTGCCGGAGATACTGTTGTCGGGCATACCACGGCTTTTAGCCTGGTGCGGGAAGCCCTTCATGGCCGGGAGATCCCCGATGGGGTGGCGTTCAGCCGTACCCTGGCCCTGGAGCTGGAACGAATGGCCATCCATACGGGCGATATGGCTGCCCTTTGCACCGATGTGGCCTACCAACTGGGGAGTGCCGTTTATGGAAGACTGCGGACCCCCCTGGTCAACTTCTTCCAGGAGTGGGGCGGTAACCGCCTGGGCAAGGGGCTGATCAGACCCGGCAGGAACCAGTTCCCCTTCACACCGTATCTGGCCGGCCGCCTTTCTACACTCCTTGACGCCTATGAGCGCGATTTCGAGGAGATGAGTGCCATGCTCTTCAACCTTCCCAGTGCCTTGTCCCGATTCGAACGGACAGGCGTGGTGAGTTGTGAGGAGGTGTTGTCGATAGGGGCCGTAGGAATGGCTGCCCGCATGAGCGGGTTGCCCCGCGATATCCGCAGCAGCCATCCCTCCCTGCTCTATCCCTCCCTTGCCCACCAACCGGTGGTCAAGCACCACGGTGACGTCTATTCCCGGGTGCAGATCCGCCGGGAGGAAATCAGACAGTCGATGCAATACCTGCGTCGCCTGATTGGCCAACTCCCCGAAACCGCCCCCCTGGGTGAACTTTCCGGGACTATGGTCCCCCAACACCTGGCCCTTTCCCTCGTGGAGGGCTGGCGGGGAGAGATCTGCCATTGCGCCATCACCGGTACCCGGGGTGAACTGCGCCATTACAAGGTCAAGGATCCTTCCTTTCACAACTGGATGGCCCTGGCCCTGGCCGTACGCCAAAACGAGATCTCTGATTTTCCCATCTGCAACAAGAGCTTTAACCTTTCTTACTGCGGACATGACCTGTAATCAGAATTCTTATAATGATATGAAAGTCGCATGGTGCTCCGACCACCAAAGGACATGTATATTTGCTCCATGCGACTTCCACGGGCGTGAAGCACCTTAACCGGCCCCACTGCCATATGTAACTGAAGAACAAGTTATTAACTAACAAATAGACAAGTGAATAAAACCCTGAAATGGGGGAAGAACGGATCAGATGTTTAAGAATATTAATATCCTGTTGCATCAGGGGAAACAGTACATTCCCGATGTGACCACAGTGGAAGTGCCGGGTATTTTCCGCGGCCGGCCGGTCATCAGCACGGAGCCTGTTGACGGGGAGCAACTGGCGGCCCTCTGCCCGGTGAGGGCGATCACGGCCTCTCCCGTCACCCTCGACCTGGGAAAATGTCTGTTTTGCGGCGAGTGTGCCCGTCAGTTTCCTGAAAAGGTGAGATTCACCAAAGATTACCACCTCTCCACTAATGTCAGGGAGCGCCTGGTCATCAGGGAGGGTGAAGAGTCACCCGTAGAAGTAGATCTCTCACAGGTGCGGCGGGAGGTGCGGCGGGTACTGAGGAACTCCCTCAAGTTGCGACAGGTATCGGCAGCCGGTGATAACAGCGCCGAGTGGGAACTCAACGCTGCCAACAATGTCCAGTTTGACATGAGCCGCTTTGGGATCGAGTTCGTGGCTTCACCACGGCATGCCGACGGCGTGGTGATCACCGGCCCCATTTCGGAGAACATGGCCGAACCGCTGCAGATCTGTTATGAAGCCGTGCCGGAGCCTAAAATCGTGGTCCTCGCTGGTACCGACGCCATCAGCGGAGGTCTATTCGATGGCTCTCCTGCCCTGGAACGTTCCTTCATCGAGCGCTATCCTGTCGACCTTTACATCGCCGGCAACCCGCCCCACCCGCTGTCGGTCATCAACGGCCTGCTCGACCTCACCAGGGGATAGCCCTTCGGTGGCTGCAGCAGGATAGGAAGGCCGTCGACCAGTTCAAGGTCCAGAGCTCTTCGCTGCGCTCTGCCCAGGCAGAGGTTAAAGATGCTCCACAATGCTCAAAGATTAATAGCTTATAGATATTAAATCATTCCAGACTCAAGATTCAAGATTCAAGATTCAAGATTCAAGACTCAAGACTCAGGATTCCAGATTCCAGATTCAAAATTTTTATTATTCTAATATTCTGATATTTATAATGGTATGGCAAGCAGGAATTTCTCACTGATGCATCCGCGTGATCAGATCATTCTGATTATAAGCAGGATTTACAGGATGGGACTCACCACCACTTCCGGAGGAAATTTATCGGTGATCGATGAGGAGGGGAAGATTTGGATCACACCTTCGGCTGTGGACAAGGGAACCCTGACGCCGCGTGATATCATGTGTCTGCATCCTGACGGAAGGATAGAGGGGCCGCACAAGCCTTCGTCGGAGCTCCCGTTTCACCGGGCGATCTATGAAGTACGACCTGACATCAGGGCTGTTGTGCATGCCCATCCGCCGGCGCTGGTCTCCTTCAGCATTGTCAGGAAGGTTCCCGACACGCGGATCATTCCGCAGGCCCAGAAGGTATGCGGGCCTATTGGGTATGCCCCGTACTTCCTGCCTGGGAGCACCCGGCTGGGCGAAGCGATAGCAGTCGAATTTGAGCGGGGCTATCACTCGGTGATCATGGAAAATCACGGCACGGTGGTGGGGGGATCTGACCTGATCGAGGCTTATGAGCGGTTTGAGGCGATGGAGTTTTGCGCCAGGACCCTGATCAACAGCAAGGCCCTGGGAGAACCCCGCTTTCTGGATGAGCAACAATTGGAGGCCTTTGAGGCCCAGATTCCACATCATGTGCCGGAACTGGAAACGGTGGTTACCGCTTCTGACGAAAAGGAGATCCGCACCGAAATTGTGAGGATGGTCAGGCGGGCCTGTGACCAGGGATTGATGATGAGCACTTACGGAACCGCCTCAGTGCGGTGGAGGGGCGATGATTTTCTGATTACCCGTACTGATGTGACACGGTGGAACATCGACCTGGACGATATTGTGCAGGTGCGTGGCGGGCGGCGCGAACCGGGGAAAGTCCCCAGCCGGGCCATGTGGCTCCACCAGGAGATCTATCGCCGGAATCCGCAGGTCAACGCTATCATCATGACTCAGCCCCCCTACCTGATGGCCTTCGGGGCCACCCATGAACACATGGACGTGAAGACCATCCCCGAAAGCTGGATTTTCCTCCAGGATATGCCCAATCTTCCTTTTGGTTCCCAATTTACAGGGCGGACCGACATTCCCGACCTGGTGGCGCAACAGGTGCCCGCCGTCCTGGTCAACAACGATGCGGTCATTGTCACAGGTAAAAGCCTCCTTCAGGCCTTCGACCGCCTCGAAGTGGCGGAATTCTCGGCCAAGTCCCTCTGCATGGGCAAGGCCATCGGGGTATTTTTCCCCATCGGAGAGGCGGAAATAGAGGATCTTAAAAAGGCCTTTTTCTGACAGGCTTGTAACATTCCGCAGGCCAGTGATACGAATAAGTCAGCGGAAACCTAACTTTTCGATTCATGACCAAGAAGTACTGTTTATTGTTCCTGCTGACCCTGGTGTGCGGGTCGGTATTTGCGCAGTCACAGGAGGAGTCCCTTCAGGGGGCCTCCCGGGTGGCGCCTGAAGTGGCCCAATGGCGCGGACCGGAGCGCGACGGCAAATATTCTGAAACCGGCCTCTTAAAAGAGTGGCCTGCCGGAGGCCCCACGATGCTCTGGTCCTATGAGGGACTGGGTGCCGGCATGGGAAGCCCTGTGGTGGCCCATGAGATGGTTTATGTGACGGGTATTCCCGATACCCTCAACGGAATGGGCCGTTTGTTTGCCTTTACCCTCGACGGTCGGCTGGCCTGGACCAAAGATTACGGTTCTGATTTCACCGCCTTGTTTGCCGGAGCCCGTTCGACCCCCACAGTGGCCGGAGACCTCCTTTACCTGGAGAGCGGAAACGGGGAGGTCATCTGCCTGAATGCCCTCACGGGGGAATCCCTCTGGAAAGTCGATTTTTTTGCTGATTTCCAGGCCGATTCGGTACAGTTCGGGTTTTCGGAATCCCTGCTGGTGGACGGGGACCGGCTTTTTTGTACGCCCGGTGGAAAAACCCATAACATCGTCGCCCTTAACAGATTCACGGGGGAGGTCATCTGGGCATCACCCGGTTCGGGGGAACAAGCCACCTATTCCTCACCCATCCTCTTCCGGCATAACAACCGGCCGATATTGGCCAATCTCACCGCCTCCTCCATCCTGGGGGTCGATGCCACCGACGGAGAGGTGTTGTGGCGCTTTTTCCAGTATCAGGACAATAAGATCCATGCCAACACCCCTGTATATTCGGAGGGAGATCTTCTCATAGCCAGTACCAGCCGCAAAGACAGTTCTGGGGTGGTGATGCTGCGGCTTTCCCCCTCAGGTGATTCGGCCCGCGTGTTGTGGCGCAACAGGGAGGTCATCAACCTCTCGGGGGGAGCCATCCTCAACGACAGTTGTATCTATATACCGGCCTATATTCAGCCCAAATGGTATTGCCTCGACCGTTATACGGGTAAGATAAGGCATATTTCACGGGCGTTGGGAGGAGGTGTCATTCTCTATGCCGATGGGCTTTATTATACCTACACCGAAAGGGAAGGCGAAATGGCCCTGATGGAGGCTACTCCTGATACTTTCAGGGTGATCAGTACCTTCAGGGTTCCTTTGGGCACGGCACAGCACTGGGCCCATCCGGTCATCAGCAAAGGCTTGCTGCTGGTCCGCCATGGAGGGGCCCTGATGGTTTATGATATCAGGAAAAAGGATTCCTGATTTTTTCACTGGGCCGCCTGCTGAAAGACAATCTCGCTGAGGCCAGCCATCTGCCCCTTGTCGCCCAGATAAATCCTTACATCCAGTTTATTATCCCTGACCCGGACGATCTTTTCTGGGGTCCAGGTGAATTCTCCCCTGGAAGTGGTAAAGGTGCCTGCAGCCACGCCTTCGAATTCAATTTTTTGCCAGGAGGGGAGGAGGCAGTCGCCCACGCTGGCGCGGATCCTGTAAACCCCGTTTCTGACATTGATCTGGTAATCGTACCATTGATGGGGGTTGGTACATTCGGCTTTCTGGCCACGGAACAGAACGGCGGGAAGGCGTACATTCCCCATTGGGCCGACCGAGATCCATTCCACCTTACCGGGGGTATTCCACTCACCGAGTAACCAGCCCATTCCCAGGAAATCCTCGAAAGCCGAGGCGTTCCTGACATTTCCAAGGGGCCCGGCCGGCTTCCCAAAGAGGATCTGTCCTTTGGTGAAAAACTGGCTGTTGTGGGGTTGCCGACCGTAGTAAAGTTCCAGTAGTTGGGGGTAGAAATTGACACTGTTGTAGTCGGCCGCCTGAAGGGTGGGGACCGTCTCCGATCGGACTACCGTCAGGTTCAGGTTTTCCAGGTTGCCATCGCCCCAGATGGTGCCGATAGGATCGCCCTTCTGCAGTTGCTGGTTGCGGGTGACCATCAGGTCGCGGTTGAAGAGGTTCTGATAGATATAATAGATGCCGGCAGAGGAGGCGCTTTCGAGGCAGAGGGCTGCCTTAGGTTCGGCCGTCCCCGGAATCCTGGTCTCCACCCAGATCACTTTCCCGGCTTCCATGGCCAGGACTGCAAATTTCTCGAGTCCACGGCCGTTGACCACATCAATGCCCACTCCGGGGAAGAAACGGTCTTCTCCCGAAGAAGCGGCATTGGCTCCACTGTATGAATACATGTAGCTTTCCTCGTTGTTTCTCCACAGGAAACCACCGGTAAAGGAAACCGGAAAGGTGAAATCCCAGGGATCGACCAGGGGCTGGCCTGCCGGAGCCAGGGCCACCAATGCATCCTTACGCAGTAATCCATGCGTTTGCTTATAGGATGAGAGGGCTGCTATATTTTTATTGTCAGCCACAAACAGCGTCATGGGGCCTAATGTAGTCGCGGGAGTACGGAAACTTACCGCGATCAGGAGCGTATCGGACCCCACCCTGATCAGGTTAAACCTGTTTTTCAGCGCGAGGAGTTCCACTTCGGTCTCTTCAAAGCGAAAAGTCTCGCCGATGGCCAGGTTAACATAGGTGGTGTTGCCCCACCTGAAGGTGTCGGTGGAGAGGCTGTCGGAGGGAACAGCCGCCTGTGTGGTGCCATTTTCCTGCCGGGCAGCAAGGGTGGGTGGGGCAACCACCGCAAATCCCGCTAAAAGGCAGATTATCAACGCAAATTTGTTCATTGTGTTCTTTTGAGTAGGTGATCTGGGGCTCCTGAAACGCTCCTGTAGAAGTAATCCGGTGACCAGGTGAGACCCCTGGGGTGTTGAGAGCAACTATCGGGCCAGGAACAGCTGAAACTCTGCTACGGTCCACCTGTAAATGCGCTGGATCCTGGATATGCTTTCTCCCCATGGCCCCCGGGTGGAAATGGGGGGTCACTTTATCGAAAATCTATATATTGTGGTCGACCGGAGCGTATCGCCGGGAAGGAGTAGGGTGGTGGGGAATTGGGGTTGGTGAGGAGAGTCGGGGAAGTGCTGGGTTTCGAAGCAGAAACCGGTCCGCCGGCTGTACGCCACACCACTCTTGCCCACTTCAGTGCCTTTGAGGTGATTGCCCGTGTAGAGCTGAATCCCGGGTTCGGTGGTGAGAACTTCCATATAACGGCCACTCCCGGGTTCCCAGGCCGATGCGGCAAAAACAGGTTCTGGAGATCCCTGGCCCAGAATATAGTTGAAATCATAACCACTGGCGATCTGAAGCTGAGGATCTTCCCTGTCAATTCTTTCCCCTATCGGGTGCGGGGTGGTGAAATCAAGGCTGCTCCCCCTGATATCTTTGATTTCACCTGTGGGAATCATGAAGGAGTCTACCGGGGTAACCTCCCCGGCCATGATCACCACCACATGGTCGAGAATATCACCGTTCCCTTCCCCCCGCAGATTGAAATAGCTGTGGTTGGTCAGGTTAAAGTGCGTGGGTTTGTCGCTTACAGCATTGTAGTCGATACGCAATTCATTCTCCGGGGTTAAGGTATAGGTGACGGTGACGGTTTTATTTCCGGGGAAACCCCATTCGCCGTCGGGCGAGTGGAGGGTCATCACCACATGGTTATCCTGTTGATGGGCCTCCCACACCTGGCGGTAGAAACTTTCGGGCCCCGAGTGAATGCAGTTGGGGCCATTGTTGACTGGTAGCCGGAAGGTGTCGCTGCCGATAGTGAAGGCTGCGCCGGAAATGCGGTTGGCAAAGGGCCCCACCGTGGCTCCGTGGCTGGCCCCATATTTCACATAATCTGCAACCGATGCAAAACCCAGTACCACATCAGCGGGTTCCCCATCTTTTCCGGGGACAAGGATGGAAACAATCTTGGCTCCGTAGTTGGTTACCGATACCCGCATGCCCCGCTCGTTGGAGAGGGTGTATAATGCGGTTTTCTTTCCATTGATCAGGGTGTCAAAGGCTGCTGCAGAAAGGTCCATCACCGTGTTTTTAGAAGTTTTCGTGGTACATGAAAAAAGAAAAAGAACAATGATAAGTAAAGGGAAGCGGTTCATGTCGTAAATTTTGCCCTAAATTTAGGAAAAATTTGAGGATGAAGATTGCCTTAACAGGATATAGGGGCATGATAGGGCGTGCCCTGGTGAAGGAGTTGGAGGGGGCCGGGCATGATGTGGTATTTCTGACCCGCGGGATGCTCTATGATGAGCCGGGGGGTCTGCTGAGGTCTGCCCTGAAAGGGAGTGATGCCGTGGTTCATTTGGCAGGAGCGCCGGTCTTGCAGCGGTGGACGGCCCGGGCGCGGAAGGAGATCCTGGAAAGCCGGACGGTCACCACGCGTCATCTGGTGAAAGCCGTCAATGGATTGTCTCCGGAGGAGCGACCTGCCCTGTTTCTGTCGGCTTCGGCCATCGGGATCTACCGGAACGGGGCGTTGCATGATGAGCAGAGCGATCTTTATGACACCCATTTTGCAGCGGAGGTGACCCGGGCCTGGGAGGAGGCTTCCGCCGACCTCCATGACGCCGTACGGCGGGTCATTTTTCGCATCGGGCTGGTGCTGGAGGCCCGTTCCCGGCTGATCTCCCTGTTGTGGTGGCCCTTCCTGCTGGGGGTGGGAGGGCCGGTAGGTTCCGGAAAACAGCCGTTCCCCTATATCCACCTCCACGATCTGATACGCGCCATGGTCTGGGCCATGGATCACAGCAAGGCGTGCGGGATCTATAATCTGGTGGCCCCGGAGAGGGTCTCTAACCGCGATCTGGCGCGCCGCCTGGGGGCAATCCTGAAACGACCGGCATGGCTGCCCGTTCCTCCCTTTATGGTGAAACTTGTTTACGGGAAAGCCTCTGTCATGGTCCTCGAAAGTCCGGCGGTCCTCCCCAATAGAATGTTGGCTGAAGGTTTCAGCTTCCGTTATCCTACCCTGCAAGAGGCCCTGAAGGAAGTGGTCGCAAGCAGGAAAAAGTAATCCGGCCTGACTTCCCTGAAAATAAAAAAGCTGTCCCCGGTAATCGGAGACAGCTTTATGTTTTACGGAGATTAAATCCTGATGAAGGATTATTTCAGCCGCTCTTTGAGTTTGGTGAATTCTTCCTTCAGTTCGACGGGCAGGCGGTTGCCGAATTTGGCGTAGTGCTCTTCGATGAGTTCGCACTCCTGCTGCCATTTGGCCGTGTCGACTTTCAGCAGTTCCCCGAGGTTTTCAGCCACATTTTCGATGCCGCTCAAGTCGAGGTCTTCGTTGCGGGGCACGAGGCCGATAGGTGTTTCCACACCTTCGACGGCATTGTTGCAGCGGTCGAAGATCCATTCGAGGACGCGGATGTTGTCACCGTAGCCGGGCCAGAGCCATTTGCCGTTGTCGTCTTTGCGGAACCAGTTGACGTTGAAGATTTTGGGCAGGTTTTCTTTCACCGGGGCCGTTTCGCCGATGTTGATCCAGTGCTGGAAGTAATCGCCCATGTGGTAGCCACAGAAGGGGAGCATGGCGAAGGGGTCGCGGCGCACGCCGGCTTTAAGGCCGATGGCGGCGGCGGTCACTTCAGAGCCTACGATGGAACCCAGGAAGACTCCATGGTTCCAGTTGAAGGATTCGAAAACCAGGGGCACCGTGGAAGGACGGCGGCCACCGAAGAGGAAGGCCGAGATGGGCACCCCTGCGGGGTTCTCCCACTCTTTGTCAATCACGGGGCACTGGCTGGCCGGTGCGGTGAAACGGGCATTGGGATGGGCCACAGGCTCGGTGCCGGCGGGATCATGGACTTTATTTTTCCAGTTGATGGTTCCGGCAGGGCAGGGTGTGCCGATGCCTTCCCACCACACATCGCCATCGGGGGTCAGCCCCACGTTGGTGAAAATGGAGTTTTTGGTCATGCTCAGCATAGCGTTCGGGTTGGTGTCCATGGAAGTCATGGGAGCCACGCCGAAGAAGCCGGCTTCGGGGTTGATGGCATAGAGTTTACCATCTTTGCCGAATTTCATCCAGGCGATGTCGTCGCCCACGGTTTCCACGGTCCATCCGGGAATGGTGGGGATGAGCATGGCCAGGTTGGTTTTGCCGCAGGCACTCGGGAAGGCGGCGGCCACATATTTCTTCTCACCCTTGGGGTTGGTCAGTCCGAGTATCAGCATGTGCTCGGCAAGCCATCCTTGCTGTTTGGCCATATAGGAGGCAATGCGCAGGGCGAAACATTTCTTGCCCAGGAGGGCGTTGCCGCCGTAACCCGATCCATACGACCAGATTTCGCCGGTTTCCGGGAAATGAGAGATAAATTTCTTTTCGATGGGGGCACACGGCCAGGCCACGTCCTGCTGTCCGGGCTCCAGAGGAGCTCCCACGGAATGCATACAGGGCACGAAATAACCGTTTTCTCCCAGGATGTCGAGGACGGCCTTGCCCATGCGGGTCATGATGCGCATGTTGACCACCACGTAAGCCGAGTCGGTGATTTCCACACCGATGTGGGCGATGTCAGAACCCAGGGGACCCATGCTGAAGGGAATCACATACATGGTACGCCCTTTCATGCATCCCTTGTAAAGATCACGCATGGTAGCCTTAAGTTCGTCGGGTGCCATCCAGTTGTTGCTGGGACCGGCATCTTCCTTCCGGGAGGTGCTGATGAAGGTACGGTCTTCCACACGGGCCACATCGGAAGGGTCGCTCTGGAAATAGTAGCTTCCGGGGCGTTTCTCCTCGTTCAGCTTGACGGCGGCGCCGGCGGCAACCATCCCATCAAGTAAACGCTGGTTTTCCTCTTCGGAACCATCGCACCAATATACACTGTCGGGCTCACACCAGTCAGCCCACTCCTGAACCCAGGCAATCAATTTTTTGTGATTTGTTGTCATTCTGCAGATTTAAAAGATGAAAATTAAGTATTATATTTTGCTTTTATTCAATTGCAAATATAACCGGAAAAGAGGAAGAAAAGCCGAAGCCGGGCGGCGGTATGAAGGTGTTATCCTGCTGAAAATGGGTTAAATGAAGCGCACCGGCCGGAAATCATAAGCATGGGAAAATGGCCCTCTCCCGAAAGTGTTGCTGTACAACAGTTACTGAAAGATATTACCCCCTCAGGCTATGATAAGGGCAGCATGTTAAATAAAAATTAATAAAAAATTCCGGCCTCGGGGAGGGGTGCTGGTTTATGACCTCGGGTGGAATTGCTGGATGGTGCTTTTAAGGAAATCCTTATCAATATGGGTGTAAATCTCGGTGGTCAGGATCGACTCGTGCCCGAGCATCTCCTGAACGGCCCTCAGATCGGCCCCCCCATTAATCAGATGGGTAGCAAAGGAGTGCCGGAAGGTGTGGGGACTGATTTTCTTCCCCAAGCCCACTTTTTCAGCCAATCCTTTGATAATGGTGAAAACCATCACCCTGCTCAGATTTTTTCCCCGGCGGTTAAGAAAGAGAATGTTGGTGCAATCCTTGCCAATGTGGAGGGTTTTGCGGTAGCCCTCGAGGTACTTGTTGATCTCTTCCATGGCATTCTTGCTGATAGGGATCAGCCGCTCCTTGTCCGCTTTCCCTTCTACCTTGATGAAGCCCTGGTCAAAATAGAGATTGCTGATTTTCAGACTGACCAGCTCCGAAACCCGGAGCCCGCAACTGTACAGGGTCTCCAGCATGGCCCGGTTCCGTTGCCCTTCAGGCTTGGATACATCCACTGAATCAATGAGCAGATCAATCTCCTCCATCGACAGTACGTCGGGTAGTTTTCTTCCTACCTTGGGCGACTCCAGCAATGTGGTGGGATCATTCAGGATCTTCTCTTCAATCAGTAGATATTTGAAAAAGGACTTTATCCCTGAGATCGTTCTGGCCTGAGTGCGCGGACTGACTCCTTTCAGGTTAAGCCATTCCACAAATTTCTTCAGATGCATCAACCTGACCTTCTCCGGAGGGACTTTTTTGAATTCTTCTTCCAAAAAAAGGATTAACTTATTGATGTCGTTGACATACGCGGATACAGAATTCTGAGACAGAGATTTCTCCAGCTTAAGAAATTCCTCGTAACCTTTCTTACATTCGACCCATTTCATACGCCTGTTTTTTAATTAATTCATCTTTCATTGGTTAAACCTCAAAGCTGATCTTACCTGGCTTTTCCATCTCCTGTCCCTTATTCCCATTCCGGTTGCACTTCCTTCAGGTCACCCGTTCCTCGCTCATAGTCCCCTTCTCACATCATGGCCGGATGAGCCGGCCATACCCCCGCAAGGATCGGGCTGCCTTTTGCACCACGGTCAGCCCAGGATCACATCAATACCATGCACGTCTCAACTTTATGATTCGCTTCCCTCTTTTATTTTTTAAATCCCAAAAAACGTAATTTTGTTCCTGAAAGCATGATTAATTCATGCTCTCCAATTTCCCGCAAAGAAAACAAAATATAATCTATTAAATATAAGAAAAAATTTGATTGGATGATGAAAATTTTACTAATAAATGGTCCCAACCTTAATCTTTTAGGAATAAGGGAACCCGGCATATACGGAGAAAGAAAATTCGAAGAATATGTTCAGAAATTAAAGATGGATTTTCCTGATGTGGAATTGGTTTATTATCAATCAAATGTCGAGGGAGAGATCATCGATAAGATACAAATGTTTGGATTCAGCTGCGATGGGATTATTTTGAATGCAGGAGGGTATACCCATACTTCGGTAGCCATCAGGGATGCCATTTCAGCGGTTCCTGCTCCCGTACTAGAAGTTCATATTTCCAATACCCTGTCGCGCGAATCCTTTCGCCACACCTCCATGATCGGGCCCGTGTGCAAGGGATGTATTATGGGATTCGGACTGGAATCTTACCGGCTGGCACTCCTTTACCTGACCAGGAATCCTGAATCCTGAGTCTGGAATCTGGAATCCTCCCGACTGAGTCGAGACTCCACTTCGCTACGTGAGTCTGGAATCTGGAGTCTGGAATCCTAAGTTCTGAAGGTCAGAATATACGAAGGTCAGAATTAAGGAATTCTTCATGAGGGGATCTTAATGGGATTTGGCGTAAGTTTGCAGGGTGAGAGCATCATGAATCGATAATAGCAATAAAAGGCAGGAGGCAGAGCAATGAGACTGACGAAAATAGTAGCCACGGTTTCGGACCGGAAGTGTGATGTAGGATTTTTGAAGATGCTGGCCGATGCGGGGATGAACGTAGCGCGGCTGAACACTGCTCATATCACGGAAGAGTCGGCAGGCCAGGTCATTGGGAATATCCGGAAGGTATCGAACAAGATTGCCATACTGATCGACACGAAGGGGCCTGAAATTAGGACGACCGGAGTAGATCCTGAAATGAAAGTGAAGCAGGGGGATTTGATACGGGTCTCGGGGCATTTCAGCTGTTCGGGGGAGCGGAGCCTTGCCGTGAATTATGAATTTCTGCAGGATAACCTGGAACCGGGCCACAAGATCCTTATAGATGACGGGGAGATTGAGCTGACGGTAATGGAAAAGGGGGAGTGTTTGTTGTGTAAGGTTGAGAATGACGGCACCATTAAGAATAACAAGAGTATCAATTTACCGGGGGTAGCCATTCAACTGCCTTCAGTTACCGGTAAAGACAGGCGCTTCATCAGGTTTGCCGCAGAGAACGACATTGATTTTATTGCCCATTCATTTGTCCGCAATAAGGAAGATGTGCTGGAGGTGCAGCATCTTCTCGACGAGGTAGGGAGCCAGATCAAGATCATAGCCAAGATTGAGGATGCTGAGGGGGTTCGGAACATTGACGAGATACTGGACCATGCCTATGGGATCATGATCGCCAGAGGCGATCTGGGCATTGAAATTCCGGCGGAGAAACTGCCCAATATCCAGCGGATGCTGATTCGCAAGGCGGTAGAGCGGAAGAAGCCGGTGATTGTGGCCACTCAGATGCTGCATTCCATGATTGAGCATCCACGGCCGACGCGGGCCGAGGTGAATGATGTGGCCCATGCGGTGTTCTCAAGGACCGATGCCATCATGCTCAGCGGGGAGACCGCATATGGTAAATACCCAGAGGAGGCCATCAAGACCATGTCTCGCATCGCCGAAGAGATCGAGACCTCCCAGGATCAGCGCAACGATATTACCCTGCCCCCGGTGGAAAATGAGATCCAGGCCTATTTTGCCGAGGCAGCCATCAGGGCATCCAATGAATTGCCGGTCAAGGCGATTGTGGCGACCACCACCACCGGCCGTACCTCCCGTTATCTGGCGGCCTACCGCGGCGACAAACCGGTCTATGCCAAATGCCACTCCATGCGGGTGGTCAGGGAAATGGCCCTCTCCTATGGGGTGATCCCTTCCTACCTCGAAATGAAAAAGAACAAATTTAAAATCGAGAAAGCAGCGATCAGCTCCCTCCTCAAAAGCGGAAACCTGGAACTGGACGACCTGATCGTATACGTGGGAGGCCGGTTTGGCGAAAATGCCGGGGCCTCTTTCATGGAAATCAGCACCCTCGAGAAATTTAAAGTGGACTAGAATTATCGGAAGTCCACCACCTCGATCCCCGGAAATTTAGCCTTGTTGAAGACAAATTCGGTGTCGGCCACAGGCTGGTTCGACTTGATGTCGTTGACATAAATACCATAGAGGTTCCCGTCTTTTCCATGGGTCACCAATGAGCTGACCAGCAGTTTGGCTTTGTCGATGCCCACCGTCAACTTCGTGTAATCGGTATTGTTTTTCTGGGGCACCATTTCAATGTAGGTGATCTGTTTTCCACCCACCGTCTTCTCTTCAGCCGTTTTGAAGGTATACCCCTCCATGTAAATATTGAAAATGGTCGTCGGGTCGATTACCCCTTCGCCTCCTTCCCCGGCATTACTCACGGTCACCTGTCCGGCTTCTTCCATCAGGTTCCAGACCGTCTTGCCATCACAAAAGATCTGCATGCCCATGTCGGGAAGCTTGACCTGGTATTTGGCACCCTTCAGTAATAAAGAACCGCTGTTCTGCTCCTTGATCTTCATTTTGGCATTTTCCATGGTAAACGTGAAGGAAGCCGTAAGGGTCTGAAAGGATTGCATTTTTTTACTGGTCTGTTCCACCAGTGCCCTGGCTTTCATGTCGTTCTGGGCGGTCACGGCGGTGACTGTCAATGCCAGGAAGAGTGTAATTATGTGCCTCATTGTAAAAATCTTAAGTCTTAAATCTTGAGTCTTGAATGTTTTGTCATTTAGACATAATTAATTCCTGTTCTATACGATTTATTCCTTGTTATCGTCCTTGTTCAAGTCCTAAACCTTGTCCTGGCCCGACCAACGGGAAGGCCCTCTTGACCTGGCCTGAACATAGTGAAGGCCTTATTGGATGTTCTTCAATAATTGTTCCAAACTGTATTCGTCCTGGATAAAGACCTGTCGGGGTTTACTTCCTTCGCCGTTGCCGACAATGCCGGCTTTCTCGAGCTGGTCCATGATCCGGCCGGCGCGGTTATATCCAATCGCGAGTTTGCGCTGGATCATCGAGGTGGAGCCCAACTGGTTCATCACCACCAGGCGGGCTGCGTCGTCGAAGAGCTCATCTTTTCCCGAGAGGTCTGCATCGAGGGTGGTTCCTTCCTCATCGCCTTCGACTTCAGGCAGGAGGAAGGCCGTGGGGAATCCGCGCTGGTCGCCGATGAACTTACAGATGTTCTCCACTTCGGGAGTGTCGAGGAAGGCGCACTGGACGCGGGTCATGGTGCTTCCCGAGGAGATGAGCATATCGCCTTTGCCCACGAGCTGGTTGGCACCTGGTGTATCCAGGATGGTGCGGGAGTCAATCATGGAGGCTACTTTGAAGGCGATACGGGCAGGGAAGTTGGCCTTGATGGTTCCGGTGATTATATTGGTAGAAGGCCGCTGGGTCGCGATGATCATGTGGATCCCCACGGCACGGGCCAACTGGGCGATCCGGGCGATAGGCAGCTCGATCTCCTTGCCGGCCGTCATGATCAGGTCGGCAAACTCGTCGATGACCACTACAATATAGGGGAGGAAACGGTGCCCCTTTTCAGGGTTGAGCCTGCGCTGAATGAATTTGTCGTTGTACTCCTTAACATTCCGGGTATGGGCTTTTTTCAGCAGGTCATAACGCTGGTCCATCTCCACGTTGAGGGAGTTGAGGGTAAATTTGACCTTCTGGAAGTCATTGATAATGGGTTCCTCCTCGTTGGGCAGCTTGGCCAGGTAGTGTTTTTCCAGCACGGAGTAAAGGTTGAGCTCCACCTTCTTGGGGTCGATGAAGACAAACTTGAGTTCGGAAGGATGTTTCTTGTACAGGAGGGATGCGATGATCACGTTGAGTCCCACCGATTTTCCCTGGCCTGTAGCCCCAGCCACCAGGATGTGGGGCATCTTGGTCAGGTCGAACATATAGGTCTCGTTGGAGATGGTTTTTCCCAGGGCTACCGGCAGTTCGGCTGTGGATTCGGCGAATTTCTTGGAACTCAGGATCGAACGCATGGAGACCACCTCCGGGTTCTGATTGGGGACTTCAATGCCGATGGTTCCGCGCCCCGGGATGGGGGCGATGATGCGGATGCCAAGGGCTGCCAGACTCAGGGCGATATCGTCTTCCAGGTTTTTGATCTTGACAATGCGGATGCCGGGGGCAGGCACGATCTCGTAAAGGGTGATGGTGGGCCCGATGGTGGCCCTGATTTTGGTAATCTCTATTTTATAATGGCGTAAGGTCTCTACAATTTTATTTTTGTTGGAGATGAGTTCCTCGTTACTCACCTCGGCATTGCCCTGTTTATGCTCGTCGAGCAGGTCATAGGTGGGAAAACGGAAGCCGGAGAGTTCCAGCGTGGGATCGTAGGGGGGCAGGGAGGGGTCGACCGGGAATTCCTCTTCTGGGGCGGGTTCTTTGATGAATTCCTCCTCCGGAAGAACAGCTAAAGGCGTGGCGCCGGGATGCGTTTCATTTTCTGAGGGGATATCGATCTCCATATGGATATCGGTGGGGTGCGGGGCCCCATGGGAATGGCTAACATCGTCATCGGGATCAAAAATGGCCGTGACGGCATCGCTGTCGTCGATGACCTTGGAAAGGACCGGCTCAGCTTCAGCTTCCCTGTTTCTGAGGCCAGCGGAGGCCACTGCAGCCTCTTCCCTTTCACGGGCCGCCCTTTCCTCCTTTCGGGCTTCACGGGCTTCTTCACGGGCTTCCCGTTCGGCTCTCCGTTCTTCCTGTCTCTCCCGGGCCCGTTCCGCCCGCTCCCGGGCCCTCTCAATAAGCCAGGGAACCAGTCCCCTGAAGGAGACGCCCGCTACTACGAATCCTATGCCGAACAACAACAGGCCCGTCCCGATCTTACCGATCAGGGCGCTGATCCAGGTGCTTACGACAAAACCGTATTTTCCCCCGGCATAGAGAAAAGACCCCCCTTCGCTTTTGGCAAAGAGCAGCCCAAGGGTCACCGACAGCCAGATCAGGGCCAGCAGGGTGAGCAGGATGTTTTTTCTGTAATTCCGGCTTCGGAAGCCGGCCATACGGAACCCTACAAGGGTCATCAGATAGAGGAGCAGGAAGGCCGGAATACCGAACCAGCGGTTGATGATCACATCGGCCAGCCAGGCCCCGGTTTTTCCGGCTTTGTTTTCCACCCTGATCTCCGGATCAAACACCAGTTCACTCCATTTGATGTCCAGTTTGCTCTGGTCTGCATCGCCTGAGAATATAAAGGATATAAAAGCAATGGCCAAATACAGGGTAAAGATCATCAACAGTACCGCCAGGGTGAACCCAACCCGCTGGTCAGAGACATACTCCCTGAAGCTTTTCTTACCGCCGACATTTCTGCTGTTTTTGACTGGTTTGCGCGTTTGTGATACCATTGGTTTACGGAACAATAATCGATATGTGCTGCAAAAGTAATCAATTTTATCCATCCGGTTTTGAATGGAGAGCGCCCTGTTTCCGGTAATTGTCTCTCAGAAACGCTTTCCGGCAGAAAAAAGTACCTCATTTTCATTTTTCCGGAACTTTATCGGTTGAAATCCGTTTATAAATCAAAATCATATAATTTATGGAAAGGAATAATACTAAAGTAACCTTTAAAGGGGGGCCGGTGACCTTGCTGGGAACTCCTCCGGCCGTTGGGGAGCAAGCTCCTGATTTCACGGTACTTGACAAGACGCTGACCCCGCGCACCCTGTCTGATTATGCCGGCAAGGTCAAAGTCATTGCCGTTTATCCCTCCATCGATACCGGGGTATGTGCAGCCCAGAACCGGAAGTTCAATGTACTGGCCACACAACTCTCTTCAGAAGTGGTGGTGCTCTCGGTGTCGTGCGACCTGCCCTTCGCCCAGGCCCGCTTCTGTGCTGCCGAAGGTCTCGACAATGTGGTGACCCTCTCCGATCATAAAACAACCGATTTTGGCCTCAAGTACGGCTTCCTGATCGAAGAACTCCGCCTTCTGGCCCGGGGAACCGTCATCATTGACCAGAAAAATGTGGTCAGGTATGTCGAATTTGTCCCGGAGATCGCCACTGAACCCAATTACCATGCCCCCATGGAAGTGATTCGTTCAATTTTAGCCTAATAACCAAAACTAAGCGCTGATATTAAAGGGGATGATAAAATGCATGGAAAGGGTTCGTTCACTGGTCACATAGAGGCTGACGAATAGAGGTACTCTTGTAGTTTTAAATGGATCAGAGCCGGGAATAACATTCTCCGGCTCTTTTTGAACAGGGCTTATTCCAGATCAGGTCTGATCTTTTGTTGCTGTCGGTCGAACGCCTACCGGTCGAACGCCTACCGGTGAACCGGCAACCTTTTCGCCTCTTCGCCGTTTCCCCATTTCTCCGTATCCTGCCGGATCGGGACGAGGAAAACGCCCAAAATCCTAAGAAATTCCTTGACAAAATGGAATTCCTTAGTCCGGGCTCAACCGGGAAAAGGCGTTTTATTGTCCTGAACGGATCATTCGTTTGATATGTTGAAATTTGGGTTTTACAGGATGATAATTATCATTAATCTGAATGCGCTAGAAATATTAAAACTTGTTAATTTTATGGATTTATTTTTATAGTTTCGCATCGTTGACACAAAATAAGACTGTTTTGAATTAATTAATCAAAAATTTTGTTCTATGAGAAAAATTGCGCTTTTGTTACTTGCTGCCTTTTTCATTGGCACGCAGGCATTGAATGCTCAGGTGCGGCGCGTATCCGGGACTGTGACAGATGCAGCCGACGGAGCTCCCGTACCGGGTGTCTCAGTGGTTGTAAAAGGGACCACGCTGGGTACCGTCACCAATCTGGATGGTGTTTACCAGCTTGATGTACCCACTTCAGCCAATACCCTGGTATTTTCCTTTGTAGGGATGAGAACGCAGGAGGTTGCGATCACCGGGAATGTGGTGAATGTAGCCATGGTGACCGAGACTTTTGGGGTCGATGAAGTGATGGTCGTAGCCTATGGAACGGCAAAGAAATCCTCCTTTACGGGATCAGCCGAGCGGGTGGATGCCGAGAAACTGGAGAAGATCCAGACGGCTTCTGTAGCCAAAGCACTGGAAGGTGCCGCACCCGGAGTACAGGTCACCGGTGGAACCGGTCAGCCTGGTTCAAGTGCCAACATTCGTATCCGTGGTATCGGTTCGGTGAATGCCTCCAGTGCCCCGCTCTACGTCATCGACGGAGCACCTTTTGATGGTAGCCTTAACTCCATCAACACCAACGATATCGAATCGATCACCGTTTTGAAGGATGCCACATCTGCTGCACTTTACGGTGCCCGTGGTGCTAACGGGGTGATCATTATCACCACCAAGAGGGGGGGCAAGGGAGCTCCCAATGTGAACTTCAAGTCGAGCTGGGGTGGGGTTTCCCGTGCTATCCCCGATTATGACAGGGTTTCGATCCAAGAGTATTACGAACTGATGTGGGAAGGGTGGAGAAACGCCCTGGTGATTGCCAACAAACAGACGCCCGAAAATGCTGCCGCCCTGGCCAGTGGTTCTGGCGCCAGTGGAATTGTAACCAAACTGGGAGGTTACAACTCCTACAATGTGGCCAACGACAAGCTGGTCGGACTCGATGGAAAACTGAATCCCGATGCCCAGTTGCTCTATGCAGACGACTGGAATGACAACCTGGCCCGCACGGGTCTTCGTCAGGACTACAACCTTTCGCTGACCGGTGGTAACGAAAAGAGCAGCTATTATGCTTCTGTGGCTTACCTCGATGAAGAAGGTATGGTAAAATGGTCCAACTTCGACCGTATGACCGCCAGGGTAGGGGCAGCCAGTCAAGTCAACAACTGGTTGAAATTTGATGCTACCCTGTCGGGATCTACTTCCAACCAGTTCGGATTCCTGGCAGAAGGCACTTACACCACCAACCCCTTCTACTATGGCAGATTGATGGGCCCCATCTATCCGATCTGGCAATATGACAAAAACGGAAACAAGGTGCTGGACGGTAAGGGAGATCCGATGTTCGACATGGGTGGTGGTTCTTCAGTCTATAAATGGGCTGGTCATACCCGTCCCTATGCTGCCAACTCCAACCTGATGGTGACCCTCCCGCTGGATGAGCGTTCGACCAAGCTGAACACGCTTTCAGCCCGCGTGGGTACGGAAATTACCTTCCTGAAAGACTTCAAACTCAGACTTTCCGGAAATACCGATGTCAACAACTATTTCTATACGACTTACCAGAATCATCTCTTCGCTGATGCAGAAGCCGTAAAGGGCCGCTCCACCAAAGAGTACAGCAACGTTCATTCCTATACTTTCAACCAGGTCCTTTCCTGGGGCAAACAGTTAGGTGACCACAGACTGGACCTGTTGGCCGGGCATGAGAACTATGAGTACAAGAGCTACAATGTTTGGGCTACCCGTACCGGATTCACCATTCCCACCACCCAGCTGGTGGCTGCTTCCGTGGCTGAAGGTTCTTCATCGGCTGCTGATGAGTATGCCAACGAAGGGTACCTCTTCCAGGGGAATTATGATTATGCCAACAGATATTATCTCTCCGGATCCTTCCGTTATGATGGTTCTTCCCGTTTTTACAAGGACAGCCGCTGGGGTTCCTTCTGGTCCCTCGGGGGGTCCTGGAGGCTCACTGAAGAAGCTTTTATGAAGGGGATCTCCTGGATCGACAACCTGAAACTGAAAGCCTCCTATGGACAACAGGGGAATGACAATATCGGCAACTACTACGGATGGCAGAGCCTCTATTCCATCGACGACCGCAACAATGGGAATTACAATGGTGCCGTTCATTCGCAGTTGGAAAACAAGGACCTGAAATGGGAGAAAAATGCCAACTTCAACGTGGGGGTGGAATTTGGTTTTCTGGGTCGCATCCGGGGAGGTATTGACTACTTCCAGAGGGAATCGAGTAATCTTCTCTTCAGCGTGCCGCTGCCTGAGTCCACTGGTCTCTCCTCTAAATGGGCCAATATTGGTACCATGAATAACAAGGGGGTTGAAGCCCAGGTGTCGGTTGATGTGATCAAATTAAAGGATTTCCTCTGGAACCTGGATATCAACGCCACCCACTTCACCAACGAAATTACCAAAATGCCGGTCGGTCCCGATGGCAAACCGCAGGAGATTATCGATGGAACCAAGAAACGTGCCGAAGGCCATTCGATTTACGATTTCTGGCTGAGAGAGTGGGCTGGTGTGGATGAAGCCGACGGTAGCGCCCTCTATTATAAGGACATTAAAGATGCCGATGGCAAAGTGACCGGACGTGAAACCACCAAGGACCAGAATGCCGCCAGTTATTACTATCACGGCAGTTCCATTCCGGATGTCTATGGTGGCGTCACCAACAGCTTCTCCTTCAAGGGAATTGAATTATCGGCCCTGATCACCTACCAGATTGGCGGACAAATGTATGATTCCAACTGGGCCTCTCTGATGCACACCGGTGCTTTCGGATCGCACTGGTCGAGCGATATCAAGGACCGCTGGCAGAAGGCTGGTGACAAGACCAACGTTCCCAGGCTGCAGAACAACTATACGGCAGGTACTGCCGCCTCTTCACGCTATCTGACCGATGCTTCCTTCTGGTCATTGAGGAATGTCTCCCTTTCCTATTCACTTCCCTCCTCCCTGATCAACAGGTTTGACATCCAGGCGCTGAAGGTTTTCGCTAACGGTGACAACCTCGGACTGCATGCCAAACGCAAAGGAATGGATCCGCAGCAGTCCTTCGGCGGTACGGCTGACTTTACCTACGTCCCCAGCAGGATTATCAGTTTTGGTGTCAATGTAACTTTCTAAAGAATTGCAAACAATGAAAAAATTCTTATTTATATTAACGAGTATTTCTCTCCTGATCTTCAGCGGATGCCAGGAAGATTATCTGGAGAGGGTTCCCACCGCCAGCGTTTCAGAGTCCGATATCTTTTCAACGGTCAATGGGGCGTATACGGTTCTTCATGGGATTCACAGGAGTACCTTCCAGTATTATGGTGCACATGACAAATTCGGTCAGAAATCGGTAGATCTGGCCGTAGATCTGCTGGGTGAAGACTTCTTCCAGAGTGAACGTGGTTACGGTTGGTTTGTATCATGGTACCAGTACATCGATCACCGCAATATCAACTCCGCTAACCTGGAGTATGTGTGGGAATATTACTATGATATTGTCGACAATGCCAATGCCATTCTGGCCAATGTAGACAAAGCATCGGATGCTGCCCTCTTTGCCTCCAAGGTGAACAGCCTCAAGGCACAGTCCCTGACCTACAGGGCTTACAGTTTCTATCAGTTGGTGCAGTTGTATGCTGACCGTTATGATATTGGTGGTGCCAATACCCATCTGGGGATTCCGATTCCCACGGCTCCGTCACAGGAAGGGCAGGCCCGTGCCACCGTGGCCAAGGTGTATGAGCAGATCAATGCTGACCTGGATGCCGCCCTTGCCCTTTTCGCTGCCGGTGCTACTGCCCGTGTCAACAAATCAGAAATCAATATCAATGTGGCCAAGGGGATCAAAGCCCGCGTAGCCCTGACCACCGGTCAGTGGGCGGTCGCTGAAACCATGGCCAGGGAAGCCCGTACGGGATTCTCCCTTTCCGCTGATTTCTGCCAGACCGATGCAGGTGGCTTTATCGATTCCTCTGATCCTGAGTGGATGTGGGGTGCCGTGCTGATCGACGAACAACAGACCAGTTATGCCTCTTTCTTCTCCCATATCGATCCCTATTTCGGGGGTTATGCCGCTCTGGGGAACCACAAACTGGCCAGCACCGAGATTTATAATTTCATGTCGGATACCGACATCCGCAAGAGCCTTTTCGTAACCGTCAGCGGAAAACCGCGCGTGGGGATCAAATTCAGTGGCTATGGCGAATGGACCAACGACTACCTCTACATGAGGTCAGGCGAAATGTACCTTATCGAAGCTGAAGCCCAGGCCCGCCAGGGTAAAGCCGAGGCCCAGACCACCATTTACAACCTGGTTTCGAAACGTGATCCTGAATATGTGAAGCCCACCCTGACCGGTGAGGATCTGATTCAGCATATTTTGATGCAGCGCCGTTGTGAACTCTGGGGTGAAGGTCAGCGTTTCTTCGACATCAAACGTCTGAACATTGCCATGGACCGCAGAGGCAAAGGCCACACCGAAACCCTCTGGAATGCCGCCGGCAACTATCCTGCCGGTGACAAGAACCTCACCTTCCTGATCCCGAAACAGGAAATCGATGCCAACCCGAATATGGTGCAGAATCCGTTATAATCTGCAGTACATTCAATATTTCAGGAGGTTGTCCCGCAAGGGGCAACCTCCTCTGTTTATATGCCGCGGTGTCATGAGGCGGTTATACGGCAAAAATTGCAACCCCTCACTAACCCCTGAGCATCCCCTGGGGATCGTCTGGGGCCCCTGGCTCCCGCGATACCCCACCGTAAAGTCTGACCAATCAATTCCGTGATAAAGATCATTATTCAGTGTGCAGGTTTTTGTATATTGAATGCCTAAAAAGTAAAGTGCTATGCAATTACTTCTTGAGAATATCAGGGAGCTGGTCATGACCGAAGAGCGGCAGGTCAGATGGAGTGCAGGAGCCCGGATGGCCCGCATGAACAGCATTAAGAATGCTTTCCTGCTGATCCGTGATGAGATGATCTATGATTTCGGTCCCATGGCGGAGATGGCGCGGATTACACCGGAGGCGGATACCCTGGTAGAGGTGGACTGCACTGGCCGGCTGGTCTTTCCGGCCTGGTGTGACTCTCATACCCATATCGTTTATGCCGGTTCCCGTGAGATGGAGTTTACGGGCCGCATCCAGGGGTTGACCTACCAGGAGATCGCCAATAGGGGCGGGGGCATCCTTAATTCCGCGAAACTGCTGCATGAGACCTCTGAAGAGGAGCTCTTCCATCAGAGTTATCGCCGGGTACAGGAAATGATTAGGATGGGGACCGGCGCCATGGAGATCAAAAGCGGGTATGGACTGAATACCGCTGATGAACTGAAAATGCTCAGGGTCATCCGGCGGCTCCGGCAAGCTTCACCGGTATGCATCAGGGCTACGTTTCTGGGAGCCCATGCTGTGCCGGAGCGGTTCCGGGGCAATTCCCGGGGATATGTTGACGAGATCATCAATGAGATGATTCCGTTAGTGGCGGCTGAAGAACTGGCCGATTATATCGATGTGTTTTGTGAGACAGGTTATTTTTCACCTGAAGATACCGAACGTATCCTGATGGCAGGGATGAAGCATGGGCTGAAACCCAAGATCCATGCCAATGAGATGGGTTTCTCGGGAGGCGTGCAGGTGGGGGTCAAATACGGAGCCCTCAGTGTTGACCATCTCGAGTATCTGGGTGATGAAGAGTTGGCCCTTCTGAAAGGGAGTGAGACGATGCCCACCCTCCTGCCGGGGGCTTCTTTTTTCCTGGGGATGCCTTATGCGCCTGCCCGGCAGCTTATTGATGCAGGCCTTCCCATTGCCCTGGCTTCTGATTTTAATCCGGGCTCCTCTCCCTCCGGAAATATGCCCCTGGTGGGCTCCATCGCCTGCCTGCAGCAAAAACTACTGCCGGCTGAAGCCATACAGGCCATGACCATTAACGGAGCCTATGCCATGGGCATCAGCGACCGCCTGGGCAGCATCGCCCGTGGAAAGATTGCCAACTTGTTCATCACCAATGAGATCCCTAATGTCGATTATTTCTTCTATAGCTATGGATCCCACCTGATTGATACCGTCATCCTCAACGGGGAATTTTATCCATTCTCAGAAGATTAACAGATTATTCCAGATTCCAGATTCCAGATTCCAGATTCCAGATTCCAGATTCCAGACTCAAGACTCAAGACTCAAGACTCCAGATTCCAGACTCAAGACTCCAGATTCCAGATTTAAAAAATAAGATTGTTATGCGTCAATTGGTAGAGTGTGTCCCCAACTTTTCGGAGGGGCGCGATGAGGCGGTCATTAACAGACTGGCCGAAGTGATCAGAAATTCAGAAGGTGTGCGATTGCTGAATGTGGATCCGGGGAAGGCCACGAACCGCACGGTTTACACCTTTGTGGGGGAGCCTGCTGCGGTAGTGGAGGCGGCTTTCAGGGTGATCAGGGAGGCAGCAGAGCTGATTGACATGCGGCAGCACCATGGTGAGCATCCCCGGTTCGGGGCGACTGATGTTTGTCCGCTGGTGCCAGTGGCGAACATCACCATGGAGGAGACCGTGGAGTGGGCGTTGAAGCTGGCCCGCAGGGTGGGAGAGGAGCTGGAGATTCCCGTTTACTGTTATGAATTTGCCGCATCGACGGAAGAACGCAGGAGCCTGGCCTACTGCCGTTCAGGTGAATACGAAGGATTGCGGGAAAAGCTATTACAAACCGGATGGAAACCTGATTTCGGACCGGCGGCGTGGAATGACCGGGTAGCCCGCACGGGTGCCACCGCCATTGGCGCGCGCAACTTCCTGGTGGCTTACAATGTCAACCTGAACACGACCTCGGTGCGACGGGCCAATTCCATCGCCTTTGATGTGCGGGAGGCCGGGCGTGTCTTACGGGAGGGAGACTCCCTGACGGGGAAAATCATCACCGGCGACAACGGGGAGCCTGTGCGGATCCCCGGTTCTTTGAAAAAGGTGCGGGCCATCGGCTGGTTTATACAGGAGTACGGGATGGCCCAGATCTCTATGAACCTTACCGACATCACGGTAACCCCTGTCCATGTGGCTTTCGATGAGGTGTGCGAGAAAGCGCGGTTACGGGGAATCCGGGTAACGGGTTCTGAGTTAGTGGGATTGATCCCCCTGGAGGCCATGCTCGATGCCGGTCGTTATTTCCTCAGAAAACAACAGCGTTCAACGGGGATCTCCGATGCCGAGTTGATCAGGATAGCGGTTCAATCGCTGGGTCTTGATGAACTGGGGCCCTTTGATCCGTCGAAGCGGATTATCGAATACATGCTGGAGGAGGATGTTCCGGCGAAGCTGGAGAGACTGACCGTCCGTGGTTTTGTGGAGGAGACCGCTTCGGAGTCGCCGGCGCCCGGGGGAGGTTCTGTGTCGGCCCTGGCCGGGGCCATGGGGGCTTCCCTGGGAACCATGGTGGCCAACCTCTCCTCCCATAAACGGGGATGGGACGACCGCTGGGAGGAGTTCTCCTGTTGGGCAGATAAGGGAAAACAATATTATAACGCTTTACTGCGCTGTGTGGAAGAGGATACCCAGGCCTTTAACCGGCTCATGGATGCCTTTGGCCTGCCAAAAAACAGCGAGGAAGAGAAGGGGGTGAGGAAAAAGGCCATTCAGGAGGCTACCCTGAACGCCATGTTAGTGCCTCTGAGAGTGATGCAACTCTCCCTGGAGAGCATGGAGGTGATGCAGGCCATGGCCGATACCGGCAATCCCAATTCGGTCTCCGATGCCGGGGTGGGGGCCCTTTGCGCCCGCACGGCGGTCCGGGGCGCCTGGCTGAACGTGAAAATCAACGCCTCAGGACTCGCAGACAAAGACCGGGTGGCCCAAATCCTCAGCCAGGCTGAGGAACTCGCCCACAAAGCCGAAGAAATGGAACAAAAAATACTTGCTCTAGTGGATGAAAAATTGAGTAAATGAGAAAGTGAGAGTTCCTCCCTTACAATTGTGTTTTTAGTCGTTTAGTCATAAAGCAAAGCATGTACTATGGAAAAGAGTCAGTTAAGTCGCAGGAGCTTCCTTGGGAAGGCCGGGAAGGCCGGTGTGGCCGTCGGCCTGGCGGGAGTATTGGGCTGGGATCAGGTGAGTGCTCATGTTCAGGAAATACCGGGGAGAACCCTTGGGCTTCTGTCCCCTCCTTTGGGAGGTCAGAAAAACCCCCTGCCCCGCTGGAAGGGGTTCAACCTGTTGGATTATTTCTCCCCGGCTCCAGGGGGGAACCGTAACAAGACCACGGACGATGATTTGAAATGGATGCGCGACTGGGGCTTTGACTTTGTCAGGCTGCCCATAGCTTATCCCTCTTACCTCGATTTTGACCGGAGCAGAAACATCCTTCCGGAAGAAGTTTATAAGATAGATGCCCAGGTGGCCGATGAGATTGAAGCATTGGTGACCCGGGCCAACGCCTATGGCCTCCATATGAGTCTGAATCTCCACCGGGCTCCGGGTTACTGCATCAACGCCGGGTTTCATGAACCCTACAACCTCTGGAAGGATGAGGAGGCGCTGAAGGCTTTCTGCTGGCACTGGGAATACTGGGCCAAACGGTTTAAAGCGGTGTCGCGGGAGAAGATTAGCTTTGATTTGGTGAACGAGCCGGCGATGCGCGAGGATATGAACGACCAGCACTCTCCGAGCAGTACCGTTCCAGGAGAGGTATACCGGAAGGTGGCTCTTGCAGCCTCGCAGGCCATCCGCAGCGCCAATCCCCGCCATTTGGTGATTGCCGATGGCAACAATGTGGGTAATACGGTTATTCCGGAAATTCTTGACCTGGATATCGCCCAAAGTTGCCGGGGGTATTATCCTGGGGCCATTTCCCATTATCAGGCGCCGTGGGCCAACAAAAACCCGGAGTTGTGCCCGTTGCCGGTGTGGCCCGGAAAAATAGGGGATAAGGAGTATGGCCGGGCCGATCTGGAAAACTATTACCAGCCCTGGATTGAACTGGCTCAAAGCGGCACCGGGGTCCATTGCGGTGAATGCGGCTGCTGGCGCAATACCCCCCATGAGGTCTTCCTGGCCTGGTTCGGCGATGTCCTTGACATTCTCACCGGTGCAGGCATTGGCTATGCCCTCTGGAATTTCCGGGGTGACTTCGGAATACTGGATTCCGGAAGAAAAGATGTGGCCTATGAAGATTGGCACGGCCACCAACTCGACCGCCAACTCCTCTCCCTGCTGCAAAAGTACTGATGGGGGAGGTTGTGCCGCCCTGGCTGGTCAGTCAGCAGGGAAAGAGCTGTTATTTAGGCTTTTTTAACCTTGGATGGAACTGAAGTCCCCCTGAACTACCATAACTTTGAGGTACATCTAAGTACCTTAAAATTATGAAAACTGCTGGTTTTACTCTGTTACTATTGGTAGTCCTGCTTCTGGCGGGGTGTTTTGTGGCTTCGTTTTATCCATTGTATACCGATGCCGACCTGCATGCCGACACCCTGCTGGCAGGGGAATGGATGGATAAAGATTCGACCCTCTGGGATTTCAACTATATCACGATTCAGGAAAAGGATAAGCCTCAGGTTACCGACAGCACAGGTTACACCCTTTCTTTTCAGGAAAAGGGAAAGGAGCGGGGCAAATCTGTCATGGAGATCAGGGTGGTCAGATTGGAAGCGTATTGTTTTCTTGATTTTTACGTCCGTAACATCGAAAGAGAAGGGTACCCCGATTTCTTTGACCTGCATACCATGGCCATCCACACCTTCGCCCGGGTCACTCAAAAGGGGGATTCTCTCCTGCTGACCTGGCTCGGAACAGAATGGGTCCAGGAACAGGCCCGGCAAGAAATGCTGAAAGTGGCCTATCTGGAGCGGAATGATGAGATTCTGCTGACTGCCCGTACCCCTGATCTGCAGAAATTCATGGTGAGATGTGCCGGCATCCCTGAGGCCTGGGAAAAAGGAACATCCTTTATACTCCACCGGGCATCGCGCTGAAGGATTTTTTCAGACAGGGAATTACCAGGTCCAGAATTATCGGGAGGGATCGTGCCGGGTATCGGCATTTCAGCCCATTTCCGGTTGCCCTGCCGCGGGGCGTTTCAATGCCGTGAAGTGGTGTTCTTCCAATTCCATGACACTCTGGTAGCCTATGTCGAACATTTCTTCGGCATGGGAGACGCTGAGGATTTCAAAGGAGGTGAGTTCAGGGGGTTCGATATAAAGATCGGCGTGGTCTCGGGCATTATGGACACGCGCATGGATGCTCATCAGAAAGGTGCGCATGATGACCTGGGTGAGACTGCTGATTTTAACCGGTTTCTGGAGCGGACTGATATTGGAGACAATGATCTTATGGCATTGACCGATCAAAGGTTCCACGGGAATATTGTTGAGAAGGCCGCCATCGGCATAGGAGGAGCCCTCCATTTCCACGGGAGAGAACAGCACCGGGATCGAGGAGGACGCCAGGATGGTCTTGCCCAGGGGACCGCTGTGGCGGTATTCCATCTCTCCGTTGGTGAGGTTGGCGGTTCCGGCGTAAAAAGGGATGGGCAGCTCTTCAATCCGGTCATAGGGAATCTCGTTGCGGATCATTTTCAATAGCCCATCGAGGCGCATCAGTCCGTCGCGTGGAATCTGAATCTTGGTTAATTTGAATAGCCCTCCTTTTTTGAAGATTTCAAAAGTCTCCCGAGGACTTTTCCCGGCAGCCAGGAAGGCTCCTGCAATAGCCCCGGCACTTACCCCCGAAATAATGTCGGGAACAATGCCCTTTTCGCGAAGGGCCTCGGCGATCCCCAGATGGGCGAACCCTCTGGCTCCGCCGCCACTGAGCACCAGTCCTATGGGATACCTGCTTTCCAATGTGTGATATTTTTAATTTTTAATCTAAAATAACTGAACGTAAGTGCCTTGAGTGCCGGTGAGCGCATGCGTCGTTCCCGGCTCCGGCGGGTGGATGCAAACAAGACTCCAAAGCAGTCCATGACGCCATCGGATTCCCTGTTCCCGGCTCCGTCGGAACAGGGCGTTTCAATGGGATTATTCCTCGAGCGTGAACCAGCTGTGCATTAGTTGGTCGTATCTCCCAGGGTCATCGTGAAGGTGCCTGAAGTTATTTTCATGGCGGTCGTAAACGTAGAGTTTGCTCAGCTCCGTTATGTTTTCAGCGATATGCCTGAGGCCTGAGATCATCAGGTCGACTTCGGCATCGGTGGTTGTAGGATGGAGGGACCAACGGACCCAGCCCGGTTTTTCAGAGAGGTCGCCGTGGTTGATTTTCCAGGTGATCTCGCGTGATTTTTCGTGGGAGACCTCCAATAGGAGGTGGCCGTAGGTGCCTGCACAGGCACAGCCCCCGCGGACCTGGATGCCGTAGAGATCATTGAGGAGCCTGACAATCAGATTATAATGAATGCCCGGGACGTAAAAAGAGATGACCCCCAGCCGATCCCGGATGTTGTCGGCCAGGATCTTCAGTCCGGGTACGGTGTCGAGGCCTGCAAAGGCCCTTTTCAGCAGTTCTTCTTCACGTTGGTGCATTGCCTGGATTCCCATTTGTTCTTTCAGCCGGAAACAGAGGGCGGCTTTGATCGATTGGAGGAATCCGGGGGTTCCCCCATCTTCACGCACCTCTATATTGTCCACATATTTATAGTCGCCCCAGGGGTTGGTCCAGTCGACGGTTCCCCCTCCTGGCTGGTCGGGAACATCGTTATGGTACATGGAGGAGTCAAAGATCAGGACGCCCGGAGAGCCGGGGCCCCCCAGAAACTTATGGGGGGAGAAGAGGATGGCGTCGAGTTTTTCCTTAGGATCGGCCGGATGCATATCGATGGGATCATAAGGCGCTGAGGCCGCGAAGTCGATAAAGCAGACGCCTCCATATTCATGCATGATGGAGGCCAGTTGATGATAGGGGGTTCTCACTCCTGTCACATTGGAGCAGGCGGTGAAGGAGCCTATCTTAAAGGGACGCTCCTTGTACATCTCCAGCTGTTTTCTCAGGTTTTCGGGTTCCACTTCGAGGCGGGGGCCTGGTTCAATGATGACCACATCGGCATTGGTTTCGTACCAGGAGGTGTGATTCGAGTGGTGTTCCATGTGGGTGATAAACACAACGGGGCGTTCCCGCTCGGCCAGGCAGTTGCGGCGCGAGAGCTTACCGCAGTATTTAAGCCCCAGAATGCGCTGGAATTTATTGATAACCGTGGTCATCCCCGATCCGGCGGTGATGATGGCATCGTTGGGCCCGGCATGACAATACCTCTTGATTTCCTGGTGCGACCAGTGGTAGGCTCTGGTCATCAGCACTCCGGTCTCACTTGTTTCGGAATGGGTGTTCCCCACCCAGGGACCAAAGCAGTCCAGGAGCTTCTCCTCAATGGGCCGGTACAGCCGCCCACTGGCGATCCAGTCGGCATAGACGATCTTCTGTTCCCCGAAAGGAGTATTGAAAGTCTGGTCTATCCCCGTGATCCCTTTCCTGAAAGACTCAAAATATTGCTCAAATCCACTCATAATACGCTGATTTGCCTCCACAAATTAAATCACTTTCAGCGAATCAAATCATGATTCCCCGCAGGAAATGCAATACTTGCGATTTGAACTACCAGAATGCCGGACTATCAGAATATCGGAATGTTTGGGTGTGGGGAGGGCCCAGGTGGTGACATTTCGTCAGTTTTCCCTGTGTGGCACAGGGTTTGACTTGAAGTCTGCCGTGAGAATTTATGTATAATCGAAAAATATGAGCACTATGTCTAAAGGAACCATCGGGGTAACCAGTGAGAATCTGTTTCCCATCATCAGGAAGTTTTTGTATTCCGATCATGACATTTTTCTGCGTGAGATTGTCTCCAACGCCATTGATGCCACACAGAAGCTGAAAACCCTGGCTTTCAAGGGGGAATATGCCGGAGATATGACCGGGGCTAAGGTGAGGGTGATTCTGAATAAAAAGAAAAAGACGATTACCGTTTCGGATGAGGGGATCGGGATGACCTCCCAGGAAGTGGAGAGGTACATCAATCAGATTGCCTTTTCGGGGGCCAATGAGTTCATGGAGAAGTACAAAGAGGATGTCAATGCCATTATCGGCCATTTCGGGTTGGGTTTTTACTCTTCGTTCATGGTGTCGTCAAAGGTTGAGATTGTCACCCTTTCTTACAAGGAGGGGGCAGTTCCGGTCAGGTGGAGCTGTAAGGGATCGCCCGAATACACCCTCGAGGAGACGAAGAAGGAGAGTGTGGGCACCGATGTGATCATGCACCTGAGCGATGAGTCAGAGGAGTTTCTGGAGGAGAGCAAGATCACCGAGATCCTGGAGAAATATTGTAAGTTCCTGCCTGTGCCGGTAGTCTTCGGAAAGAAGAAAACCTGGAAGGAGGGCAAGGAGGTGGAGACCGATGAGGACAATCAGATCAATGAGACCAACCCGGCCTGGACGCGCAAGCCCGCCGATCTGACCGACGAGGATTATCTCTCCTTCTACCGCCGGCTTTATCCGATGGCCGATGAACCGCTCTTCAATATTCATCTTAACGTGGATTACCCCTTCAATCTGACCGGGATTCTCTATTTTCCCAAGATCAAGAACAACCTGGAGGTTCAGAAGAACAAGATCCAGCTATACAGCAATCAGGTGTTCGTCACTGACTCGGTAGAGGGGATCGTCCCCGACTTCCTGACCTTACTGCATGGGGTTCTCGACTCACCCGACATTCCGCTGAACGTCTCGCGCTCCTATCTGCAGAGCGATTCCAACGTGAAAAAGATCAGCTCCCACATCACCAAGAAGGTGGCTGACAGGCTACAGCAGATTTATAAGGATAAACGGGAGGATTTTGAAAAGAAATGGGATAATCTGAAGATTTTCATCGAATACGGGATGCTTACCGACGAGAAGTTCTTCGAGCGGGCCGAGTCATTCTTTCTCTTCAAGAATACCGAAGGGAAGTATTTCACGCCTGAAGAGTATGAGAAGCTGATCAAGGAGGGCCAGACCGATAAGGACAAGAACCTGATTTATCTCTATACCAACCATCCGGAAGAGCAATACACATTTGTGGAGGCTGCCCGTTCGAAAGGGTATGATGTGCTGGTGATGGATGATATCCTTACCACGCCGATGGTCAATAAGCTGGAGCAGAAGTACAGCAGCAAACGGTTTGTCAGGGTCGACTCCGACGTGGTGGAGCATCTCATCCGCAAGGAGGAGGAGAAGAACGAGATGAGCTGGGAGGATAAACAGGAGTTATCGCCGGTATTCCAGGGGGTAACGCCCGAAAACGGAGGCGTCAGTTATATTATTGACTTCAAGGATCTGGGAGAAGGGGGTGCCCCCATGGTCGTGACCCGCAATGAATGGATGCGGCGTATGAAAGATATGAGTCAGTTTCAGGGGGGGATGGGATTCTATGGTGACATGCCCGAGAGCCTCAACCTGGTGGTCAACACGGCCCATCCTCTGATCAGAAAAGTTCTGGAACAAAAGGAACATGAGATCGGGGCAGCCGTCGGAGTGGTGCAGCAGGAGATCACAAACCGCAAGGCTGGCATTGAGGAGCTCGAGAAGAAAGCCAAAGACAAGAAGGAGGAGGAGATCCCTTCGGAAGAGAAGGAACAACTGGAAGGGCTCAGAAAGGAACTTTCAGATCTGGAGGAGCAGAAGCGCAATACCCTGAAGGAGTTTGGCAAGGGGAACAAACTGGCCAAACAACTGGTGGATCTGGCTCTGCTGGCCAACGGACTGCTGAAGGGGGCCGACCTGGACCGGTTTGTTAAGCGCAGTGTGGAACTGATCGGGTAGGACCCAACGGCCCCTGTCAGGTGACACTGGCTGCCGTTACCAGCGACTTTCAGTCGCCTCCTGGCTGCCCTTACGGGCCTCTGTCAAGTGAAGCAGACTAGCATTGCCTTCCCCTGTCAAGCGGCTCAGACCATCACCTGCCCAGCCTGCCAAAGCAAAGAGCATAAAAAAAGCTCCGGAATTTCCGGAGCTTTTTTCATGCTTCTTTGGAGCTTCTTTGGAGCTTCATTTTTGCTTTCAGGGTGCATTCTGGTGTGGATTTTCCGGGGGGCACTCCCCGAGAGAGGGTAGATTATCCCAGATAGGTCTTCAGCAGTTTACTGCGGGAGGTGTGGCGAAGTCTGCGGATCGCCTTTTCCTTGATTTGTCTGACCCGTTCGCGGGTGAGACCGAAGCGTTCGCCGATCTCTTCGAGGGTCATCTCCTGACAGCCGATGCCGAAGAAAAGGCGTACGATATCGCTTTCTCTTTCGGTGAGGGTGGTCAGGGCCCGGGAGATCTCCTTGGCCAGGGACTCCTGGATCAGGCTGCGGTCGGCATTGGGAGAGTCGCTGTTGACCAGCACGTCGAGGAGGCTGTTGTCTTCTCCGTCGACAAAGGGGGCATCGACCGACACATGGCGGCCTGAGACCCTGAGGGTATCAGCTACTTTATCGGCCGGAAGATCCAAACTGTCGGCCAGTTCTTCTGCGGAGGGCTTTCTTTCATGTTCCTGTTCGAACTTGGAGAAGGCCTTGTTGATCTTGTTGAGGGATCCTACCTGGTTGAGAGGAAGCCGGACGATCCTGGACTGCTCGGCCAGGGCCTGCAGGATGGACTGCCGGATCCACCATACGGCATAGGAGATGAACTTAAACCCACGGGTCTCATCAAACTTCTCAGCTGCTTTGATCAGCCCCAGATTCCCTTCGTTAATCAGGTCAGGCAGACTTAATCCCTGATTCTGATACTGTTTGGCAACCGAAACCACAAACCTCAGGTTGGCCCGGGTCAGCTTTTCCAAGGCTTCCTGGTCCCCCTTCTTAATCCGCTGCGCCAATTCAACTTCTTCTTCTACCGTTATCAATTCTTCTTTCCCGATCTCCTGAAGATACTTGTCTAACGAGGCACTTTCACGGTTAGTAATTGATTTTGTGATCTTTAGCTGTCTCATAATTTTATCCGAAAAAACGTGCAAATATAAACCATTTAAGGGGAATTAACCCCTTAAATAACAGTAATAGTGATTTATTTTATGAAATTATTGTTGTAATAACAACAAGAGAGGAGCAAATTAGTTCGCTCCGAAGACGAAATAGGCCATCTCGCCGTTCGGTTTGATTCCTTCAATCAGGATGCCACCTCTTGCGTTGGAAACTACCCTTTTCAAATCACTTATTTCATACACCGGCCTTTTATTCACATCCGTGATAATAAAGCCTTCAGGAACGCCCGCTGATTTGAATTTACCACTTCCCAGTTTTTTTATGATAATACCGCGGTCGAGCTCCCATTTCGATTTTTCGCGGTCACTGATGGTTCCAAACTCAGCTCCAAAAACGATATTGGAATCGTTCACAATTCCCGTATCGCCTAGCTTGTTACGCAACCTGACGGTAAATTGTTTCTCGCTCCTGTCTCTTTTTACGATAACTTTTACCTCGTCACCCGGACGGTACTGACTGACAATTTCTTGCAGTTCGGCGTTGGAGTTCACTTTTTTTCCGGCGATGCTCAGGATGACATCTCCTGACTGAAGTCCGGCCTGTTTGGCGGCACCACCATCGGTGACATTGGCCACATAAACGCCCTCGATTTTGTCGAGTTTATACTCTTCGGCCACGCTGGCGTCGACGCCCTGGATCTCCACGCCCAGGAGGGCCCGTTGTACCTCGCCATATTTCTTGAGATCTTCGACCACCTTATGGACGATGGAGGCGGGAATGGCAAAGGAATAGCCTGAGTAGCTGCCGGTGCGGGAGGCGATAGCGGTATTGATGCCCACCAGTTCGCCCCGCTGGTTGACCAGTGCGCCGCCGCTGTTGCCCGGGTTCACGGCGGCATCGGTCTGGATGAACGACTCAATGCTGGAGCGGTCGCCGCTGATGCCGATGTTTCGGGCTTTGGCGCTGACGATGCCAGCCGTCACCGTAGAGGTGAGGTTGAAGGGATTCCCCACGGCCAGCACCCATTCGCCCACCCTGAGATCATCGGAATTCCCATAGCTCAGGAAAGGCAGGCTTTTTTCATCAATCTTCAGGACCGCCAGGTCTGTGGTCTGATCGCCCCCGATCAGGCGGGCGTCAAACTCCCTCTTGTCATTAAGGACTACCCTGATCTTTTGGGCGCCCTCCACCACGTGGTTGTTGGTGACGATAAAACCGTCGGCCGAGATGATGACTCCTGAGCCGAAGCCCTGGGCCAATTGGGGCTCCTGGCGGTAACCGAAGAAATCAAGCCAGGGGTTGCCGCTCGACCATCCACCGCGCAGGCTTTGGGTCATAATGTGAACTACGGCATTGACCGTGTTCTCAGCGGCGTAAGTGAGGTCAGGAAGGTTCCCTTCCTGCCCCGGGAAACCGGTGTAACGCACGGCCGGCGTCTCTTTTACAGTTACGATCTGCGGTTTGTTGAAATAGGTGGAGTAGATCCAAACGGCCAGAAAGGAAGCGGCCAGAACCATCAGAAAGGTCCATCCGTATGCTTTAGCTTTTTTCATGGTGTTTTTCATTATTGTTAAACATTGTTTTCAAGTCTTTTGATAAACGCAAATATTTTGCCACTGTTTCAGGGGTTTCAGGCGAAGCCACCCGATTTTGCATAATTTAACAGCCAGCCCGGGAATTTGTTAAAATTTCCCCTTGGAATTTGTGTATTTTTGCGGGTAACCATTTCCAAAGAGAGCAATAATCATGCGGTATTCCCTGTGTTTCAGGGCGTCCCGTTTTAAATGCGATACTGTTTAAATATTTGATAATGAGTATCTGTTTTTACAAGTACCACGGTGCGGGCAATGATTTTGTCCTGATTGACAACCGGAAGCTGACATTTGAGGCTGACAATATTTCACTGATTGCCTGGTTGTGTGACAGGCGTTTTGGGGTAGGGGCTGACGGGCTGATGTTATTGCAGGAGTGCCCCGGCTTCGATTTTAAGATGCGTTATTTCAATTCCGACGGCAGGGAAGCCAGCATGTGTGGTAATGGAGGGCGCTGTATTGCCGCTTTTGCCCGCCGCCTGGGGATCACTAATGACAAAACCACCTTCATGGCCGTCGATGGGGTCCATGAGGCGGTTTTCGAGCCTGATGGTGATATTTCGCTGAAAATGACGGATGTTAAAGCGGTAGAAGCCGATGGCCCCGCGTATTTCCTCAACACGGGATCTCCCCATTATGTGCGGTTCGTGGAGACGCTCGACGGACTGGATGTATACCAGGAGGGGAGGGCAGTGCGCTACAGCGACCGTTACAGGGAACAGGGCACCAATGTCAATTTTGTCAGGCAGGAGGGCGACCATCTCACCGTATACACCTATGAGCGGGGGGTGGAAGATGAAACCCTGGCCTGCGGAACGGGGATCACGGCCTCTGCCCTGAGTGCCGCCCTGAGGTCAGGCTGGACCGAAGGTCAATTCAGGGTGACTGCAAAGGGCGGTCAACTGGCCGTTTCTTTCCGCAGGGAGGGAGAGGGATTTACCGATATCTGGCTCAAAGGGCCCGCGGCATTTGTCTTCGAGGGCCAAACGGCGGCCAGGGAGTAAAAACTAATTCATACCTGGAGGGGCATTGCTGTCTCTGACGCTGACCTTCCGGGGAAAACCGTTAGCGTAGGTGTACCCGGAATAACCATGATTCCGGAGGAGATAATAAGAAGGCCAGGACACTGCCGGCCCGACATGAAGTGATCTGAAAAAAGTGAATCGATGTACCTGAAGATTGCCCTTTTACTTTCGGTGGCCATGCAGGTGGCCACTGCACTGCTTGCCATCGGACTGATTAAAAGGACGAAATTCAATATTTCATGGATCCTGATCTCGGCCGCTTTTCTGATGATGGCTGTCAGGTTGCTCTATGAATTGCCCCAGGTGGTTGACGGAGTGATTGTGGAGAGCACCTTCGGATTGGCCATTAGTTGGATGGGGGTAGCTATTTCTCTTTTTCTGCTGGTGGGCATTGCCTTCATCAATAAGATCTTCAACAAGCTCAGGGATGCCGATAACCTGCGGAACGAGATGGACCGCAAGGTACTGGAGGCGATCATCAAGGCTGAGGAGGCTGAGCGCAAGCGAATTGCCAAGGAGCTGCACGATGGTCTGGGACCGCTGCTGAGCCATCTGAAAATGTCGATTTCGGCCCTGAACTGCGGCGAAGACCATGCTCAAATGGAGATGATTGACGGGATGAAGCAAGTGGCTAACGAGTCGATAGCGGCCGTCAGGGAGATCTCCAATAATCTGAGTCCCCATGTGCTGGAGAACTTCGGGCTCATGAGTGCCGTGAAGGCTTTTGCGGGTAAAATGGCCGAGAGCAAGATGATCTCCATCGATATTGATGGGAATATAGGCGAGAAACGGTTTCATCCCACGGTAGAGGTGGCGCTTTATAGGGTTTTGTGTGAGTTGATCAACAATACGTTGCATCACAGCGGTGGAAAGGCCATCAAGATGCGCCTGAAACAGGCCGGGGGTTACCTTTTTATCTATTACAGCGACGACGGAAAGGGATTGCCGGCAGGAACAGGTATCGAAGGGCACCAGGGTATGGGTTTCAGCAATATCCTGTCCAGACTCAAAGCCATCGAGGGAAAGATTGAACTCACCGACAGGGATGAACCGGGATTTGCCGTTTCCATCATCTGCCCGGCTGCCGTCATTCATGCGGGCCATTAAGAATTCCTTATCCGAAAGAAGAGTATTCATGGATACCTCATGCGTTTCAAATAGCAGAATTAATGTGCAACATAATCCAAAATGATGAAGTTGGGCGAGATTACCCTGGCAGTTGTTGACGATCACAAGCTTTTCAGGGAGGGATTAGTTGGTCTTCTGCGGAAGAGCAGCGTTAGTTTTCGCGTGTTATGGGAGGCCTCCGATGGACTGGAATTTCTCGATAACCTGAATTCGGACCTGCCGGACGTCGTCCTGATGGATATCTCCATGCCAGGGATGGATGGCATAGAAGCCACGCGGCGGGCGATAGCCCTCTACCCGGGGATCCGGATTATCGCCCTCTCCATGTATGGCGAACAAGAGTATTACCTGAAGATGATACAGGCTGGGGCCAAAGGGTTCCTCCGGAAAGATTCGGACATCGATGAGGTGAGCCGGACCATCATCAGGGTGATGGAAGGAGAGAACTGCTTCTCCCAGGAGATGTTGTATGCCCTGGTGACCCAACCTCCGGTCGTCAAAGATGATATCCTTTCGGAACGGGAGACCGAAGTCCTGGAATTGATCTGTGCCGGCCTTCCGGCAGGCGAAATCGCCGAAAAACTCTTTCTTTCCAAACGAACCGTTGAAAAGCACCGCGCTAACATCCTGGAAAAGAGCCATTGCCGCAATACGGCCAACCTGGTCGCCTGGGCTTTGAAGAATAATTATGTTAAGCCCTAAGTATTATTGCTTAGCCGTAAAATAGGTTTTTTTACTGTTTCCTGACTGCCGGCGATAGTTTAGATTTGATATAGGAAAATCGAACTTATCCCGGTCCAATGAATTATTACGAAAAGCTGAAGGAGGATGTCAGGTTTACTGACGGTTTGAAGTCCTGTATCAGTTGTGGCATTTGCACTGCGATTTGTCCGGCTGCCGAGTTTTTTGATTATGATCCCCGAAGGGTCATGATCATTGTTCAGAGGCACCGGGAGGAGGAGCTGGAAGCTTTGCTGCAGGGGGATACCATTTGGAATTGCGGGCAGTGCATGTCGTGCAAGACCCGTTGTCCGCGTGACAATACCCCCGGAATGGTGATCCAGGCTTTGCGGAAGCTCTCCCAGGAGACCGGTCAGTTTATTCATTCTGAAAAAGGAAGGCAGCAAATCGTCATCAAGCGGAGTGTCGGGGATACTATCCTTGAGCTGGGGTATTGTGTTCATCCCGACACGCTGGTTCCGGAGAAACACCCCGAGCAGGGAACGGTGTGGGAGTGGGTCTACGAGAACCGGAAGGAGGTTTATGACCGGCTGGGAGCCAATTTGTACCGTGAGGGGCCGGGGGCCATGCGTAAGATCGATGAGGCCTCCATGGAGGAACTCCGGAATATCTTCCGTGAAACGGGGGGAGAGCGGATGTTCCAGTTGATTGAATATTATAGTGAGGAGTTATAAACAGAATCCACATGAGCCAGGAAAGCAACAAGACATCGTGGCAGAATTACCAGAAGAAGATTGCTGACGACCATTTTTATTTTGTACGGAGCTGCATCCGGCAGACCTTTTTCCCGGGGTCAGAGGCCACATTCCTTAGGATTCTGCGGGAGGAATTAGGGAAGGATGTTTTTGATGATCCCCGGCATACCTCCTGCACCGGCATCGCCTATCACACAGATGTAGTGCCCCTTCAGACCATCATGACCGTGGTGGCCCGCCACTTTGCCCTGATGACGGAAGCAGGATACAGAAATTTCCTGGTTTCCTGTGTCACTTCCTTCGGCATTTACAATGAGATACTCCATATGTGGGAGCATCATCCCGACCTGTTGGCCCAGACCAGGGAACACCTCTGGAAGGCTACCAAAAGGGAGTTCGTTGTGCCTGAGAATCTCGTGCATACCTCTGATGCCATTTATAAATTCCGTCAGGAGATTTTTGACCGGGCCCAATATGCACTGACCACCCGCGATGGGGAGGCCCCCCTGCGGATTGCAGAGCATGTCGGATGTCACTATGCCAAGATCTTCCCAGACAAGGGAGTGGGAGGTGCCGAATTTCCAAAGGTACTAAGCGGTATGATTGAGGCCTGGGGAGGTGAAGTCGTCGATTATCCCGAGCGGAGACATTGTTGTGGTTTTGGTTTCCGCCATTATGTCATCAGGGAAAACAGGGGCTATTCGGTGGCTAACACCTTGAAAAAGCTGGAATCGCTGGCCCCCTACAAACCTGACCTCCTCGTGGCCAACTGCCCGGGCTGTACCATGTTCATGGATAAATGGCAATATACCCTGGGCGAAATGGAGGGGGTCACCTTCGGGGCTGACGGTCGCGGAATTCCTGTGCTGACTTATGAGGAGCTGGCTGGACTGGTATTGGGGTATGATCCCTGGGATCTGGGACTACAGATGCATCAGGTCGATGCTGAACCCATCCTGAAAAAGATGGGATACCACTATGCTCCGGAAAAAAAATACCTGAGCCGCACCGGCAAATATATGGGGCAACCTCAGGTTCCCGAATACTGCTGCCTCTGACAAGGGCTTAGGATTACAGATTACGGATTCCAGACTCACGTAGCGAAGCGGAGTCTCGACTCAGTTGAGAAGACTCAAGACTCAAGACTCAAGATTCAAGACTCAAGATTCCAGATAAATTAAGAGAGTGAAAATACCATCGGATAAACAGGTACCACCGGGCAGCAGGGTTGCGGTGATCGGTGCAGGCGTGGCCGGGATGACGGCAGCTTCGGCCTTGCAACAGGCCGGGGTGGAGGTGGATCTCTATGAAAGAGAGGCCCATGCCGGAGGGCATCTCAACCTTTGGCATCATCTCTTCCCCGGGAGAGAACCGGCCGCTATGGTCAGGGATGGTTTTGCCCGTCATCTTCAGGCCCATGGTGTACGGTTGATCACCTCCGCTGAGGTGAAGCAGATTACCAGGGGGAGCGATCTCCAGCAAAGAAATCACTTCAGGGTGACGGTAGTGGAGGGGGAGTCACGGGATTACCAGGCGCTGGTGCTGGCTACCGGATTCCGGCTTTTTGATGCCTCCCTCAAGGAAGAGTATGGTTACGGCATCTACCCGCGGGTGATCACCTCTCCGGAATTGGAGCAACGGCTGGCTGACGGGGGAGAGGGATTGATGGCCGAGGGGCGTCCTCCCGGGAGGGTGGCTTTTGTCCATTGTGTGGGGTCGCGCGATGCCAAGGTGGGAAATCTCTATTGTTCAAAAGTTTGCTGTATTACCGGGGTCAAACAAGCCATTGCGGTCAGGCAGCACTATCCGGGATGTGAGGTGATGAACTTTTATATGGACCTGAGGATGTTTGGTTCGGGGTACGAAGAGCTGTACCAGGAGGCGCAGGAGAGCTACGGCATAACATTTATCAGGGGGAGGGTATCGGAGGCTGCGCGCACGCAGGGAGGGGCCCTTCAGGTGAAAGCCGAAGACACGCTGCTGGGGCGGCCGCTGAAGGTCACCGTGGACTGGCTGGTTCTGTTGGTGGGCATGGAGCCCTCCCTGATGCCCGGCATCAGGGCATCGCTCGAACTGCTCACCGACCGTGCAGGCTTCGTAGCCGGCAAAGACAAATTCCTGCTTCCGGGCGAGAGCACTACCCGCGGTGTTTTTATCGCCGGGGCGTGTGCCGGCCCTGCCACCATCCCCGAATCGGTGAACCAGGCCAGGGCTGCCGCCCTCTCGGTGATCGAATATCTAAAATGCTGAGGATGAAAAGCAGGGATTCAAAATGGGGATTTCAACCCGGGAAATCGAATACCATCCTTCCTGACCAGGCCGACAGGCAGGTGTACCGGAAGCTGCGTCACCAAGTCCCCTCCCTTGCATCCTGTATTTTCTGTGGCGGGTGCAGTGCCACCTGCACGGCAGCTGCCTCCGGAATGAACTTCAGGGTGGTCCACCTGCTGTTATGCCGGGGTGAGATGGAGGAGGTGAAGGAAAAGAGCGATCCCTGCCTCCTCTGCGGAAAGTGTACCCTGGTATGCCCCCGTAATGTAGATACCCGCTCGGCCATTTATCATCTTAAACTGGCGCTGTATGAACTTCAGTGACCATCCCCTGTTTGTGTGGCCCTTTGTGGCTGGTATGGCCTTTATCTTCCTTTATCTGCCATTGACCTATATCGGTTGGCTCAGAAAGGGTAAACTAAAGGATTTCAGGGTGATGCCCTCGCTCATCTTCTCAAAGGAAACCCTGCTGGCCGTAAAGGAAGTCTTCAGTGAATGTCTTCTTCACCGCCGCATCTTCCGGTTCAACCGCCGGCTGGGCTATATGCATATGTCGCTGGCTTTCGGATGGTTCCTGCTCATCGTCGTGGGAAAGGCGGAAACCATGCTGTTTACCCATGATGGCTTCAATGCTCCTTACCTTCCGGTGTTTTTCAAATATTTCTATCCATCGGGCATCCCTCTTACCTTCAAGGGGTATTTCTTTCTGACCCTGATGGATCTGCTGTTGCTCTTCGTGCTGAGTGGCCTCTTCCTTGCTTTCTACAAGCGGTTCCATTCGCGAAGGATGGGCATGAAGCGGACTACCCGTCATATTTTGCCCGACCGGATCGCCCTTTCGTTTCTGTGGCTGATATTTCCCTGCCGCTGGCTGGCCGAGAGTGTCACGGCGGGCCTGGCTGGGTCAGGTGGTTTCTTTACCCTGGGATCGGGGAAGGTTATGGCCACCCTGCTTCCACTGGACCTGCTTCTGCTTCCCTCCTGGTGGGCCTATTCCATCGTATTGGGTGGTTTCTTTCTGGCCCTCCCTTTCTCGAGGTATATGCATATCTTTACCGAGGCGGTGATGATTTTCCTCAGGCATTGGGGGATGAAAACCCCCGAAAGGGATAACGGTTATGGCGATTTTGAGGTGAACGCCTGCTCCAGGTGCGGCATTTGCACCAATGTATGCCAGTTGTCGGCCGATGCGGGGATCCACCATTCACAGGCGGTTTATTTCCTGCGGGATCTCCGTTATGGTTATCTGGAGTCTGAGACGGCTGAGAACTGTTTTCTCTGTGGCCGTTGCAGCCGTTCCTGTCCGGTCGATATCGGAGTGGATCAGCTCCGGCTGGCCGCCCGGCGCCGGTTTGCCGGAAACCTTGCTGCACCCGTCACGGGAGCTCCCCCCGGGGTGAATGGCGCACCCACCCTCCCTGATCTGAGAAATCCATTTGTGGCCGGAGTGAAAGACCTATCTGTGGCCGGAGTGAAAGACCCATCTATGGCCGGAGTGAAAAACAAGGCAGAGGCTGGCTTGAAGAGGAACATTAAGGCTGACGTGAAGCGGGGTGACCCCCATCACGGGCAAGGGGTCGAGGTGCTATATTTCGGAGGGTGCATGTCGCACCTGACCCCGGGGATCATGGCCGCCACCCGCACCATCCTGGAGAAGGCCGGCATTTCTTACGCTGTTCTGGATGAGCAGGAAACGCTTTGCTGTGGCCGCCCGGCCATGCAGGCGGGACTCGAGGGCCAGGCCCGGGAGATCATTGCCCAGTTGACTGAACGCATCCGCCAGTCAGGAGCTTCCCTGTTGCTGGTCAGTTGTCCCATCTGTTACAGGGTTTTCAGGGAGGAGTACCACCTGCCCATTCCCGTGGAGCATCATACCCGTTATTTTAGCCGGCTGGTGAAGTCACGACCTGCCCTTTTCCATGCTTCCTCATACAGGATGAGCTACCACGACCCTTGTGACCTGGGGCGCGGATCGGGGATTTATGAGGAACCCCGGGAGATCCTCCGGCACACGGGAACCCTGGTGCCGGTGTTGCAGGAACGGGAGGATGCCCTTTGTTGCGGCGGCAGCCTGGCCAATCTGGCCATCACCCCGCGGCAACGGCAACAGGTCACCGATGCAGCCTACGCCCAACTGACGGCAGGAGCACCTGATTTTGTCGTCACCTCCTGTCCCTTGTGCAAAAAAACCTTCGCCGCGGGGAAACGGCCTGTGCCTGTCATTGACATTGCCGAAGCACTGGCCTTCTCCATGACCGGGGATTCCGGAATCACCCCGCTCCAAAAACGCACCAGAGAACTGGTGGCTCCCTGATCAGGTTTCGCGAATCACCCCATCTGAATCCCCTTTGTGGAATACCTTTACTGACCGTTATGGGTCCGGTTTCTGGCATGAACGCCCTTTGCACCGCATCTCATCTCCTCGAGGTGTGTGAATCTGTGCACATCCTAAAAATGAATTCCGGTGAGCCCATTCCCCGACCGCTCTGCGGCGGGGAGTCGCAATGAGTCCCTGTCCTGATTTCCGGTACGATCTCCTCCCGGATAGGGGGGCAAGGAAAATCAGATGGTCGTTTTCCGGGCTTTGTCGATCTGTTCCTGGACTACGGCATCAATAACCGCAATGGCCGTGATGTTGACGATATCCCGCACCGAACTCTCGATGTCGGTGAAATGAATGGGCTTGTTCAGACCCATCTGGATCGGACCGATCGATTCGCCGGTGCTCATTTCCTGGAGCAGTTTATAGGCCACGTTAGCCGAGCTGAGATTCGGAAAAACCAGGGTGTTGACATCCTGGTTGGCCAGGCGTGAAAAGGGATACTTGCGGTCGCGCAGTTTTTTGTCGAGGGCGAAATTAACCTGCATCTCTCCGTCGATGAGCAGGTCTGGGTATCTTGCCTGGAGGGTGCGGACGGCCTCATGGACCGAAGCAGGGCTGCCGATCGGGTCGGAGCCGAAATTGGAATAGGAGAGCATGGCAATCTTGGGTTCCCGGGCGAAAAAGCGGACCGTATTCTGGGCCAGCCGGGCGATGTCGATCAGGGTGGCCGTGTCGGGATGCCGGTTGATCAGGGTGTCGCAAAGAAAATAGGTGCCTTTTGCCGAATTCAGGATGTGCATGGTCCCGAAATGGTCATACCCCTCCCTGATGCCGATGACCTCCCTGGCCACCTTGATGGTATTGGAATACTTGGTGTAGACCCCGGTAATGAAGGCGTCGGCATCTCCGGTTTCGACCATCATCATGCCGAAGTAGTTGCGCTCGAAGAGTTTGTCCATAGCTTCGTCGAGTGTAGCCCCCTCCCTAGCCCTTTTAGCCGTCAGTATCCGGGCATATCTTTCACGCCTTTCGGCCTCGCGGTCATCGCGGAGTTCCACAATCTGGCACCCTTCGATCTGGAGGTTGAGTTCCGCGGCGAGCTTTTCAATTTTATGCTTGTTGCCTAAAAGAATAGGATGGCAGATCCCCTCCTGACAGGCTTCTGCGGCCGCTTTCAGCATGTTGGGGTGGGAGCCTTCGGCGAAAACAACCCTGCGGGGGTTTTGGCGGGCCATTTCCAGGAACTGGCGGGTGAGTTTGGTTTCGTAGCCCATCATCTGTTTCAGGTGGTCTTTGTAGGTCTCCCAGTTGGTAATGGTTTTGCGGGCCACTCCGGAATCGATGGCGGCCCTGGCTACCGCTGATGACACTTCCGTGATGAGCCTTGGATCCACCGGCTTGGGAATGATGTAATCCCTGCCGAAGCGGAGCCTGTTGACATTATAGGCGGTATTCACCAGGTCGGGAACAGGCTGCTTGGCCAGTCCGGCTATGGCCAGGCAGGCCGCCCGTTTCATCTCCTCGTTGATGGTTCTGGCGCGGGTGTCAAGGGCTCCCCTGAAAATGTAGGGAAATCCGATGACGTTGTTGATCTGGTTGGGGTAGTCGGAGCGGCCCGTGGCGATGATCACGTCGTCGCGGGAAGCCCGTGCTTCTTCATAGGAAATCTCGGGTACCGGGTTGGCCAGGGCAAAAACCACCGGATTGGGGGCCATGCTCCGCACCATCTCGCCTGTCAGTACATTTCCTCTGGAGAGCCCCACAAAAACGTCGGCGTCTCTGACGGCATCGGCCAGGGTGCGGAGGCCTGTCCGGCTTGTAGCGAATTGCCGTTTCTGGGCATTGAGGTCTTCCCTGTCGGCGGAGATCACCCCTTTGCTGTCGAGCATGACGATGTTCTCGGGGCTGGCGCCCAGGGTCACATAGAGTTTGGTGCAGGAAATGGCCGAGGCCCCGGCCCCGTTGACCACAATACGCACCTGCGAAATCTCCTTGCCCGCCAGTTCCAGCGCATTGATCAGCCCTGCCGCGGAAATGATGGCCGTCCCGTGCTGGTCGTCGTGCATGACCGGAATATCCAGTTCTGCCTTCAGCCGCTCCTCGATTTCAAAACATTCGGGCGCTTTGATGTCTTCCAGATTAATGCCGCCGAAAGTGGGAGCCATCGCCTTGACTACGTCGATAAACTTCCCGGGATCTTTCTCATCGACCTCGATATCGAACACGTCAATGCCGGCATATATTTTGAAAAGCAGACCTTTACCCTCCATGACCGGTTTCCCGGCCAGCGCCCCGATGTCGCCAAGCCCCAGTACCGCCGTGCCATTGGAAATCACGGCAACCAGGTTCCCCTTGGCGGTGTATTCGTAGGCGGTTTCCTCATTTTTCTCAATTTCAAGACAGGGTTCTGCCACCCCGGGGGAATAGGCCAGCGACAGGTCGGCCTGTGTGCTGTGGGGCTTGGTAGGGATCACCTCTATTTTACCGGGTTTGCCCTGAGAATGGTACAACAGGGCCGCTTCCTTCGTCACTTTTAACATGGTCTTTTATTCTGGTAAGAGCCCGTAAAAGTGATAAATCACATTCATTAACCCGCTAAAAAATTAAAAATGAAGATAAAACTTAAGGAAAAATTGCGAATTGCATTTGCGCGGCGGTTTCCGGTTATTTCTCCGGCACTTTGTACCACTTGTTGATGGCTTCTCCCGGGGTATACCCTTCGAGATAGTCGAGGGCGTCTGCGGGGGTCTCGGCGATGTGGTAGAGCTGCTGGTATTCGGGTTTGGAGAAGTGTTCGCCGAAGGCGTGGGTGAACTGGTCGAAGAGATGGCGGAAGAAACAGGCGGTATTGATGAATACGATGGGCTTGCGGTGGTAGTCGAGTTGCTTGAGGGTGATCACCTCGAGGATTTCCTCGAGGGTTCCGAAGCCGCCGGGCAGGGCTACGAAGGCGTCACTGCGTTCCCGCATGCGGGCTTTGCGTTCCATCATGCCGGCGGTGATTTCCACCTCATGGGCATGATGGGAGATGAGGTTGCGGCCCTGCATCATTTCGGGGATGATTCCCGTGGTGCGGGCCCCGGCGGCCTTGGCGGCGATGGTCACCGCCTCCATGAGACCCACATTGGCCCCGCCATTGACCAGGGCATGCCCCCTGCGGCCGATGAGATCCCCCATCAAACGGGCATCCCTGAAATAAACCTCGTCAATCGCGTTGCTCGACGAACAGAAAACACAGATATTCATATATCGCGATTAGGCGTCGATGTTGGCGTAGATGGCGTGGTCTTCGATGAACTTACGACGTGGCGGCACATCGTCGCCCATCAGCATGGCGAAGATATGGTCGGCCTCGGCCGCATTCTCAATGGTCACCTGCTGAAGGGTTCTTTTCTCAGGATGCATCGTGGTCTCCCAGAGCTGCTCGGCGTTCATTTCACCCAAACCTTTATAACGCTGGATGGTAATCCCTGATTCACTGCCCTCGCCCCACTCTTCGATGAGTTGCAGACGCTGCTGTTCTGTCCAGGCGTATGACTCCTTCTTCCCTTTTTTTACGAGGTAAAGTGGAGGAGTGGCCAGATAGAGGTGGCCCCGGCGGATGATCTCCTGCATATAGCGGAAGAAAAAAGTCATGATCAGGGTGTCGATGTGGCTGCCATCGACATCGGCGTCGGTCATGATGACGATCTTGTGATAGCGGAGCTTGTCGAGGTTGAGTTCCTTGGAATCTTCCTCGGTGCCGATGGTGACGCCCAGGGCGGTATAGATGTTCTTTATCTCCTCGTTGTCGAGGATTTTGTGCTGCATTGCCTTCTCGACGTTAAGGATTTTACCCCGGAGCGGGAGGATAGCCTGGGTGCGGCGGTCGCGACCCTGTTTGGCGGTACCCCCTGCAGAGTCCCCCTCGACGATGAAGATTTCACATTTTTCGGGATCTCTTTCAGAGCAGTCGCTCAGTTTACCGGGGAGGCCGCCCCCTGTGAGGGCGTTTTTGCGCTGCACCATTTCGCGGGCTTTGCGGGCGGCATGACGGGCCTGGGCGGCCAGAACCACCTTGTCCATGATGATGCGTGCGGCGCGTGGATTCTCCTCCAGGTAATAGGTGAGCATTTCACTTACCGCCTGGTCAACCGAAGCCACGACCTCTGAGTTCCCCAGTTTGGTCTTCGTCTGCCCCTCAAACTGCGGTTCCTGTACCTTCACCGAGATGACCGCCGTGAGCCCCTCCCGGAAGTCGTCACCGTTGATTTCCAGCTTCAGCTTGGTGAGAATCCCCGACTGGTCGGCATAGTTCTTCATGGTGCGGGTGAGCCCCCGCCGGAACCCCGTCAGATGGGACCCTCCCTCTATCGTGTTGATATTGTTGACGTATGAATGGACATTCTCTGAGTACGAATTGTTGTACTGGAGGGCCACTTCCACGGGGATGCCGTTTTTCTCGGTCGACACATGGATGATGTCGGGCGTCAGCCTCACCCTGGAATCGTCGAGGTATTCGACGAATTCCTTCAACCCAAGGGTCGAAAGGAACGTCTCGCTTTTATAGCCATTCCCTTCTTCGACCACCCTTTCGTCGGTGATGGTCAGTCTGATCCCTTTGTTCAGGAAAGCGAGTTCCCTGAGGCGGGCGGTCAGAACCTCATATTTGTAAGAGGTCGTCTGGAAAATGGAGCCATCGGGCTTGAAGGTGATGATGGTTCCCGTATCATCGCAAACGCCGGCCTCCCTGACATCGTACAAGGGTTTGCCGATGTTGTATTCCTGAACGTATATCTTACCGTTGCGGTGAATCTCGGCCTTCATGTAGGTGGAGAGGGCGTTGACGCAGGAGACTCCCACGCCATGCAACCCTCCTGAAACCTTATAGGAGTCCTTGGAGAATTTACCCCCGGCATGGAGGACTGTCAGGGCCACTTCGAGGGCTGACCGGTTTTCCTTGGTATGGATTTCCGTGGGAATACCCCGCCCGTCATCCCTGACGGTGATGGAGTCGTCGGCATGAATGATCACATCAATATTCTGGCAGTAACCGGCCAGTGCCTCATCAATAGAGTTGTCGACCACTTCGTACACCAGGTGGTGAAGCCCCCTGTCGTTGACATCGCCGATGTACATGGCAGGACGCTTCCTGACGGCCTCAAGGCCTTCCAGAACCTGTATGCTGTCGGCCCCGTAATTGTCGGCTCCGTTTCCGTTCGTATTGCTATTGCCGTTCCCCTGAACGGTACCGTTTTCTTCCAATTCGCTCATTTTTACGCTTGCTTTTAATTCCTGGTTTTCCGATGGCTCCGGGAGTCAAAATCAAAGCTTCGCAGAGGATTTTGATTTCGGAAAACTCCTGGTAATCAGTTGTTTGTAAATAGCCTACTTTCTCCTTAAACCATCGGGCAAATATAATAAAATAACCCGTGAAAACGGCATTTTCACGGGTTCACAGGGTGTATTGTTGATAACTTAATGCACTTTCTTAGAGGGTCTGACCATTCAGAAGGAGTAGCTGATGCCGGCCAGGAAGTTAAAGGTTTGAGCCGGGTAGCCCAGCCACTTCTCATACTTCTGCATGCCGAAGTTGTTGATTTGTCCGAAGGCGGTCAGTTTACGGGTGATGTCATAATTTCCGCGGAGATTTATATCAAAGACCGGGTTTAATTTATAAACCACTGCGTTGATGGCCGAGAGGCTTTGGAGGGATTCCCAGGAGTAATATTCGGCCGGGGCCAGGTTTGTCTGGAAAAGGAGCCCTTTGCGGGTGCCCAGGGCATAAAGGTCGGCCGAGACCGACAGGCGGTCATTCACCCTATAATTGATCGTCGCCGTGGCATCGAAGGCGGGGAGGTTCCACGGATTCTCCTGTTCTTCCATTTTATATTTGTAGATACTGGTACTCAGGAGCATATTCAGTTTGTCGCCCGCGTAGTAGGTGATTTCTCCGCTGAACCTGGTTTGGGTCATGTCGTCGTAGAGGACCCTGAAGGTGTTGTCGGCAAATTGGGGCATGGGGGTGGGGCCCATGGAGGGGAGCCTGAAGCCCTGCAGGTAATAGAGGGGTTGCCCGGCGATTTTGGAATGGTCTGCTTGAATCCTGAAATTCATTTTGGAGGAGAGCTTACCATCGAATCCTCCGTAGATCCTGTAGATTTCGTGATGGTTCTTCACGCTCAGGGAGGGGACCACAAAGGGGTTCTCGGCAGCGATAGCAGAATAGTGGTTGTGGTGGTATTGTCCGTCGGCTCCGGCAAAAACAGAGATGATTTCCTTCACCGGGGAAAAGTTGAACCGGATATCGGGGGAGACCTTGAAGGTGGCTTTATCGGTGAGACCGGCCACCAGCCATGACTTGAAGCCCGCCCGGAGGCTGATGGTTTCGTTGCCCAGGAAGATTCCGGGGCGGAAGCTGATCCAGGTTTGGGAGCGGTTAACGGGCAGGGGAATGAGTTCCAGAATGACAGGGTAGACCTGGGTGGCTTTGGAGTATTCAACACCTCCGTCGACCAGCAGGCTGAATCCCTGTTGAGGCTTGTGAAAGTTCATGTCGAATTTCACAAAATCCTCACGTTGGCCGGTCTTGGTTCCGAAGCGGTAGTACTGGAAGTCGAAACCCGCAGAGGGGTCTTCCTTGGTGGCAAAGACATTCTGGAGGTTGATGGCAATTCCTCCGCGGGTGAAGGCTTGTTTTTGACCCTGTTGTGTGTAAGTCTGGCCTTTCTCTTTCAGGAAAGAGGGGATGGAATCTGCTTCGGTGGTGGAGGGATAACCATAGTAGCGGAAGCCATCATGGTCGATGCCCAGGTTGACCGAAAGCGTAGACTTGCGGAACATGTGCTTGAGGAACATCTCCGCTTCATTCTCGGAAAAGGGGGCGCTGACGCGCTCTCCATTCCGGAGGTTGAGTTTGCTGTGTGAGGAGAGGTGGCGGGCATGTAACCCGAATACCGAGTTTTTATTCTTTGTATTGTTGAAGAAAAGTTCTCCGTAGGGTTTATTGTAGTTCCCAACACCCACGCGGACCAGTCCGTACCCCGGTTTCTCCTCCGGCTTACCTATCACCGTGGCTGCCTGGAGGTTTTTCACCGGCAAGGCTGAGAAGACCGGTTTACTGTCGATGGAATAGGTGAAGTTGGGTTTTTTGGCGGCTTCATCTTTGATGACGGGTGTGTCGTTGATCTTTTCGGCGTCGATGGTGACAGGGGTATATGATTTCACGACCTCCACCTCCTGGCGGAGGGTGTCGGGTTTCTGTGCACTGACTTCCCGGTTGATCATTGTCATGCAGGCCAGTAAGGCGGTTCCGGAAATGAAATACTTTATGATCATGGTCTTATATTCTTGGATTCACATTATTGACATTCTTTCTCAACCTGCTAATTGAGTTTGATCTCCAGGGGATTGCCCTGTGTGGCATCGGCATCGCGTTTTTCCCTCTCTTCAATGGCACTCAGTTTACGGCCTGCTTCCGCCAGGATACCATCCTCCTTGACCGGGTAGTTTTCAATGAGGCTCTTAAGGGTATGCTTGGCCTGGAAATCATCTTTTTTGGCCACATAGATGTCGGAAAGAAGGATGAAACTCTTGGCCAGCCAGTATTGATGGGAGGTTCCTTTGTCGATGAAATCCATGATTTCCTTTTCTGCTGTGGCCAGGTTTTGTTTCCGGAAGTAGATATCGGCCAGCAGGTATTTGGCCTCGGCTCCCTGAAGGGTGTTGGTTTGTGCTGAGGCTTCCCGGAGCCCGGCCATGGCCTGGTCGTAATTCCCCAGTTCATACGAGGACTTGGCACTGATATAGGTCGCTTCCCGGATCAGTTCCTGAGTGACTTTATCTGCTTTGGTGAGCTTGGCTGCACTTTCGATGGCCTCGCGGTATTTCTGGAGCATGAAATGGCTGCGCATTTGTCCGGCCATGGCTTTCACCTTGTTCCACTGGTTTCCGGAGAGACTCTCCAGCCGTGCAAAGAGCTCGAGGGCTTCGTCGTATCTTTTGGCGTTATAGAGGAGTTCCGAGGCCTTTGAAAGGGCTTGTTCGCTGAAGGCATTCAGGGGCTGGCGCGCCACAAAAAGGTAATGGTCGAGGGATTCCGTGTATTTGCCCTGGTTGTAGAGGGCTTCCCCCAGGTAAAAACGGGCGTTGAGCACGAAGCTGCCGTTGGGGAATTGCGAGAGATAGTGGCGGAGCTGAGTGATGGCATTGGGGTCGTTGGCCATGAACTGCTTCTCGGCCAGCATCCAGGAGAGGGAATCCTGTTCCGAGGTGGTGACCACGGCGCCTGTGCCCAGCTGACGGCTATAGGCGAAGTAGGCATCCACATCGTTGAGCTCCAAGTAACAATTCTTGATGCCCAGAAGGGCTGCCTGGGCTTCCTGTGTCGCCCCGTATTCTTCTGCCACCTGCTTGTAATACTTCAGGGCATTCTGGAAGTCACCGACATTATAGTTGACCAGTCCCATCTGGAGGAGGGCTTTGGGGTAGTAAGTACTCTGGCTGAACTGATCTATAATGGACTGGTATTCTTTTTTAGCTTCGGCATAGTTGCCTTCTCTTTCGTAGGAGCGTCCCAACTCGTAATGGGCATCGTCGATGAGTCCCGACTGGGGAAAGGAGGAGATCAGGCTGCGGAGCTGCTGAATTTTTCCGGCCTGGTTACGCTGGAGTCCGCTGCAGAAGGCCAGTTGATAAAGGGCATAATCGGCATCATACAGCTTCATGTTAAAGGCCTGCTGGTAGTTTTTCACGGCAGCAGGATAGTCGCGGGCCACGAAGTAGGTGTCGCCGACCCGGTTATACACGTCTGCTATTTTTTCGGAGCGCCGGCCTTGCATGGCATTCAGGTATTTCTGGAATGCCGTTCCGGCCTGTTGGTAATCCTCCAGCTTGAAGTAGGCATACCCCAGATTGTAATAAGCCTCAGGGTATTCGGAAAGGGTGGAGGCCCCGGGTGACTGCAGGAACTGGTTGTAACCGGTGATGGCGGCGTTGAAATCACCTGTTCTGTATAGCGTTTCTGATCTCCAGTACCGGGCCCCTGCGGTGATGGGATTGGAATACCGGTTTTCGAGCGACTTATCGAACAGGACCAGAGCCTGGTCGTAAGAGCCATTGGTGAACAGCTCCAGTCCCCGGTAGTAGGTGACCCGCTGATAGGCCTGGTTGATTTCCGGATTTTTCACTTTTATTTTCTCGATGGAGCTTATGGCATCCCGGTAGTTACGGGTGACCATGTATACATCGACCAGGTATTTATAGGCATCGCTGTTGCGGTCTGAACTGGGGTAAAGGGTGATATACTTATCGAAGGCTTTGATGGTCTCATTGAAGGGGGAGTAGGAGAGTTCGTAGGTGAGTTTTGCATAGTTAAAGAGGGCATCTTCCTTGATCTCCGGGTCGAAATCCATCTCGGAGGCGGCTTCAAAGGCGATCCGGGCTTTTTCCTTCAAGGCGGTTTTCACGTAGGCATCGGCCAGTGTGTAATAACTGCTCTGGGCCGTGATGTCATTTCCTTTGGAGGATTTCTCGAGGTAAGGGACCGCTTTGGCATATTCCCCGGTATTGTAAAGGCAGAATCCCATGATGTAGTTGTCCTCGCGCGACTTGGATCCCGGGGTTTCATGGTAATAGCTGAGGAACTGGAGGGCGTCGGCATAACGGCGGAGATGGTAATAGGAGTCTCCGATGAGCCGGGCCAGCTCAGGTTTGTATTGTTCCTCGACATCGTTGATGATAGGGACGATATAATCGACCACCTCGGCATATTTCTCCTGTTTGTAATAGATCTGACTTACATAGATGGGGATGATCCTGTTGAAATTGGGATCGTTCTGCAACTGGCGGAAGCCCTCCAGGGCCTCTTCATTCCGGTTCTTCAGGTAGTTGATATGGGCATAATAGTAGAGGGCTGGTTTGGCCAGGAGGTGGTTTTTGTCCTTGATGAGCAGGAACTCATTGAGTGCAAGATCCAACTCATCGGTCATCAGATAGGAGTATCCCATCATGTAGCCTGTTTCCACCTGGTCGGAAGCAGAGAGCCCTTCCCTTTCGACACCCCCCAGGGTACGCAGGGCCAGCGGGTAGCGTTTTTTCTCAAACTGGAAGTCGCCCAGATAGAATTTGGCATAGTTGCTATAGGGACTGTCGGCGTACTCTTTGATGAAGTTGTTGAGCATTTTGTCCCCTGTGACATGTTCGGAGCGGAGGGCAGACAGGGCCATATAATAATAGGCTTCCGCCGCGGTCTCCGACCGGGGGTCGGCCACTTCCCTCACTTGCTCAAACTGCCGGTAGGCAGCGTTGTATTTGGCGGTCTTGAAAAGCTCCTTTCCCAGGGCAATATCTTTCTGAATTTCATTGTAATAACGGGTTTCCTGTGCCTGAAGCCCGGAGGTCAGCCACATAAAAGCCGCCATAATCATCATTGGCTTGAATTTCTTCATACCGGTAAAATTTATAGGACCTGATAAACAAAAACTGTGCAAACCCTTCTGCCAGACGGTTTAAATCACTAAAGTAGGCCATTCGGACGGGTTAGCCGGCCAAAAGTAAGCCATTTTCTCAACAAGAAACTGTTAGTTTCTTTCCTTTATTATGGGGGAAGCTAAAAAAGATTGGGCTACCTTCGTGGAAAAATGAGGGCAAAATGGGCGGACAACCGATCATAGAATTGACAGAAGCAGACATCTTCCAGCGTGAGGAGCTGGTGCTCCGCAATGTGACGCTGAGGGTGGACGAGGGGGAACTGGTCTATCTCATCGGGAGGGTCGGAACCGGAAAATCAAGCCTGATCAAGACGCTGAATGCAGAGATACCTTTGGTCCAGGGTGCCGGCCAGGTGCTGGGATATGACCTCGCCCATCTGAAGAGCCGGGATGTCCCGATGCTCAGGCGCAAGCTGGGGGTGGTCTTCCAGGATTTCAGGCTCCTTGTGGACCGGAATGTGAAGGAGAACCTGGAGTTTGTGCTCAAGGCCACCGGCTGGAAACAACAGAAGGCCATCACGGAAAGAATCCATGAGGTGCTGGAGCTGGTGGGTATGGAACATCAACTGGTCAGGATGCCCCATCGCTTGTCAGGGGGAGAACAACAACGGGTGGTGATCGCCCGGGCTATGCTGAATGATCCACCCCTCATTTTAGCCGATGAGCCTACAGGTAACCTGGATCCCGAAACCTCAGAACAGATCCTGGGGCTCCTTCAGCAACTCAATAAACAGGGGAAAACCGTCGTTATGGCCACCCATGACTATGCCCTGATCGGTAAACACAAGGCCCGTACCCTGAGCTGTGAAGGGAAAAAGGTGACCGACGTGACCAAGGCCGACGGGGAGCTGGATTTTAATCTTCTGATGTAAATATCAGAAGATTGAAATCTTGAATGAAGGAATCCTGAGTCTTGAATGAGGGAATCCTGAGTCTTGAATGAAGGAATCCTGAGCGTCGAATCAGGAATGGTTCAAAAAACACGGCTATGAAGGTATCTCTCCGGCAATTTCTTCTGGTTTAATTCATTCTTTACCTGACAGGCAGAAGGTAATGATTGGGTTCTGATTCTTGACGATGCGAAGTGAGGCCTATTGGTTAAGTTTGGCGGCCATAGCGTCGGCAAGGGCGATGAGGTCTTCGCGGGTGTCGGCTTTCAGGGCTCCTTTTTCTTCGATGGGGTGATGGACCATTTCCCATTTGACTTTTTCTGCGAATTCCATCAGGTTTTTGACGCCTCCTCCATTCCAGGAGTAATTGCCGAAGATTCCCAGATAGTGGTTTTTCACGCCCATATGGCTGATGGTGGAAAGTAGGGTTTCCACGTTGGGAAAGAGGGCATTGTTGTAGGCGCAGCTGCCGACGATAAATCCCTGGTATTTGAAAATGTCGTTGATGATATAGGAAGAGTGGGTTTTGGAGGCATCGTAGACTCTGATGTTTTTGATTCCGTGTTCGGCCAGCCGGCGGGCGATCACCTCAGCCATTTTCTGGGTGTTTCCGTACATAGAGCCATAGACGATGACCACCCCCTTCTCCATGTCGTAGGAACTCCATTTGTTGTAACGGCTGAGGACCCACTGGAGGTCGGTGCGCCATACGGGACCGTGGGTGGCGGCAATCATTTTTATTTCCAGATCAGCCAGCTTCTTGATGGCCCGCTGGGTGTGGGCGCAGTACTTACCGACAATATTGGTAAAGTAACGCATCACCTCCACCTCGTAAAAGTCCAGGTTGATCTCATCGTCAAAGATGCCGCCGTCGAGGGTGCCATAGCTTCCAAAAGCATCGCCGGCAAACAGTATATTGTTGTTTACTTCGTAGCTCACCATGGTTTCGGGCCAGTGGACCATGGGGATGGACCGGAATTTGAGGGTATGCCGGCCCAGTTCGAGGGTGTCGTCGTCATAGACTTCCAGTATGTTGTGGGGCTGCATATAAAAGCTTTCCACAAGCTGGAAGGTTTTTTTGTTGCCTACCAGAGTAACGTTGGGGTATTTGGTGATCAGGGCCTTCAGGGCTCCGCTGTGGTCAGGTTCCATGTGGTTGATCACCAGATAGTCGACCTGCCGTCCGTTCAGCAAGGCTTCCACATTGTCGAGATAGTCGTCGATAAACTGCCGTTCAACAGTGTCTATCAGTGCCACTTTTTCATCGAGGATGAGGTAGGCATTGTAGCTGATGCCATGTGGTATCGGCCATATATTTTCAAAAAGATGGGTCCTGCGGTCATTGAATCCCAGGAACCAGATGTTGTCGGCGAGTTGAACCTGAAGCATAATCCGTAGTCTGTTTTGATTTACGGTGCAAAAATAACAAAAAAGGGGGTGAAAGTCGTAGCAAAGGGATCGGTTAATTCTGAAGGAATGGTCAGCTTCCCGATGAACTGACAGCCGTAGGGGATGACTTCTCTTCCGGTCCCATTCAGGCCAGTAACGGCCCGGGTTCAAGGGCGTTGCAGTGTTAGCCCGGGCCTGTCACGTAACCTTGTTTTACCTGATGTGGGAAAAAGTCTATATTTGTTCTTTCTTTTTGTGCATAACCGATGCTTGAACAAAAAAGTAAACTGATGATTTTTCCCCGGCCAGGGAAAATGGTGATTCTGGTCCTAGCCGTGCTTTTTGTGGGAGCAGGTCTTCGGATCTGGCAGCTCTATGGCTATGTTTATAAACCCAATGTTCAGAAAGACTATGTGCTTTATATCACAGAAAAGACCAGCTATGAGATGGTGGTAGACAGTCTGGAGCGCCATCAGGTCATGAAGAATATGAATGCCTTTCAATGGGTGGCCCGCCGGAAGGAGTGCCGGGAATATATCAAACCCGGCAGGTACCATTTCAGGGAGGGCATGAATACCAATCAGGTGGTGAACATCTTGCGGTCGGGATTACAGGAGCCGGTCAAACTGACTTTTAACAATATCAGAACCCGGGAGCAGCTGGCTGGCGTCGTCAGCCGGTATTTGCTGGCTGACTCGTTATCGCTGATAGGGCTTTTCGATCCTGAAGTGGTCAGGGAATATGGTTTTACGCCGGAAACTTTCCCGGCGATGTTTATTCCCAATACCTATGAGTTTTACTGGACCACCACCGCCCGGCAGTTTGGAGACCGCATGAAGAGGGAATACGAGGCTTTCTGGAATGAAGAGCGGCTGAAGCAAGCTGCCAGTCTGGGCATGACCCCGGTGGAGGTGGCCACGCTGGCCTCCATATTACAGGAAGAGACCAATAAACAGAGTGAGAAGCCCCGGGTGGCAGGGGTTTACATCAATCGGCTCAGGAAGGGGATGCTTCTGCAGGCTGATCCGACGGTTAAGTTTGCCGTGGGTGATATCACCCTCAGAAGGATCCTGAACCGCCATCTCGACACCGATTCCCCCTACAATACTTATCTCTACCCCGGCTTGCCCCCCGGGCCCATCACTTTTCCGGAGATCCAGTCCATTGAGGCGGTTCTCCAATATGAGCAGCATAATCTCTATTATTTCTGTGCCAGGGAAGATTTCTCGGGGTATCATAATTTTGCCCGCACCCATGCCGAACATGAGCGGAATGCTGCCCGTTATCATGCGGCCCTCGATTCGGCCTGGCGTTCACGCAGGGAAAACAATAGCGAATAGGTCCATACGAGCGTCGAAGCCTTCCTTCCGGGTCAGGATCGCATCATCCTGTCATTTTGTCAAGCCGCTCAGAGGAAGGGGGTAAAGATTTCGTGGATGACCGGTTTGTCGCAGGCCCAGGTAAGCTGACGGGCCGCGGCCTCGAGGTGGAGGTGCCATTTCTCGCGTAGATCCCGGTTGAACAGGGCTTCTCGGAAGCAGGCGGCCAGTTGCTCCGGGTCGTGAGAGGGGGTCACCAGGCCGATGTCATAACTTGTGACCAACCGGCTCATTTCGGGGAGGTTGGAAACCACCACGGGGATGCGGGCCTGGATATAATCAAAGAGTTTGTTGGGCAGAGCGTAGCGGTAGCTGAGGCCGAGGTCTTCCTCGATGGAGCATCCCAGGGCGGCCAGGCGGGTCAGGGGGCGCAGTTCGGCGGGAGAGAGCCGGCCGGTGAACCTGACCCGGGTCAGGCCCAGGGAGGCTGCCAGTGTCCTGAGAGGGAGCTCAAGGTCACCCCCTCCGGCGATCACCAGGTCCGCCTCGGGAAGCAAAGCCATAGCCCTAATGGCATGTTCCACGCCGCGCCCCAGATTCAACGCCCCCTGGTAGATCACATAAGGACGGGTGGTCTTGTCGGGAACCTCCGGGTTTTCCTCCGGTTGAACAGCCGCCATCGGAGCGGCAGGTGTCGTGAAATACTGGTCTTCCTCCGGAAGGTTGCGGACGACCCTGAAGGGGATCCCATAGCGGGAGGTATAGAGGTCAGCAATGGGCTGGCAAACAGTATAGGCGGCTGCAACACCCGGCACCAGCCACTTTTCGAGGTGTTCCCAGGTTTTCTTCACCCGGGGGCGGTGGGCCAGCTCGGGAACTTCCGTGAAATACTCATGGCTGTCGTAGACTATCGGTTGCTGTTTTATCCAGCCCGCCAGACGGTTGGCCGGCAGGGTGTCGAGGTCATTGGCCAACAGCAGGTGTGACTTCCGGAAGAGAAGGAAAAAGAATAGCCTGAGATTGAATTCGGCATAAAAGAGGGGGCCTTTCCGGAAGAGCAGCCTGAAACGGTGCGTTTCATAGTGGTGGTCAGGCAGGGCACCTGAGTCAGGAAGGATCCTTCCGGTCAGCAAAATGGCAAATCCCATCTCGCACAGCGTGCGGCAGATTCGGTCGACCCGCTGGTCGCCGGTCAGATCGTTGGTTACCGAAACGATGATCCTTTTTACGGGCATGTGAATTATAAGCTGTGAATTTCATTCAAAATTAGGATTATTTAAAAAACAGCGGAAAAATTGTTTCCTTAGCAGCCATCGTGACCAGAGGCGCACTGGGTCAGAGCCCCTTTCTGGGTCAATGGTTGCTGGTTAAATCACTTATTATGATCGTCAAAGCGCATTTTTCGCTCAGAGAGTGGAATAGTTTCGGCACGGAAGTGCAGGCCCGCTGGTTCGTGGAGGTGACCCGGCAGACCGAATTTCAGGTGTTTCGTCAGGAGCATCCGGAGTTATTCAAGGAGGTGCTGGTATTGGGTGGAGGCTGTAATCTGCTGTTTGTATCTGATTTTCCGGGGCTGGTCATTCATCCTGCCTTTAAGGGTATTTCGGTGGTGCGTGAGGATGAGAATCATGCCTGGGTTCAGTCGGGGGCCGGCGAGATCTGGGATGACCTGGTAGCCTATACGGTACAAAGAGGTTGGGGAGGCCTGGAGAATCTCTCGCTGATTCCCGGTAATGTGGGGGCTGTGCCGGTCCAGAATATCGGCGCATACGGCCAGGAAGCGGGGAATGTCATCGCATCGGTCAAAGGGATGGACCTGATAACGGGTGAGATCTGGGAACTGGAGGGTGCCGAGTGCTGGTTTGGTTACCGGAGCAGTATCTTCAAGGAGGAGCTGTCCGGCAGGTTTTTGGTGACCTCCGTGGTTTTCAGGCTGGACAAGCATCCGCAGTTAAAGCTGGAGTATGGGGAACTCGCCGCCCTGGCCAATGGGGGGAGGGTGCCCACGCTTCAGGAGGTGCGTGACAGGATCATAGCCGTCAGGCGGAGCAAGCTGCCTGACCCTGCGGTTATGGGCAATGCAGGCAGTTTTTTCAAGAATCCGGTGGTGATTGAAGAACTGGCGGCCCTGATGAAGGGACGCTACCCGGCCCTGCCGGTCTATCCTGCCCATGAAGGGTACGCCAAGCTCTCGGCCGGGTGGCTGATCGATGCGTGCGGCTGGAAGGGATTCCGCCGCGGCGATACCGGCGTCCATGAAAACCACGCCCTCGTTCTGGTCAACTATGGCCATGCTTCGGGACGGGAGATCTACCTCCTCTCAGAAGAAATCAGAACATCGGTCAAGGAAAAATTCGGTGTGGAGCTGGAAAGAGAAGTGCAAGTCATTGGAATCCTGAATCCTGAATCTTGAATCCTGAATCTTGAATGGAGGAATCCTCCCGACTGAGTCGAGACTCCGCTTCGCTACGTGAATCTTGAATGGAGGAATCCTGAATGGTGTAATCCTTCTGCCTGAGTCGGGACCCCACTTGGCTATGTGAATCCTAAATGTAAGAAGATCAGTA
>CAZKIU010000006.1:0-80823 GCA_964552955.1 uncultured Prolixibacteraceae bacterium
CGACCTTTCGGCACCCGGTTTTTACCGCTGTACCGCCTGGGCTGAAAAAGAGGGCCTCAGAGGGGAGGAAGTCCGCTTCAACATCGGTTATGAACCTGAAAAAATTATCAGTCCGGTCGATACCCTGCCCGGTTTTACCGAATTCTGGAAGAACACCCGGGCCGAACTCGACCAGGTGAAGCCCAACTTCAGAATGACCTTGCTGAAGGAAAAATCGGGCAGCGTGCGTGACCTTTACCAGGTCAGCATGGAGTCATTCGGCCATGTGACCATCGAAGGGTTTTATGCTGTTCCGAAGGCACCGGGGAAATACCCGGTAATCGTCAGCTATATGGGCTACGGCTCAGACCCGTGGATGCCGGGAGGGGACGTAAATCCTGGCTGGGCTGAATTTGTTCTTTCCACGCGGGGCCAGGGGATCCAGAAGGCCACAAACACCTTTGGAGACTGGATCGTTTACGGATTGGAGCGCAAGGAAGATTATTATTACCGGGGAGCCTTCATGGATCTGGTGCGGGCCATTGACTTTGTGGTTTCCCGGCCCGAAGTGGATCCTGAAAAGATCGTAGCCGAAGGAGGCAGCCAGGGGGGCGCCTTCACCCTGGCCGCCTGCGCCCTCGACCACCGTATCAAAGCCGCCGCACCTACCATCCCCTTCCTCAGCGACTACCCCGACTACTTCAAAATCGCCCCCTGGCCCGCCAGCACCTTCACCGAATACCTCAAAAACCACCCTGAAAAAAAATGGGACGACACCTATCAGCTCCTGAGTTATTTCGACATCAAGAACCTGGCCCACCTCATCCAATGCCCCATCCTGATGGCCGCGGGATTGCAGGACGACGTCTGTCCGCCCCATACCAATTTCGCCTCCTTCAACCTTATCCCTTCGGAAAAGAAATATTACGTCTTCCCCGACCAGGGCCATAGCGTACCTCCCAAATGGTACGACATCAGAATGAATTTCTTCCGCGAAAAACTGAATCTTCCCCATCCTGAGTAATTATGCCAGTGCCGTTTCTCTCGCCCGCTTCAGGTCAATGAGGCCTGATGAAAATCAAAGGGAAAAGATTTCAGAAGGATCAAATAATCCTTTCCAACCGGATAAAAGAGGGTAATTTTAAGCTTGACTTTATGGAAAATTTGAGAATTTGTTTGCTGGTGGCCTATCTCCTTTGCGGGGGCATGACGCTCCTGAAGGCACAGGACATATCACTGATGAACGTAGCGCAAAACAAATCGCAGATGACCGTAGCGCAGGATAAGTCACTGATTACGGTAGCACAGGATGGGAGTGGTGATTTCACGACGGTTCAGGCCGCCATCGATGCTGCAAAAGCCTTCCCTGACATGCGGATTACCATTTTCATCCGAAATGGGATTTACCGTGAAAAAGTGGTGGTGCCCGCCTGTAACGCGCGGATCTCGCTGATCGGGGAGAGCATGGAATCGACCATTCTTACCTGGGATGATCACTTCAATAAGGTGAACAGGGGGCGCAACAGTACCTTTTACACCTGGACCCTGAAAGTGGAGGCCGACGATTTCATAGCCGAGCAGCTCACCATTGAAAACAGCGCCGGTGCGGTTGGCCAGGCCGTGGCCCTGCATGTGGAGGGAGACCGCTGTTTCATCCGCAACTGCCGGATCCGGGGCCACCAGGATACCCTCTATGCCGCCGGCCCTGACAGCCGGCAATACTTCCGGAATTGCCTCATTGAAGGAACTACCGATTTTATCTTCGGGGCTTCAACCGCGCTGTTTGAGGAGTGCACCCTCCACAGCAAAAGCAATTCATACCTCACCGCCGCCAGCACCCTGGAAGGAAAACCCTACGGATATGTCTTTCTCCGCTGCCGGCTGACCGCCGATGCGGGGGTCGACGCCGTCTATCTGGGCCGTCCCTGGCGCGATTTTGCCCGGACGGTCTTCCTGCAGTGTGAGATGGGCAGCCACATCGTCAGGGAAGGATGGGCCAACTGGAGCGGCACCGCCAGGGATAAAACCGCCTATTATGCGGAATACAAAAACACCGGTCCGGGGGCTCCCACCGGCCACAGAGTGCCCTGGAGCCACCAGCTCTCCCGGCGTGAAGCCCGCAATTATACCCCGGAAAAAATCCTGGCTCCACGAAGCCCCGGATCCCCCGCAGAAAAAAAGTGGCCCGAGGTGTGGACCCACACACCTGCCACCCCCTGAGGCGGGTTCTGGCCTAAAAGCTGCTATATTTGAGGCATAACCTCATGGTTCATAGCCGACCCTGGCCAGGTTTTTGTGCTGTCATTAAAAAAATCAAATAAACCCATGAAGAACATCTCCTTTTTACCGGCAGCGCTGTTGATGGCCGCCCTTCCCCTGGTTATAGCCTCCCTTCCGCTGGCGGCACAGCATAATAAGAGCATTATGGCCCGAAATGCCGGGCCGGTCCTCCTGTTATCGGGCCCGTTCAGTTTCACCGAGGGGCCAGCCGCTGACAAAGCCGGAAATGTCTATTTCACCGACCAGCCCAACAACAAAATATACATCTGGACGGTCAACGGGGAATTGAAGGAGTTCTGCGGTGACTACGGTCGCGCCAACGGGCTCTATTTCGATCCTCAGGGGAACCTGCTTTCCTGTTCCGATGAGAAGAACGAACTGTGGCGCATCACCCCCACCGGTGAGCGTACCGTCCTGGTGAGCGATCTGAACGGCAAGCGCCTCAACGGCCCCAACGACCTATGGGTCAGGCCCGATGGTGGTATTTACTTCACCGATCCCCTCTATCCGCGGCCCTGGTGGACCGACAGGGATCAAACCACGCAACTCGACGGCCAGCATGTTTACTACCTGGCCCCGGGCAGTTCGACACCGGTTAAAGTGGCTGGAGCACTGAAACAACCCAATGGCATCATAGGCACCCCCAATGGGAAAACCCTGTATGTGGCCGACATCGGAGACGGGAAGACCTACCGGTACACCATCGCCCCCGATGGCACCCTCAGCGCCAGAACCCTCTTCGCCCCTATGGGATCCGACGGTATGACCATCGACAACCGGGGGAATGTCTATCTGACCGGAAAGGGCGTCACAGTCTTTAACCCCCGGGGCGAAAAGATCGCCCATATCGCTATTGCCGCCAAATGGACCGCCAACGTCTGTTTCGGGGGGGCCGACCGGAAAACCCTTTTCATCACCGCATCGGAAAATCTCTTTTCTTTGCGCATGAAAGTGAGAGGGGTGAAGTAATATTTAATCATTTTAATCACTTCACAGAATACGCTTTAGTGACCGGATCCCTGGCTCAGGGGCACACATTAAGGCCACAGACAGCGGGAAAAGGATAGAAGATAGACTATGAAAATACATTTTATCGCCATCGGTGGCAGCGCCATGCACAACCTGGCACTGGCCCTTCATCATAAAGGATATCTGATTACCGGCTCCGACGATGAAATCGTGGAGCCCTCCAAAAGCAGGCTGGCGGCCTGCGGGTTGTTGCCCGAAGCCCCAGGGTGGTTCCCCGGAAAGATTACCGCTGACCTCGATGCCGTGGTCCTGGGCATGCACGCCCGCGGCGACAACCCCGAACTCCTCAGAGCCCGGGAACTGGGAGTGAAGATCTTTTCCTATCCCGAATTCCTCTATGAGCAGACGCGCGACAAAACCCGCGTGGTCATCGGCGGCAGCCACGGCAAAACCACCATCACCTCCATGATCATGCATGTCCTGCGGGAAAGCGGCATGGCCTTCGACTACATGGTGGGCGCCCAGCTCGAAGGATTCGACACCATGGTCAGCCTCCGCAATGACTCCCGCATCGCCATCTTCGAGGGGGATGAGTACCTCTCCTCCCCCGAAGACCGGAGACCCAAATTCCACCTCTACCATCCCCATATCGGGGTGCTGAGCGGTATTGCCTGGGACCATATCAACGTCTTTCCCACCTTTGACAACTATGTGGAACAGTTCCGCAGGTTCGCAGAGCTCATCGAACCGGGAGGAAGCCTTTTCTATTTTGAAGGCGATCCTCACCTCCGGAACATCGCCGCCGCACAACACCACATCACCAGCACGGCCTATAAAGCCCACCCGGCAGAAGTCCGCCAACAACAGACCTGCCTGATTTTTGGCGACGAAAGGGTGCCCCTGAGGATTTTCGGGGAACACAACCTCCAGAACATCGCGGCAGCCCTGGCGGTATGCCGCGCCCTGGGAGTCGGCGATGACCTCTTCTACGGGGCCATGCGCACGTTTACCGGTGCGTCCAGGCGACTGGAGGTGTTGGCGGAAAACGGCACCACCACGGTTTTCAGGGATTTCGCCCACTCCCCCTCCAAGTTGCAGGCCACCACCCGGGCCGTCAAAAGCCACTTCCCCGGCCGGCGACTCATAGCCTGCATGGAACTCCACACCTTCAGCTCCCTGAAAAAGGAGTTTCTCCCCCACTACCACCACACCATGGACGAAGCCGACGAGGCGTACGTCTATTTCAACCCCCATACCGTGGAACATAAAAAACTGGAACCCATCACCCCGGAAATGGTTTATGAGGGGTTCGGAAAGCCCGGACTGCGGGTGACCACCGATTCGGAAGCCCTGTTTGCCGAACTCGAAGCTAAAGCGTGGGACCACTGTAACCTGCTGCTGATGAGTTCAGGCAACTTCGACGGAAAAGACCTCCCGGCGCTGGCCCGCAGAATAACCGGTCATTACACTTCAACTTTATAGATCCGACATGAGAAGCTCTATTCTTTTTGCAGGCCTGATCCTGGCCACGGGGCTGGGTGCGATACCAGGCAGGATGCCCGCCCAGAGCAGCAGAAACCTGACGCCCCAGCGGGTGCAGAAGGTCCACAATGAGGCGCTTACCGTCGATACCCATTGCGATACGCCCATGAATATCCTGGATCGGGGATTGGACATCGGCCAACGGAATGCAACGGGAAAAGTCGACCTGCCGCGGATGAAGGAGGGTGGCCTCGACGTGATGTTCTTTGCCATTTACACCGGACAGGAAAAGAGGACCCCGGCCCATTATGAGGAGGTGTACCGTTTAGCCCACCGTATGACAGACTCGACACTGGCAGCCGTCGGCCGGTATCCTGAAATGGCGGAAATCGCCCTCGCGTCGGCCGATGCGTCACGCATCGAAAAGGAAGGAAAACGGGCGATATACCTGGGCATGGAAAATGGGTTCCCCCTGGGGAAGGAGATCTCCCGCGTGGAAGAGTTTTACCGTAAAGGGATCCGCTACATCACCCTCTGCCACTCCAGGCATAACGATATCTGCGACTCCTCTTCCGACCGGCTTCCGCCCGAGCACAACGGGTTGAGTCCCTTTGGCCGGGAAGTGGTCATGGAGATGAACCGCCTGGGCATGATCATCGACGTTTCCCATATCTCCGACAAATCATTTTATGATGTCATAGGGATCAGCCTGGCCCCCGTCATGGCCTCCCACAGCAGTGTCAGGGCCATCGCCCATCACAACCGCAACATGACCGACGACATGATCAAAGCCCTGGCCCGTAATGGCGGAGTGATCCAGATCTGCCTCCTCGATGAATATGTGAAAGATCCTGATCCTTCCAATCCTGCCTATAAGTTGGGACAGGAGATGAGAGAAAAGTATGAGGCCATTCGCGATACCCTTACCGAGGCGGGAAGGGTGCACTTCTGGAAGGAGTGGACGGCCCTCAGGGAGAAATACCCCAAAGATCTGCCCACCGTGGCCGATTATGTCGATCATATCGATCATGTGGTCCGGCTGGCCGGGATCAGCCATGTGGGCATTGGCAGTGATTTTGACGGCGGTGGCGGCCTGGAAGGATGCAACGATGTCAGCCAGTTTCCAGCCATCACCCGTGAACTGCTGGCCCGGGGCTATTCCGAAAACGACATCCGCAAAATATGGGGCGGCAACTTCTTCAGGGTCTTCCGGAATGTAGAAGAGGTCTCCCGCAAGATCAGGGGGGAAGAACATCTCATACAACCCTAAGCCGGGAGCCGCCGCCACTACACCCGGGTTACCTGGAGATAACCAGTTTCCGGGGAGGTAGTCCGTTGCCGTTATCCAGCAGGTAAATGCCCGGGGCCAGAAAACCGAGATGGAGTTCCGCCGGGTTCCGGCCGGTGAAGTCTTCACGGCAGACCAGGGCTCCTGAAAGGCTTCTCACGATGACCACCCCTAAAGGACGGGAGGAGAATAGGGTGACCTTTCCGGTGGTCGGGTTGGGATAGACGGCCAGCTCTTCTTCCCTGGTTCCCGGCAGGGAGATATGGTTCGGCGCAAAGGGATCGGCCATCTTCCGGGAGGTGAATAACCTGAATTCGCCGGCATTCAGGGTAATGCTCTGCGAAGCAGCCGTCACCTCGTAAGGGGCATTGCTGAAATAGTCGTTCCAGAGGCCCGTGGCCGGGAAATCCAGGGAGTAACTTCTGGTGGAGGTAGCGAAATTTCCCACGGCCACCACGTGATGGGCCCCGTTGGAGAGGCGGTACCACTTGACCTCTCCATTCAGTCCAGAGCTGAAAGTACTTGACGAAGAGAACTCTTCATAATTCACCTTCAGATAGTTGAGGCGCCCCATCATCTTGTAAAGATCTTTCCGGTGAACCTGGTCGGCATAGTTCCAGAGGATGGGTTTGGGAGAGAGACGACATTCGGGGCGTACTTCGCTGGGGTTTTCGCAGGTGTTGATGGAATAGTCGTACCCCAGTTCCCCAAACTGCCAGATCATTTTCGGACCCGGCAGGGGCAACAAAAAGAGGGAGGCGAGTTCCACCCGGTCAAGGGCGGTGGGCAGGAGTTTGATATTGTAGCTTCCATCAGTTCTGCCGCCGGTTTTGCACTCCCAGACGATCCTTTCCTCATCATGACTTTCCATATAGGTCACCAGGTGAGGCTGGGCCCAGTCGCGGTTCTTGTAGATACCCCAGCTCAGGTCTCCGCCCTCCCCTTTGGCCGCATTGGAATAGGCATAATGGAGGTTGCCCCAGAGCAGGATTCCATGGGCAGCCAGTTCTTTCTCCTCGTTGTTGTCGGAGAGATGCTCGAAGATCACCAATGCCCGGGGGTTGCGCCGCCAGATCTCATCGGCCATCCGCTTCAAGTTGGCAATGCGCGGGGCATCGTAGGCACTCCCCCAATCACTGGCCCCATAAACCGTATTGGAAAACCCCTTGGTGAAGTCAAAACGGAAACCATCGATCTTGTACTCTTTCATCCAGAAGCTGTTGATGCTGTCGATCAACTGGCGGGTATGCGCACTTTCGTGGTTGAAGTCATACCCCCACTGGGCATCCGGATTCTGGAAGTTGTGCTGGGTATTGTACCAGGGGTTGTCGGCAGTGGGTTTCCAGGAGGAGCGGTCGAGGTACATCTGCACCAGGGGACTCTGACCGTAACTGTGGTTGAGCACCATGTCGATGACCACGGCTATCCCCCGTTTATGGGCCTCATCCACCAGCCTTTTCAGATCATGGGCCGGGCCGTAATACTTATCGGCAGCAAAATAGAAGGAGGGGTTGTAGCCCCAGCTCAGGTTACCCTCGAATTCATTGACGGGCATCAGCTCCAGCACGTTGACGCCCAGCTCCTTCAGGTAGTCGAGTTTACTGATAACGGCCTGATAGGAGTGTTCTGCAGTGAAATCACGGATCAGCATTTCATAGATGACCAGCCGCTCTCTGGCCGGAGGGGTAAAGGAGGTCACCTCCCAGGCATAGGGAGTCTGCCCGGTCTGCAATACCGAGGCTACTCCCTGCGCTTTCCCAGTGGGATAAACCGGCAAGCCAGGATAGGTGGCCGCACTGATATACTGATCGTTGGGATCGGAGGTCAGGGAAGTGTATGGGTCGGCAATCCTGATCTGCCCGTCGATCAGATACTGGAAAACATAGGGCTGCCCCTTGACCAGACCATTGATTTCCAACCAGAACCAGTCGCCGTCCTTTTTCATCTGATAGGCATTGTTCACCTCCCAGTGGTTGAAATCGCCCAATACGAACACATTTTCCTTATGAGGGGCCCAGAGCACCAGGGCGGCAGAGGTTTCGCCGGTATAATTGATCCCCTTCAGGTAAGCCGAAGGTTTAGGGGCGATGGTGACCGGTTCCTTGATGAAGATGCGGACCGAATCGCGCACTGTTTTCTGTGGGGTGGTCGCTTCGGCAATCATCCACTGCCACCCGCTGGCTGCAAAAGAATGGTTGTACGAAATGGCTTTCCCGGTAGCCCGGGCCAGTTCCTGCGTTCCGGCCAGCAGTCGCAGGGTAGCTTCCTGTGAAGCCGTGGCGGTGACCGGGAAGGAGGCATTGACATCGATCATGGCCCCTTCGAGAGGTGACCCCAACGCCACCACCAATCCTTCCTCATACACCTCTACAAAGAGATCAGCCGTCTGCTTCTTATCGCTGTTCCAGTTGGCAGAACGGAAGACCAATGCCAGCTTCTTCACCTTTTCGGCAGCAGGAACACTATAGAAGGTCATGATATCAGGCGAAATGACCAGCTCATAGATACCACCTCCCTTGTTGGTGAGTTTGGGTTGGTTGGTGTTGTTGGCCCAATCACCGATAACATGTTGCCATTCACTCTTTCCTTCGATGATCACCCCGGTATGGGCATACAGGTCACCCGTAAAAAGTCCTAATTGTCCTTCTTTGGAGGAGTCAAAGGTGAGGGTCACGGGTTGGGTGGCCACCGGCAGGGCCGGGTTGGAGGTGATCTGGGCTGAAGAGAAAAGGGCGGCTGAAACAAGAGCTGCCGACAATAAAAGGAGGATGAACTTTTTCATGGCAGGAAAATGAGGAACGGCTGAATAAAATTAAATAAAAAACCACAGAGAAACCCGGCTTCTGTACGGTTTTCTCTGTGGCTGAGAGGAGTCACCTGCGGTTATTGGGTGATTTTGTAAGTATTCTCGTTGAAGTCGAGTTCGATCTTGTAGGTCCCTGCGGTGGCGGGTGTCGGTATGGAAGCCGGGTCGGCCACGCCTTCATTGGGCCGGAAGGAGAGTTTCCCCATGGCGCTGATGGCGCCGGCGGTGGTCCCCCACTGGGGTGCCCAGGCGCCGCTATTGGAATACATGATCTTCAGGTTCTTGGCAGCATTCAGCGCCGTGGTAAGGGTATACTTCCCCGGGGCAGTTTTGGTAAAGGGTAAGCCTGCCGTGGGTGTCCACCCTGCGCTGCAGCCGTCACCCACCAGGTAGACCACATCGGGCATCGCCGTCACGGTATACGTCAGTGCGGTAATGTTGACGACCACCAGATAGTCACCAGCCGTGGGCGGACTGGGGATGGAGGCGGGGTCAGATACCGATTCTGTGGGCCGGTAGAAGAGGGTGCCGGCATCCCAGGTGCCGGTAGCCTGGCCCCACATGGGAGCCCAGGCACCCTGGGTCTTGATCACCTTGAAATAAGCCCCGGTTTTCAGGGGGGTGACGATCCCGTAGATGCCATTCGACCAGAAAGGCATCGCCAGGTTGGTCTTGTTGTCCCAGCCGGCCAGCGTGGCATCTCCCAACAGGTACAGGGGAGGCAGCTTGGTCTCAAAGGGAATCACCGTAAATTTAAATACCGGTGAGTACTGGGCCGGGGCATATTCGCCCACCGAAGCCCGCACCCTGCCTTCAAAAGCATACTGTTTGCCTGCGGTGTAACTCTTGGCCAGCAACTGTTGGTTCAGGTCCCCCTGGGTCATGGCATGACCCAGTCCCGAGGTGGTCACCACATTGATCGGGTTGGCAAATTTAGAGCCATCATCAGCAAACTGAAGGGTATAGCTGATGGCTGCGGGAAATCCGAAATCGGCAGCCGACCAGGAGTAACTCTCCATGACGTTGTCCTTTTTAGATTCCTCCAGGATGTAACTCTTAGTCCCCGCAGGAGAACCCACCGTGGGATATTTAAGCAGGTAGATCTGCGGATCATACTCTTCCTCGGCACAGGAGGCCAGGAAGAGAATGCCGGTGAGCAGCAGAAATATTTTATTGAGCTTTTTCATTGTTTACAGTGATTAAGTTTTAATAACCGGTATTTTGCTTCAGGTTGATGTTGGCTGCCACGTCGGAGGAGGCCAGCGGAAAAAGGTTGTATTTGGCATCGGTAGCGGCCCCATCTTTGACACCCCCTTTCCAAGCCCAGATATAGCTGTTGCCGGTGAATTTGCCAAAGCGGACGAGGTCGGTACGGCGATGGCATTCCCAGTAGAGTTCCCTGGCCCGCTCATCGAGGATGAAGTCCAGATTGAGGTCACCCGAGCCGATATGGCCTTTCACATCCTTATAAGCCCGTTCCCTGACCTTGTTCACATACTCAAGGGCGGTGCCTGCGGAACCTCCGGAACCACCCCGCAGAACGGCTTCGGCATACATCAGGTATGCATCGGCCAGGCGGAAGACAGGGAAGTCGGTATCGACAAAGTCCTTGGCTGACCCATTGGCCCCCGTGGAGGTCATATTGCTCCACTTGGTGATGGAATACCCCTTGGTGAACTCGAAGAGGTCATCCACTTCCAGCGTCTGCCCGGTGGTGAAGAACATCGCCCGGTTGTCGGTGGCATACTTCTCGATGGTGAAGGTATAGTCGGGAGTGCCCAGTTTCAGTTTGATTTCATACTTGCCCACACCAGGAGCCACAATATCAGAACCGCCATAATCGAGGATGCCGTCGGCACCGTTGTCGCCCAGATTGATATCCCAACCATCATTGGCCCTGAATTTAAACTTCCCGTTGCCCAGTTCCACGATCAGTTTCCACATCTTGGTCTGGGGATCGTATTCCATGTTGGTATCGTTGTCCCATCCACCCGGTGTGGCATCGCCGATCAGTCCCCAGGAGGTTTTCACCAGCGAATAGGTCATGGTGTTCAGGTCGACATTGATTTTATAATAGCCTGCCGTGGCTTTAATGTTGCTGCCGTTTTGTTCCAGGGTACCGTTGGCCCCGTCGTCGCCCCAGTTGAGGTCCCAGCTCGGGCCGGCTGTAAATTTGAATTCGGCATCGGCGGCAAAATAGATGTAGCCTTCATATTTGTCATCGGAACTGACCGAGGCAAGCTTGGGGGCATCCCCCGGGCTCCAGTCGCCGGCACTGTATCCGCTGCCCGACTGATAGCCTCCGGGAACGTAGATCACCGGGTAGGCCGCTGCCTTTTTCAGGGATACTTGACCGCTCTTCAGGGTAGCCAGGTTCCAGAATTTACCTACAAACTGTTTGGTGGTGCGCAGTCCGCCCCATCCACCATCGACACCAAAAGCAGCAGGATCCATCTTGCCCCCGATAGCCGCCTTCACAATGAAAGTGGTTCCACCGTAAGTCTTGGCCTTCAGTCCGTCAAAGGCAATCGGGAAAATGATCTCATTCGACTTGTGGTTGTCGGCTTTGAACATGTTGGCATATTCCTGGTCAAGGGTGTACCCGGCACCAATCACCTTATTCAGGTAGGTGATGGCCTCGGTATACTTTTCGGTCCCCGTATATACTTTGGCATTCAGATAGAGTTTGGCCAGCAGCATCCAGGCAGCCCCCTTGTCGGCGCGGCCATATTCGCTGCGTGGTGCCAGCAGTTTCTCTTCGATATCCTTGAGTTCGGTTTCAAGGTAAGTGAAGAGGTCTTTGCGGCTGATCTGCTGAGGAAAGAAAGAGCCAACGGCATCCTCTTCGGTGACAAAGGGGACGTTTCCGAAGAGGTCAATGGAATGGTAATAACTGAGGGCTCTCAGGAAGCGGGCTTCGGCACGGTAGGTCTCAATTTTCGTGCGGATATCCCCTGAGATATTCCGGTCGTCGAGTTTGGCCGGGGCGGTCTCCCTGATGAATTCATTACAGGCCGACACCTGGTAGAATACCCGGTAATAGAAGGTGCTGATAAAACCGTCGGAGGCGGTCCAGTCCACATCGTGAAGGTCACGCAGGGTGGCGTCGTTCCAGCCGATCAGCGCTTCATCGGTCGGCAGTTCCTGAAGGTAGAAATAACCGCGCAGGTACTGGCCGAATCCTTCGTCCATCCCACTGATATCCCCGCGTCCGGCAGGGCCTTGCTGGCCACTGAGTGATAGCCCGGCATAGAGCTTGGCCAGTACGTTGACATAATTCTCGGGATTTTCATATACACTTGCCGAAGTCACTTCATCCTTATCCAGGGGCAAGGTGTCAAGATCTCCTATACAGCCTGAAAGGGCAATGGTCATCGCCGCAAAGGCCATCAACAGGTATTTTAAACTACGCTTTATCATCTTGTTCTCTGTTTAACGGTTAAAAATCAATGTTGACACCAAAGACATAGGTCCGGGGACGGGGGTAAAGATTGTTGTCAACCCCGCCGCTGATCTCAGGATCGAGTCCCTCGTAACGGGTGAAGGTGACCACATTCTGCATGGTGCCGTAAAGCCTGATGTTGAGTTTTTCCTTCATGACATTGGTGAAGGTGTAGCCCAGGGCCATGTTGTCGATCTTGAAGAAGGAGGCATTGGTCACATAATAGTCGCTGAAGTAGCGGGGGTTCTCAAAGCCGGTGGCATAGACGTTGTAATTGAGGTTGTTGGTGAAACCGGCTGAATTGTAAAGATTGTTGAAGGTGGCACCACTCGACCAGACGTTGTTGTACATGTAATTACCGAGGTATGAGCGGCCCGAGGCATAGAAATCCCAGTTCTTCCAGGTCATTTTGGTAGTGACGCCCAGTATGACGTCAGGGGCTGCCTTCTTGTACCTGTAGAGGTCGTCTTCGGAAATGATCCCGTCGCCGCTGCGATCCACAAAGACATTTTCCAAAGGCCGGCCGTCGCTGTTGTACACCTGTTCATAGACAAAGAAGGAGTTCGCAGGATAACCTACGCTGTGGATCTGGATGTTGTTACCCACCCCTCCGGAAATGCCGCCGGTTTCGACGCCCAGATAAGTGGGATCGTCGGTAGCCGTCAGCTTGGTGATTTCATTCTTATTGTAAGAGGCATTGAATCCGAAATCCCAGGTAAAGTCGGTGGTTTTCACCGGAATGAAGTTGAGACTCAACTCAACCCCGCGGTTCTCGAGGTTCCCCACATTGGTGAGCAGGTAATTGCTCAGGTTGGTCCCTGCCGGCACCGGAATAAAGTTGATCAGGTCGTTGGTCACCCGTTTGTACACATCAAGGGTACCGGTAATCCTGTCCTTGAAGAATCCATAATCGATCCCTATGTTATAGGTTTCGGTCTCTTCCCATTTGATGTTGGCATCGTACCCTTCTGCCCTGAGGGTGGAATACCAGGTATTGCCAAAGAGGTACTGGGCATTGGGATCACTCATGCTGTAACGGGCCAGATAAGGATAGTCGTTGCTGGTAATATTCTGCTGACCGGTGATCCCGTAACCCAAACGGAGTTTCAGTTCAGAAACGGCTTCCGAGTCTTTCAGGAAACTCTCTTCCTTGATTCTCCAGGCCACGGCATAGGAGGGGAATAAACCCCAGCGGGTATCGGGAGAGAAACGGCTCGAACCATCGTAACGGAGGGTAGCCGTAGCCATAAAACGGTCGAGGAAAATGTAATTCAACCTGCCGAAGAAGGAAACCAGATAATTCTCGGTTTCATAGTCGGTATTTTGGTATTCATAGCTCTTTTTAAAGTTTCTTTCCAGAAAAGTGCCGGCTCTCCAAAAGTGCTGCCAGGAGTAACCAGCCATGGCATCGACGCGGCTGTGGATGTTCTCGAAATCCTTCACATAGTTGAGATAAAAATCGAGAAGGCTGTTTTTCTTGTCCTGGGTATACTCGTTGTTGCGACCACCGCCCCGGGCGGCGTCAAAATCGCCGGGATGGGTTTCGGGGCGGATGGTGGTTCCATCACTGGTGGAGATGTCGTACCCCAGGTTGAGGTTGGCACGCAGGTCATTCAGGAAATGGAAGCGGTAGTCGAACTGGACATTCCCGAGGCTTCTCTTGACAGAAGCCTGGTCATCATTGAGCATGAGGCGGGCCACCGGGTTGATGGGGCCAATATCTACGGGATCGCCGTTGGGCTGCGTCCAGGTAAAGTAACCGTCATACTTGGCATTTCCGTTCTTCACGGGTTGCGTGGGATCGAAGCCCACGGCGGCACCAATAGCGCCCTGGTCGGCGAAATTATTCTCGATCAGCATGCCCTTCAGGTTGAGGTTGATCTTAAGATGATCATCAAAAAGGGAAGGGGTCAGGGCCACGGCCCCGGTGAAGCGGCTGAGCCCATCGGTCTGAAGGATCCCCTCTTCATCGGAATAACCCAGGGATACCCTGTAGGGCACTTCCATGGCATTGCCGGTGATGCTGAGGTTATGGTCATGGGTGATGGCTGTCTGGTAAATCTCATCCTGCCATTCGGTTTTTGCCGTACCCAGAAGCGCCAGGGCGTTGGCATTGCTGGCATACCGTTTCTTGAAGAGGTCGGTAAACTCGTCGGCCGACAAGACATCCACCGATTCCGTTTTCTGGGCCACGGAGACAAATCCGTTGTAGTTGATTTTCATGGCTCTCCCCTTTTTGCCCGTTTTTGTGGTGATGATGATCACCCCGTTGGACGCCCGGGAACCGTAAATGGCCGTAGCAGAAGCATCCTTGAGGACCGTGAAGGTTTCAATGTCGGTAGGATGAATGGTGCTCAGGGGGTTGCGCATCCCTGAGATCCCATCATTGTCGACCGGAACACCATCGATGACGAAGAGAGGATCATTGCTGGCCGAAAGGGAAGATCCCCCACGGATGCGAATGGTGGCCCCTTCTCCCGGAGCACCTCCGCCATTGGTAATCTGCACCCCGGCGATCTTCCCCGAAACCAGCTCCTGGGGGGAGGTGATGGCCCCCCGGTTGAAATCATCGGTGGTCACCGCCTGCACTGAACCCGTGGCATCCTCCTTCTTGGTGGTACCATAACCAATCACCAACACTTCATCCACCCCGTAAGTCTCCTCCTCCAGCTTGACGTTGATCACCGTCTGGTTCGTGACCACCACCTGCTGGGTCTTAAATCCCACGAAACTGAATGAGAGTGTGGACTGCGGATTGACATCGAGCGCGTAATTACCGTTGATGTCCGTAATGGTACCCGTGGTCGTTCCCAATACAACTATACTTGCACCAGGGATCCCCTGGTTACCCGCATCGGTAACCCTCCCCGTAACTTTTACCTTTTGGGCAAACCCTGTCATGGTGATCAACAAGGCTCCAAAAAATAAAAACAACTTCAGATTTTTTCGAATCATCATCATTTGTACGTTAATTAGATTATTAAACTTGATTTGTCTGAATATTTTTTCGCTATTCACCAAAATATCATTCCCAAATCCCGGAAAATTTCACCAAATTTAACTTAAAATTCACAATTTTAACGTATCACTCTGTTAAATATCTTCAGCAAACGATTGCGGTGACGATTGCAACAAATATGTTATATAACATACCGGAGATAGGGGAGGCCTGAGGAGATTCCGGAGAAAAGGAGCGGCGATGAAATTAAATCAGCCTGAAAGAAAACCCCCGGATAGGAATTTAACTATATTTATCGTGAAAACAACATGCTAGGCATGCAAAGCGGACATGTGACCATTAAAGATATCGCCCGGATGCTGGGGATCGCTCCGTCGACGGTTTCCAGAGCCTTACAGGGGCACCCCGACATCAGCGAGGCGACCCGCATACAGGTCAGGGAACTGGCTGCCCGGTTGAAATACCAGCCCAACGTGGTGGCGCAGGGACTTAAATTTCGCAGGACCAACACCATAGGGGTGATCATTCCGGAGATCGTGCATTATTTTTTCTCCCAGGTGATCAGCGGGATTGAGGATGTGGCTTACAACGCCGGCTATACGGTGATCTTCTGCCAGTCCAACGAGCTCTACGACCGCGAGGTGGGCAATGTCAGGGCGCTGATGGCCCACCGTGTCGAAGGAATCCTGGTTTCGGTATCGAAGGAGACCAGTGATTTCCAGCATTTACAGGATGCCAGGGAGAACAACATCCCGCTGGTTTTCTTTGACAGGGTGGCCCCGGGGATGGGAGCCGACCAGGTCATCACCAACGACCGGGAAGCGGCTGCGATGGTGACCGCTCACCTGGCGCAACAGGGGAAGAAACGGATCGCCCATTTCGCGGCCCCTCAGAACCTGCTGATCGGAAGGGAGAGGCACATGGGTTACCTCGATGCCCTAACCGGTGCAGGGATCCCCTTCGACCCCACACTCCATATCGAAGCCGACACTTTCGGGAAGGCTCAAAAGGAAGTGGAGCGCCTTATGGCAGAAGGTGTTCCCTTCGATGCCCTCTTTTGCGCCAACGACCTGACCGCCATCGGGGCCATGAAGGCCCTCCAGGCCAGAGGAGTGCGGATTCCTCACGACATTGCCGTGGCGGGTTTCTCCGACAGCCGCTTTGCTGAAGTCTCCCATCCCACCCTCACCTCCGTCGACCAGCATGGATTTGAAATGGGGACCCTGGCTACGCAAATGCTCCTGCGCAGAATCCACACCGAAGAAAAGGATGACCCCTTTGAATCCAGAATCGTTAGTGCCGACCTGGTGATCAGGAATTCTTCAACAACCGGATAAGGCAGGTTAATTCTTTTTAATTAGTTTTGCCTGCGGCAAGCTCTGACGAACTAAAACTACAGAGTGTCACGTGCCTTATCCTAATCACCAAATCTCACTTATGAGCAAAAAACCACAACTCTCCTTCTGGCAGATCTGGAACATGAGTTTCGGATTTCTGGGCATCCAGTTCGGCTTTGCCCTCCAGAATGCCAATGTATCCAGGATCTTTGAAACCCTGGGGGCCAAAGTCGATGAGATTCCCATTCTCTGGATTGCTGCTCCGGTGACGGGGCTGATCATTCAGCCGATTATCGGGCATATGAGTGACAACACCTGGAACCGGCTGGGGCGCAGGAGACCCTATTTCCTGACGGGGGCCCTCCTGGCTTCGCTGGCCCTGCTGATCATGCCCAACTCTCCCACCCTTTGGGTGGCCGCCGGAATGCTCTGGATCATGGATGCCTCCATCAATATCTCCATGGAACCTTTCCGCGCTTTCGTCGGGGACATGCTTCCCTCAGAGCAGCGGACCAAAGGATTTGCCATGCAGAGCTTCTTCATCGGCACCGGTGCCGTGGTGGCCTCCGCCCTCCCCTACATCCTCACCAACTGGTTTGGCATGGCCAATACCGCCCCGGAAGGGCAGATTCCCCCTTCGGTCAAATACTCCTTCTATCTGGGAGCAGTGGCCTTCTTTTCGGCGGTCATCTGGACGGTCATCCGCACCAGGGAGTATTCTCCGGAGGAATTACGGGCGAATGCGCTTGCCGAAGGCCATGCCGCTGTGGAAACGCATGGAGAGGAGATCCCCGACCCGGCCGCCACAGGGCATACCTTCCTCCGGCGCAGTGCACTCTGGATCGCCGCCGGACTCCTCACCTCCCTCCTCCTCTATTACCTCCAGCTCCACCCCCAATGGATCAACAATTATAAGCTCCAAAGTGAACTCTACATTTTTTCTGTAGGGATCACCATCTTCGGGATTATGACCCTTATCGCGGGAGTGCTGATCAGGAACGGGCGGACCACCAACGGGGTGGCAGTGGTCATGCACGATATGTTCAAAATGCCCAAAACCATGAAACAACTGGCCGTGGTCCAGTTTTTCACCTGGTTCGCCCTTTTTGCCATGTGGATATACACAACGGCCGCTGTGACCAAACATATCTACGGCACCTCCGATCCCACTTCTGAACTCTTCAACAAAGGGGCCGACTGGGTGGGGGTATGCTTCGCCCTGTACAGCGGGTTTGCCGCCATCATGGCCTTCCTTCTCCCGGTCATCGCCCGTAAAACCTCACGCCGCTTCACTCATATGATCTCCCTGGTCGCTGGCGGATTGGGATTGATCTCCATCTATTTCATCAAAGACCCCCACCTGCTGCTGTTCTCCATGGTGGGCGTGGGCCTCGCCTGGGCTTCCATTCTCTCCATGCCCTATGCCATTCTCACCGGTTCTCTCCCCGCCCACAAAATGGGTACCTACATGGGCATCTTCAACTTCTTTATCGTCATACCCCAGATCCTGGCCGCCAGCATCCTGGGCTTCGTCACCCGCGATCTCTTCGGCGGAGAAGCCATTTATGCCCTTATACTTGGGGGTATTTCCCTCTTCGTAGCCGCTCTGATGGTCATGTTCGTCCATGATGTCGACGGCGAAAAGAAACAGTAACCATCAAAAAAAAAGACTCTATGAAAAGAATATTTACCCTTCTGATGCTGCTCCTGTTCGCGGGCAGTCTGGCGTTGACGGCAAAACCCCGGAAGGCGGCTCCCGTGCTGCAGCCCCGGGTAGAACCCACCTTCTGGTGGGCCGGCATGAAAAACCCGCACCTTCAGTTGATGGTCCACGGCCAGGATATCGGCCAGAGCCGTGTGGTGGTCAACCATCCGGGGATCAGGCTTCTGTCGGTGACCACTGTTGAAAACCCCAACTATCTCTTCATCGACCTGGATCTGGCGCAAGCGATTCCCGGCAAATTCGACCTTCTGTTTCAAAAAGAGGGAAAAACGCTGGCCACCACCACCTACGAGCTGAAGGAGCGTGAGCCTGGTTCAGCCTTGCGCCAGGGTTTTAACAGCAGTGATGCCATGTACTTGGTGATGCCCGACCGGTTTGCCAATGGGGATCCCGGGAATGATGCCGTGGAAGGCATGAAAGAGAATCCCGACCGGACCGACCTGAGAGGGCGGCAGGGCGGTGACATCAAGGGGCTAAGAGACCACCTGGATTACATCGCCGATATGGGGTTTACGGCCATCTGGCTCAATCCCCTTCTCGAAAACGACATGCCCGCCACCTCTTACCATGGCTATGCCACTACCGACTTTTATAAGGTCGATCCCCGCTACGGCTCCAACGAGGAGTACCGGGCCTTTGCCGAGGAAGCCAGGGGTAAAGGAATCAAGCTGATCATGGACATGATCTTTAACCACTGCGGCCTCGAACACTGGTGGATGAAGGATATGCCCATGGCCGACTGGATCAACCAGTTCCCCGATTACCAGATCACCAACCATGTCAAGACCCTGAACCAGGATCCCTATGCTTCAGCCTATGATAAGGAGCAGTTCACCGACGGTTGGTTCGTGTCCTCTATGCCCGACCTCAACCAGAGAAATCCCTTCATGGCCACTTACCTCATCCAGAACAGCATCTGGTGGATCGAATATGTCCACCTGGCCGGCATCCGGATGGATACCTACCCATACCCCGACAAGGAGATGATGGCCGCCTGGAACGACCGGATCAGAGAGGAATACCCCGATTTCAACATCGTCGGGGAAGAATGGCACATGAACCAGGCTATCCTGTCGTACTGGCAGAAGGGGAAAAGCAACCTCGACGGTTACCGGGGCAACCTGCGCAGTCTCATGGATTTTCCCCTGCAGAGTGCCGTGAGCACCGCCCTGCGCGATCCCGGAACCGGTGACCTGATGAAAATCTACGAATGCCTGGCCAACGACTTCCAGTATCCTGACCCGCAAAACCTGGTGGTCTTTCCCGACAACCACGACATGACCCGCTTCTTCGTTCAGGTCAACCGCAATGCAGAGCTCTTTAAAATGGGAATCGGCTTCTTTCTGACCACCCGCGGGATCCCTCAGATCTATTATGGCTCGGAAATCATGATGAATCATACCGGCACCCATGACAGCGAATTCCGCAAACCCTTCCCGGGTGGATGGCCGGGAGACGCCATCAACGGGTTCACCGGCCAGGGGCTTTCTGACAGCGAAAAAGAGGTGCAGCAATTCACCCGTAAACTGCTCAACTGGAGAAAGGGGAAAGAGGTCATCCATACCGGCCAGACAAGACACTTCCTCCCCTGGGAGGGATGCTACGTCTTCTTCAGGTACAATGACCAGGAAAAAGTGATGGTAGTGCTCAATAAAAATCCCCGGCAGACCGAGCTGAACACCGGTCGTCTGGCTGAGATGATGAAAGGATGCACCAGTGCCCGTGAGGTGATCACCGGAAAAGAGATCTCCTCCCTGACCTCCCTGACCCTGCCCCCTCAATCCATCTCCATTTTCGAACTCCGGAAATGAACAACCTGAATAAATGGGTTCAAAAAAGAGCCTGGACAGAATAAAAAAACATAATCCGCGCTATTATCGTATAACTTTTGTTAGCTGAAAAAACATGTCAAATAAAGAAGGAGCAATGAAGAAACTGTTTTTGATTTTATTAATGGTGGCAGGCCTGGGAGCAACAGCCCAGGAACCCATAGAGGTGAAGGTGGAGGAGAGACCCTCCAGTCAGGGAGTGGTCACCGCCTTCGAGGTGGTTGTTCCGCAAGCCATATCCAAGGATGCCATTGAGTTGTGGAAGAAAACCATAATGCCCGGGGGGCTTTTCAAGAAGAACCCCAAGATGGAAAAGGTCAAGGATGAGTGGATTGTCAGGGATATTGTCATCAGTGACATCACCAGTCTGCCCTTGAATGTCATGACCCAGGTATCCACCTTTCCGGGGAACATCTATGTAAGGGTGTTTTTCCAGAGTGAAGGGGGCTTTCTGGGATCTCCCGGCTCTTCGGAGGCAACCACTGAAGCAGCCACCCGATATGTGCGGGATTATGCCGTGGAACTCTACAAGCAGGCGGTGGAAAAAGAGCTGAAAGCGGAGGAAGCCGAACTGCGGAAGGCTGAAAACGACCTGAATGCCATGCAGCGCAAGAACAAAAGCTTCAACCGTAAGGTGAATGATGCCCAGAAGGAGCAGGGAGCGCTGAAAGAGGAGGTGAATCAGCAGGAAAAAATGCTGGAGAACAAGGAGTATATTAATCTCGAGGTTTCAGGCAATGACAAACGCACTCCCCAGGAGGAGATGGAAAAAGAGCTGAAGGACACGGAGAAGGATCTCAGGAAGGCCCAGAAGAGCCAGTCGAAATTCGAGCGTAAGATCAGCAAAAACGAACGCAGTCAGCGCAATAAGGAGGATGAGATCGCCAAACAGAAGATCAAGGTAGAAGAGGTAAAGACCAAACTGAAAAATATCAGGTAAGAACAAGTCTGAATTTTGGTGGTTTTAAGTTGAGAGAAGCCTTGGAGTTTAAATCAGTGCATTTAATTTCTTAAGGGCAGCATACAGAGAGAGGGCCCCGCCAATGGCGGGGCCCTCTCTCATAATACCGGACGACATCGCGGACAGGCCCGGGGCCTGCCAGGAGGGATGGCCCCGGCTATTCCATTTCGAGGGTGACCACCGATTTGGAGGGGAGCGTCACCTCCAGGTCACCCGAAGGAAGGAGTTTGTAGTTTTTGAAGCCAGCAGGCTTGACGGTTTCCGGTTTCACGAAGGTATTGACCGCGTTGAAAGCCGGGGCAGTCAGAACAGTGGCGCCATTGACCTTTGCAGGCTGCCGGCCGTTGAAGGCTACCGTCAGTTTCACCTCTTTCGAAGGATTTACATTACTCAGCGAGATATGGAGCTTCCCGGCGGCATCGCGCGAAACGGTCTGGCTGATCGCCGGAACCGATTGGTCTCCTATACTGTACTTCTCAGTGATTAGCGACGACTTCAGCAAGGTCGCATCGGCGTGCACCTTGTACATATTGAAAACATGGTAGGTCGGGGTGAGCACCATTTTATCCCCTTCAGTGAGGATCATCGCCTGCAGCACATTGACGGTCTGGGCAATATTAGCCATTTTCACCCTGTCGGCGTTCCGGTTGAAGATATCGAAAGTGGTGGCAGCAATCAGGGCATCGCGCATCGAATTCTGCTGGAAGAGAAATCCGGGGTTGGTGCCGGGTTCCACGTCAGTCCAGATACCCCACTCATCGACATAAAGGGCTACCCGTTTCCGGGGGTCGAATTCATCCATCACATTACTGTGACGTTTGATGAGTTCCTCCATCCGGAGGCCGGCGCGGATTCCCGAGAAATAGAGATCCTCTCCGAAGCCGGTAGCTGCGGTTTTATTGTTCCAGCCCGGGCCCGCGATGGTATAATAATGAACCGACAGGGCGTCCATATTGCCGCGTGCATTCTGCATCAGCACCTTGGTCCAGTTGTAGTCCTCTCCGTTGGCGCCACAGCCTACCCTGACCATCCGGTCATGGGCATATTCCCAGGCATATCCCGAATATTGGCGCAAAAGGTTGGAGTAATACTCCGGGGTCATGTTGCCCCCGCAACCCCAGCTTTCATTGCCGATGCCCAGAAAACGGACCTTCCAGGGCGCTTCACGGCCGTTCTGCCGCCGCAGGTTCGCCATCTCCACATCCTCATCCGAGATCATGTACTCGATCCAGTCGACCATCTCCTCTACGGTGCCACTGCCCACATTGGCGGAGATGTAAGCATCACACCCCAGCATCTCGCAGAGATTCAGAAACTCATGGGTCCCGAAACTGTTGTCTTCCACCGTTCCGCCCCAGAATACATTCTTAATTTTCGGCCGCTGCTCCTTCGGACCGATGCCGTCCTTCCAATGGTAGGTGTCGGCAAAACAACCTCCCGGCCAGCGCAACACAGGAATGTCAAGGGCCTTCAGCGCCTCAAATACATCCTTGCGGTAGCCATTGATGTTCGGAATCGGAGAATCAGGCCCCACCCAGATGCCGTCGTAAATACACCGGCCCAGATGCTCGGCAAAATGACCGTAAATGTACTTGCTGATCTGCGGGCCATCCTGCGTGGCATCCACCGTCAGCCGGTTCTGGGAAGCCGCCCCGAAAAACACTCCCCAAACCAAAACCAGGGTTAGAATTGTCTGTTTCATGTGTCTGCTTTTTTTATTGTTGTTATGGTAATTGCTTTGAAAAAACCTACAGTTCCATGGGTTATGTCATAACCTATTCCCGGAGTGAAAAATCACCGTAAAAATAACAGTATTTTTTACATTTAAAAGCGGTTTACCCATGGTGTTACGTATTATTCGGCTTTCAGGACGATAAAAGAGTGGGGTTTGAGTTGCAGGGGGAAATTCCGGAGGGTTCTGGCCGGGTTTTTCCTGAAGGCCGGGAGGGTGCGGTCCACTGAAGGGCATACTTCGCCGGTTTCCAGGTTAGTCATCCGGGTGAAGTTCAGGGATGAGGTCAGGTTCACTTTAAGGGTGGTATCGGCGAAGGATTCCACGATAAAGGTGTGGTTATCGTAGGCGAAGAGGCTGACATAACCTGGGCCTTCGAGTTGTACGGGGAGGTGGCCTGCGATGGTCTGCCTGATGCGGTTCAGCACGGGTGCAGGCAGGAAGTAGAGATCGACGAAGTTATCGGGGATGGTCAGGATGTAGAGTTTTCCCTTGCCGTAACCGGCATAATGGAGGATGGGCCATCCGTTGGTGTCGTCGAGGGCGGAGATCTCCTCCCATGAGTCGTTGGTCAGGTAGGCCACCTGGGGGATCAGGATATCGCGGTCGGCGAAAGAGGCGGGGCCCCAGCCGGCCGTGAACTGCCTGACCAGCGCCTTGCGGCCGGTGCAGCGGATTTCGGCGATATCCTCGATGCCTTTCCCCTGGAGGGCTTTCAGCAATCCGGAAGTGATGACCGCCGTTTTCCCCTCACGGAGATGCTTTTTGATCTTTTCCGTGATCTGCAGGTCAAAGGCCGCAGCTTCGGTCAGGAATACCACGGGTTCTTCTTCCGGGAAACGGGGCACCACATCCATGGGAATACCCGCCATGCCCATGAAGTTATGGAGGAACTCCTCCCCTGTCGAATGAAAGGGTTTGTAACTCCTGACCCCGATGGGTTTTCCCAGGGAGCCCAGGAATTTGTCGATCTTTTCAAAGGTATATCCGGCGGCGCGGGCCACGGTGGTGGGGGTGACCGCCTGTTTTCCGGGAAGCGTCACGGGCTGCATCATGGCATCAAAGTCGAAGCTGGTGCCCTGCTCCTGCCAGGGGGCCCGGGTCTCTATCCGCAGGGGATACAACATCTGTCTGAGGTCAAAAAGGGTGATTTCGGGTGCTTTGGCAAAAAGGGTGATCCAGAGCTGCTCGGCATAGCGGTCGAGGGTGCGCATGCCGCCGGTATCGACCCATCCTCCCCCGTTGCCCCCAGGCTTCAGATTTTCGAAATAGCGGAAGATGTTATACCCCAGATAGGCCTGCAGATGCTGTGCCGACGAGGGATCACGCGTTTCGGTGCCGGTATAGATGCCGTCGAACATTGCCGGCTGGGCTTCCAGGTTGAACCCCAGCCCCTGGAAATGGTCGTACCAGTTGGGATACTTGATCACCACCTTTATTTTGGGATTGACTGCGCGGGCAGGTTCCAGGACCAGCTCACGCGCCGCCTTTTGGATCAGCTCCAGCCGGTAACCGGTCCAGCTCTTCTCCCCCTTGGCCGCAATGCATAGATCGCACTTGCAACTGGTAAAGAAAAAATCGTCAAGGATCAGCTCGTCGAAATTGCGGGCGGTATACTCCACGATCTCCTTTACCTTGGCCCTGTGTTCCGGATTGGTGTAACAAAAGGTCTCAAACCGGTTGCTTTCATCGATGGTCAGGGTGATCCCCCCGGCAGTTTCCACGCCCCGGGCTTTAAAAAAGGCCTTGGCCTGATCGAGAGTGGCCTGGTCCACGACCACAAGGTCGCGGTGGGTCTCCAAATAAATCTTGTCGACGCCCACCTGGCGGGAAACCTCCTCCCATGCTGCGGCCAGCCATGCAGGATCACCCATCTTTTGCGTCTCATAAGCGCGGGAATAAACCGCCACCCTGAAATTCCTATAATGACCTGCGGAAGCCTGAACAGTGGTAAAACCCGCCAGGAGCATCGCGATCAATCTGATTCTTGGCTTCATAGCATTAAACTTTCACGGAAAACAGTGGATACATTGAAAACCAGCCAGATTTACAGGTTCCTTCCATCACACCCTCCTTCTGAATCCACCGTGGTACCGGGTACCAGTCAGAGTAGCCTGGTGTTCCGGCCAGGTGAAGGAGAGTTACCCCGACTTCCTGAAGGTTGGATGATCGCCGGGGAAAGGGAGAAGCGACGCAGATCAGGACCCTGCGACCCGGATCAGGACTTTGCGACCCGGGTCAGGACTTTGCGACCCGGGTCAGGGTTGGGTGAACCAGGCCAGGGCGAAGACCAGCGGGGCCTGCCAGTTGATGCAGACCTCGTTGTGGGAGTAGCTTTCCTGGAGGTCGACCCAGTCGGTGGCGCTATGGCCGCCACCCACGAGGTATCCCGGCCAGGGGGCCGCGATGGAATCGGCACCCGAGCGGCGGTCGTGGGGGTTCATGGGAGGGTTATGGCCCACACCGGTCACATAAGAGCGGTTATAGGTGTTGCGGCCGAAGAGGTGGCCTATCGCATCCAGGGCCGTATTCACATATTTCGGATCGGGTTGCAGCTGGTGGGCCACGAAGAGGTTAACGGTTTGGCGGGCTACTGTTCCGTTACATCCCCAATAGTATCGTCCTCCCAGCGGGCGGCGGTAGACATCGGCCTGCGCCTTGGCCACCAGTTCATCGGCCACGGCCAGGCAGTTTTTCTTCAGTGATTCCTGCACCGCCGGGCTCTTACCTTCCCGCTTCGACAACAGGTAGGTGAACATGCCCTGGTTACCCTGGTTACCCCAGTCCCAGTTTTCTTCAATGACAAACTCAGCATCGGCAGCCCTTTTCTCAAAATCGGCCAGGAATTCCGCTTCGCCGGTGGTTTCCCACATCTCGGCCGCCGCCCAGAGCCGGTCGTCGGGATCCTTGGTCTGATAACCTCCCGTCTTGAAATCGCCCTGTTCGAACCCTTTATCTTCAGGGTTCTCCTTCAGAAACTGGTAGCTCAGGCGGGCAGCCTCGAGGCACCGAGCCGCATACGCCGCATCGTAAGGCTGGAAGACCCGGGCTGCGTGGGCCATCATGGCCACGAAATCGGCCGTGGCCGCCGAACTCCACTCCGTGAAATAGCGTTGGGCGGTGTCCTGATCGGCCATGATGAAGGGTTCAAACTGCACCCGTGTCAGCTTATGGGAGACCCTCCCCGAACCGTCGGGGTACTGCATCTTCAGCAGCCAGTCGGTTTCCCATTTCATCTCCTTCAGATAGTCCGGAAAGCCGGGAGCGGTTTCCGGAAGGCCCAGGGAGATCTGTTCCAGCTGCGGCCGGAAATAATCCCAGGCCATGAAGAGGGGGCCCACGGTGACCCCCGCGTTGACCACGTATTTCCCGTAGTCACCGGCATCGTGCCACCCACCGGTACCGTCACGCTGGCTTCCCGCCTGGCCCAGATAATCCTCATAACCATCCTTCAGATGGCAGGCCCCCTGGTGATAATGGTTGCCCTGGTGGTCTCCCTCCACCTCCATGCCGCAGCGCCAGAGGTAAAAAGCCCGCATGGCGGTAACATAGGCCTCCCGGTAGACCTGGTTGCCTATCAGAAACTCCACCGACCTCCCTGCACCGGGCACATTGATGTAATAATTCCCTGGAGCGGTCAACCCCGAAAAATCAGCAATCCAGGCCTGTTCGCCCGTATCTTCCTGGCTAAAGGGACCACCGGCCTTCCCCTCGAAAACTACCTTCCCGGTGGCCACCTCATTCACCGTGAAATCGGTGCAGGTGGCAGTTATGGTGGCTTGCTTCACATTCTCAGGCAAAAAACCGAGAGAATTGATTTTTACCGCATCGGTACCGACGGCGGCCTGCTTCGGGCTGCAACTCCAGAGGCCCAGCACGATCAAAACAAAGAGGAGTTTTTTCATGGTTTAAAAGATTAAAAAAGTTCAGTATTTGATTTAGAATGATAATCCAAAAGAGCGGCAGCGATACCAAAGGCTGGCGGAACTCTTCCGTGGCTGCGCCTCCCTGGCTGTTTCCGTGGCTGTGCCGTCACTGGCTGCCGGGACTCTTCCGTGACTGCGCCGCCCCGGCTGCTTCAGGGGCAGCGCCGTCCCCGCCGGGGAAGGTAGTAACGGAGGAGGTCTCCGTGTCAGGCATGGCCGGTCAGTGGGGGTGCTCATCGTGGTCGGCGTGCCGCGGGGATGATTTGCCATCTGACCTTACCGGGAGCAGGATCGGCAGAGAGGCGGAAGCCGCCTCCACTGCGGGTGAGCGTCAGGGGCACCAGCCGGTTATCGGCGGGATGGCAGAAGTAGCCCTCCAGTTGGGGCGCCCCTGCGGAATAGGTAATCAGGTCGATGTGTGACCAGTCCAGGTCGTCGGTCGACAGGACCGGCGCCATATGGGGAATGACGGCGCCGTCGCGCACCAGGATCACCACGGGGATCTCTCCTGCCCTGATATGGTGCCATCCTCCCTCGTACACTTTATTGGTCTGGTAGTCGATCCATTTACCGCGGGGCAGGTAAACCTCACGGCTGGAGGTATGGGCATGGAAGAGGGGGGCCACCAGGATGTCGCTGCCAAAAAGGTAGGCGTCGTCGACCCCCCAGGCGCCCGGGTCGTCGGGGTATTCGATAAACAAGGCCCTCACCATGGGCAGCCCGTGTGCACTGGCATGTTTGGCCTGGGCATAGATATAGGGCATCAGCCGGTATTTCATCTCGTCAGCCTTGCGGAAAGCCTCATTGAAGTTCTCGTTGTACTCCCAGGGTTCTTTGGGAGGGGCGCCGTGGCAGCGGGTGTGGGAGGTAAGCATCCCGAAGGGAAGCCACCGGCGGTACAGCTCTTCGGGAGTGCGGTTGACAAATCCCCCGATGTCATGGCTCCAAAAGGTGAACCCAGAGAGGCCCAGGGAGAGGCCGCCCCGGAGGGTGGCTGCCATGGCGGCATCGGTATTGGCGGCGTCACCCCCCCAATGCAGGGGATAACGCTGGCTCCCCGCCCAGGTGGAACGCGCCCAAATGATGTTCTCACCGCCCACCTCACGCGTGATATCGGCCACCACCATATTATATCGCAGAGGGTACAGATTATGCTCGTAAAAACCGGTGCGCCCCGAGGCATACACCCCGTTCCAGGGGGCTGCCTCCCCGAAGTCCACCTTGATGGCCCCGACCCCCAGCTTCAGCAAGCCGGCGATCTTCTCACGGTACCACTCCACAGCTGCCGGATTCGAGAAATCAAGGACCGCATCCTCAAAGGGAAGCCCCCCCTTGGCATTGTGCACATAAAGCCCCTTCTCGATGATCTCGGGGAATAGGGTATTCTTCGGCACAAAATAAGGAAGCTGCCAGAGACACGTGCGGAAGCCCATCTTTTTGAGGTCGGAAATCATCTTACCTGCATCGTCGAACCGGGATGATGAGAATTGGTAATCGCAGCGCCAGTCCGTTTCGAACCAACCGGTATCGAAATGGATCACATCGGCGGGAATCCGATTTTTTCGCAGATTCGCCGCCACCTGGCGACCGTCAGCCTCAGAAAAATAGGTGATCCGGCTCATCCAGAGACCGAAAGACCAGAGGGGCGGCATTGCCGCCTTGCCTGTCAGGTTGGTATATTCGTCGAGGATCTCCTTGGGAGAGCCCAGAAAAACAAAGAGGTCGGCCTCTTCGTCGCCCATCATCAGGGAAGCCACCTCATCGAAATACTTGGCGAAATCGCAGGTGACGGGTGCCGTAGTATGCATAAACAGGCCGTATCCCCTGTTGCTCATATAGAAGGGGATGGGCTTGTACATGGTTTCGTTCTTGACGCCATTGGCATCGTCAGTGCTCACCACCACCTTCTGGCCCCGCTTGTCGAGCCCCTTGAAATGCTCGCCCAGACCGAAGATCTTCTCCCCCGGCGTGAGGGAAAATACCGCCGCCACACTCCTGCTGTAGTCGGAAGAGCGCCTCACAAAACTGAAGGGCAGCACCGGAGTGAGGGTATTCACATTGTCGGAGGTGTGGTTGGTTTTGGTGACCAGCCTCCCGGAGGGATCATAGAACTCCACATGCCAGGGTTTCTCGCGGATGACCACCGAACCTCCGGTGTTGGAATAACGGTGGCCTCCTTCGATTTTTTCATATTTCCAGCTCTGGTCACGGGGGGCCACCCCATCCACGAGCATCAGGGACTCCTCCTCAGGGGCGGTCACCTGGGCAGTTTGCCACCGTAACCTGACCGTACGGGGAGAGATGAACTCCACCCTGAAAGGAAGCTCTGGATTGACCTCATACTCCCCTTCAGGAAACTCATTCCCTTCCACGGGCCTGACAAAGGCCAGCATATTGTTGAAGGCCTGGCGTGTTTTATACACACTCCGCTGCCAGCGTAATGTACCCGCTCCGGTGGCCGGATCAAACGAAACCAATTCATCGGCCAGAAAATAGGTGTGGCTGAAATTGCGAAAATCCTCACTGATATCAGGGGGTTCATTCAGCAATGCCTGATTGGGGGCTCCCGAGGCTGGTGGTAGCTGCCCTGATACCGGGATTTGAATGAAAAAAAAGAGGGCGCACCACACGCCATGTAATATAAGAGAGAAGGAGCATGGACGGTTCATGATTTCCGGAATTTGACGAGCAGGTTTAAATTGTCAGTTTTACAGTTTGGTAAATTTAGTGCAGGAGAACGGCTTAACCAAATTTTCAAATGTAAAAAACATCGTCCATCAGGAATTTCGCGATACTCAGACCATTTCAGCGGTCCAGGTTCAGCAAACTAGCGGGATTTACCTGTAATCAAAAGGGTATCGACCAGGTGAGCAGATAACCGTAGTGTTGGCCGGGAACGGGGATCATCTCCGGATAGAGGGTAGCTTTTGCCTCACCCCTATATACGCAATTCTTCCGGGTGGAGCCCTCCAGCGCGCCAATAGCTGCTCCGATCAGGGAACCTTGCCTGGCGTTGGGGGTTGATTCATAAACCTTCCTGATTTCCGTCAGGTTAGGGGTATAATAAACCTTCCGGTCACATGCCCCAGTTGTCCCGGTCGAGGCTGCGGTAGTGGATGGCTTCGGAGAGGTGATGGCTTTCGATCTTTTCCGAACCTTCCAGGTCGGCAATGGTACGGGAAACCTTCAGGATGCGGTCGTAGGCCCTGGCGGAGAGACCCAGTTTCTCCATAGCATTCCGTAGCAGCTGACGGCAGGAGGAATCCAGATCGGTCATTTCCCTGACCATGCGGGAGTTCATCTGGGCATTGCAATAGACCCCGGGAACATCCTTGAACCGCTCTTCCTGGATCTGCCGGGCTTTGATCACCCTATCGCGGATGGTCTCGCTTCGCTCGGCCGGTTGCAGGTCGTTGAGTTTCTGAAAAGGAACCGGCACCACTTCCAGATGCATGTCGATGCGGTCGAGCAATGGACCGGAGATGCGGTTAAGGTATTGGCGTACCTTTCCGGGATCGCAGACGCACTCCTTCGAAGGATGGTTGTAATAGCCGCACGGACAGGGGTTCATAGAAGCTACGAGCATGAAACTGGCGGGGTATTCCACCGAGATCTTTGCCCGGGAGATGGTGATTTTCCGGTCTTCGAGGGGTTGCCGCAGCACTTCCAGTACCGAATGTTTGAATTCGGGGAGTTCGTCCAGGAAAAGAACGCCGTTATGGGCCAGGCTAATTTCTCCGGGTTGGGGGTTGACGCCCCCTCCGACCAGGGCGATGTCAGAGATGGTATGGTGAGGGCTCCGGAAAGGGCGCAAGGTCATGAGGGAGGTATGACTGTCGATGTGGCCGGCCACCGAATGGATCTTGGTGGTTTCCAGGGCCTCTTTGAGGGTAAAGGGAGGCAGAATGGTGGGCAGGCGGCAGGCCAGCATGGTCTTGCCCGAACCGGGCGGACCGATCATCAGGAGATTATGCCCGGCCGCGGCGGCAATCTCCAGGGCCCGTTTCACGTTTTCCTGGCCCCTGACATCGGAGAAATCGACATCGCTTTGGCTGACCCGGGAGAAAAATTCAGCCCGCGTGTCGACGACCGTCTGCTCCGGTTCCACCTCATCGTTGAAGAAGGCTACCACTTCCCTGATATTATCGACGCCGTAGATTCTGAGCTTATCCACCACCGCCGCTTCGCGTGCGTTATCACGGGGCAGGATCAGCCCCTCGAAACCCTCTTTCCGGGCATTGATGGCAATGGGCAGGGCCCCCCGCGCCGGCTGCAGGGAACCGTCGAGGGACAGCTCTCCCATCATAACATAGCGGTCCAGTTTGTGGGTCAGGATCTGTTCCGAGGCGGCCAGAATCCCAATGGCCATAGGCAAGTCAAAGGCTGAACCCTCCTTGCGCAGATCGGCAGGAGCCATATTGACCACAATCTTCTGTTTGGGCCAGTGATAACCGCAGATCCGCAGGGAAGACTCGATGCGCTGCTGGCTCTCCTTCACGGCATGATCGGCCAGGCCTACCAGCAGAAACCTGACCCCTTTGGTGACATCGCACTCAATGGTGATGGTGGCCGCATTAATCCCGAATACGGCACTCCCGAAGGTCTTGACTAACATGGTGGGTGTTATGAGGTTTGTCCATTAAAGTTAACACTTTATCTGACGCTCACCACCCCCATCCCATATAAAATCAAAAAGGGGATTTACGCCTCCTCAACGCACAAAAGTGGGAACAGGCGGTACACCCATCCGATAGCACCTCTGGAGGAAGCAGGTCTATCGCGCACCATGCAATGCTCAGGGCATGACTGTTGATCCTGATCTTACTGGGCAAGGTCATCGTCAACTGCTTGCCATGCAGCGCTCCTGGCCTGCGATTGTACATTGGGCGGAAGGCCCCACTGTGGTCTGCTCATCGGGAGGAAGGCCCCACTCCGGGGGGACCGTCTGCACTAAAACGGGAGGTTCCCCAGATCGAGGTTCCCTCCCGAAAGTATAATACCGGTTTTCAGTCCGGCCACCTCCACTTTTCCCTCCAGGATAGCTCCCAGGGGCACTGCCGAAGAGGGTTCGATGATGATTTTCATCCTTTCCCATACCAGTCGCATGGCCTCGATGATTTTCTCCTCGGAAACGGTGACGATATCGTCGACCTTATCCATGATAATGGCGAAGTTGCGCTGCCCCAGGGAGGTGAGAAGTCCGTCGGCGATGGTCACCGGGTGATTTGAGGGGATGATTTTCCCGGCATGAAAAGAGCGGAAGGCGTCGTCGGCGCCGGCGGGTTCGGTGGCGATCACCCGGCAGCCGGGGGAGAGGGCCTTGGCCGAGAGGGCAGTTCCGCTGAGGAGCCCCCCGCCTCCCACGGGGGCCAGGATCAGGTCGAAACTGCCGGCATCCTCGATCATCTCTTTGGCGGCGGTGCCCTGGCCGGCGATCACGTCGGCATTGTCATAGGGATGGACGATGACAGCTCCCGTGTCGGCGACCACCCTGGCCAGGGTCTCCTCCCGGGCCTGAAGGGTGGGTTCGCAGAAGGTGATGATCCCTCCATAGCCGGCCACCGCCTTTTTCTTGATTTCCGGGGCAGTACGGGGCATAACGATATAGGCGGGGATGCCCCGCTTACGGGCGGCCAGGGCCAGGGCCGCCGCATGGTTCCCCGAGGAGTGGGTGGCCACCCCCCGCGCCGCTTCCTCCCCGGAAAGCGAAAAAACCGCATTGCAGGCCCCCCGGAACTTGAAAGCCCCTACCTTCTGGAAATTCTCACACTTGAAAAATAACTCCCCCCCCGTGATGGCATTGATACTCTCCGAAGAGTAAAGCGGTGTCCTGTGGACATAGGAGGCAATGCGGGCATGCGCCGCAACGACGTCACTGAAATCCGGAATATTCACTCGCATATATGCTGTTTAATGTGTTATACTATTTTCCTGCCCGAGGCTGGTCTCCCCTTTTCCAACATCGCCTGACCATTCGTTTGTACAAGGAGATGGCCGTTTGTACTATTCGTTATGCTCTGTTTGGTTCTGTTCGCTGAACTTTTTATTCAGCAGTTCATAGTCGGTTTTGAAATAACTCTGACCAGAGAGGTGTTTCACCCGTTGGAACCCCGAAACATAGAGGAAGATGACGAAGAGGAGAAAGAGGATCCAGAGCCATTCGATGCCGGTAAAAAGAACGAAATCATAGACTCCGTGGAGGAGCAACGGGATGAAGAGGGCTTTCCATTTCAGGCTTTGCCGCTCACGGGGGTGGAATTTAGCCATCCCAAAGAAGAACCCCATGGTGATTCCAAAGATGGCATGGGCGGGGACGGCCGTAAAGGCGCGGAGCAGCCCGGTGGCATAACCCTCCTGCAGAACATAGAGCACATTCTCGACGGCGGCGAAACCCAGTGAGATGAAGGTCGCGTAGACGATACCGTCATATTTGTCGTTAAAGGCCGGTTTCTTCCAGATGAGCAGAAAGAGGGCCAGGAACTTGAACATCTCCTCGGTCAAACCAGCCACTACCCATGCCGACCAGGCGGCTTCCCACAGGCCGTTGAGGGAGAGGGCTTCACCTACGGCCGACAGGAATCCTTCCACGGCCATCACGGGGAAGACAATGACGACTCCCGCAAGGAGGGAGAGGAGCAACAGCAGGATGGGCTCCTTTTCATACTTATCGCGGAACCAGATGTATCCGGCAATCACAGCTACCGGGGCAAGAGAGATCAAAAGGAGGTCCATAGGGCAAATATCAGGTGTTACCGGCCATCAGGGAGCGGCGCGGGGAAAGGCTCTTCATGCTTCGGGTCACCTTCTGGGGCGGGACCACCACGGGCTACGGCAGTCCGTCCGCTTCCGGGTTTACAATGAGGGGCTTCTGTCCGTTTATTCCCGGAGAGGATCAGAGACTTTCGATCAGTTTTCGCATGATCAGGGTCATCCTGGGTTCGGCTTTCATAGCCACCTCCTGTACCTCCTCATGCGAGATCTCAACGATCTGCCCGGGGACCCCGCTATCAGTGATGATGGAAATGCCGAAGATCCGCATTCCGGCGTGGCGGGCCACAATCACTTCCGGAACGGTGCTCATGCCCACGACATCCCCGCCCAGTTTTCTGAACATCAGGTATTCGGCAGGGGTCTCAAAGGTAGGCCCGGAGACCCCAACATAAACTCCCTCCTGCAGATGGAAGTTGTTCTCCAGGGCGATCTGCCTGGCCTTCATACGGAGCGGTTCATCATATACCTTGCTCATATCGGGGAAGCGGGGGCCCAGAGAGGCCTCATTGGGGCCCCTGAGAGGATGCTCGGGGAAGAAATTGATATGGTCGCGGATCACCATGATATCGCCCACCCGGTAGTCGGGATGGAGGCCTCCGCTGGCGTTGGAGACAAACAGGTTAGTGATCCCCAGTTCCCGCATCACCCTGACCGGGAAGGTCACCTCTTTCATGTTATACCCTTCATAGTAGTGGAACCGCCCCTGCATGGCCAGGACAGGCTTGTTCCCCAGCCGGCCGAAAATCAGCCGCCCGGCATGACCAACTACCGTCGATACCGGGAAATGAGGGATCTCATTATAGGGAATCGATTCCAGGATGTCAATCTCCCTGACCAGTCCTCCCAGCCCGGTTCCCAATATGATTCCGGTATCACACTTTATTCCGGCCCTGCCGGATATGTAATTCGCGGTTGCTTTTATTTTCTCCAACATATTCCAAAATTTTCTGGTCAAACAATTTCCCTTCCCGGTCCAGGAACTTGACCTGGATGGGAAGAATATAAAATGAGGATTTCACATCCAGGGTAAAGAGGTCATGGCGGGTAAGCCTGACCATATCCTTCTCGGTGGTGACAATGATGCGGCGGGTGCCCTGCAGCCGGTAGAACTTCTGGAGGATGAGCTGAATATCGTTTTCGGTATAATAATGGTGGTCGGGGAAGAGGGCCGTATCGGTTAAAGGGGAGAGTTTATTGACATGCTGCACCACATATTCAGGGGAGGCGATACCGGTGACCAGCAGGATCCCCATTCTGGAAGTATCGGTAAAGAGATCCATGGGTGAACCCTCCGGGAAATAGGGATAAAGCTGCCCGTAAACCATGGTGGTAAAAAAGAGCTGCTGATAGGGAAACTGAAATACCTCCTTGGCCATGATCCGGCGGGTAATGGGTGCGATCTCATTGGGGCATTTGGTGATGATGATGATGTTGGCCCGGCGGATCTCCTTGGGGCTCTCACGCAGCCGTCCATATGGGAGCATCGTGTCGCGGCTGAGCGGCTTGTTGTAATCGATCAGCAGAATATTGAGTCCCGGGGTGACCCTCCGGTGCTGAAAGGCATCATCAAGGAGGACCACGTCAGGGGGCGCTTCCGAGGAAAAAAGCTGGTCGAGGCCTGCCACACGGTCTTCACATACCGAAACCGTCACCGCAGGATACTTTTTCTTAATCTGAAGGGGCTCATCCCCGACATCGGTCACCTCAGAATTGGTCTGCACCACAAGAAAACCTTTGGTCTTGCGTTTATACCCCCTGCTGAGGGTGGCTACCCTGAATTGCGATTTGAGCAATCTGACCAGGTACTCGGTATGGGGTGTCTTGCCGGTCCCCCCCACGGTGATGTTGCCAATGGAAATCACAGGGGCATCAAAATCGACACTTCTGAGGATTTTGAGGTCGTACAACAGGTTCCGGAAAGTCACTATCAATCCGTAAACCAGGGAGAGAGGGTAGAATACCAGCTTCCGCATACACCTGTAATTTGGGTCACTAAAGTAATAATTATTGGCCTATTATATGCCATAAAAAAAGAACAGGAGTGATTCCTGTTCTTTCAATTAGCCTCCCCGGGGGGGCCAAAAGGGTGATGGTGTTCGCGTGCGGAACGGATTATCTGATGTTTACCTCAAAGGGCAAACGGGCATAAATCCCCTTCATATTTTTGAGGTGGTGTAACTGCTGGTAGTAGGGATAGGCCTCTCCGAGTTCATTACGCAGGATCCAGGCCCGGGCATTGTCGGAACCACTTTTGAACAACTCGGTCAGGGGGTCGGCGAGCTCAGGGAGTTTCACCACCCGGTAGTTCTCCACACCGGCCATCTCTGCCGCCTTCTTCACGGCCTCATCGAGTCCGCCCAACTCATCGACCAGTCCGATCTGCAGGGCATTCTCGCCACTCCAAACCCTGCCCTGGCCGATGGAATCCACCGCGGCCACCTCCATCTTACGCCCGTCGGCTACTCTGGAAACGAACAGGGCATACCCCTCTTCGATGTAGTTTTGCATCAGGTTGCGCTCAAACTCGCTCATCGGCCTGACCAGTGACGGCATATCGGCATGTTCGTTGGTTTTGACCACGTCAGTAGTGATCCCCAGCTTCTCTTCCATGAGCTCCCCGGCATTGGGAATCAGTCCGAAGATGCCTATCGATCCGGTAATGGTATTGGGGTGGGCCAGGATCTTATCCGCAGCACAGGCAATATAATAACCGCCGGAAGCCGCCACACTCCCCATGGAAGCCACCACGACCTTCTCCTCAGCAGCCAGCTTGACCTCCCTCCAGATCACTTCAGACTCATAGGCACTCCCTCCGGGAGAATCGATTCGCAGGACAATCGCTTTGTAGGAGGAATCCTGGCGGACCTTGCGGATCTCACGCGAGAGTTTGTCGCCGTTGATCCCTTCACTTCCCATCATGGCATTGCCAATTTCTCCGCTGGCATAAATGACGGCGATTTTATTGCGTGAGAAACTCCCTTTTTTGGCGCTTTTGTGAACGGGTGCCTTCACATAATCGCTCACAGACACCAGGGGGATGCCCTTTTTCGGAGCGGTGCCGGTGATGGCCCGCAAGTCGTCGAGCACCTGGTCCTTGTATTTGAGGGTGTCGACCATCCCCGCCGTCAGGGCTTCTTCAGCCTTCCTGAAGGTCATCATCTGGTCGGCCAGGGCGTTGAGTTTCTCCACGGGGATCTTACGCTCCCGGGAAATGCCCGCCAGCATATGGTTCCACATGCTGTTCAGGTAAACCATCCGTTGTTCCCGGTTCTCAGGGCTCATCCCTTCCAGGATATAGGGTTCCACGGCCGACTTGAATTTGCCGTGCCTGACCACCTGCACCTCCACACCCAGTTTCTCCAGGGCATTCTTGTAAAAAACCAACTCCCCGCCCAATCCGCGGAAGTCGATCTGGCCGCGGGGATTGAGGACCACCTTATCAGCTGCCGTGGCCAGATAATAGGCCCCCTGGCTGTAAAGATCACTATAGGCATAAATGGGCTTGGATGAACTGTCGCGGAAAGCCAGCAAGGCATTGCGGATCTCCTCGATAGCCGCCATCCCCGCATTTAACACCGACACATCAAGATAAATACACTTGATGCGGTCATCGTCCCGGGCCTTATCTATGGCCGACAGTATATCGTCAAGGCCAATCTTGCGCGACTGGCTCATCCCCGGAATATTGAGCTCCGAGAAGGGATCCTTGGGAGCCCGGTCTACAATCTGATGATCCAGCTTGAGCATCAGCATGGAGTTGTTCTCCACCACGACCGTCTTCTCCACCGAGGAAACCATGGCACCGATAACCCCTGCCAGGATCAGGAACAGCAGCAGCGTCGTCAGAAGAATACCCGTGACTGTGGCCAGGGTATATTTAAAAAATTCTTTCATAACCGATGATTTATACAATATTTATACTTTCGTTTGGCTTATAAGTCTGGCCTGTCAGGATTAAATTACACAAATATAATGGAGGAACATCAACTATTCCTGTGCCTGGGAGGAAACCAGGGAAATAAATCAGAAATATTCAACACCACCCGGAAGCTGATTGCGGAAAACATTGGAACCCTGCGGAACATTTCGCCGGTATATGCCTCTCCTCCCTGGGGATTCAAAGCCCATTCAGCCTTCTGGAACCAGGTTCTGGAAGTCTCTACCTCACTTTCTCCGGAAGAGGTCCTGATCCAAATCCATAAGATAGAAGCCGGCTTTGGCCGGAAAAGAATAGCGGGGAAGTACCTCTCCCGGAAGATGGACATCGACCTTCTCTTTTACGACTCCCTGGTTATGGAATCTGAGCTCCTCATACTGCCCCATCCGCTGTTGGCCCTCCGCAGGTTCGTGCTGGTCCCACTGGCCGATATCGCCCCCGACCGGGTCCATCCGGTCACCGGTAAAAGCGTCCACCAAATGCTGGCTGAAACCACTGACCCTTCAGTAGTTGCACTAGTTCCACCCCCCAAATCTGCCATTTCATAAAAAAGGTGGTTTTTACATCTGTCAGCCGCCGTTAAGCCAATCCTGGTAAGGTTTTTGTTACAATGGAGCTGAAAACCAACTAAAGAATGTGCTATGAATTCAAAGATCGGAACCTTAGTGATATTGCTATTGCTATCTTTCACCTCCTGCAAGAAGAGTGACCGGCAGATATTACATCAGAATGTGACCGGGAAAGCCGGGGAAATGATCGTAGTGATGTCAAAGGTGGCCTGGGATGACGTTCCGGGAAATGTAGTCAGGAAAACGCTGGCGCAGCCTCAGCTGGCCCTGCCCCAGGAAGAACCCCTTTTTGACCTTGTTTCCATTCCCCATGAAGCCTTCAAGGATATCTTCCTAAAAACGCGCAATATCCTGCAAACCAAGATCTCACCGATCGTTGAAAATCCAGGGGTGACTTTTACCGATGATGTATGGGCCTACCCCCAGGCGACCGTCCAGATCAACGCCCGCAACAACGAGGAATTCGAGAAGATCTTCACAGATAACTCTGATAAGATCGCGGCCTATTTCCTGAAGGCAGAACGTGACCGCCTGGCGCAAAACTATCGCAAACTGTATGACAAGGCCGTTTACAACAACCTTCGGGAAAAATACAACCTGATGCTGACGGTTCCTGCTGGCTTCAAGGTGACGACCCAAGCCAAAGACTTCTCCTGGGTCCGGTTCGAAACCCCGGAGATCTCCCAGGGGCTTCTGGTTTATACCTTTCCCTACCAATCCGACAGCACCTTTACCCTCGATTACCTGCTCAACAAACGCGACAGTATCTTAAAGGCCAATGTGCCTGGGCCGACAAAGGGGAGCTTCATGACCACCGAAAGGGTGGCCCCGCAGGTCTTCAATATCACGCGCCACAACGGCAACTATGCCGCTGATATCCGCGGGTTGTGGCGGGTCCAGAATGACTTCATGGGCGGCCCCTTTATCCTGCTGGCCGAACTCGACATCCACCGACAGAGAGTCGTCGTCATCGACGGGTACGTTTACGCTCCCAGCAAGGACAAACGCAATCTAACCCGCCAGGTGGAAGCCATCATCTACTCCCTGAAGTTCAAAGACCAGGAGAAAAATGACAAAATCAACAGCCAGATCAACATGGGCAACTAATAGCCCCGGTGCTCAACCTCCAAGGAATCAATCTGTAAAAGGAGACCGTTGGACTGCATTAAAAAAAAAAGAAAATAATCTTAAGTACGACATATTTGATGTAAAAAATCTATATTTGTAATACTTCAAGTCAGATATAGATCTGACAATTGTGTGTTTGGGGGTTAACATTTGAAAAGGGGAGCTGTTGAGCTCTCCTTTTTTTAATTACTTTTGGCTTTTCCATCGCAAAAGAGTATGCCTAATAAGAAAAAAACAGTGGTTTTCAGGACCAACCTGGTGAATGTGGGGATCGGGCAGGGCCAGATGGTCATGCCCCCCTATCTCTATAGTACGGCGGAGTTCGACCGGCAGGGAAGGACGGTTTCCCAGAGCAACTACTCCCAGGATGGCGTTCTGCAGGAGAAGCTCGTCAGGGAGTATGACCAGGCCGGTCAGGTGGTCAAGGAATTTTATTTCACAGAAGAAGGGGCCCCTTCCGAAGTCATCACCTTCAACAGAGACGAACAGGGAAGGATGCTCAGCGAGATAAAGACTTACCTCGACGGATCACAGGACACGACCACCTATCATTATGATCAGGAGGGCAGAGTGACCGAAAAAGTAACCGTTGATGATGAAGGCGATACCGATCAAACCGAAAAATTCACATGGAAGGAGAAGCTGTTGATCCGGCATGAAGTTAAAGACCAGGAGGGCCAGGTCACCGGGTTGGACGAATTCAGCTACAATGAGCGGGGACTGGTTTCCGAACACCGGCACGTAAGCGAAGAGACCGGTGAACATTTCAAGATGGTCACCCGCTATGACAAGGAAGGCAGAAAATCATCGGAAGCCCTCTACGACGAAGACGGTGATTTACAGACGATGACCCGCTTTGAGTACAACGAACAGGGAATCCTGATCTCTACTTCACTGGAATCGGCCAGTAAAAAAAACACCACCACTTACACGTATGATGAAAGGGGAAATCTGCTGGGACAGGAGGAGGTGAATGAAGAAGGCCATCAGGTGGTATGGGTGGAACACAGTTATGATGAAGGAGGCAACCTTACAGAGACCGTAGTCTTCATCAACGGCCGGAATGTCTCTCAGAGCCAGCACTACGAGTTACGGTATGAATATGAATGGTTTAACGAAGCCTGACAGAAAATATGCTTAAAGGAATCTCTCCGCTCATCGCTCCGGCATTGCTGGAGGTGTTGGCCCGCATGGGGCATGGCGACGAAATCGTACTGGCCGATGCCCACTTCCCCGGAGAATCTTTCAACCAGAGGGTCCTGCGTGCCGACGGAATACGCATCGCTCCTCTCCTGGAAGCGATCCTCCCCCTCTTCGAAATTGACTCCTACGTCGACGACCCCCTGGTGATGATGGCCCCCGTGGAGGGAGACCAACCCGATCCCAACGTGGAAGCCTCCTACCTGGAAGCCATAAGAAAAGAGTACCCCCTGACCACTGCCATCACCAAAACCGACCGCTTCAGCTTCTACGAGAGAACCCGTTCCGCCTTTGCCGTGGTCATGACCGGCGAAACAGCCAAATACGGTAACATCATCCTTAAAAAAGGCGTCACTCCGGTTTAATCCTCCTGTCCGAAAATTCTACGCATATCTGTACATAAACAATTACAACCTAATTACTCACCAGATGAAGACACAACATTACCTCATTATGCTGCTTTTTGCAGCCGGATGTTCCAAAGCTCCGGAACAGCTCCCGTTGGTCGATCCCGCCACTTTCGGGGGAGAACTCGACGGTAAGAAAGTGGAACTGTTTACCCTGAAAAACGAATCGGGGATGACCGTTCAGATCACCAACTACGGAGGAAGAGTGGTAGACCTGTGGGTTCCCGACAAAGAAGGAAAGATGGAGGATGTAGTCCTGGGTTATTCCACCCTTGACGGCTATCTGAAGTCAAATGAGATTTATTTCGGCACCCTGGTGGGTCGGTATGGGAACCGGATCGGTCAGGCCCGGTTTAGCCTGGGCGATTCGGTCTATACCCTGGCGGCCAACAACGGGGCGAACCACCTGCACGGCGGGGTCAAAGGTTTTAACAATGTCGTTTGGGATGCCGTCCAGAACGATGAAAGCACCCTGCTGCTCAGTTACCTCTCTCCTGACGGGGAGGAAGGCTACCCCGGGAACCTCCAGGTCAATGTCACCTATGAAGTGACCCCCGACAACGAACTCAAGATCGAGTACCGGGCAACGACCGACAAGCCCACACCGGTCAATCTGACCCACCACTCCTTTTTCAACCTGAAAGGGGCCGGCAACGGTGATGTCAACGACCATCTGATGATGATCAATGCGCCGTATTTTACGCCGGTCGACAGCGGTCTGATCCCCACAGGCGAGATCGCCCCCGTTGACGGCACCCCCTTTGATTTCAGGCAGCCTACCGCCATCGGAGCGCGCCTGGAGGAGGATCATCAGCAGCTTAAATTCGGAATGGGATACGACCACAACTGGGTGCTGGCCGCTGCCGACAGCGGACTCACCCTGGCCGCCAGAGTCGTGGAACCTGCCTCCGGAAGAACCATGGAGGTCTATACCAATGAACCCGCGATCCAGTTCTACGGGGGCAACTTCCTCCAGGGCAAGGATACCGGTAAGAATGGGAAGGCCTATCCATTCCGGGGGGCCTTATGCCTTGAGACCCAGCACTTCCCCGACTCCCCCAACCAGCCGCAATTCCCCTCCACCATCCTGGAACCCGGGAAAGAATACTACTCAGTATGTATATACAAATTCGGCGTTGAAGAGAGTCAGGCCCAATAAGCCTGGTCGGGATTTATCATAACCATCTCTTCCCTCCGGGTATCCGCCCCGGCAGTTCATAAAAGGCACCGGCGGTTTAAAGAAGCCCCGGCTGGAGCAAAGAGGCTGTCCTGAATTTCGGACAGCCTCTTTTGTTTTCGCCCAGCCCCTCAACATGTTGAATAACCCATCAGCTTAAAGGGTGTTTAAGAATAAAAGGCTATATTTGTGCATTTTTCAAAAAGCAGGTAAAATCAGAGTCTGATGACATTGAAATTTCAGGAATATAAACAGTTAGACCTTTCACAGATCAACAAGGAGGTACGCCGCCGCTGGGAGGAGGACGACACCTTTCACAAAAGTATAACGACCCGTGAGGGGCATTCCTCTTTTGTCTTTTATGAGGGGCCGCCGTCGGCCAATGGGATGCCGGGGATTCACCACGTGATGGCCAGGGCGATCAAGGATATTTTCTGCCGTTACAAAACCATGAAGGGCTTCAGGGTGTACCGGAAGGCAGGATGGGATACCCACGGGCTCCCCATCGAGCTGAGTGTGGAGAAGACCTTGAACATTACCAAGGAAGACATTGGCAAAACCATCTCCGTGGAAGACTACAACAAAGCCTGCAGGACCGAGGTAATGCGCTACACCCGTGAATGGGAGGAGCTCACCCGCCGCATGGGCTACTGGGTCAACATGGATGATCCCTACATCACCTACGATAGCCGCTATATTGAAACCTTGTGGCACCTGCTCAGGCAGATCTACGACAAAGGCCTGCTCTACAAGGGATATACCATCCAGCCCTTCTCACCTGCTGCAGGCACCGGCCTCAGTTCCCACGAGCTGAACCAACCGGGATGTTACCGCGATGTCAAGGACACCTCGGCCGTCGCCCAATTCAAGGTCATCCGCAACGCAACGTCGGAATTTCTCTTCCGGGAGTGTGAAACCCCGGTCTATATCATGGCCTGGACCACCACACCATGGACCCTCCCCTCCAATACGGCCCTCTGTGTAGGCCCCTCCATTACCTATGTCAGGGTACGTACCTTCAACCCCTACTCGGGAGAAGCAGTCACCCTGGTGCTCGCCAAAGAACTGGTGGGATCCTTCTTTGATCCTGCCGCAGCAGAAATGGCCCCGGAAGCATTTACCCACGGAAATAAAAAGATCCCCTGGAAAATCATGGGAGAATATACCGGGAAGGAACTTGAAGGCATTCGCTACGAGCAGCTTATTGATTGGGTGAAGCCCCAGGGAGAGGCCTTCAGGGTCATCACCGGCGATTTTGTCACCACCGCAGACGGAACCGGCATCGTTCATATCGCTCCCACCTTCGGGGCCGACGACGACCGCGTGGGCCGCCAGCATGGAATCTCTCCCCTCTATGTCACCGACCAGGAGGGGAAGACCCAACCCCTGGTCGACCGCAAAGGCCGCTTTTTCCCCATCGAAAACCTGGATCCCACCTTTGTGGCGCACAATGTGAATGTTGAACACTATGCCCCCTTTGCCGGGCGGTATGTTAAAAATGAATACGACCAGGAGGCCACCCCCGACACACCCACCATCGACGTCGACATCGCGGTGATGCTGAAACAGGAGAACAAGGTCTTCCGCATTGAAAAGTATGTCCACAGCTATCCCCATTGCTGGCGTACCGATAAACCGGTCCTTTATTACCCGCTCGATGCCTGGTTCATCAAGACCACGGCCGTCAGGGAAAAGATGATGGAGCTCAACGAAACCATCAACTGGAAGCCCCGGTCAACGGGGACCGGCCGTTTCGGCAACTGGCTGGAAAACCTGGTTGACTGGAACCTGAGCCGTTCCCGGTTCTGGGGTACCCCCCTGCCCATCTGGCGCACCGAAGACGGCAGTGAAGAGAGATGCATCGGCTCAACCGCCGAACTCATGGAGGAGATCCAACGCTCCATCGCTGCCGGGGTTATGGAGAAAAATCCCTGGGCGGAGTTCCAGCCCGGAGTATACACCGAGGAGAACTACCTCAAGATAGACCTCCACAAACCTTATGTCGATGAGGTAGTCCTGGTCTCTCCCTCCGGAAAGAAGATGTTCAGGGAACCTGATCTCATCGATGTATGGTTTGATTCGGGCGCCATGCCTTATGCCCAATGGCACTACCCCTTCGAAAGAATGATCCCTGGCACAGGGGAGAACCTCCCCGAAGGAGTGAAACCCCTCCCCTTCCCCGCCGATTTCATTGCTGAAGGGGTCGACCAAACCCGTGGCTGGTTCTTTACCCTCCATGCCATCGCCACCATGATCAGCGGTTCAGTGGCCTTCCGGAATATCATCTCCAACGGTCTGGTCCTCGACAAGAATGGCAATAAGATGTCGAAACGGCTCGGTAATGCCGTCGATCCCTTTGATACCATCGAGGAATATGGCTCCGATCCCCTGAGGTGGTATATGATCACCAATGCCCAGCCCTGGGATAATCTCAAATTCGACATCGCCGGGGTCGATGAAGTCCGCCGCAAGTTCTTTGGTACCCTGTACAACACCTACAGTTTTTTCGCCCTGTACGCCAATGTTGACGGCTTCAGGTATGCCGAAGAGGAGGTACCCGTGGAAGAAAGACCCGAACTCGACCGGTGGATCATCTCGCTGCTCAACACCCTGGTGGCGGAGGTGGCCGACAGTTACGAAAACTACGAACCCACACGCGCCGGCAGGGCCATTGCCGACTTCGTCACTGAAAACCTGAGCAACTGGTTTGTGCGCCTCAGCCGCAAACGCTTTTGGGGAGGCCATTACAACCGGGAAAAGATTTCAGCCTACCAGACCCTCTATACCTGCCTCACTACCGTGGCCCGGCTGATGGCCCCGATAGCCCCCTTCTATGCCGACCTCCTTTACACCGACCTGAATGGCCTCACCGGAAAAGAACCCCGGCAGAGCGTCCACCTCGCCGACTTCCCCAAGGAGAATCCCCGGTGGATCGACCGGGAACTGGAGGAGAAAATGAATATCGCCCAGAAAGCCTCCTCCATGGTCCTGGCCCTGCGCCGCAAAGAGAAAATAAAGGTCAGACAGCCTCTGGCGAAAATCATGGTCCCCGTCCTGAACGACCATTTCCGGATGCAGTTCGAGGCCGTGAAGAATATTATCCTTACCGAAGTCAACGTCAGGGAGGTGGAATTCCTCAGTGACTCATCAGACATCATCAGCAAAAAGATCAAACCCAATTTCAAGGTCCTCGGTCCCAAATACGGCAAACTGATGAAGGAGATCTCGCAGGTGCTGGCAGGATTCACCAGCCGGCAGATCTCAGACCTGGAACAGACGGGAAGTTGTTCTTTTGTTATCGGTGCCCAAACGGTCACCCTGGTCCCCGATGATGTGGAGATCACCACCGAAGATATCCCGGGTTGGCTGGTGGCTTCCGAAGGGAACCTCACCCTGGCCCTCGACATCCATATCACGCCGGAACTCCGGCTGGAAGGGATCGCCCGCGAATTCATCAACAAGATCCAGAATATCAGGAAGGAGAGCGGTTTTGAGGTCACCGACCGGGTCAGCCTGAAAATCGGCAGCCACGAACAACTCGATGAAGCCCTCCTCCTGCACCGGGAGTACATCACGGCCCAGACTCTGGCCACCAGCCTGGAGCTGGCCGGCACAACAGCCCCTGCCGGCGCCCGGATGGTCGAAATTGACAACGGCCTGGAGACCTGGATCACCGTGGAGAGAAATAATTAACCCATATAAACCCGATTTGTTGTTAAACCTGATAAATACCGGGAAATATTCCTAAATTAGGAGCAACAGCGGGAAGCGAAAGTTTCACACTAATCATTTAAAAATTTGAGTCATGGGAGAAAAGACCAGGTATTCCGACGCTGAACTGCAGGAATTCAAGGAGCTGATTCTGAAAAAAATAGAGAAAGCCCAGAAGGATTACGAAATGTATAAGAATTCCATCACCCACAACGATGGGAACGACACGATGGATACCTCGCCCACCTTCAAGGTGCTGGAGGAGGGTGCGGCAACCCTCTCCAAGGAAGAGGCAGGCAAGCTGGCCCAGCGGCAGCTGAAGTTCATTCAGCATCTGCAGGCCGCCCTGATCAGGATCGAAAACAAGACCTACGGAATATGCCGGGAAACGGGTAAACTGATTTCCAAGGAGAGACTGCGTGCCGTGCCGCATGCCACCCTCTCCATCGACGCTAAGAAAAACCAGAAGTAACCCGCCTCCTCCTCATCTCTTCCGGAAATGTCCGCTTTCTGCCTCGCGCCGGAAAGTGGGGGTGAAATCCATGAAGGAGAGGGAGGGCCTATCCGACAAATAATGAAGTGGTCCAAACTGAACCTCGCCCTATTGATCGTCTTTGTGGTGCTCCTGGCCGACCAGGTTCTGAAATTCTGGATTAAAACCCATATGATGCTGGGACAGGAGTACCCTGTTCTGGGCCAATGGTTTATCATTCATTTCGTAGAGAACAACGGGATGGCTTTCGGGTTTGAACTGGCAGGGGAATATGGTAAGATGATCCTGAGTCTCTTCCGGATCCTGGCCGTCATCGCGATCGGCTGGTATCTTTTTAGCCTGGTCAAACAAAATACCCCACGGGGTTTTGTCATCAGTCTCTCCCTGATCTTCGCCGGTGCCATTGGAAATATTATTGACAGTGCTTTTTACGGGATGATCTTTGACCACAGCTACGGGCAGGTGGCCTCCTTCCTTCCCGAAGGGGGTGGCTACGGAACTTTCCTCCACGGAAAGGTGGTTGACATGTTCTATTTCCCCGTCATCAAAGGGCACTACCCCGATTGGGTTCCGTTTCTGGGAGGAGATGATTTTCTCTTCTTCAGGCCTGTTTTCAACATTGCCGACTCCTCCATTACCATTGGTATCTTTTCTATCCTTCTGTTCTACAAGAACTTCTTCAATGATCATCCCCTGAAAAAAGAGGAGACTGCCGGCGGCAGTACAGCCGAAGTCAGCGCGATGGAGCCTGGCGATTCCGAAGGGAAGCAGGAGAATGCAGAAGTGAAACAGGAGAAAGCAGAAGTGAAACCAGGCAGCGCAAGGCAACCCGAATAAACCGGGCTGGTCTGAATCACTATCCATCAAAAAGATTCTTAAAACATGGAACAACCGTTGACCCTTTACAATTCATTAAGCCGTACAAAAGAGCCCTTCGAGCCGCTCATCGCGGGGAAGGCCGGGTTGTATGTCTGTGGTCCCACGGTCTACTCCAATGCCCATTTGGGGCATGCACGGCCAGCGATCACTTTTGACCTCCTTTACCGCTACTTGCTCCACCTGGGCTTTAAAGTCCGCTATGTCAGGAACATCACCGATGTAGGCCATCTGGAGGATGAGACGGAGGAGAGCGGAGAGGATAAAATCGCCAAAAAGGCGCGCCTCGAGCAGCTCGAACCCATGGAGGTGGTCCAGAAATACATGAATACCTTCCATCGCAATATGGAAGAACTCAATACCCTGCCTCCCACCATTGAGCCCCGGGCCTCGGGTCATATCATCGAACAACAGGTGATGATCCGCAGGATCCTGGAGCAGGGATACGCCTACGAGGTCAATGGATCGGTCTATTTCGATGTCCTGCGCTATAACAAAGATCACCGTTACGGCATTCTCTCGGGACGGAACCTGGAGGAGATGCTGGCCAATACCCGGCGTCTTGAAGGGCAGCACGAAAAACGGAATCCCTTTGATTTTGCCCTCTGGAAAAAGGCAAGCCCCGAGCATATCATGCAGTGGCCTTCGGAATGGGGAATGGGGTTCCCGGGCTGGCACCTCGAATGCTCAGCCATGAGCACCAAATACCTGGGTGAGGTCTTTGACATCCACGGTGGAGGGATGGATCTGCAATTTCCCCATCATGAATGTGAAATTGCCCAGTCGACCGCGGCACTGGGTCACCCCTCGGTGCGGTACTGGATGCACAACAACATGATCACCATCAACGGCCAGAAAATGGCCCGCTCCCTGGGGAATTTCATAACCCTCGACAAGCTCTTCTGCGGTAAGCACCCCCTGCTTACTGGAGCCTACTCGCCTATGACGATCCGTTTTTTCATCCTGCAAGCCCATTACCGCAGTACCCTCGACTTCTCCAACGAAGCCCTCGTATCGGCCGGGAAAGGGCTGGAGCGCCTCATGAAGGCGGCCTCCCTCCTCGAAAAACTGCCGGTATCAGAAACCACTTCCATAGAGATCGGCACCCTTGAGGAGAACTGCCGTAACGCCATGAACGATGACCTCAACAGCCCCATCCTCATCGCCCATCTCTTCGAAGGGGTCAGACTGATTAACCTGATCAGCGACGGAAAAGAGACCATCACGGTCAGTGACCTTGAACGGCTCCGGCTTCTGTTCAGGGTATACCTTTTTGACATTCTCGGACTTAAAGCGGAAGAGAACAGCGGCGCCGGTTCCGACACGATAAGGCAACTGGTGGAGCTCACCCTCCAGGTCAGAAGCCGCGCCAAGATCAACAAGGACTGGACCACGTCCGATTATATCCGTGATGAACTGGCTAAAATCGGGATCATCGTCAAGGACCGCAAAGAGGGCGCAGAGTGGGAGATGAAAAACTGACCATTAATAGTAAACGATATGTTTTCAGGAATTGTCGAAGGAACAGGTGTGGTGAAGGCCATAGAGAAAGAGATGGAGAATGTCCATTTCACGATATACTGGCAGCATGCCGGAGCGCTGAAGGTAGACCAGAGTCTGTCGCATAACGGGGTATGCCTGACGGTGGTGGCCGTCGACAGGGAGACCCTCACCTACCGGGTGACGGCCATCAGGGAGACCCTGATCAAGTCGAACCTGGGATTGCTGCAACCCGGCGACAAGGTCAACCTGGAGCGCAGCATGATGATGAACGGCCGTCTCGACGGCCATATCGTCCAGGGGCATGTCGACCAGACCGCTACCTGCACCCGCGTGGAAGAAGCCGAGGGAAGCTGGTACTATACCTTTGAATACGCCTTTGACAAGGAAAAAGCCCGGCAGGGTTATATGACCGTCGAAAAGGGATCGGTCACCGTGAACGGCGTCAGCCTTACGGTGGTCAACTCACAGGACCATACCTTCCAGGTAGCCATCATTCCCTATACCTGGGAGATGACCAATTTCCACACCTTCCGGCCCGGAAGCATTGTCAACCTCGAGTTCGACATCATCGGCAAATACCTCAGCAAACTTCTCCGGTACCAATAATGTGGTTCTGCTTCAGGCGGAAATGAAGACTCAAGACTCCTCATTCAAGACTCAAGATATTCTTCATGGAAAACGGTGTTAACCACAGCAGATTCCCGGTGGCGTTGATCACCGGAGGTGCGCAGCGGCTGGGGAAGGCCATGACGGAGCATCTGGCCCGGCAGGGATGGAGTGTGGCCGTCCACTACAACACATCGGGAGGCCCGGCCGGAGAACTGGTCCACCATCTCTCGGCACAATTTCCGAAGCAGCAATTTGCAGCCTTCAGCGCCAACCTGACGCGCGACCGGGAAACGGAAGCCTTGTTGCCGCAAGTGATCAGGGAGATGGGCCCACCGCAGCTCCTGATCAACAATGCTTCGGTCTTCACCCCGAAAAAAATCGCCGACACCGGGAGTGCTTTTTTTGACTTCCAGATGACCGTCAACCTGAAGGCCCCATTTATCCTGACCCGGGAGTTCATCCGCCAGTGCGGCCAGGGGATGATCATCAACATGACCGATACCCGGATTACCACCAACCGGGAGAATTATGCCGCCTACACCCTGGCCAAGAAATCGTTGTGGGAGCTCACCCAGATGACGGCTGCCGCTTATGGACCCCTGATCAGGGCCAACGCCATCGCACCGGGACTGATCCTGGCTCCCCCGGGAAAAGGAGAGGATTACCTCCGCACCCTGGCAGCCGTCATTCCCATGAAACGCCCCGGGGGCATCCAACCTATCCTCGATGCGCTCGATTATCTCCTGAAAAATGACTACCTTACAGGCGAACTGCTCTTCTGTGACGGAGGCCAGCACCTCTGAAACGGTACGGTCTTCCTGAACGCACCCTCAGGATTCTTAATGGTCGAAGAAACAGATAAAACCAGGCACTATGGCACTGATCCGAATTAAAAACCTGCAGATCCGCACCTTTATCGGGTTTAACCCCGAAGAACTGGTTCATAAACAGGATGTGGTCATTAACATGGAGGTGGAGGTGGATCTTCCGGAGGCGGCCATGGAAAATGATGATCCGGATGGGATCTACGATTACAAGAAGATAACCAAGCAGGTGATCACCCTGGTCCAGGAGGGGCATTTCAAGCTTCTGGAGGTATTAACCCGCAGGATTTTAGAGCTGGTCATGGCCGACCCGATGGTCAGGCGGGCCCGGGTGCAGGTCGACAAGCCCCATGCGCTGCGCTACGCCGATTCGGTTTCCGTGGAATTGGAAGCATCACGGTGAAGAACAGGAGGATCGTACCAACCTTTAGAAATATGGCTTAACCATGATGAACCAGGCAATCATCGGCATTGGATCCAACATCCGGCCTGAAGCGAACATCCCCCTGGCCTTGCAATTACTCGGTCAAACGGTGAGGATCGAAAAGGTATCAGCCCTGGTCATCACGCCCCCGATAGGGATCACCAACCAGCCTGACTTTGTCAACGGGGCGGCCCGCATCGCGACCACCTTGTCGCGTGAAGAACTGGTGCGCCTGCTGAAGAGCACCGAGGAGCTTACCGGCCGCGACCGTAGCCTACCCCGCTTCGGCCCCCGCACCATCGACCTCGACCTCGTGGTCTGGAATGGCGAAATCACCGACCCCGACTATTATACCCGCGAATTCCTCCGTACCGCCGTCGCCGAGGTAAGTGAACCATAAAGCCTCTCCCCTACGAAAAAAGGCAGCCCCATTTGGTGCTGCCTCAAAGCCATGAAAACAATTAAACAATGTTCAGAAAACAGAAAACTAGAAACAATTAAATAGTCATTATATCCTTTTCCTTAGCAGCCACTAAGGTATCAATTTTTTTTACAAATTCATCGGTAAATTTCTGCACAATTTCTTCGGCATCTTTTTCCATATCTTCCGCCAAACCGGTTTTTAAAAGCTTTTTCAGGCTTTCATTGCTTTCCTTGCGGGCCGTGCGGATGCTGATCTTGGCATTCTCTCCCTCCTTGTTGGCCTGTTTGACCAGGGTTCTTCTTCTCTCTTCGGTCAGCGGCGGAATATTGATACGGATCACCTCACCGTTGTTGTCGGGGTTGAAACCCAGATTGGCAGCCATGATGGCTTTCTCAATGACCGGGATCATCTTTTTCTCCCACGGCTGAATGGCGATGGTCCGCGGATCGGGCGTACTGATATTGGACACCTGGCTCAGCGGAACCAAGCTCCCGTAATAATCAACGGTAACGGCGTCTACCATAGCCGGATTGGACTTCCCGGCACGGATATGCAGCAACTCCTTCTCGAGATGCTCGATGGTCAGATCCATCTTCTCCTTGCATTGATCCAATACAAACTGGGCTTCTTCGTGCATTACCATAAATGTTCTGGCTGTTTAGTCAGGTTACAAATATATAAAAAAATTAAAAAAAACAAGGCTTAAACCCTCAAATGTGAGCCTATGTCACAGATGCACCAGGGTGCCTACCGGCTCTCCGTCAAGCAACCTGAGCAGGTTCCCTTTCTGGTCCATGTTAAAAACCACGACAGGGAGGTGGTTTTCCATACAAAAGGTGGTGGCCGTCAGGTCCATGACCTTAAGTCCCTGCCGGTAGACCTCTTCAAAGGAGATCTTATCATACCGGATGGCCCCGGCTACTTTCTCGGGGTCAGCATTATACACCCCGTCGACACGGGTCCCCTTGAGGAGGACGTCGGCTTCGATTTCGGTTCCGCGCAGGGCACTGGCCGTGTCCGTGGTGAAATAGGGGTTTCCGGTGCCCCCGGCAATGATGGCGACCTGCCCCTTTTCAAGCGCTTCAACGGCTTTTTCCTTGGCATAATACTCCCCAACGGGCTCCATACGGATTGAAGTAAAAACGCGGGCCGCAGATCCGGCGTCAATAAGCGCCGACTGCAAGGCCAGGCTGTTGATTACCGTGGCCAGCATCCCCATCTGGTCGCCCTTCACACGGTCAAATCCCCGGGCTGCACCGCTCATCCCCCTGAAGATATTTCCCCCGCCAATGACAATGCCCACCTGCACCCCTCTCTTCACGACCTGACTGATTTCTGCGGCATAATCGTTCAAACGTGCCGCATCGATTCCGTTAGATTGAGCCCCTGCCAGCGACTCCCCGCTTAACTTGAGCAATATCCGCCTGTACTTGATCATCGTTTGGTTTCTTTCTGCAAATATAACGTTCATCCCTCATAAGACCAAAAATGGGTACCCCCGGAGAGAGTACCCATTTTGTAGTCTATCGTAGCGCCAGATCAGGCGTCAAGGGCGTATCTTTCAAAAGCCGTCACCGTGAGGGATTTGTCGTTTTGCTCAAGGTACTGTTTGACAGATATCTTACCATCTTTCACATAGGTCTGCTCCAGAAGAGCCGAATCCTGGAACCATTTCTGAAGGGCTCCCCGGGCGATCTTGTCCAGCATGGCTTCGGGTTTTCCTTCCAGACGGAATTTTTCCTTGGCGATTTCGAGTTCCTTGTTGATGACTTCCTGGGGGATGACCTCGCGGCTGACGGCCACAGGGTTCATGGCAGCCACCTGCATGGCGACGTCCTTACCCAGCTGGGCCTCGATGCCTTCCTTGTTGAAACCCACAATAGTGGCCAGTTTGTTCCCGGGATGGATATAGGGAGCCACGGTTTCTGCTTTCACCTTTCCATAGAAGGAAAGATCCAGCTTTTCACCGATGATACCGACCTGCTCAGTCACCTGATCGCCGATCGACCGGCCATCCAACATAATGTTCTTCAGCTCCTCGAGGGTCGCCGGCTGGCAAGCCAGGGCGGCGTCAAGAATCTGGGTGGTGAAAGCGATGAATTTCTCGTTTTTGGCAACGAAGTCGGTTTCGCAGTTGAGTACCACGACAGCACCGAACTTCTTATCCCCGGTAACACCAGCCAGGACGCATCCTTCGGTAGCTTCCCTGTCGGCACGCTTGCTGGCAACCAGCTTCCCACGCTCACGGATAATCTCCACGGCACGGTCAAAGTTACCTTCGGCTTCAACCAGGGCATTCTTACAATCCATCATACCGGCACCTGTGGCATGACGCAATTTGACCACATCTGCAGTTGTTACTGACATATTATTCTACTGTTTAATAAATGTTTTGAATTCAAAAATTACTATTACACCGGTAAGATCACTTCTCCTCTTCACCTTCTTCGTCGAAGTCGGTATCGATCTCTTCTTCCTCTTCCAGTTCTTCGTCCAGATCGGTTTCAGGTCCTTCCTCGAGTTCTTCCATCTCCTCAGGAACGTCGGTGTCGATTTCTTCCCCGCTCAGTTCCACCTTTCTAACGGTTTTGCGGGCGCGACGGGTGCGACGGGGCATTTCATCCTCCTCACCTTCTTCGCCTTCCACATCATCCTTGTCGCGTTCCACACGGCGCTCCTGCAATCCTTCGCGGATGGCCTCGACCATCACGCCGGTGATCAGCTGAATCGACTGGGAAGCATCATCGTTGGCAGGGATGACAAAATCAATCCCGTTGGGGTCAGAGTTGGTGTCGACGATGCCGAAGACGGGAATTCCCAGACGCTGGGCTTCCTTCACGGCAATCTTCTCCTTCATCACGTCGATCACAAAAAGGGCAGAAGGCAGGCGGGTCAGGTCAACGATACTGCCGAGGACCTTCTCGAGTTTGGCGCGCTGACGTGTGATCTGCAGCTTCTCGCGCTTCGAAAGCTTGTCCCAGCTGGTGTCTTTGGTCATCTTGTCGATGGAGACCATCTTCTTGACGGCTTTACGGATCGTGGGAAAGTTGGTGAGCATTCCACCAGGCCAGCGCTCCGTCACATAAGGCATCTTCACCGAGGAAACCAGGTCAGAGACGATATCCTTGGCCTGCTTCTTGGTGGCCACAAACAACACCTTGCGTCCTGAACGGGCAATCTGCTTGATGGCAGCGGCCGCCTCATCGATCTTGACGACGGTCTTCTGGAGGTCAATGATGTGGATCCCGTTTTTTTCCATGAAGATGTAAGGCTGCATGTTCGGGTTCCATTTCCTTTTCAGGTGGCCGAAGTGCGCTCCGGCATCGAGTAACTGCTGAAAATCTGTTCTTGGCATCTGTTTACTTTTTTTTTACTGAAATCCTGCTTAAAAGCAACGCTTGAGTAGTCCCGCAACTGCGGAAGTCTCAAGGGTTTTAGATCCCATTGAGTTATTAATTGATAGATAAAAAGATTAACGTTTCGAGAACTGGAATCTCTTCCTGGCTTTGGGCCGGCCGGGTTTCTTGCGCTCCACTTCGCGGGGATCGCGGGTCATGAAACCGGCATGCTTCAGCGTCGGGCGATTCTCAGGATCGAGTTTGACCAACGCACGGGAGATCCCCAGACGCAGCGCTTCTGCCTGTCCTGAAAATCCGCCGCCGTCAAGATTCACCTTTACATCGAAATTCTCCCTGACCCCCAGAAGGTTCAGAGGCTGAAGAACGACATACTGCAAAATCTCGGTCGTGAAATAATCCTTGAGGTCACGATCGTTGATGGTAATGGTTCCTTTCCCCGGCATCAGGTAAACACGGGCAACAGCCGATTTACGGCGACCAATTGTATTAATTACTTCCATGACTTACTTAATGGTATTTAAATCGATTAATCGGGGCTGCTGGGCCTGATATTTGTGCTCGGGACCGACAACTACCTTCAGGTTTTTGTAAATGCTTCTTCCCAGACGGTTCTTGGGTAACATCCCTTTAACGGCATGCTCCACCAACCTCTCGGGAAATTTCACCAGGATCTCGGCAGGAGTACGCTTGTACTGGCCTCCGGGGTAACCCGAATGACGAATGTACTCCTTGTCGGTCATTTTCGTACCGGTAAGAATCACCTTCTCCGCATTGATGACGATCACATGATCGCCACAATCCACATGGGGCGTGTAATTCGTCTTGTGCTTGCCACGCAGGATGCGTGCTGCGGTACTGGCCAACCTGCCCAGCACCTGTCCGGTAGCATCTATCACTACCCATTCCTTGTTTACTGTGGCTTTATTGGCCGAAACAGTCCTGTAACTCAGTGTATCCACTTGAAAATTTTTATTATTAAAACCGTTTAACATTGATACCGCTCCACTCCACAAAAACCGCTGTTTCCCTTGGCATCCGGAAAGGCAGGTGTACTGCAAAGTAAATCAGTATCTTATACAAACACAAGTAAGATAATAATCGGACTGCAAAAGTATTTTCTTTTTTCAGAATTACAAAACAATCCTCTTTAAAAAAATGATTTTATGGAAGTAAGCCCCTTCGTGACCGCCGGAAAAGAGGATTTCTGAGGTTATGCAGAAGGCATCCCTGGAGATATCCAAGTGCACCCCAAAGGAACGCCCTATCCCACTGGGAAAGAAGGGAGGGGGGCCACGGCGGCATAACATGATCCCCTGAGTGGGAAGACCACAGGCCTGGAAATGGAAAGAAAAGCCTTCCGAATGATCAGGAAGGGGCGTGCGGGCCGGGAAAATGTTTACTTTTGTTTCCGGCAGATACCAACATTCGGAACCCATGGGAAAAAGCAAGCCTAAAAAACTGAAAGAAAGAATATTCACCTCCTGGTTGACCTCAATGGTCAGCATTACCCTGGTTCTCTTTCTTCTGGGGTTGCTGGTGCTGATCCTGTTTAATGCCGGGCGCCTCTCTGAGTACGTCCGTGAAAAAATCGGCTTTACGCTGGTGCTGCAGGAGGATCTTCCGGCACCGGAGATCGACAAACTGCAGAAGAACCTTACGGCCGAACCCTGGGTGAAATCGCTTCGTTACATCGACAAGGAGAGTGCAGCCCGGGAGCTGAAGGAGGAACTGGGCGAAGATTTCACGGGCTTCCTGGGGTACAATCCCCTGTTCTCCTCCATCGAGGTTAAACTTTATGCCCCCTACACCCAGAGCGACAGCCTGACCCTGATAGAAAAAGACCTGATCCAGCTGCCCCAGGTGAAGGAGGTGTTTTATCAGCGGAGCCTGGTTTCGGTCATCAACGATAATGTCAGGCGCATCAGTATTTTTCTTTTGATTTTCAGCGGACTGATGCTATTTGTCTTCAGTGTGTTGATCAATAACACGATCAGGATATCGGTGTATGCCCAGCGTTTTATCATCAACAACATGATGCTGGTAGGAGCCACCCGTCGCTTTGTCAGGCGCCCGTTTGTCCATAAAAGCATCCGGTACGGCATTTATGGGGCCCTTCTTTCCTGTCTCTTTCTGGCTGCTATCATCTTCTCCTACAAGAAAGAACTCAGCGGAATGATCGACTTCAGCGATCTCCTGCTGCTGGGGGCGGTTTTCCTGATCGTCCTGGTCCTGGGGATCCTCCTTTCCTGGGTTTCCACCCACGTAGCCGTCAACCGTTTCCTGAAAATGAAGTTCGACGAAATGTTCTATTAGTGCAAAAAAGCCTATCTTTGGCATCTTAATACAAACCTGATATGGCAAAAAAGGAAAATGAGATCAAAGAACATCCCGGATTTCCGCTGGGAAAAGAGAACTATAAGCTCATTGCCATTGGGTTCATCATCATCCTTATTGGTTTTATCCTGATGGCAGGAGGCGGCAGCGATGACCCCAACCAGTTCAATCCTGAGATTTTCAGTTTTCGCAGGATCACCCTGGCCCCGCTGGTCCTCCTCTTTGGCTTTGTTTTTGAGATATGGGCCATCATGAAGAAAACCAGGTAAACGCCGCTGACCTCCTTTTTTTATGACAGGAACAGAAGCCTTCCTCCTCGGTGCCCTTCAGGGGCTGACCGAGTTTTTACCCGTGAGCTCCAGCGGCCATCTGGAATTGGGAAATCATCTGATGCATACGCCTGCGGGGGAGAACCTCCCCTTTGCCCTGACGGTTCACGCGGCCACGGTTCTGAGTACCATCGTCGTCTTCCGGGAAGATCTGGCCCGGTTGTTTTCCCGGGGATTACGATTCACCCCCAACCAGGAATCATCCTATCTGGGCAAACTCCTTTTATCGGCGCTTCCGGTAGGGGTCATCGGACTGTTCTTCAGGGAAGAGGTCGAATCATTCTTCACGGGGAACCTGCTCCTGGTGGGGTGCTGCCTGCTGGTCACCGCGGCATTGCTGACTTTTGCCCACTTCCGAAAAGAGAAACAGGGCGGGGAGATCTCCTGGCTGCATAGCCTGATCATCGGTATGGCCCAGGCGATAGCCGTCATGCCCGGGATCTCCCGCAGCGGGGCCACCATCGCCACCGGTATCCTCCTGGGAAATGACCGTAAAGAAGTGGCCCGCTTCTCCTTTCTGATGGTCCTCCTCCCCATCCTGGGAGCCAACTTCATCGATCTGGTCCGCCACAATGCCTTCTCCGGAGCGGGAATCACCGTAGGACCCCTGCTCATCGGGTTCATCACGGCCTTCGTGGTGGGATTCCTGGCCTGCACCTGGATGATCCGCATCGTCAGCCGGGGAAAACTGATTTATTTCGCCCTCTATTGCCTTGTGATAGGGGTTATTGCTATCTTTGCAGCCTGAAAATCAAGGTTGGTTTTAAAGTGGTAACGAATCCCGGCTGGATGGAGGCAACAAACGGCGCAAGCAATTTCCTGGACGGAGAGATACTCCTGTTTGACAAGCCTTATGGCTGGACTTCCTTTGACCTGGTGGGCAAGGTGCGCAATTTTCTCTCACGTGAACTTAAGGTGAAACGGATTAAGGTAGGGCATGCCGGGACCCTGGATCCGCTGGCTACTGGGGTGATGGTTCTTTGTACAGGGAAGGCGACCCGGCAGGTAGATCAGTTACAGGCCCAGGAAAAGGAGTATATCGCCACACTGAAACTGGGAGCGACCACCCCTTCCTTCGACCGGGAAACGCAGGAAGACCACCTCTACCCGAGCGATCATATTACCCGCGACCTCCTGGAGGAGAGCCTCCGCCGCTTCACAGGCCCTCTGATGCAGGTGCCCCCCGTTTTTTCGGCGGTTAAAATCGATGGCAAAAGAGCCTACAAACATGCCCGGGCAGGCACCGACCCCGGCTTAAAAGCCAGAAGCGTGGAAATCAGGGAAATGGAACTCCTCTCCTTTGACCTGCCCCTGGCCACCATCCGCATTGTATGCAGCAAAGGCACCTATATCAGAGCCCTGGCACGCGATATCGGAGAAGATTTGAAGTCAGGAGCCTATTTAACCGCCCTCAGACGTACCCGTAGCGGCGATTTTTACGTAGAAAAGGCATTTACCTTTGAAGATTTCAGGGAAGCTTTTCCCACCTTAACCAGAATAACAAGTAATAATCAGTAATAAGCAGTTGATATGGCAGAAATGAAATTATCGAAGTTCAAGTACAGGCTGCCCGACGAGCAGATTGCCCTCCACCCGGCAGAAAACAGGGACGAATCCAAGCTGATGGTCCTCGATAGAAAAACAGGGGCTGTGGAGCACCTTCTCTTCAAGGATGTACTGAACTATTTCGATGACAAGGATGTGCTGATTTTTAACGACACCAAGGTGTTCCCTGCGCGCCTCTATGGCAACAAGGAGAAGACAGGTGCTGAAATCGAAGTGTTTCTGCTCAGGGAACTCAACCGGGAACAACGCCTATGGGATGTCCTGGTGGATCCGGCCCGTAAGATCAGAATTGGGAATAAACTCTATTTCGGGGAGAATGACCTGCTGGTCGCCGAGGTCATCGATAACACCACTTCCCGCGGGAGAACCCTCCGTTTCCTGTTTGACGGCAACTACGACGAATTTAAGAAAACCCTTTACAGTCTGGGGGAAACCCCCCTGCCCCGCTTCATCAACCGGCCGGTAACCCCCGAAGATAAGGAACGCTATCAGACCATCTTCGCCCGTAATGAAGGGGCCGTTGCTGCCCCCACAGCGGGACTGCACTTCAGCAGGGAGCTGATGAAGCGCCTGGAAATCAAAGGAGTTCAGTTTGCCTACATCACCCTCCATGCCGGCCTCGGCAATTTCAGAAGCGTCGATGTCGAAGACCTCACCAAACACAAGATGGATTCGGAACAGATCTGGATCAACCAGGAAGCCTGCAACCTGATTAACACGGCCAAGATAAACCACAATAACCTCTGCGCGGTGGGAACCACCGTGATGCGGACCATCGAAAGCTCGGTATCCACCGACGGGCTCGTGAAACCCTTCGAAGGGTGGACCAACAAGTTCATCTTCCCGCCTTATGAGTTCAGCGTGACCAACCGGATGATCACCAACTTCCACTTGCCCCTCTCGACACTTCTGATGATGGTAGCGGCCTTTGCAGGCTATGATCAGCTTATGGAGGCCTATCACATCGCCATTAAGAATGGGTACCGCTTCGGCACCTACGGGGATGCCATGCTCATTATCTGATCCTCATCTTTCAGGAATGAACATAACCACTCTCCCACCCACCGGTACCTGTCCGGTCTGCGGGGCCTCCGGCTTGCAGGAGCAATTCCGGTGTACCGACCATTTCGTGTCTGGGGAGGTTTTCCCGCTCCTGCGGTGTGACAGCTGTGGGTTCAGGTGGACCGGAGCCCCACCGGCGGAGGAGGAGATCGGAGCCTATTACCAGTCGGAGGAGTATATCTCCCACAGCAATACTTCACGGGGCATCGTCAGCCGGGCCTACCACCTGGTGCGCCATTATATGGCTGGCCGGAAGGCCTCCGTGGTGGAACGTTATGCCGGCTCGACGACCGGCAGCTTACTCGATATCGGCGCCGGAACCGGCTTTTTCCTCCATTTCATGGGGCAAAGAGGATGGCGGATCACCGGCACGGAACCCAGTGAGACCGCAAGAAGGGTAGCCACCAGTGAACGGGGCCTCTCTCTCCTTCCTGCGGAAGCCCTCTTCTCTCTCCCTGATTCTTCCTTTGATGTCATCACCCTGTGGCATGTCCTGGAACACCTCCACGATCCTGCCCTTTACTGGTCCGAGTTCCGGCGGCTGCTGCGGCCCTCGGGGACCCTGATTCTGGCCCTGCCCAACCCCGAATCCTGGGATGCCCGCCATTACGGGAAGTTCTGGGCCGCCTGGGACGTACCCCGCCACCTGTGGCACTTCTCCCCCTCCACCCTGGAGAGGATAGCTGCCACCCACCACTTCCGCCTCCTAAAAACCCTGCGGATGCCCTTCGACAGCTTTTATGTTTCCATCCTGAGTGAAAAATACAGAAAATCAACCCTCCCCCTGCTCCGCGGAGCCTGGTACGGAACCCTTTCCTGGGGAAACGCCCTGGTCAGTAAGAACAATTGCAGCTCCCTGATTTATATCCTTCAACCCGAATAAATGGGGTTCCATTCCTGAAACACGGGAAACAGACCACGATCTTCCCTGCAGGTCATCAAGCCGTTTGCTCCGTTCAAGGGGTCCGTCCGGCGTTGGGCCTGGTAATGCGCTCCGCTGAATAATCCCTTCCGTTGTAGTACCTGGGGATGCACTCCGGTCAAGGGCCCCATAACAACTGTTCCCACAAAAAAACCCGGCGGTCAGCCGGGTTTTTTTATGGTATACCCTGAAAGGCCAGCAGGGTAATGCAGGGGCCCTTCAGGTTGGATAAACAGCGTCAGGTCAGGCCTGGGCCTTGGCCACCTGTTTCACCTTTTTCTTCATGGTTTCGTAGACAATCGGGGTGGCCACGAATACTGAGGAGTAAGTCCCGACGCCAATCCCCACCAGCAGGGCAAAGATAAACCCGCGGATCGAGGCCCCACCGAAGAGGAAGATGGCGATCAGCACCACCAAAGTAGACAGCGAAGTGCTGAAGGTACGGCGCAGGGTACTGTTCATGGCGTGATTCATGTTGGTCAACGTATCGCGCTTCGGGTAGAGATGGGTATACTCCCTGATTCTGTCGAAGACAATCACCGTATCATTGATCGAATATCCGATCACCGTCAGGATGGCCGCAATAAACGCCTGGTCAATTTCGAGGGAGAAGGGTAGAATCCCCTTGAAGAGGGAGAAGGCCCCCAGGGTGATGATGGTATCGTGCGTCAGGGACACCACACCCCCCAGACCAAAGTTCCAGGTGCTGAAACGCACCAGGATGTAGAGGAAAATGGCCAGCAGGGCAAGGAAGACGGCAATGAAAGCATCGCGCTTGATATCATCGGAAATGGTCGGTCCTACCTTCTGGGAACTCATCCGGTAATCAGTGGAGAATTTTTCAAAAGGAATTTCGGGGAGGAATCCGCCGTCGGTCAACCCCTTGTAAAGGAGCTGTTCCACCTCGCCGTCTACGTTATCGCTCATATCTTCTACCTTGAATTTGGTGGTAATCCTAACCTGATTGGCAGAGCCGAAGGTCTTTACCTCAGGCGCTGCACCATAGACATCGGCCAGAGCTTCCCTGACATCGGCCACTTTAACCTCCTGATCAAAGCGGACGGTATAAGTGCGGCCTCCCTGGAAGTCGATACCCAGGTCAAAACCACGGACGATGAAAGAGAGGATGGAAAGGGTAATCAGGGTACCTGAAATGTAATAGGCGATCTTGCGATTCTCGATGAACCTGATCTTGGTATTTCGCAGCCAGTTGGCCGTGGTCTTGGAGGTGAAGGTGATGTTGACATTCCTTTTGAGCTGCCATTCAAAGAGAATCCGGGTGATAAAGATAGCCGTAAAGAGGGAGGTCAGGATACCGATGATCAGGGTAGTAGCAAAACCCTTGATGGGGCCCGAGCCGAAGATATAAAGGACAATACCGGTCAGGAGGGTGGTCACCTGGCCGTCAATAATAGCGGAGTAGGCATTTTTGTACCCGTCGGTGATGGCCAGCTTCAGTCCTTTACCCGCCCAGACTTCCTCCTGGATACGTTCATAGATCAACACGTTGGCATCGACGGCCATACCCATGGTCAACACAATACCGGCAATACCCGGCAGGGTGAGCACCGCACCGAGGGAAGCCAGAATCCCGACCAGGAAGAAAACGTTGAAGAGCAGGGCAATATTGGCCGCCAAACCGGCCTTGCGGCTGTAAAAGAAGAGCATGTAAAGCAACACCAGGAGGAAGGCGATTCCGAAGGAGGCAAACCCTGAGTTAATCGCTTCCTTACCCAGGGAAGGCCCGACAACCTCTTCCTGCATGATACGGGCCGGAGCCGGCATCTTTCCCGATTTCAGGATGTTGGCAAGGTCAGTGGCCTCCTCGATGCTCTCCAGTCCGGTGATGCTCGAACGACCGCCGGTGATCTCATTCTGGACGGTAGGGAAGGAACGGACATAATTGTCGAGAACAATCGCTATCGATTTGTTGATGTTTTCCTTGGTCATGCGGGCCCAGGTTTTAGCCCCTTCGCTGTTCATGGACATGGAGACTTCGGGGCGCCCACCCATCTGGTCATAATCCTGACGGGCATCGGTGATCACATCACCGGTAAGGGGAGCCTTGCCGTCGCGCGAGGTGGACTTCAGGGCAATCAGCCGGAAGTAACTGCCTTCCTTGTCGACGGAGTTGGCCGTCCAGCGGAAGAACATATTCCGGGGGAAGAGAGCGCGCACCTGCTCCCGGGCCAGCATCGCATTCACCTCCGAGGTGTCCTTGGCATGGGCTGTCCCAACCACCGGGCCGGGGAAGAGATTCCCCGTCTGATCGGTACTCGGGTTCAGGACGGCAAAGAGCGGATACTCCTTGCGGAAATTCTCCAGATCGGCAGGGGAAGCGCCATCCGCAATCGCAGAGGAGTCGCTTTTCATTTCGTCGAGCAGGGAGGTGGTTTCAGAAGCCGTCGCGCTGTTGGAAGTCAGCGTATCGGTGGCGGCCACTTCTGCAAGAGAAGCCGGAGCCAGGGTATCGGCAGCCATAGAATCGGCAGCCACCGGCATGACAGAGGTCAGCTCCCTGATGCGCTGGTTGGCCTGTAGCATATAAGGATAGACTTCCTGGTTCTCATAGGTTTCCCAGAACTCCAACTGGGCCGTCCCCTGAAGGAGCTTACGCACACGCTCGGGATTGTCGATCCCCGGAAGCTCTACGAGAATACGGCCCCGGGTCTGCAACTGCTGGATATTGGGCTGGGCCACCCCAAAACGGTCAATACGGGTCCGCAGCACATTAAAGGAATTGTCAATGGCAGCATCGGTCTCCGTCCTGATCACTTTGAGAACATCTTCATTCGAGGAATCGAACTTGACCCTGTCTTTCAGCTCCAGCGTATTGAAGATCGCCGCTAAACGGGCATTGGGGTCGACCTCGGCAAAAGCCTGCCCAAAAAGGGTGACAAAATCCTGGGTGCTGTTGCGCTGCATCTCCACCGCACGACGCAGGGCCACATTGAAGGTGGAATCAGTGCTGTAATTGGACATCGCCCTGATGACGTCGACCACCGACACCTCCAGGGTAACGTTCATCCCCCCCTTCAGGTCAAGCCCCAGATTCATCTCCAGCTCCTTGACCTCTTTAAACGTGAATTTTTTAATCCCCAGGAAGTTATAAACCTCCACCCCGGAAATGGAATCCAGGTAGGCATATTCCTTGGCGGAATTGCCCTGGGCATACTCTTTTGCGCGGTTTTCGATCTGCTGCGCTTTCCAGGTGAAGGTCAACTGGTAGAGACAGACGGCCGCAAGCAAAATAGCAAAAGTAGTAATTGCTCCTTTGTTTTGCATAACTGTTTAAATATTAGGTAATTAATAATCTCATGATCCATGAAGACGCCGGTCTCAGTAAGCGCGATGCGCCAGATGAAGGCTACCGGCAAAGCCTGGAGCGCGCCCCGTTCCAGCGGGGCGGTCAGGAAAGTGGGGGCAAATCGTCGGGGTTGACGTAATGGTAACACCGGTGCGTGACCAGGTTACGGATTTCCATGAGGGCATGGGGCTGTTCCATTGCTTCGGCTTTGCGCAGGACACTCATGCGAGCCTTGAGTTGTCGCACCAGAAAACGGTTCCATTTCTCCTGGTCAGCCCGGGGATAGACTGTTTTTTCTCCCGGGGCCTTCAGGTTCAGCGGGCTCTGAAGGGTACAGAGCAAACCGGTTGAAACGACCTTCTCTTGGTCATGGCCCGTTTCTGTCTGGTCTTTGGCGACCGGATCATGGTACCGGTCAAATACCCAGGCCGCCGACAACAGGAGCAGGAATAATCCCAGCCTGAGGCAGTTTTCTCTGGATATGTATTTGAAAAGTTTCACCTGAATCCTTTTGGCGGACGCAAATATACAGTTTATGAGAAGATTGTCAAAAAAGGAAGGAAAATTTTAAGGCCGTTTGCGGGAGGCAGGGAGGCGTCACAGCCGGTGGTGTGGGCTCACGGTTTGGGCTGCATAGGGCGCTGACGGCGAAGGGTCATCTCCAGCTTGCCATAATCGATCAGTGCCCGGTGGCTGAGAAGGAAATCACTTCCCATGAGACCGCAGATCTTTTTGCCCACGGCACGGTAATAGAGCGCGTTGACAGAGGTCAGATCGAGAAGGGCGACCTTCATGGAGGGGATGGTCCATTCACCGGCAGTGAACTCGTGGAGCATCCCCAGGGAAGTGTCCAGGGTCGCCGTGCCGATGCCCGCCGACTGAATCGTCATCCCCTCCTCCGCGGCAAGAGGAGTGTAGAAGCCTTCCAGCGTCAGGTCAAAAACGGTCTTGGAGGCCCCGGTATCGATCACCCAGGTCAATTCCTCCCCTCCCGCAAAACGGGAAGTCAGCACCAGGTGGTAGTTGTTTTCTTCGAGTTCCACCAGTTGAAGAGGAATGACATGCTTCATGCTTCAATAAAAAATGGCCGGATCCGCTTCCGGAGGCCGCAGGTAAAACAAATGACAAGTTCACTCACGTCTTCCCTAAAAACAAAAACGGATGGCCGCAGCCATCCGTTGAATATTTTCATGGATTTATCAAAGAATATTCATCCCGTCAAGGACGTCCATTATTTTCTTAACGGCATGGGCTGAATTGTTGAGGAGTTCTTTCTCCTGGTCATTGAGGCCCACCTCGATGATCTGTTCTACGCCATTTTTGCCGAGTTTCACAGGCACGCCCACGAACATATTGTCGAGGCCGTATTCGCCTTCGAGTTTCACACAGCAGGGGAAAATCCGTTTCTGGTCAAGGACAATGGCCTCCACCATCTGAGCGGCAGCCGACCCAGGGGCATACCAGGCGGAGGTGCCCATCAGGTTGACCAGTTCACCACCACCATTGATGGTTCTTTTCACGATGGCATCGAGTTTTTCACTATCGATCAGTTCCGTAACGGGAATTCCCGAAACCGTGGTATAGCGCGGCAGGGGAACCATGGTATCCCCATGTCCACCCATCAGAAGGGCCTGGATGTCACGCGGAGAGACATCAAGGGCTTCGGCCAGGAAAGCACGGTAACGGGCGGTATCCAGAATACCGGCCATCCCCATCACTTTGGTCCTGGGCAGCCGTGCACTCACATACGCGGCATAGGTCATGACATCCAACGGATTGGAGACAATGACGATTTTGGCCTCCGGACTGTACTTCACCACATTCTCAGTGACGCTCTTCACGATACCGGCATTGATCGAAATCAAATCATCACGGCTCATCCCTGGCTTGCGGGGTACTCCCGAGGTGATCACCACCACTTCCGAACCGGCGGTCTTCGCATAATCATTTGTTGATCCCGTCAAACGGGTATCATAATAATTCACCGGGGCTGTCTGCCAGAGATCCAGAGATTTACCCTCACTGACTCCCTCTTTGATGTCAACTAATACGACTTCCTGTACGATGTTCTTCTGGGCGATGACCTGGGCACAAGTGGCACCCACATTGCCTGCTCCGACGACTGTTACCTTCATGATTTATTTTTTTATATCTCAGCTTGTTAAAACGAGCTGCAAATATATACGATTTTTCTTGTTGAAAAATCACAAGCAGGGGGGAGAGGATTCCCTGTTAACATTTTAATAATCAAAAATTGAGCATCTCCTTCAGGTTCTTATACCCTGACTTGCTGACCTTAAGTTTGGTTTTATCGTGAAGGATGGCGATGTAGGATTCCTTCTCATATTGCTGAAGCTGAGCGATCTGGTCTACCCTGACGATGAAGGAGCGGTGGATTCGGGAAAAGTTGCGGGGGTCGAGGGCATTCTCGAAATAGTGCATGGTCTTCTGCTTCATGAACCTCCCTTCCGGAGTGTATATCATCACGTAATCATCGAGCGATTCGATATAGCGGATCTGATCAGCAGGAATGATGTGTATTTTGTGTCTGTCCTTGACCACCACCCGGTCGAGGTACTCCTCCCTGGGGAAGCTGGTGATTTTTTCAACCATGTCTTCGTGTTCCGTATCACGGGTAAGCCGCTCCTTCACCTTCTCCAGGGCCCCCTGGAGTCTTTCCCTTGAAAAAGGTTTGAGCAGATAATCAGCGGCATTGAATTCAAAGGCCTTCAGGGCATACTGGTCATAAGCGGTGGTAAAAATGATCTCGGGATGGTGGTCAATGAGTTCCAGCATCTCGAATCCCGTAATTTTGGGCATCTGAATATCCAGAAATACCAGGTCGGGTTTCAGTTCATTGATGGCTTTGACCCCTTCAAAGCCATTCTCACACTCGCCAAGGATTTCCAGATCGGCATGCTCCCCCAGGTATGAACGCAGCAGTTTCCTGGCGAGCTCTTCATCTTCTATGATCAGTGTTCTGATTTTATCGCTGTTCATGATGCTTTATTTTGAGGTATGGTTAATGTGACGGAAAAATGTTTGCGGGTATCTCTGATCTTCAGCAATGCCGGGTTGCCATAGATGATCTGCAGCCTTTCCCGGATATTGCGTAAACCGATGCCCTCCCCCTTTTTACTCCGGATATCCGAATCGTAGGAGTTGCTTACCGTGATTTCCAGAAACTCCCCGTTGCAGGAGGCCTCGGTCAGAATCTCCACTGGTTCGGTGGCTTCGTAGACCCCGTACTTGATGGCATTCTCATAGACCGGCTGAAGGATCATATTGGGTATCTGGGCTTTAAAACAATTTTCATCCACCCTGAACACCGGTTGCAGCTTGCTGCCGAAACGAACCTTTTCAATAGAAAGGTATAGTTTGTTGTTTTCCAGCTCGGTGCCAAAAGTCACCTTCTCATTCTGCCCATGTTTCAGGGAGTAACGCATCAGCGTCGACAGATTGATGACCATCTCCTGGGCCCGCGGCGGATCGGATATGGTCAGCGAAGAGATGCTGTTCAGACTGTTGAAAAGAAAATGGGGATTGATCTGCGATTTCAGGGCGTGCAGCTCAGCTTCCCTGATCAGGGACTTCAACTCCCCCTCCCTTTTGACCTTCTCCTTGAAATTCTGGTAATAAATGATGGCCATAAAGAAGAAGACATAAAACACATAGAGGAGGTAACCCGAGAGAAAACGGGCCGGAAGACTCATGGTCAGATAATCCTTCAGGGCGGGTGTGATCAGACCGATCAACAAGGTAGAGATGTAAACCCAGATCAGGATGAAAATTGTGGCTGCGACCAGGTGAAAAACCAACAGCTTCAGCCAGGTATTGGACTCTATCGTATTGTATTTGACCACATACCAGATATTCAGCGCCAGGGAGGCAAAGAGAAGGTATTGGACAAAGCTGTTGACAACCGATTGTTCGATGGGCACCGCATAGTAATTCCAACTGATCAGCGCATTAGCGGCTGAAAAGAGAACCCAGAAAAGCCCGTAAATAAACAGCAAACGGGAATTAGAGAGCAGCGGATGTTTCATCTAACTTAGAAATTTTTCACTTCAACGCCCCCAAAAGCCGTAAATCCTCTTATGATCAACGTCTTACCAAGGTTTAGATAATCAGGAACGATCGATCCCCGCTTATCGGTGAAGGCGCCGAAAATGGTGGTCACTTCATTCTTGACAATCCAGTCGGGGGGCACTTTAAATCCTGTCCCGCCAAACAGGCTGACGCAATCCACCACGGCACCGTTTTCGGAGAGGGTCACATTCCGGAGGTCATACTCCGAACCGCCAAAGATAGAGGTGGTTTTGCCGCCCACCAGGTTTTGGGAGTTGACAATGATTTCGCGGCCGCCGAAGATGACAAAATCGTCAAAATAGTTCATGTTCTTGGGGCCTTCGCTATTCAGCTTCTTTTCGGGCTGTTTGTAGCGCAGCAGCATGATCACCCCGGCTGCGACCAAAAGGGCAGGCCAGAAAAGCCTTCTTAATTCCCAGGGGACATGCATAAAATGCGGGACCATAAAGGCGACACCGAGCACAATCAGAATCCAGCCTGAAGTCTGGTTGCCGTTGATCAGTGTCACAACACCAATGACGACCAGCAATGATTGCCATGAAATAACCATGTCGCCCACTGATTCGGGAAGGATGTGGAGTTTCTCCAGCATCCAGAGCGTGCCGAAAATGATCAGCACCACCCCGAACAAAAACCTCCTGTTGCTTCCTTGTTGTAATTCCATGACTACCTGATTTTTTTATCTAAATGTACTATTAAAACCACTCACCCGCACCTCATTTTCGGTAAATATAATCCTTCTGCCGGTAAAACAGACCCTGTGGCGCTAAAGTTTGCGCAGCACCAGGGCCGCACCCGCCACGATCAGAAATAAAGGGAAAATCAGCGAAAAGGAAAAGCCGGGAATATGGAATATCTTGGGGATCAGGAAAACTCCTCCCAGGACCACCAGAACCCATCCTCCGGTCCGTTTGCCGGCTACCATCACCAGTCCGATGATGACCAACACCATTGGCCAGGAAAAAAGAATCCGGCCCAGATGTTTAAAAACGGTAAAAAAAGGCTGGAACAACTGATCGATGTGGAAATGAACGCCTATCTGCTGCAGCAGCCAGAGGGTTCCTATGGCAATCAGTATGATCGCCAATACCAGTTTGGACCGGTCGTCCCCATGTTGGCTTTCTGATGGAAGCGGTTGATCGCCTTTACTTTTTTCCATGACGTGAAAAGATTAAACTTTAGGTCAAAGCTAACAACTTCCCGCAAGCCAGGTCCGGAGGATTCGGCTAGTTGATGCAAATTGCCGGTAAATGAATGGAATCGGCTATTTTACTTTTTCTTTGGTCCAGGCATCCTTCAGGGCTACCGTACGGTTGAAGACCGGTTTTCCGGGCCTGGAGTCGGGGTCGACATTGAAATAGCCCACCCTTTCAAATTGGAGATGAGTGAAGGGGGCGGCGGCGGCCAGCGAGGGTTCCACCTGACATCCCTTCTTCACCACCAGGGAGCCCGGGTTCAGGAACTCCTTGAAGTCGCGCTCTTTCTCTTCGGAAAGATCCTCGACCATGAAGAGCCGGTCATAAAGCCGGACTTCGGCTTCCACGGCGTGGGCTGCCGACACCCAGTGGATGGTGGCCTTCACCTTCCTGCCGTCGGGAGCGTTGCCTCCCCGCGTCTGGGGATCATAGGTGCACCGCAGGGCCGTAATATTGCCCTGCTCGTCGCGGTCCACCTCCTGACAGGTAATAAAATAGGCGTAACGGAGCCTGACCTCCCTGCCGGGTGCCAGTCTGAAGAACTTGGCCGGTGGCTCTTCCATGAAATCGTCGCGCTCGATATAGATTTCACGGGAGAAAGGAAGCTGGCGCGTGCCGGCTTCCGGGTCCTCGGGGTTGTTGATGGCCTCCACCTCTTCGGACTGCCCCTCAGGGTAGTTGGTGATGATCACCTTCAGAGGATCGAGGACCCCCATCACCCGGAGGGCGGTCTTGTTCAGATCTTCACGGACACTATGTTCCAGAAGGGTCACATCGCTGATCCCCTCCACCTTGGTCACCCCTACCCGTTCTGCGAAATTACGGATCGAGGCGGGGGTGTACCCCCTGCGGCGCAACCCTGATATCGTGGGCATCCGGGGGTCATCCCAACCACTGACATACTTCTCTTTCACCAGCTCCAGCAGCTTGCGCTTGCTCATCACCGTATAGGTGAGGTTAAGCCGGGCAAATTCAATCTGTCGCGGCCGGTATTCCCCCTCCTTCAACTGGTCAATAAACCAGTCGTACAAAGGCCGGTGCACCTCAAACTCCAGCGTACAGACCGAATGGGTGATCCCTTCCCAGTAATCACACTGACCATGGGCGAAATCATACATGGGGTAGATGACCCATTGGTCACCGGTACGGTGGTGGGGGGTCTTCATGATCCGGTAGAGGATGGGATCGCGCATATGCATATTGGGGGAGGTCATGTCAATCCTGGCGCGCAACACACAGGAGCCCTCATCAAACGCCCCGTTTTTCATCGCCTCAAAAAGGCGGAGGTTCTCTTCTACGGAACGGTTCCGGAAGGGACTTTCGATCCCAGGCCGCGTGGGCGATCCCTTCTGACTGCTGATGGTCTCGGCATCCTGATCATCCACATAGGCTTTGCCTACTTTGATCAGCTTCAGGGCAAACTCATATAGCTTGCCAAAATAATCAGAAGCATAATAGAGCCTGTCGCCCCAGTCGAATCCCAGCCACCGCACATCTTCCATGATGGAGCGCACATACTCGTCCTCCTCCTTCTCGGGGTTGGTATCGTCGAACCGCAGGTTGGTGAGCCCGTCATACTTCAGCGCCGTGCCGAAATTGAGGCAGATGGACTTGGCGTGACCAATATGCAGGTAACCGTTGGGTTCGGGCGGAAACCGGGTATGCACCCTCCCGTCATTCTTCCCCTCACTGAGATCCTTCTCAATCAACTGGTGGATGAAATTGCTCCTCGCACCTATTTCCTGCCCGTTTGTCTCCTTGTCTGTCATGGTCCTACTTTCAAAACATTCATTTTTAATCCCGAAAGCACTCCTGCTTCCGGCCGTTATTGCGGCGCGTCAAAGTTAAAAAATGATTTCTGCCCATGGTTCCCCTCCCATGAAAATGTAGGGCCGCCTTTAAATTTATTAAATTCGCTGCTTCCGTGAACTTATTACATTATACGATGAACCACAAAATTCTCATCGAGCTCGAAAATATGAAATTCTACGCGTACCACGGCCATTTCGAGGTGGAACAAAAGGTAGGCAACCATTTTCTGGTATCTCTGCTAGCCGAAACCGGCGTGACTGCAGCCCTGCACTCCGACCGGCTCAGGGATGCCGTCGACTACCAACAGATCTACGCCCTGGTCAGACGCGAAATGGAAATTCCCTCCCATCTGCTGGAACATGTGGCTGAAAGAATCACCTGCGCCCTCTTCAAGGAAGTCAGGGGAATCACCCATACCCGGATTAAAATTTCCAAGATGAACCCCCCCATGGGCGGAGAAATCGAAAAAGTAAGTGTGACCCTTGAAAGAGATATGTAAAAAGTGCTATCTTTGCCGTCCGTTCGGGAGGCTGGAATCGGGAATCTGGAATCGGGAATCTGGAATCTGGAATCTGGAATCTTGGATCGGGAGTCTGGATTTGGAGAAAAGATTCAGGTCCTTCAGAGGGTGACGTTCTTGCAACCGGATTAAAAAAATAGGGTTCCTTGGCCGAGTGGTTAGGTAGCGGTCTGCAAAACCGCCTACGGCGGTTCGATTCCGCCAGGAACCTCAGCAATAAGCTGCATGTGTTGACTATCAGCATCATGCAGTTTTGTTTTTTAGGTCAGCCTTCATTGATGACATCCCCTTTACCCCCTCCAATATTACGCTAGGTTAATTCTGACAGGAGATAGAATCCGGTTCAAGAATTGTTCCTACATTTACATACCGCTTGGTCGGTTTTTTATTATGAAAGATACGAAGGAAATAATATTAAAAACAGCCTACAATTTGTTCTTATACAACAATTACGAGGCTGTTACGATCAACAGCATCATCCAGGCAACGGGGTTGACCAAAGGGGGGATCTACTACTATTATGCGAGTAAGGAAGAGATCTTTAAGGCCGTTGTCGACAAATACATGATTGAAAACCATGCTGATACATCAGTTGAATACGAGAGTCTCAAAGAATTAATCCAGTATACCATTGACTTTACAAAAGGGAAGATTACCAGAATGGTCATCGAAAATAAAGATGCCCAACACGAAATCCCGATCAATTATTTGTCATTAATGGTGACTGCCTTTCGCTATTTCCCCGATTATGCCAAGATTGGAAATGCCTTCCTCAAGACCCAGTCGGATAAATGGGAAAAAGCACTGAAAAAAGCCGCTATTAAAAATGAAATTCGCAACGATATTGATATTCCCGCCATGGTGGCCAATATAATGCAGATCTATTCCGGAATTGTCGGGAACATGCTGATGGGCGGTTCAATGATTTATGCCCTCGATATGTTTGAAAGACAATATTGGGAACTCTACAAACTCATTAAAAGATAGGCTATTAATTTTTTTGCGCCACTACATACCGACCGGTCGGTTTTTTCTGAAAATTTTATATTTTTTAATCTATGTATATGAGAATTAAATCATTTTCATTTTCCATTGTTTTAAGTCTGGGAGCCTTGGCATTCCAAGCCAATGGTCAGACTACCCTGTCGGACCTGGTCCAATATTCCCTCCGGCATAGCCGCGACATAAAGAAATCGGAACTTCAATACCAGGAAGCCGGCTATTTGCGCAAAGAGACTTTAGGCCGTGGATTGCCCCAGGCCTCCATATCGGCCAGCTACAGCAAGATGTTCTACGATGTGGTCATTCCCCCATCCACCTTCGACATGGTGAATGAGAAGGTGCCTGCCGATTACCAGCAGAAAATATCTGGGTTGCTGACTCAACTGGACCAGGTTGATGGGATCGGCACGGGATCTGCCAATCTGCAAATTACCCAGCTTATTTACAGCCAGTCCTTCCTGGTAGGTCTCAAAACGTCGAAAAAAGCCCAGGAACTCTATTCTGTCTTAAAGGAAAAAAGCGAGGAAGATGTGATTGCCGAAGTGGCCACCGGTTACTACCAGGCTGGTTCACTGATGCTTCAGTTGCAAACCCTTGATAAATCTCTGGAAAACCTGAAAGAGATTTACCGGATTTCAGAATTGAGCTACAAAAATGATTTTATTAAAGAGAGTCAGGTCAACCGACTGAAAGTAACCATTTCAAATCTCGAGGTGACCCGTCAGACGGTTCTAAATGGGATCTCCATCCAGTTGAACTATTTGAAAGCCCTGGCAGGGATGCCCGAAGACAGCACGCTGACCATCGAACCCACGGCCTTGCTCAACGATTTTGAAAACAAGAGCGCAACAACAGCCTTTACCGTTGACAATGTTCCGGCTTATCAGGCCTTGCTGAAACAAAATGAGCTTTACGGACTGCAGGAGAAGCTTTCCAAAGCCACCTTTTTCCCCACGCTGGCAGCGTTTGGACAATTCAGCTATTCCCATTACAACGTTTCACCAGTATTTAAGGGTCATAATGATATGAATACCATAGGACTTAGTTTGTCCATGCCCATTTTCACTTCCGGATCAAACTATTCCAAAATCAAACAAGCCCAACTCAAAAAGGCTCAGCTGGAAGAAGACATTCTCAAGACAAAAGATTTACTGACTGTAAGTTATAATAATGCTTATCTCGAATTTCAAACGGCCCAGAATATGCTGGCCACACAAAGGGAGAATAAAGCGCTTGCCCTTAAGGTGTATCATCAGACTTCTTTACTCTACAATGAAGGAATGGCTTCGATGGCCGATCTGCTGAATGTCAATTCTGATTTTTTACAGGCTGATAATTCGCTCAATCAACAGATCCTGAAATGCAAGACCGCGGAGATAAAAATGCTGAAAGCTTCAGGCAGCCTGAAATCCTTATTTAAGTAATCTGAAAATAAAACATTAATACCATTTATATGAAAATCAAAGGATCACGTATCATTGCAGTGGCTGTTTTAATTTTGGCCATCGTACTTATTGTTCTGAAAATCAAAAGCAACAAACAGGATTTCCAGAACCAGGTGGAATTCTCACAGCGCAAAGTGGAGAACATCCCGGTCGCTATAGAACCGGCAAAAAAAGGGGTTTTATCAGAAAATGTGGTGGCCAGCGGGACACTGGAAGCCACGGATGTGTTGAACCTGGTCTCGGAAACCCAGGGCAAAATCATCAAAATATATAAAGAAAAGGGAGACCGGGTTTCAGCCGGTGATATCATTGCGAAGGTCGATGATGAGGTCATTGCCGCCAATGTACTGACTGCTGAAGCCAACTATGAACAGTTTGAGAAAGACATTGCCCGTCTGAAAAGGCTGTCGGAGGAGAATGCGGTGACCCGGCGTGACCTGGAGCAGGCGGAAATCGGATTGAAAAAAGCCAAAGCAGATTTGATCACGGCAAAAAAGATGTTAAGCAATACGAGCATCAAATCACCGATTTCAGGCTACATCAACAACGATTATATTACCGTCGGGCAGGTGCTTGGAGGGGGCTCTCCTGTATGCGAGATTGTGAACAACAACAAGCTGAAACTCAACATCAGAATCTCAGAACGGGAAGTGTACAAGATTAAGCCAGGTCAACCTGTTGCCATACGTCTGACGGTTTTTCCTGATCAGCAGTTCACCGGAAGGATTACATCCATTGCCGAAAAGGCCGATGCTGTCTTGAAATTCAATGTTGAAATTACCGTGGACAACGATGTCAACGCGCATCTTAAAAGCGGACTATTCGCAGAAGCTGAACTCCCTGTCACCAATGAAGAAAATCTGATCATCAACAAGGCGAGTATTGTGGGAAGCATGGAAAGCCCGGTGGTTTATGTGGCCAAGAATGGGAAAGCCATAAAACGTCAGTTGGTGATCGGCCAGAGCAACGACAAACAGGTCGAAGTATTGAGTGGATTGTCAGAGGACGATCAGGTCATCGTCAGTGGTCAGATGAACCTGAAGGATGGGGATGACATAAAAATTATCTAAAAACGGACCATGCGCCGACACCTCCACCGGGTTAAGCAGACCTGCATGGGGGAGGTCAGTGTCGGGCACGGTTGGACCAGGGTTTAAACCAGTTTAACAAAGAGTTGTATAAATGAAAATAACAGAAATATCAATAAAGCGGACCACCATACCGGTGGTTCTGTTTACCTTGCTTGCTCTTGGGGGGATCTTTAGTTACACGCTTCTGAACAAGGAGCTCTCGCCCAGCATTGATATGCCGATGAATGTGATCATGACCATTTATCCTGGAGCGGCTCCCTCAGAAGTAGAAAGCTCAGTGACCAAACCCGTGGAGGAGGCCATTTCTTCGCTGGAAGGCATCGACAAGATTACCTCTTATTCTGCGGAAGGCATCTCTGCCATCATGATTCAGTACAAAGACGGGATTGACGCCGACCAGTCGTTACGGGAAGCCGAGCGGAAGGTTAATATGATTAAGGAAAGTACACTTCCGGAGAATTGTAAAGATCCGCAGTTTGTCAAGTTCGATATGAACATGTTCCCGGTGATGAGCATGGCCATTAAAGCCAATATCCCTGAGACCGAGTTCTACGACATTGTGGATAAGGAAATCAAAACCAAACTTTCACAGATTAAAGGGGCCGCTCAGATTGAAATCCTCGGCGGCAGCAAACGTGAAATTGAGGTGAAAGCCAATGCCCAGAAACTCGAACAGTATGGCATTTCACTGCTCCAGGTCAAGCAGGTGCTCCAGGCAGCCAATGTCGACTTCCCCACGGGTAAAATCCAGAACGATGAAACAAAATACATCGTCAGGTTGTCAGGCAAATTTGAGAATCTCGATCAGATTAAGAATCTAATCATCGGAACGACCCGTGATGGTTCAGATATCAAAATCAGCGATATTGCCACGGTGGTGGATGGCACCCGGAAATCGACAAAACTGGCCCGTATCAATGGTCAACCGGCCATCGGATTGAGTATTCAGAAACAGACCGATGGGAATGCCGTGGAAATCAGCAAGGAGGTCAAAAAAGTGATCGCCGGTTTTGAAAAGGATTATGCAGCACAGGATCTTAAGTTTACCATTGCCAGTGATGTATCTGAATTCACCCAGCAGGCGGTGGACGGCGTGATGCTCGACCTGCTCCTGGCCATCATCCTGGTGTCCATTACCATGTTGCTGTTTCTGCATACCTTCAGAAACCTGATATTTGTTTTCATATCTATTCCGACCTCCATCATCTCCACCTTTACATTTTTCTGGCTGTTTGGTTTTTCACTGAACCTCCTGACATTGCTGGCATTATCCATTGTCGTCGGGGTTATCGTGGATGATGCCATTGTCGTACTTGAAAACATACACCGCCACCTCGAAATGGGTAAAACCCGTTGGCAGGCGACCCTGGATGCCACCAGGGAAATCGGGATTACCGTGGCCTCCATTACGATAGTCCTGATTGCGGTGTTCCTGCCGATTGGGGTGACGCCAGGGATGATCGGACAGGTATTGCGCTCTTTCTCACTGGTCATTGTCATTGCCATTTTAATAAGCCTTCTGGTATCCTTTACCCTGGTTCCACTCCTGACCTCCCGCTTCGATAAGTTGAAAATACTCGACAAGAATAAGCCGTGGGACCGTTTGCTTCTTGGTTTTGAAAGCATCATCACCTGGTTAAAATCGGCTGTTCTTCATCTGACCCGTTGGGCGCTTCAGCATAAGGTGACCACCATTGCTACGGCAACCGTATTACTGGTCGCTTCGTTCTTTCTGGTGGGCGGAGGTTTCATCCAGACCGACTTTATGGATTCAGGCGACCGTGGTGAATTTATTGTGTCGATGGAACTCGACAGGACGTCAACGCTGGAACAAACCAGCGGCATGTGCCTTGCCGTTGAAAAAATGATGCTGCAGTATCCCGAAATTACCTCGGTCTATACCAAGGTCGGGACCAAAGGGGGGACGATGACCTTTCTTGAGACACCCTATGCCGCGGAGTTTAATGTAAAGCTCGTACCGAAGAATGAACGAGCACTAAGCGCCAAATTATTCTCCAAGAAACTTCAGAATGACCTGGGTGCTGTCTTTGCCGGGCCATCATTTAAAGTACAGGAAGTCAGCATGATGGGTACTACCTCGTCTCCTCTGATGATCTTTGTACAAAGCAATGACTTTGAGAAAGCCAAAGAATACAGTCAGTTTGTGGTTGATGAATTGCGCGATATAAAGGGAACGGTCGATATTCAATCGACTGTGGAAGCCGGGAACAAGGAGATTGTTGTAAAGTTCAACCGTGAAAAACTAGCCAAAATGGGACTGACCATCGGAGAAGTGGGCTCACAGATGTATATCATGTACGAAGGGAACCGCGAGCTTAAATACCGGGATGGCAGCAACGAATATGATCTGTATGTCTCCCTGGATGAATTTGACCGGAAGAGCAAAGCCGATATTGAGAACATTTCGTTTATGAACCGTTCCGGACAGTTGGTGAAACTCTCCCAGGTCGCCGATATCACGGAAGGAGAAAGTCCTTCCACCCTGATGCGTTTCAACAGGATGCCTTCGGTGATGATCTCAGGCAATATGGTAGGTAAAACGATTGGTACCGTGGGCGAGGAGATCAAAGCCCGGATTGCCGCAAGCGACAAACCTGCGGATGTTCATGTGACTTTCTCCGGAACTATGGAGAACCAGGGCGATTCCTTCTCCAGTTTGGGAATAGCTTTTGTCGCATCCTTGATTCTCATGTACCTGGTGATGGTCGCATTATATGACAGTTATGTCTATCCGATGGTCGTGATGCTTTCTTTGCCGCTTTCCATTATCGGGGCCCTTCTGGCCCTCGCATTATCAGGAAAAAGCATGAGCATATTCTCTATCATGGGGATTATCATGTTGATGGGGCTGGTGGCCAAAAATGCCATTTTGGTCGTCGACTTTGCCAATAACGCCCAGAAACAGGGAAAGAAAGCAAAAGACGCCATCATTGAAGCGACTGCGGTCCGTTTCAGACCGATTCTTATGACCAACCTTGCACTTATCGCAGGGATGTTGCCCATCGCGTTGGGTTCGGGTGCAGGTGCCGAATGGAAAAATGGCCTCGGTTGGGTCCTTATTGGCGGCTTGGCCAGTTCTATGGTCTTATCCTATATCATCGTGCCGGTACTTTATATGATCCTGGATAAGCTAGTGAAGAAACATAAAAAAGGCGACGTGCGTAAAGAACTCGCAGAAAAGGTCGTCTTTGAACCAGTGGCCAACTGAGAAATTCAGTGATTGTAACAAGAGGCTGTCTCCAAAAATCGAGACAGCCTCTTTTTTATTTGTATATTCGAAATAGGATTCAAATATTCTCTTCTCAGGAGGAATAATGGATCACGCCCTGCCGTATTGCTTATGTTATCGATTGAATCACTTTCGCATGTACTCCTGGGGAGCACCCTGGGACTGTCGGCCGGGATTTCTCCCGGGCCGCTGCTGGCGCTGGTTATCAGTGAAACCCTCCGGTATGGCCGGAAAGAAGGCATCAAGGTAGCCCTCTCGCCCCTGGTCACCGACTTTCCAATCATCCTGATCTCGCTGCTGGTGCTGAAGCTTCTGGGGAAGTCGCCGGCCGCCCTGGCCGGGATTGCTTTTGCCGGAGCGGTGTTCCTTGCGTTTCTCGGCTGGGAGTGCCTGAAGACCCAAGGGATGGCCACCTCCACCGGAGAAGCACCACCCCGTTCCTTCCGTAAGGGGATCGTGGCCAACCTCCTTAATCCCCATCCCTACCTCTTCTGGATCACCGTGGGCACCCCCACCGTCATGAGAGCTTCCCGGAACGGAATGCTGACCGTTATCCTCTTTTTTCTCGCCTTCTACTTCTTCCTGACCGGCTCCAAAATAGCAGTAGCTTACCTCACCGGCCGCTCCAGATCCCTGCTCAGAGACACCACCTACCGGTGGATCATGCGCATCCTGGGGCTCCTCCTGTTGCTGTTTGCCGTATTTTTCATCAGGGAGGGCCTTCAGTGGATCACGGGAGGGTGAGAAATGGGAAATGGGAAAAATTGAGTAGTTTCGGCACCTGAAACTGATTCTCGAGCATGCATTCCATGGAATACGGCAAGATATCTCTTCCTGAAGGAGTAACCCTGCGGTTTTCGGCATTCAAGCGTAAGGGGACCGATGAATACCATCTCGTGGTCACCCCAGCAAAGGGGGTGCCGGCCGGGGTACAATACGACCAGATTGAATCGGCGGTCGGGGCGTTCATGCGCCATAGAGAATTACAGCATCCCCAGGTGGTTTTCCGGCGTTTTTTGGTGAGCGATGTTTCCAACCAGGCCGCTCTGATCCGCCAAGCCGCCCATCCCGGCACAGCCTCCTCCCTGTCCGTCATCCAGCAACCTCCTGCCGCAGGAAACAAGATGCTGGCCTGGGTTTACCTCATCGAGAACCACGTCGAAAATTTTGATAACCAGACCTTTAATGGATCCTTCGCCTTCGGGCACAACGGGTATACCCATCTCTACACGTCAGGGATGACTTCCTCCACGGAACCCGGTGCTTATCCGCAGTCCCTGGCCATTTTCAACAGCTATACGGAATTTCTCAGAGAGAACGGGATGTCACTGGTGAACAATTGCATGCGTACCTGGCTTTTTGTGAGGGACATTGACAACCATTATGCAGGCATGGTAAAAGCCCGGAACGAGATTTTCGAAGCTGAAGGGTTACGGCGCAACACCCATTATATTGCCAGTACAGGCATTGAAGGGCAGTCCGAAAAAACACACGCCCTGGTGGCCATGGATGCCTATGCCATCCATGGAATTGCCGCAGAACAGGTCCGTCATCTCAAGGCCCTCACCCATCTCAGTCCCACCCACGACTATGGTGTGGCCTTTGAGCGGGGTACGGCCGTCGATTACGGCGACCGGCGTCAAATTTTTATCTCCGGAACCGCCAGCATAGACCACAGGGGCCACGTGCTTCACCAGGGAGACATCGCCCTCCAGACCGCCCGGACTTTCGAGAACATCAGAACCCTGCTGGTGGAAGCAGAGGCCGGTTTCGACGACATCTCCTCTATGATGGTTTACCTGCGTGACCTGGCCGACACCCCATATATCACGGCATACCTTCAGGAACATTTTCCCGGGGTACCGGCGCTCGTGGCCATTGCCCCCGTCTGCCGCCACGGATGGCTCATCGAAGTGGAATGCACGGCAACCATCGCTAACAGCCATCCCGCCTTCCGGGATTTCTGACCTGGCAGCCAGACATGGTGTCCTGGATGGGAACATCCCCCACGGGGTGCCCTGAGGTGAAACATCATCTGGCGGAGGGCATTCTGCCTGAAAGAATGACAGGTAACGGCTGGCGCCAGGCAGCTCAGGCTCACAAATATCGTCTGGTGCTGGTCTTATAGGTTTTATAGGCTTCCCCGAATCGCTCTTCCAGAAACGTTTCCTCTCCTTTGATGATCTGATGATAAACATAAAAGCTATACAGCCCGGGGAGAATCGTCCACCCCTTCAGGGTGGCGAGCATGATGGCCAGGGTGATCAAATGGACGCCCAGGTACATGGGATTGCGGCTCAGCCGGTAGATGCCCCTGGTTTGCAGCCTGGTCTCTTCTGAGGGAAGTCCAATTCGAAGGGAGCGCCCCAAGGTGAACCCGCTGAACACAACCAACAGAATGCCTGCCATCAACGCCGCCAGGGCAGCCAGGTCCATACCCCACCCCACGGTCTGATGAATGCCCCCCAGGCGCGCAAGATGGGCCACCCCCGCCAGCCATACCCCATAGCCGGCTGCTTTGCCCGTGTAAAAGAACCATGGAGTAATCGTCGTTCTCCCGTGAATCTCAACCATTCACTTGTCTATCTGTTAGTTCAACAACTTGTTCTTCAGTCGTTTAAGGCAGTAAGGCCTATGTCAGCTCTTCACGCCCGTGTAACTCGCATGGAGCAAATATACATGTCCTTATGTGGTCGGAGCACCATGCGACTTTCATTTAATTAAACCCCGGCCAGGATCACGGTGTAGTTCCTGCCATACTTCCTGGCACATT
>CAZKIU010000006.1:80923-109967 GCA_964552955.1 uncultured Prolixibacteraceae bacterium
AATTAAACCCCGGCCAGGATCACGGTGTAGTTCCTGCCATACTTCCTGGCACATTTCGGGCAATAGACGTACCACATGTACATCTTGTCGTAAGCCAGTCCCTGCGCTTTCACCGCCTCATCGAAATCCTTGCAGAATTTCCCGGTGTCGCTGTAGGGACCTTCATAAACCCTGCTGTAAAACTTACCGCTGAGAGTGGTATTCTCCGCCCCGGGGATTTCACGGTCTACGGCGATCAGAAGATCCATATTCCACCTCGAAGTGTGGTCCGACAGCCCCAGATTGTCCACAAAGCCAGCACCGGCACGGTTCACTTTCTCAAACACCCTTTTCATTACCTGCCCGAAATTCAACGGCATGAAGAAAAAGGTACGCACGTGCTCCCTGATGAATTTCTTCTCTTTCCATTCATGCATTTGATTATCCCACATCTCCGGATGAAACGGGGGACAACATTCCTGTTCTTCTTTTTTTTCCATGATTATAGGATAAAATGTGGAGTCGATATGGATAGTGTCATTTCAACCCGGCTGCACTGGTCAGCAAAACAGAGTACAAATACTTCAACCTGTGAATCTATTTCACCGGATGAATAAATATACTAAAATTCTTTTAACATCCAGAGGTTGCAGGCGAAGTGGCCTGAATTTCCCAGGGGAGCAGAGAGATATCGGAAGCCTGCTTTTTCATACATGTCCACCCCAAACTCCCTGAAGACGGCCCTGATCAGGGCGGCTATCTCCCGGTTGTCTCCTGGATCAATTTGTCGGAGGGTCACTGACATATTCCTTATCCTGGAAGAGCGCTGCGACGGCCTAGATGAATTTCTCCCGCTTTTGGAGATTGAACAAGCCATACAGGAGAAAGATCAACATGCCCACTCCCAGGAAAATGCGGTTACGGGTAACGATGCCTTTCCAGATGATGGCGTTGAAATTATCGGGCAACTCCATGGGGTTGAGGAAAATATTCCATTGGGAGCGCGAGAGGGAATCAGCGAGAATCAGCAAAGCCACCCCGATGAGGATCATCACCACGGCCGTGCCGTTGCCGTTTTTTATGACCGTCGAGAACATAAAGGCCGCCGCACCCAGGAACCCAATGGGAAACATCAGTTGCACCGCCATCTCAAAGGGCTTCACCGGATAGATCAGCACCGAGGAGATGAATCCGTAGACAATCAGGACAAGGAACACCTGGACAAAAATCATCAACAGCCTGATGAGCCATACCTTATAGCGGTAGTTTGGAATCCCGAAGAGGATTTCCAGAATCCGTGAGTCCTCGTCGTTCTGGATGCCGAACACCGAAGGATAAAAAACCAGCAGTACGCCCGGGAAAAGAATCAGGTTATAGATGTCCCCCTCGCCCACCGACTGGTTATTGATCACCTCCGTGATGGCAAAGAAGAGGTAGAAGGCAAAGGAGGCCAGCAGGAACCATAGGAATTTCCCTGCGAAGATGATCTTGAGGTTGTAGCGGATGGTCCGCCACAAGTTGATCATGAAATTTTTCCGAAACAGCTTCATGTTGTTCTTTTTATCCTGTGTATCAGACGATATCGCGGAGCAGGCAGAGATAAGCATCTTCGAGGTGGGCCCTGACATTGGTCGCACCGGGGTAGGGTTGTTCCGCTGCAATGGCCCGTACCTTGATCATTTCGCCTTCCCGCAGGTGGTTGGTAATCATCTGCTTGTTGGGGAATTGCTCGAATTCGGCAGGGGTCATGCTGAACTGCCATACATATCCTTCGCCCAGGGAGACCATCTCCGTAGGAACACCCCAGTATTTGAGTTTTCCCTTGTTGACGACGGCCACCTGGTTGCAGGAGCTGGAGATATCTTCGATGATGTGGGTCGAGAAGATGACGATCCGTTCACGGCTCAGTTCCACCAGCAGGTTGCGGAAGCGGATCCTCTCGCGGGGGTCAAGGCCTGCGGTAGGCTCGTCGACCACCAGAATCCGTGGCAGGTTGAGCAGGATGTGGGCAATGCCAATACGCTGTTTCATCCCTCCGGAGTAGGAGCCGATGTTTTCATCTTTCCGGTCATACATATGGACGGCCTTCAGCACATATTCCAGCCGCTGGCTGCGGAGCTCCACGTCCTTGATCCCCTTGAGGATGGCCTGGTAATCGAGGAACTCCCAGGCACTCATATTCTCATAGGTTCCAAACTCCTGCGGAAGATAACCAATAAGCCCCTGCAGTTCCTCGCGGTATTGTTGCGTATCAAGGCCGTTGATGAAGATCTTGCCGTAACTCTGTTCGAAGATCCCGGTGATGATACGCATCATGGTGGACTTTCCGGCACCGTTAGGCCCCAGCAGGCCAAACATCCCGGTGGTAATCTCCATCGAAACCCCATTAAGGGCCTTAAAGGGCTTTCTCCGCTTTCCGATGACCGGGATCTCCCTGACCACCCTGAAATAGCCCCTCCGGAGCCCGCCAAACCGACCGTTGATCCGCTCGATATTCACATTCTTGTTATGCACATATTCCGAAGAGGTGTAAACCGCCAGCAACAGGAAAAAGATCAATCCGGTAAAAATGACCATTCCCGTGTTGTCCCATTTCAGGTGGAAGATGACCAGGAAAAGGAGGGGGATCCCCCACAGGAGGAAGTTAAAGCCCCACTTTTTCAACCGGGCATAGAGGGTCCTGCCGGTGGCGGTCCACCTGTTGGTGAGGAGGCCGCTGAGGGGCTGCCAAACCAGGAAAAGGAAGAAATAGATGATGACCGCCATCACCAGCATGGTAAAGTTGTTGCGCAGGTGAAAGAAGGTAAACCACACCAGGAATCCCAACAGGGGAACCTGCCAGATGAGGTCATAGAAATCACGCGGCTGGGTATAGGTGCGGGACAGCCCTGCCCGCTCCCTGATTTTCAATCCCGACTTCCACTCCCGCATGAAACGGGTGTCGCGTTCATAGATTTTGACCAGTTTATGAATCTGAATCCTGATGGGATCGTTATCACCGATGAGTTTGGTCTCGGCAGTGCGCAGGCTGTTCTGGATAAACCAGGTAAGGCCCGGAATCAACAGGATCACCAGCAGGAAGATGAGGAGCTGCCAGATAAAGGCATCGATACGGAAGTAGATGTACCCTACCGAAATCAGGAAAAGCACCAGGTGAAGTACCTTGATTTTCCAGTTGAGGTTTTTCATCCATACCAGTGCATTCTCCAGACCGGCGTAGAGCGTGGGGATAAAGACCAGGGTGAGCAGGGTGCTGAGGGAGAGGCCCCCGATGACGGTGATGGCGAAGGGGGCGCCGATGGCGCCGACGTATTCCGACTGGCCCAGCGCCAGGGGGAACATGGCTACGATGGTGGTGATCGCCGTGATCAGGATGGGCCGTACCCTGGAGAGACCCGCTTCTATCAGGGCCCGCGACTTCCGGTGGCCCCGCTTCCGCAGGATGTTGGTGAAGTCAATCAGGATGATCCCGTTATTGACCACCACACCCAGCAATATGATGAACCCCGTCAGCGTGTTGGCATTGAAAAGACTGTTCCCTGTAAGGATCAGCGCCAGGAAGGAGCCAATGGCCGCCAGGGGTACCGAAAACATCAGCACAAACGGCGTCGTCAACGATTCAAACACCGAGGCCAGAATCATCAGGATCAATATGAATGCCGCGGCAATCAGGAAGTAAAACTCCTGGTACTGGTCCTCCTCGTGAATCACCTGGACCGCTACACCCGCCGGAAGATTATAGGCTTCAACGATTTCATCGATTTCCATCCGGTAGGCCGTCAGCAGGTCCTTGGAATCCTCGGCTTCCGAGGCAAAACGGTAAGTCACCTCGAGTTGTTTTTCCTGGTTGATGCGTGTGATATTGGCCATCCCACTGGCATATACAATCTCGGCAATATCCTGGAGATCGTACACCGCCCCCTGGCTATTGCTGATTTTTAAGGCCCGCAGGTCATCGATGGTTTTGTCGGTCTCCTCCATTTCATCGACCCCCTTCTCCTTCAGAATGATGTCGTACTCGTCGGTACCCTGTTTGAAGGTGACCCCTGAGCTGAACTCGCGGCTGAAGGAGGCCAGCTCCCCGGCGATATTGCTCAGCGAGACATTGTATTCGGTCATGAGCCGCTGGTTGAAGAGCAAGTGGATTTCGGGCCGGTTGGAGCCCACGCTGACATTGACGCTGGAGACCGACTCCAGGTTGTCGATGAAGTAGCGGAGGTCTTCGGCCACTCCTCTCATGACGTTGAAATCCTGGCCTTTGATGACGATGCGTTCCTGGTTGGATCCGATGCCCATGAAGCGGCCGAAATTGCCGCCCATACCACCGGCCATACCGCCCCCGCCCCCGAAACTCTGGCTGGAGGTGGGCTGCGACAGGCTGATCTCGGCATTCCTGATATTCTTGACGCGCCCCTCCACATCCGATTTGATTTCGGCCACTTCTCGTTTGGCGATTTTCTCAAAATCCTCCTTCAGGGTAATGGTCACCACGGCCTCCTCCTCCTGGATGCGGGAGCTGTAGTCCTTAATCTCCTTCACGTCGGGCAGCCGGCTTTCCAGCTCCCTGACCACGATATCGGTAGCGTCAAGCGTCGACCCCGTGGGCATGGTCACATAAACCGAGAAACTGTCCTGCTCTACCTCCCTGAGCGTGTTGACACTGATGGCCAGTACGATGAAGATGGAGATAAAGAAGACCACCAGCGCCCCGATGACCGTTGCGGCAGGATTACGCATGGCCTGCTTGAGCAGCACCACATAGACCTGAACGATCCGGTTGTTGGTGGTTACCTTCTCATAGAAGATATTGTGCGACTTCTCTCCCTTCAGCAACACATGGGCCGCCATGGGAATCAGCAGCAGCGCTACGAAGGCGGAAATCACCAGCGTCGATACAATGGAAACCCCTACGTGGTTCCCCAGGATGCGGATCATCTCCTCGGAGGAGAAGATAAAAGGCAGGAAAACGGTGATGGTGGTCAGGGTGGCTGCCACAACAGACCGCCACACCTCGGAGGTCCCCTGGATCACCGCCTTCTCCGGGGTGTAATGTTTTCCCGCCAACCGGTAAATATTCTCCAGCACCACCACGCTGTTGTCAAGCAGCATGCCCACCGCCAGAGCCATACCTACCAGCGTCAGGCTGTTGATGGAAATACCGAAGGCATAGAAGAGGTTAAAAGCTGAAAATACCGATACAGGGATGGCCAGGGCAATGATGGCCACGATCCTGACATTCTTGAGGAAGATCCACAACACAAAAACCGCCAGCAGCCCGCCCACTAATGCCAGGTTGATGATCTGGTCGATATTTTTCTCCATGGTCTCAGCCGAGTTCGACTGGACCACAATCTCCACCTCGCTGGAGGCCAGCTTGCGGTTGAGACGGTCAATCACCTCCAGGGTGCGATGTGACAGGTCGATGAGGTTGGCTTGCGAATCACTTACCAGAGACATGGATATGGCATCCAGACCGTTGACCCGGCTCAGGGTGGTCTCCTCTTTCACCCCGAAGTAAACCTCAGCCACATCCTTGAGCAGGATGGGCCCCTGGGCCAGCACGATCTTCTCGATATCGGACACATCTTTGTATTCCGAGGTCACATGAACAAAGTACTGGCGGTTCGATTCGTGGAGGTAGCCGGCAAAGGTACGGTTGAGGGAGTTGGAGCTGAGGGCGGAGCGGATCTGGGAGAGGGTGATCCCGTAGGCTTCACAGGCAGCCATGTCGATGGTGATCTCAATGGAGCGTTCCTTACCTCCGAAGACATTGGCAGAAGCCACCCCATCGATGTTCTGCAGTTCATTGAGGACCTCCTGGTCGACAATGTTGCGGATGCGGTCGGTCCCTCCGCTGCCCCTGATCTGCAACTCCATGAACTGACTGGTGAGCTGCTGAACGTCGACGCGGGCCAGGGTCACCGTGAACCCCTCGGGGAGGGTCTCCCTCACCTGGTCGATCTTCTCCTGTAACTTCAGGTAGAGATACTTGAAGTTGACATTTTTCTTGAAGCTGATCTGAATGGAGGCCTGGCGGTTATTGAGCCAGGTTTCCATATCCTCAACCCCCTCCAGGGTACCAATGGCCCCCTCGACGGGGACCACCGCCTGGTTCTCCATGTAGTTGGGATCCACCTCCTGGCGGGAAGAGATCTGCACATAGAGCATGGGCAGGGTGGCATCGGGCATCAGTTCGACAGGCAACTGCTTGTAGGAGATGTAGCCCAAAAGGGTCATCCCCACGAACAGCATACTGATAAATATCTTTCTGTTGATGATAAACCTCATCTGATCAACCTTTTATACTGAAGTTAAAAATCACTCTCTCCGTTTTCCGGGGCAGCCTTCTCGGGGTGGAGGCGGTCAAGGAGGTCATAGACACAAGGGATGACCACCAGAGTAAGCAGCGTGGAGGAGACCAGCCCACCGATGACGGCCAGGGCCATGGGCGAACGAAGCTGGGCACTTTCGCCGAAGCCGATGGTCAGGGGAATCAGGGCCAGGATGGTGGTGGCTGTAGTCATCAGGATGGGACGCAGCCGCTGCTGGCCTGCCATGATAATGGCATTGCGCCGGTCCATACCCCCCCTGATCAACTGGTTGATCCGGTCGATCAGAATGATGGAACTGTTGACGGCAATCCCTGCCAGCATGATGATCCCGATCACCGCCATGATGTTCATCGTCCGCCCCAGCAGGAAAAAGGTGAGAATACTGCCCACCACCGCAAAGGGGATGGTCAGCAGAACGGTGAAGGGATGAATCAACGATTCAAAAATGGAGGCCAGGACCATATAAACCAGGATGATGGAAAGCAGCAGGGCGAAGCCCAGACTGCCCATTGACTCCTGCCGTTTGGCCTCATCACCGGTTACCTCAATGGAATATTCAGGGAGAAGAGAGATCTCCCCGGTGGCTTTTCTGATTTCCGTGGCCATATGTTCCAGGGCGACCCCCGGGTCCATCTGGGCGGTGATCTTGCCAATGCGGTTCTGGTTGCGGCGGAAAATCTCACGCGGCGACTGCCCGTACCGGATATCGGCCACTTCGGTTAACCTGAACATCTGGCTGCCCGAGCGGATGACCATGTTGTTGATCTCAGAAAGACGGGTTTCAGGAAGCTTGATGGTGATGTCCCTCATCTCACCCCCTTGTTCTAGCTGACCGGCACTCTTGCCCTGAAGCTGATCCTGGATTTGAGTGATTACCGTGTTCACACTCAGGTTATACATCCCCGCCTTGATGCGGTCGATGACGACCTCCACCTCAGGGGCCCCATTCTCTATCGACGACTGGATGTTGAACAACCCAGGAATGGAGTCCATTCTGGCTTTGACCGCTATAGCGATTTCTTCAATCTGATCCAGCTCCTCGCCTTTGACCTCGACCACCACGGGCGCCTCATCGCTGCCCAGAATAGATTTCAGGGCGGTCTCCTCCTTCGAGAAGGTCACCTCCAGGTCGGGAATTCCTTCGGTCAGCCGGTCAATGGTGGCAATGACCTGGTCGGCGGTGATGGTGGCCTCCTGGCTAAGGATCACCTTCAGCTCGGCGGTGTTCTCCCCCTCAAAGACCGCGTTGGCGTCGCCCGCCAGTCCGGTCTTCGGCCCCGCATGGGAATAGACCTTGTCCAGATCACTCCCCAGGTATTCGGAAATGATGACCTCCACATTGGAGACAGTGGCTTCAGTACGTTCCAGGCGGGTCCCTTCGGCCAGCTTCAGGTTAAGGGTGAATTCACGGGCTTCCGTCTGTGGCATGAACTCTGAACCGATCAGAGGAACCAACAGAAATGAGGCTCCCGTAAGGAGCAGCGCGATGATAAGTACCGGCCACCGGGCATTCAATATTTTATCGAGAAGGCGGCCATACCATTTCATCTGCATGACTTTCTGGGTGATGGGTGCAGGCTTATTGCGGTAGAGGCGGTGATAAAGCATGGGAATGAGAAAGATGGCCGCGAAAAGCGACGAGAGCAATGAAAAGGCCACCGTCCAGGCCTGGTCCCTGAAGAGCTCCCCGGAAGCCCCATGAAGATAGACAATGGGCAGGAAGACCACGATAGTGGTCAGCGTGGAGGCCACAATGGCCCCACCGACCTGGGCCGTGCCGTTCACCGCCGCATCTTTGGTGGAGGCCCCCCCCTCGTGATGCCTGAAAATATTCTCGATCACCACAATGGCATTGTCAACCAGCATCCCGGCCCCCAGGGCCAGCCCGCCAAGGGTCATGATATTTATAGTCAGATCATTGAAATACATCAGATTGAAGGTCGCAATGATCGAGAAGGGGATCGCCAAACTGACGATCAATGTGGTTCCCATCCGGCGGAGGAAGATAAAGAGCACCACCACGGCCAGAATAACCCCGTAAAGGGCTGAATCCTTCACCTCGGAGATGGCATCCCTGATATAGGTACCCTGGTTGGAGACCAGTGTCAACTGGTACCCCGGCAATGCTTTGCGGATCTTCTGGAGGGCCTCGTTAATCTGGTCTACCGCCTTGACCGTATTGAAACGGGTCTCCTTATAGATCGAAAGGCCGAGGCATCTCTTGCCGTTGAGATGGACAATATTGACCGGCTCCTTGTTGGTCATGGAGACCGTGGCCACATCCTTCAGGAAAACAGGAGCCATATTGGTGCCAGTCGCCGTGGAGGCAGCCGATGTTCCGGAGGAGGCGGCGACCGACTTATAACCCACGATGAGGTTTTCGAAATCGGAAGGTCCCTGTAGCAGTCCCACGCCTTTGACAATGTACTGAAGTCCCATTTCAGAAATCCGGCCCCCTGAGACGCTCCGGTTGAAATTCTGGATCCGGTTGCTGACCTCATCCAGGGTGAGGTTTTGGGCTTCGAGGCGATAGAGGTCGGTTTCGATGACAATTTCACTCTCCTCTTCCCCCGAGAGTTCCACCTCGGCGACCCCTTCTAGCCTGACCAGTTCGGTGCGGATGTAGTTCTCTGCCACCTTACGGATCTCGTTCAGGTCGGTGATCTCATTATGGGAGAGGGCGACCAGCATTACCGGGGCGGTATTGGGGTCGTGCTGGGTAATCTTCAGCTCGTCAATCTCCAAGTTCTGGGAGAAGGTGTTCAGGGCTTTCTGCAGGTCGAGGAAGGCCTCGTCCATATCCTTGTCCCAGGCATACTCCACGGTGATCTGGGAGGTGCCTACCTTGGTCACCGAGGTCACCTGCACCACATCAGACTGGCGGATAGCCAGGGCTTCGATATTCTCTACGAATTGCTTCTCCATCTCCTCGGGGGGGCGCTCCCCGGAGGTGATCTCCACAAAGATCCTCGGCGACCGCAGATCGGGGAACAAGTCCATGCCCAGTTTGTCGAAGGATATATACCCCAGCAATAAAACTGCCAGCACGATCATCAGAATGGTGACCGGATAATTGACTGAAAACAGGGTTAGTTTTTTCACGGTTGTCTCTTTAATGGTTGAAATGTGCCGGCGGTACCCGACAAGCGGCTTATCGGCAGGCAAATATGGGGTTATGGCCCGGAAGAAATCTTATCTCACGGGCCACAGCCTCCACCCGGAATTTACTTGATGACTTTTACCTTGGAGTCGTTGCGCAGGGTTTCATACCCCTTGATGACCAGTCGCTCATTCTCCTTGAGGCCAGCAATCACTTCGGCATAATCCTGGTTTTCGATGCCCAGGGTGATCCGCCGTTCGCGGGCCGTACTCTGGTCGACCACAAAGACCACCTTACCGCGGTTACTCGACATGATGATGCTCTTGGGAATGACAATGGCACTGTCGCGGCGGGCCACCACGATATCACCTTTAACGAACATCCCCGGGCGGAGTTTCAGATCAGGATTCTCGATAAGCAGTTTCCCCTTGAAGGTGCGGGTTTCGGTGCTCACCGCCGGCGAAAGTTCCGAGACTACCCCCTTGAGGGTATCTTCGGCAATGGTATAGTTGGTGACGATCACCTCCTGGCCGGTCTGCACCTCCGAGATGCTCTTCTCCGGCAGGTTGATATCGAGGTACATCTTCTCATAATTCATCAGCGTGACCATGGCCTGCCCGGAGGTGATACGGGTGCCTTGTGTGAAGTAAGGCAGGTCGACAATCACCCCGCCAAAGGGCGCGACGATGCTCATCTTGGAAAGGCGCACCTGGGCATTTTCAAAGTCGTAGCGGGCATTGGTGGCCGATACCTCCGAATTACGGAGTTCACGTAGGGTCACCCCCCCCTTCTCATACAAGGACTTCTGTTTTTCATACTCCTGCGAGGAGATCTCCAGATTGAGTTTCTTGGCATCCAGGGCTATGTTGTTGACATACTCCTCATCCTCAAAACGGATGATGACCTGCCCCGCCCTGACACGGTCGCCCAGCTTGAAGGCCCTGCCCGTAGCCGGGTTATTCAGCAACCGGTAATTGCCGGCCATCTCACTGCTCAGGGTCACCTCCTGCATCGCCTTGGCGGTCCCGGTGGTGTTGATATACATCTCTATGGGCTGCTTCCTGATATCTTCTACCGATACCGGGATGGCCAGTTCGGTCGTCTCAGACTGCTGGCGGTTGTTGCAGGCAAAAAGGGCCACCAGAGCGGCCAAAGCCAGAAAATGGGTTATCTTCTTCATGTTGTGCTGATTTTCTTATTTGTCGGTCTTGTATAATTCTGTGGGAATAACGGGCTGATCCTTTTCAAAATCGTAAAGCGACTGAATCTTCAGGTTCAGAAGCTCAATCTTGTAATTGATCAGGGCCTGGGCATAATTGATCTTCTGGTTGGAGAGCTGGGTCTGGTATAGATTGAGGTCCATCCCGGTCAGGTCTCCGTTCTCATACCTCTCCAGGTTGATCTCGTAGGTGAGCTGGGCATTCCGTTCATTCTGCCGGGCAATCTCGATCTGGTTGACCTGGTTCTGCAGATTCCGGTATGCTTCGCGGATATCAATGATGATCTGCTTTTTCTGTTCGTCCAGGTTGAGTTCCTGGCTTTTCATGGATGCTTCCTGTGCCCTGATGCGGGCCTTCCTTTCGCCCCAGTCAAAAATGGGAATGTTAAAGGAAATCTGCGCCTGGGGATTTCTGGTGGTCTGATCAAAGATATCCATGAGCTTCTCATTATCCCCGATCACCCCGAAAGCCAGATTCATGGTTCCGTTGAATTCATTCATAGCCTTGGTCCGAATCATCTCGAACTGACTGGTTTCCAGGTCTATTTCCCGTTGGCGGAGTTCCATGCGGCTTCTAAGACCGTTATCGATGGCCATCTGAAGGTCGACTTTTACGGGTTCTGCCTCGACATCGGTCATCACCAGGATATCCTCGAAAAGATCCATACCCAGGTACATCTTCAGCTGGTCTTTGGCATTCTCAAAGGATACTTGCCGGTTCTGTACCGTCGAATTGGACTGCGAAAGGTTGAGTTCGGCCTGATAGAGCTCCTCACGGGCCGCCAATCCGGCATCCACCTTGTTCTTGATGATTTCGAAACTCTTTTGGGTATTGGTCAGCTCCTCGCGGGCAATGGCCAGGTTCATCTGAGCCATATAGACGCTGTAAAAATACTGGGTCACCATCCGCTCATTATTCAGGCGCTGCATGGCATAGCTGATGTTGGCATTTTCATAGCTCAGCTCGAGTTCCCTGAGCTGAAGCTTAAGCCGGTTGTATGTGAACAACGGCTGACTCAGATTAAGGTAGAGGTTATTGGTAAACCGTTTATTAACCTCATCGTCCAAGCCCGACCTGATCACCTTACTGCTTTGCCATCCGAAACGGTTAATCAGGGAGATGGTTCCGTCGGTGGCCAGGATGGGTTGCTCAATCCGAAAAGATCCATTGGAATTGAACGTCTCATTGGTATACCACTTGGAATTAAAGGTATCAAACCGGCGGGTATTGCTGTAATCCACGGGATTTACGCTGAGGCTGAATTTCGACTTCAGGGCGGCCCGTTGCGCCTCCAGGTTGTTCTGGTACCGCTCCAGGTTGAGCAGCGACTGCTGGATGCTCGGGCTGTTCGTACCGGCGATATCCAGGGCGCGGTCGAGCGTCAGCGACTGCTGGGCCATCAGGGGCAGAACGGGGAAAAGGAGCATGACCAGCCACCCCGATCCTTTGACAATCATTTCTTTAACACACTTCATACGATGCTATTTTTTTATAGACTAGTTTTTAACGACCTTGACCGCATCAGCCACAACCACCGGGCTGGCCGACTTGTTGGTGAGGACTATCCGGGCATTCCCCGGCGAGAGGTAGAAGGATCCCAGGCTGTTCCATCCCGCCTCGGCGGTCTGCAACTGCAGGGTCTGCTCGGTCTCCCCATCATCATGGGTAATAAAATAGTGGTATTCGCCCGGGTCCTGCTGACCGCCGCCTCCCCGCGGGCCTCCCATCATGGGGCCCCGGCGCTGGCCAACGTTGGTGAGATACACAAAAACATCATAATGGCCGCTCTCTGTCACCGGGATGGTCCAGGTGGCCGACTGATCTCCGGTACCCGATTTGATGTAATAGGCCGATCGGACATAATGACCGTAAAACCCTGTATTGGTGGTGTTGGTCCAGTTGAGCGGAGGGCGCCAGTTGTTGAAGCCCTTGTATTTGAGATCGCTCTCCTCCTCCTTGACGATCAGCTTCCGCAAAAGGGAGACATTATTGTTGGTGGTGAAGGTAAAACCGGAATCTTCATTGTCGACGAGCACCTCATTAGGCTGAAGCATGGCCACCGGCTTATCGAGAATAGTCTCGCCCTCGTGGGGGACAACCTTCAGATCCTCCTCCACCTTTCCGAAGAAATTCATCAGGGTTTGCGGAATGTTGGCCGAGGTGAGGGTATTGATGGTCAACCCGCGGGGTTCGCTGTCGAACAGATAACTCACCTGTTTGGTCTCCCCGGCCTTGAGGCTGAGGATCTTGGTGATCTGGTCGTCGGGGCTCATCCCGCCACGCATGCGGCCTCTTCCCCCGCCACCGGGGCCTCCGCTGCGGAATATCAGCTTGATCACCCCGTCCACTTCCGAGGTATTGCTGGCACTGTAGGTGACCATCGTCCTGATCTGGTCCCCCGCCTTGGTATTCACGGCCGTCACCGGAGAGATGAGGTATCCGGGGAGCTTTTTCTCTTTAAACCAGTTGTTCATGGCAGGCGTTATCGTGATGCCGAACGCCTGGCTCAGTTGTTGGTCGAGGCTATCAAAGGGGAGCACCCGGAAGCGGTTCTCCTGCAGGGTCTTCCGCAGAAAACCCCCGAAATCGGCCTCCCCGGCCTGTGACTGGATCATGGTGAAGAGCACATCCCCTTTCAGCTTGATCAGGTTATCGACCAGGTTTTTCTTTTCCTTGGTGCCCAGCAACTCCTCAAAGGAGAAGTCCTGAAGGGCAATATTGGCCATTTCATCCTCGCTCATCCCTGTCATATCGCGCATCCATCCGGCTTGCATGCTGGCCGACTGGCTTTTGAAATAGGCCTCCAGGACCAGGTTGGTCACTGGCCACCGCTCCGACCTGACATGGTTACCGAAATAATAGAGCTGTGGAAAGAGAAAATAGGGATTGGCCGTTTCGGTCGCCGAGGTCACCTGCCCCGCACTGAACCGGATGTTGGGCCGGCCTCCCTCCCGCGTGAAGTTGCCCAGTATATTGTTGACCGCCATCACCTGGTAATCCTTGTCGGTCATGGAGGCACCGTCACGTTCCATCCATTTCTTAGAGCGCCTGATCTGGTTCTTGACATCCATATCGCGCAGCAGATATCCCTTTTCCGGGAGGAAAACCTGCTCAGGCTGAACCAGCTCCTGCTGGAAAGTCCATACCCGCTCGTATGATTTGAACTGAGCCGGCACCTCCACCACCGACAGTCGCCGGAAGGGATATTCCATGTTGTAGGTTCGCAGGAAATCACGGAACCGCTCCCCGATCAGGGCAGGAATAGTATCCTTGATATCCGGAAGGGCCTCACTGAAGAAATCATGCCCTTCGAAATACCAGATCCCGAATTCCACCCCATCCTTTTCCATTTTCTTATGGACATAAGGACCGATGGAGAGGGATATCTGCGTCAGAGGCTGATTATTGTCGAACCGGTAGTTCCCCGGGGCAGTTTGGGTCACCTCTCCCTGGGAGAGGGCCACCAGGGCAGTGTCGGTGGTCACTTCCAGCTGGAAATCGGTAAAGTACATGCGGTTCCACCCGAAGTTCCTGGTGCTGTAGGAAGCCCCTGTTTCGGGGTACCAGCCGGCCTCCCGGGTGAGGAGCAGATAGCCGGGCTCTATGAAAGCGTAACGTTTGTCGACGTTGATGACAAATTCGCCATATTTTTCACGCTGGGTGTCGTTGTCAATATCAAGATAGCAGTAAGCCTCATTGATATTTCCGATGTAGGAGAGCTCCACCGCCAGGGTGTCGTTGTGGTTAAAAGGGCGCGCAAGGGGAAATAAAAGGAGTTGTTGTTTGCGCACCGGGGTGGCTTCCGCTCCGCCGATGCGGGCCGCAGTGACCTCCAGCCCGGGGTTGAGCGTAAAAAGCAGGGTGTCGATCGCCTGAAGGTTATTGTTGACCAGGGTCATGGCGGAAGTCACCTCAATGGTATGCTCCTTGTGATGCAGTTTCAAACCGTTTTTCACCACGTCGGCAACCGGTAGGGTGGAGTAGTGGTTGTTGAGTTCCACGGCCTGGGTGCGCATCCGGTCATTGCTGACAAAGCGGTGGACATGGCTGTAGGCCAGCCCGGCTCCCGCACCGATGAACAATACGCTGAAAACCACCGACGCCCACGTCATGGACTCAGATTGGGGCAGCCTTTTAAGCAGATAAATGGTGAGGAAGATGAAGCCGGCTCCCAGGAAAAAATAGATGCCCCGGTGCCCCAGGATAACCTCCAGGTTTCCAAAACCGGTAATGCCCGACCGGAGCATCGGGATGTTGAAGGCCATGTAGTCAAAGACATAATAATAGGCATCCTGGATCAGGAACAGGGTCAGACCAATATACCCCAGGATGATGACAAAGGTGACCGCCTGGTTGCGGATCAGGCTCATCAGCAGAAAGGAGAGCCCCATGATGAATACCAGCGTGGGAATGGAGATCAGCACCAGGTAGATGAGGTAGGACCACCAGGAGACATGGGTTCCGGGAGATACCATGTTAAAGACCATGGCCATGACCAGCACGGCAATGTTCAGGATCATAAACACCTGCATATTGCCCAGGGTCTTGCCGATCACGTACTCCCCGTTGGTCATCGACCGCATGTAAATCACTTCGGTCGTATCCAGTTTTTTATCGCGCTTGAGAAAATCAGAGGCCAGGAAGACGGCAATAATAGCCTGCGCCACATTGAGAATCAACAAGTTGAAATAGGGGATTCCGGAAGGTACTGCCCTGAGAATCCATTGGGGATCACCGGCCTCGGTGAGCATTCCCAGGTTCATGGCGAACAGCACCAGCAGGGCCAGGATGCTGAATATCCTGAAAAACCAGCTCCGGAAAAGGGTTTTCCTTTCGTATTTGGCAATCGAATTGATGTTGTGCATTGAAATCATAAGACACAGGATTTACATCAGGCGGAAGTCCACTGATTCAGTTTTTTCTCCATGAAATAGACATAGGCATGCTCGAGGTTGGGTTCGATGGGCTTGCCATAATAACCATTGATCTCATCGGCCACCACCTGCATCTCCCAGCCGTAGTCGGAAGGGATGGTGGTAATGACAGGGAATTTGTCGTTGATTTCGAGGTACTCCTTTTCGGTGGCCTGGATCTGCCACACCTTGCCCTCGGCCTCCCTGACCAGGTCAGAGGGAGAACCGGTGAAAGCCAGTTTCCCCTTGTTGAGAAGAGCCACATTCTCACAGGTGCTGGAGATGTCACCCACAATATGCGTGGAGAGGATGATGATCACATCACGGGTACTGATGTTGGAGAGGAGGTTGCGGAAGCGGATACGTTCTTCGGGGTCGAGGCCGGTAGTAGGCTCATCGACGATGATGATCTTCGGGTCGTTGATCAAGGCCTGGGCGATGCCCAGCCGCCGTTTCATCCCCCCCGACAAACGGTTGGCATTGCGGTCACGGGCCTCAAAAAGACCCACCTCCTCCAGCATCCGGTCTACGGCCTCCTCCCGGCGGGCCCTGTTTTTCATGCCGGCCAGCCGCGCCGTGTAATCCAGAAACTCCCAGGTCTTCAGCTTGGCAAAAAACCGGAAATCCTGCGGCAGATAACCCAGCATGGCCCTGATCTCCCGCCGGTTCTTCATCAGATCATACTGGTCGTTCACCGTTACCTTCCCGTTGGTAGGCTTCATTAACGTCACCAATATCCGCATCAGCGACGACTTCCCCGCACCATTGGGCCCCAGCAATCCAAACATGCCATTGGGAATCTCCAGGTTGATATCCTTCAACGCCCAATTGCCATTGGTGTAAATCTTGTTAAGTTGTTCTATTGATATCTTCACCTTATAAGTTGGTTTTTTTTAAAAGCTGTTGAGTTTCGACTTGAAATGAACATGAAAGTTTAATTTTCCCTAATTATTTGTTACCCGGAACCTGACATCGTTACACCAGCAAACGTTCCAGAGGGAAATTTAGTTTGAACCAAAAAAAAAGGCCCCGGAATCCGGAGCCTCTCTATGGGTCACTTAACTTACAGCTTACTTCTTCAGGTGGTAGACATATTGCTTGTCTCCCCCGGAAAGGACAACCGTATAATTCCCCTTGTCCAGGGCCGACAGGTCATAACCCAACATCGTGTTGAACTCCCGGCCCAGTGAGGCATCATAAAGGTTGCCCCATTCCCCGTCGATGCTCAGCCTGAGCGGATCTCCATCAAAATTGAGATAGGAAATCTTCAGAACATTGCCCGACCATGTAAAATAGGGATCAAACCGGAATTCGCTCTCTCCGACATTCAGCGTCCCCTGCTGAATCGTGATCGGCTTTTTCACCGTGGTGGTATTCACCTTCACGGAGAGTTCATAACGACCATCCTTCAAACCGGAAAAATCAAAAAGCTTCCGGTAACCGGTCTGACTCTCCTTCGACTCACTGTGGAACACCAGGGTCCCCTCCTGATCATTCAACGATACCACAAACATGGCCGGATGCTCATTGGCAAGCGCCACAATGGCCCTCCCGTCTTTGACCGGATAAACATCCAGCCGGGGTCTCTCTACGGCTCCCGCAACCATCATTGCAAAAACCAAAACTACTGTTGCAATTGTTTTCATAGCTTCTAAAATTGTTTAACGCCACAAAGGTAAGTCCGATCCAGAACCAGATCACCCACTTATTGTATTTTTGCCCTTTTGAGTATGTTTTATAACACATTTTTAACCTGGAACGCAGACTTGGAAGTGTGACAATTTTTACTTCCCGGCTGTTTATACTTTGAAAATGAATGCATTTAGCCGTAGATGCTTCACAAGTGTTAACTTTTTTTGAATTTTCAGGAATCGGTGCGATATTGCGGGCTGAAAAGCACGAAGGATGAGGATAACGACGGGGCAGTTGCTGGAAGGGGCGCGTCAGGCGGAAGGGTTGACGGTAGTCATAGATGTTTTCCGGGCCTTTTCTACGGCCTGTTATGCGGTGGACCGGGCTTTAGCGCCTGTTTATCCGGTGGGAACGCTGGAGGAGGCTTTCCGGATGAAGGAGTTACTGGGGGATGCCCTGTTGATGGGGGAGCGGCATGAGCGGAAGCCCGAAGGATTTGACCTGGGGAATTCGCCGGCTTTGCTGCTGGAATCGGGGTACCGCCACCGGCCGGTGGTGCATACCACGAGTTCGGGGACCCAGGGTATTGTCAACGCCACCGGGGCCTCAGAAATCCTCACCGGCAGCTTCGTCAATGCAGGGGCCATCATCCGTTATATCAGGGCCCGTTGTCCTGAACGGGTTTCCCTGGTGTGCATGGGGTACGCCTGTCAGTACCCTACCGATGAAGACACCCTTTGTGCCGAGTATATCCTGAATGGGCTGGAAGGGAGAGCGAGTGACTTTCCGGCCATGAAGGAGGTGATCAGGCGTGGTTCAGGGGCCCGCTTCTTTGAAGCCTCCAGCCAGCCGTGGGCGCCCGCAGCCGATTTTGACCTCTGTCTGCAGCTCAGCCGGTTTGATTTTGTCCTGAAAGCCGAAAGAAACACGTACGGTCTGTTCCTCCATAAAATAGAGGTCCCCTAGCTCATCCCCGGCAGATCATCCCAGGGAAGGCCTATCCATCAAGAGATTATGATTACCATGGAAAAAAAATATGACTTTGACCGGATCACCGACCGGCAAGGTACCGGCTGCGTCAAATACGACGCCCTGAAGAGTATCTTCGGTAGCGCCGATCTTTTGCCCCTGTGGGTGGCCGATACTGATTTTCCCACCCCTGACTTTATCATGGAGGCCATCCGCAAAAGGCTGGAGCATGAGGTGCTGGGGTACACCTTCCGGGGAGAGGGTTTTTACCGCAGTATCATCCGCTGGATTGAAGAGCGCTATGGATCCACGGTCCCGGAAGGTTGGATCTCCTTTACCCCGGGGGTGGTTTCCGCCGTTACCGTGGCCATTATGGCATTGACCCAACCCGGGGATAAGGTCATCGTTCAGCCACCGGTCTATTTCCCGTTTTTCGAAAGCATCACCGGTTCCGGAAGGAAGATGACAGAAAATCCCCTTAAACTGGTGGACGGAAGGTATTATTTTGATTTGGAGGACCTGGAGGCGAAAATAGATGAACACACAAAAATGCTCATCCTCTGCAGTCCGCACAACCCTGGCGGGATGGTCTGGAGCCGGGGGGAGCTCGGGCAACTGGCCGCCATTTGTCAGCGCCACCATATCATGGTGGTATCTGATGAGATCCACTCTGACCTGGTTTTTGAAGGCCATGGCCATACGCCCTGGTGGATGGTTTCGCCGGAGGCCGCCCGGCAGGCCATCGTCTGCATGGCCCCCAGCAAAACCTTTAACATGGCCGGATTAGCCACTTCCTACACCATCATTCCCGACCAGGAGCTCAGGACAAAATTCGACCGTCTGCTTCAAACCCTCCATATCACTACCGGGAACATTCCCGGCACCATAGCCCTGGAGGCGGCCTATACCCATGGCCGGGAATGGCTCGGCCAACTCATGGCCTATGTGGAAAAGAACTACTGTTATCTGGAAGAATTTATCTCCTTGCATCTCCCCCGTGTAAGGGTGATGAAGCCCGAATCCACCTTCCTGGTATGGCTTGATTTCCGGGATTACGGCATGGATGACCGGCAGCTGACTGAATTCATGGTGCAAAAGGCCGGGGTGGCCCTGAACAACGGCGCCCGTTTCGGCACAGGAGGTGACGGATGGCAACGGATCAACATCGGCTGCCCACGCACTCTGCTCATGGAAGGATTGGAGAAAATAGAACGGGCCTTCCGGGACCTTTAACTCCCGCAGGAGCACAAACAAGGATCACTCCCCGTAGTGGGTATGGATCCAGTCCACAGCAGCGCGGATATCCATCTCTTTCATACAGCGGAAGTGGCCCCGGGGACAATGGTGGTGGCCCAGTTTGGAGCAGGGACGGCATTTCAGACCCTTCACCTCCATGATCTTTGAAACAGGATGGGGCAAGTAAGGGTACATGCCAAATTGGGGGACGGTATTCCCCCAGAAGGAGAGAATTTTCTTTCCGAATGCTGCTGCAATGTGCATCATCCCGGTATCATTGGTCAGCACCAGGCGGGCCTCCCTGACCAGGCTGGCCGACTCGCTGATGGTGGTCTTCCCGGCCAGGTTGTGCACGTGATCCCCCACCCTGCGGTCTATCTCCCTGCTCATGGGGGTTTCACAGTTGCCCCCCACAAGAATGACCGGATAACGGATCTGATCACAGATTTCCGCCACCTTGTCGGCCGGAAGCTGCTTGGTGGTATAGGTTCCGCTAATGATCACTGCCACGTAGCCGTTCCGGTAACGCTCCGGCAACCGGCTCCTGTCGTACTCCCCGCCAGCAGGGATAAAAAAATCAAGCCCCCTGCCATCAGAGCCGATACCGAATTCCTTCAGGGTGCCAAAATAACGCTCCACGATATGCTGATCAGGAAGCAGGTCCATTTTCAGGCTTACCAGCAGCCACTTCCGGAGATTCAGTTTCCTGAAGGAACGGGCAGGTACCCCCAGCGCCCATTTGATGCGCAGGCTGCGTAAATTATGATGTAAATCAATGATGTAATCAAACCGCTCAGCCTTCAGCAACGCGATCATCGCTCCGAAATGGTCGTCCAGGAGATGGACTTTATCGATATGGGGGTTGGCGGTCAGGAGCTCACGATACTTGTATTTGGTGACAAAATGAATCTCCACACCCGGCATCTGTTGCCGGAGACACCGCACAAGGGGTGACGTCAGCACGATGTCACCAATGGAACTCAACCTTATAAACAGAAACTTCATTTTCTCCTTTCGTACCGGTCAATAGCAAATCGGGAAATTACCGCACCTTCTCCCCGCATGAATCATCTCCCGTCAGTCAGGACCACCACATGGTTGTCCTTGTTTTCCACCACCCCTCCCGGAATGGTAAAAACCCGCTCTTCCCCGCCAGCTTCAATGATCCGGACCGTCCCTTTTTTCAGGGTAGAGATGATAGGAGCGTGGTTTTTCAATATTTCAAATGAACTCAAGCGCCCCGGGAGTTGCACCAGGGTGACCTCTCCGGAGTACACGGTTTTATCGGGTGAAATGATTTCGAGCAACATCACAAAAACCTCCTCTATTACTGATGGTTATGTTTCGGCGAGCATTTTATCTCCCTTAGCGATGGCCTGTTCGATGGTTCCCACCATATTGAAGGCCGCTTCGGGATACTTATCGACTTCCCCGTCGAGGATCATGTTAAATCCCTTGATAATATCGGCGATAGCCACTAGTTCGCCCGGGATTCCCGTGAACTGCTGGGCCACAAAGAAGGGTTGCGAGAGGAACCGCTGCACACGGCGGGCGCGGTGGACCACCAGTTTATCTTCTTCGGAAAGCTCCTCCATACCCAGGATCGCGATGATATCCTGCAACTCTTTATAACGTTGCAGGATTTGTATCACCCTCTGGGCACACTGGTAATGTTCTTCTCCGACGATACCGGGGGACAGAATTCTGGAGGTGGAATCGAGGGGATCAATAGCGGGGTAGATCCCCAGTTCGGTGATTTTGCGGCTCAGGACCGTGGTGGCATCGAGGTGGGCAAAAGTGGTGGCCGGTGCAGGGTCGGTGAGGTCATCGGCAGGGACATACACGGCCTGAACCGAAGTAATGGATCCCTTTTTCGTAGAGGCAATTCTTTCCTGCATGATCCCCATCTCGGTGGCCAGTGTGGGCTGGTAGCCCACGGCCGAAGGCATACGCCCCAGCAGTGCCGAGACTTCAGAACCTGCCTGGGTGAAACGGAAGACATTGTCAATGAAGAAGAGGATTTCGCGGCCTCCTGATCCGTCACCATCACGGAGGCTCTCCGCGATGGCCAGCCCCGACAAGGCTACGCGGGCCCGGGCGCCCGGAGGTTCGTTCATCTGACCAAAAACCATGGCCAGCCGCGATTGCTTCAAGGCCTCCTCATCGACCTTCGACAAGTCCCAGCTTCCGGCTTCCATCGACTTCAGAAACTCAGGCCCATAATTGACAATCCCGGCTTCGATCATCTCCCGCAGCAGATCGTTTCCCTCACGGGTACGCTCCCCTACTCCGGCAAATACAGACAATCCACTGTGTGCCAAGGCTATATTATTGATCAACTCCTGAATCAGTACCGTTTTGCCGACGCCTGCACCCCCGAACAGGCCGATTTTGCCCCCTTTGGCATACGGCTCAATCAGGTCGATGACCTTGATCCCCGTGAAAAGGACTTCCGTCTCGGTGGTCAGATGTTCAAATTTGGGGGGTTCGTTGTGGATCATGAGTCCATCGCGGGGAAGATCTCCCATGCCATCGACGGCATGACCTGTCACATTCAGCAGCCTCCCCAGAGCGGCTTCCCCACGGGGCATCCTGATAGGGCTCCCTGTGGATCTGACTTCCATTCCCCTGCGGATGCCGTCGGTAGCCTCCATGGCAATGCACCTGACGGTATCCTCACCGATATGCTGCTGCACCTCGATGACCAGGTGCCGATCGCTCCTTACGATTTCCAGTGCATCATTAATGTTGGGGAGGTCTACTCCCTCCCCCTCAAAAATAACGTCGACAACAGGCCCGATGACCTGAATGACGGTTCCCCTTTGTTGATCCATGATGGTTTGATTTGCCCCCGCTTAACGGGGAGATTGCAAACAAATTTAGTTATTTCCCGCCATTTTATGCAATATCTCAATTCCTCCGCAAAACCAGCTTTCCGGTCAGTTCTAGCAGGGGTTGCTTCCTCTCTGCGGGGACCTCCAGAGACTCCAGGAGATCCACGGCCTGGGCGTGGTATTCCGCGATCCGGTGAAGGGTGGTTTCCCCAACGCCCAGTTGCTCAAAGAGGGTTTTGACAGCTCTGAACTTCTCCTCTGCCGGAGCAGAAGGGTTCTCCAGCCACCCTTCCAGTTGTGCCTTTTGGGTGGGGGTGGCCGTACGCAGGGCTTCCGTAAGGAGGAAGGTCTTCTTGCCGGCCTCAATATCGCCTCCGATTTTCTTACCAAAGGTCACCTCCTCCCCGAAGGTGTCCAGAAAATCGTCGCGAAGCTGAAACGCGAGGCCCACCGTGATACCGGTCTCATATAGCTGCCTGGCCTGATGGGGAGTGGCTCCCCCCAGGAGAGCCCCGGTTTTGAGCGCACAGGCCAGAAGAACAGCAGTCTTCAGCCTGATCATTTCCAGGTATTCACCGGTCGTCACTGCGGTGCGCCTTTCAAAGTCCATATCGAGCTGTTGTCCTTCGCAGATCTCCACGGCGGTGCGGCTAAAAAGCGCGGCAATATCAGGTAGCCGGGGGCTGCGGGTCTCCAGGAGCAGTTCATAAGCCAGAAAAGCCATGACGTCACCCGAAAGAATGGCATTGTTTTCACTGTACCGGACATGGACCGCAGGCCGGTTCCGGCGCAGTTCTGCCTTGTCCATGATATCATCATGCAACAGGGTGAAATTATGAAAGACCTCAATGGCCAGGGCGGCAGGGAGAGCCTCTTCCCATGTGTCGGCATAGAGACTGTAACCCAGCAGGACCAACAGGGGCCGTAACCGTTTACCGCCCCCTTCGAGGGCATAAACCACTGGTTGGTACAAGTTCCCGGGGTGGGCCTGCTCCCATTCTGAAAGCCGTTGCCGCAAAGCGGCTTCCAGCTTCACCTGCATATGATCCAGTTCGTTCATATCCATGCTTTTTACCTGTTATTCTGCTCTGCAGCCTCCTCTTCCAGTCTTTGTATCTCCGCCTCTTCGTCCGCCACATCAATCAGGGGAACTTCAAAGCTCTCTTTCTGGGTGAGGGTTTCCATGCCCGAAAGAAGAGATGGCAACAACACCAGGTTTGAGGTGACGGCCACCAGGAGGGTAAGGGATACCAGGATTCCCATGGCCTTGGTTCCCCCAAAACTGGAGAGGGCAAAAATCCCGAAGCCGAAAAAGAGGACGGCCGCGGTATAAATCATGCTGACGCCGGTTTCCCGCAGGGCATAAACCACCGACCGTCGGATGTCCCACCCGGTGAGCTTCAGCTCCAACCGGTATTTGGTCAGAAAATGAATGGTGCTGTCGACCGATATCCCGAAGGCCACACTGAAGACCAGAATGGTGGAGGCTTTAATGGGTATGCCACCATACCCCATGATCGCCGCCGTTAATATCAGAGGAATCAGATTGGGAATAAGGGATATGAGAACCATCCGTGAGGAGGAAAACAACAAGGCCATAAAAAGGGAAATCAGAAAAATGGCCAGGCCCAGACTGGAGAAGAGGTTGTGCAACAGGTACTGGGTCCCCTTAAAGGAGGTGACACTGGATCCTGTAGCGACCACCCGGTACTCTTCCGGCGGAAAAATGGAATCGATATCGGTGGTGATCTCCTTGTAAAGTTCCTCCATGCGTTGGGTCCCCACATCCTTGACCCGGAGGCTCATCCGTGTCGACTGCTGCGCACTGTCGAGAAAGGAATGGAGCAGTCCGGCATCGCTGTTGCCCTTCATGGCATAGGAGAGGATGAAATTCTTCTCGTAATTGTTGGGGAGGGTAAAATAAGCTGGGTCACCCCCGTAGAAGGCCTGGCGGGCAAATTTGACCAGGTTGACCATCGACAGGGGAGGACTCAGCTCCGCATATCCACGGAGTTGCTCCTCCAGTTGCTCCATTTTCTGAAAGGTGGAAAGCTGCAGTACTCCGTTGGGCTTCCGGGTGTCGATCAGGACCTCCATCGGCATCAGCCCGTGAAAATGGGTCTCGAAAAATTTAAGGTCCTGGTATATGGGATCCTTCTCCGGAATATCATCTACCATATATCCCGAGCTCTTCATCAGGGAGATGCCAAACAACCCAGCCACTACCAGGAAGGTGGTCGCGGCATAAACGGTTTTCCTATGGTGTTTGGTGATCAGGATCAGCCGGTCGATAATCCTGTTGATGAAGCGGTTATCGAGGTATTTAAGGTGCCGCGTGGAGGGAGGATCCACGAAAGTGTAGATCACCGGGATCAGGATCAGAGTTAGCACAAAGAGGCTAATGATGTTGAGGGAAGCGATGATCCCGAATTCGCGGAGGATCTCGCTGCGGGTGACGGCCAGGGTGGCGAAACCGGAAGCCGTGGTCAGGTTGGTCATCAGGGTGGCCGTGCCAATCCTGATAATAACCCGTTGCAGTGCTTTTATCTTATTGCCGTAGCGCGAGAACTCAAAATTATATTTGTTCAGCATGTAAATGCTGTTCTCCATACCGATAATAATAAGCAAAGGCGGAATCATCCCTGTCAGGATGGTGATTTTATACCCGAAGAGGGCCATCAACCCCAGGGCCCAGATCACCTGGATGAGAACGATCACCACAGGGATCACCACTGCCTTAAAGGAGCGGAAAAAGAGGTAAAGAAAGAGGATACACACTCCCAGCGCCAGGAGGCTGAAAAGATAGATCTCCTTTTTGATTTTCATGGAGGTGACGACCCTGATATAGGGCAATCCCGAATAGTGCAGTTTCAGTCCGCTCTCCTGCTCAAACTGGTTTCCATGATGCTGTATAGAGCGGATCAACGCTTCCCGGTGGCTGTTGCGCATGCGGTCCTTGTTCACCGCTATGGCGATGAGGTAGGTATGGGCCGAGTCATTATAAATCAAATTATTGTAAAAGGGGAGCTCCCTGCAGCGGTTGGCCAGGGAGTCGAGTTGAGCCTGCTGGCCCACTTCATCGGGGAAGAGCTTCCTGATCATAAACTTACGCCCTACGGTGTCCCTGACCAGATCATAGGCATTCGAAAGGGAGACCAGGTTTTCGACGCCGTCGACGGCCTCCAGATGCCTGACCAGCCCCTGCCAGCGGGCAAAGTGCGCCGTATCAAAAAAATCAGGGTCTTGCACCCCCAGGATAATCAGATTACCCTCTTCCCCGAAAACCTTCACAAAATCACGGTAATCACGAAAAGCCTGGTCCTTCTGCGGAAGAAGGGAGGCATATTCATAAGACATCTCTATATTCCGGGCATGATAACCCAAAAAAAGTGTGATCGCCAGCAGTATCCCCAGAAGAAGGTATTTACTGCGAAGGATGATTCGGGATACTTTAATCCACATGGTCCAATTTCAAGAAAACAAAGGGCGAAAATACCATAAATCTGAAATCCATGTGTAAATGCCGGAAGTTTTTAGTCCCCGGGCCCCGCGACAAGCCCACCGGGAGAGACCCTGCCAACCCTGTCGGTGAATCCGGAAAACAAAAGAGGCTGTCTCAAAAGGGTAGCCTCTTTAATGTAAGCGTCTCCGCGATACCATCTTCCCAGAGTTCTAATTCGGGTTTATCTTAGTCATCAAACAAAAAATAACAGAAGTTATGATGATGGCCGCAGAATTATATCAGAAGACCCTGTCCGGTTATGAAGTTTTACTGTGCAAAGGAGAATCGATGTCATTGAGCAGGTATTGTAAAATTCATCATGTCAATAACCGTGGACTGAGATACTGGATGAAGATAAAAAGTTAATTTTGCTATTGTCTTTGATGTTCATGGTTAGAAATTGTATTGGAAACACAATTCTAACCTATTGTATGTCAAGGACTTATTCAAATATTTGGACGCATTGTCATTAACAAATTATATGTATGTTACTAACAATCTAATAGTTATATATATTTTGTCATGTCCTACGTGAAAGAATATTACATTAAACGATATAAGGTCTAATCTGTCAAGTAGAGAAAGTATGAGTTATCTTGTAAAACAAGCATATTTATTGTTGCTTGGAATTTTCCTTTTTAATTTTTACTCTTTAGCAGGTCCTGTTTTAATGAAAAAAGCCCTTCCTGTTTGGGCTGAAGGACGACAAACCGAAATGAACCTGAACCTCGGATTCCGTGGAGTTTTTCAGGTCAAGAAATCCCGTAACCTTAGTCTGAGAATTACGGCATCAACCCTTTACCGGGTATTCCTGAACGGCGAATTCGTGGGATATGGCCCGGCGCGTGCGGGACACGGCTATTACCGTGTCGATGAGTACGATTTAAGCCAGAAGGTACGAAAAGGTAAAAATATTGTGGCTGTTGAAGTGGCCGGGTACAACATCAATACGTTTTACACACTTGATCAGCCCTCGTTTTTACAGGCTGAAGTATTGTCGTGTGAGCAGGTGGTGCTGGCTACCGGAAATAATAATGATTTTCAGGCCTTCCAAATTAAGGAGCGTTTGCAGAAAGTGGAACGCTACAGTTACCAGCGGCCCTTTTCCGAATATTACCGTTTGACCGACGGATTTGATAAATGGAGATCTTCCTTGGGAGTGTCAGTCGATCCGTTGAAACTTTCGACATTTCCGGCTGTTAAATTATTGGAACGACATATTTCGATGCCCGATTATGCAGTAGTCCGGCCTGTTTCAATTTTTGCGAGTGGAACCATCGGCCTTCAGAAACCTGAGAAATACAAAAAAGACCGGTCACTGCTCAACATCAGCGACCAGCTCAAAGGGTACAAGGAAAGTGAACTTGAGGTTTTACCTTCAATTACGGTTCAGGAATTCACTAATAAAACACAAGACACCACTGCAACCTCTTTCATCGGAAAGGCCATTCCCCTGGCCGAAAAGCAGTTTTACACGCTCGATATGGGTATCAACCTTTCCGGGTTCATTGGATCGAAGGTAAGCTGTACTGAACCGACAACCCTGTATTTATATTTCGATGAAATATTGACCGAAGGGGATGTAAAAGCCAAGAAACACATGAGCACAACTAATAACTATGTCGTTTACGAGTTGGCGCCTGGCGATTACCAGTTGGAATCATTCGAATGCTATACTTTCAAGTATTTAAAAATGATAGTCCTGGAGGGCTCGTGCACCATTCAGGATGTTTACCTGAGAGAATATGCATATCCTGAAAATCCAAAGGCAGCATTTTGGTGCAGTAACAACAAGCTGAACGAAATCTACAAGGCAGCCCGACAGACCTTCAGGCAAAACACGGTGGATATTTTCATGGATTGCCCGTCGCGCGAAAGGGCCGGCTGGCTTTGCGACAGCTATTTTACAGCCATCATGGAGAAAGATTTCACCGGCCATTCGGCTGTAGCCCGCAACTTCTACGAGAATTTTGCCCTTCCTGATAGTTTTGCCCATCTTCCTGAAGGTATGCTCCCGATGTGTTATCCGTCTGATCATTACAACGGTTCATTCATCCCGAACTGGGCGCTGTGGTTTATCATCCAGATTGATGATTATGCCCGCCGCGGAGGCGATCCTGCATTGGTTTCCCAACTGAAGCCCCGAATTGAAAAACTGCTGAAATACTTCGAGAAATTTGAGAATCAGGATGGTTTGCTTGAAAAGCTCGACGGCTGGGTTTTTGTCGAATGGTCGAAAGCCAACGAACTGGTGCAGGACGTAAATTATCCGTCGAACATGCTCTACAGCGCGGCTTTATCGAGCGCTGCGCGGTTGTATCATAACGATTCATGGCTGAAAAAATCAGCACTGATCAAACAATCAATCCAGAAACAGTCGTTCAACGGGACTTTCTTTGTTGACAATGCCGTTCGCGGTAAGGATGGGAAACTCCAGGTGACTCAAAATACTACCGAAGTTTGCCAGTATTATGCTTTCTTTTTCAATGTGGCTACTCCCGATACCTATCCCGATTTGTGGAAGAAATTAACTACCGAATTTGGCCCCAATCGCGACGATAAAACCACCTATCCTGATGTTTACAAAGCCAACGCTTTCATCGGTAATTATCTCCGGCTCGATATCCTTTCGTGCTACGGATTGCAGGGCCAACTGCTGAGTGAAATTCAGGATTACTTTTACAACATGGCCCGGATTACCGGCACTTTATGGGAGAACATGGGATCGCAGGCCAGTTGCAACCACGGTTTCGCATCGTTCCTGGGACACGTATTGTATCGCGATATCCTTGGCATCAGCAAGATCGATTACATCGGAAAGGAAATCACCATTCGCTTTACTGATAACAATCTGAATGAATGTAGCGGCGCGATTCCGGTTGCTGATGAAACTGTCGAACTGCAATGGATACGCACCGGAAACATGATCCGTTATTCGGTAAAAGTCCCGGAGGGCTACAAATTGCATATCGAAAATCTTAGCTCATCAAAACTGCTAAAGCTCGGATAGACGCCTCAAAATCTTACTTAAACATAGATCTGAGGCCCTTTTCGCATCGTCCACCGATCAATTTATATATAAACCAACAAGAATAAAATCATGACTTTAAAATTTGTATTCCTGACCAAAACCCTTGCATCGACCCTGCTTATCAGTTTGTTCTTTATTACATCATTTGCTCAGTCAGGAGAAAAACTTTTCAATATTCAACTCGAAAACAAAACTATCGTCCGGATTCAGGCTTGTTCCGATCAGATTTTTCGCATCCGGTTTTCGGCTGACGACCAGTTTCCTGAAACATTGATGGAACGTTACGGTATCCTGAA
>CAZKIU010000007.1:0-3045 GCA_964552955.1 uncultured Prolixibacteraceae bacterium
ACCTCCTTCTTCCTTGATGGTTGCGGCATTCACACCGCGTTTGTGGGAAACATGGCAGGCCATATGACCAATGTGGAACTGGCCAGGAAGAATTTTAAGGTGGTGGACCACATCAGCGGAAGTTCCACGGCCACTTATATCATGGGAGTGGGTGGGTTGTCGCATAAAGCCCTCATCGAAAAAGCCAAGGCAGACATGTTTACACGCCATGATCTGACCGGCAGTGCCAAGGCTGTGGTCAATGTCACCGTAGAAGAGCATATCACTGCGTTCCTGATTTTTTACGTCAAACGAACCGTGACGGTCAACGCCCATGTTGTGGAATTTACCGACTAGCCGCACCGGTAATTGATCATCCGGGTCCTGTAGCCTGATTGCCATTTGCTTAATGTTGAGTTCAACATGGACAAGCGCCTCAACTGCACCATGCTTTTCCTTTTCTGCCTGACGACATTGTTCGCCCAGGAAGGAGCCAGGATATCCCTTTCGGGAACCATCAGGGATGCGCTTACCGGGGAACACCTCGCAGGGGCTACGGTGTGGGTGCCTGAACTCCGTAAAGGGACGTCTTCCAATGCGTATGGCTATTATGCCCTGCCCCTCCCTCCCGGTCCACATCAATTGGAAATCTCCTTCGTAGGCTACAGGAAACTTACCTTCTCCCTGACGGCCTCCCACGATACGGTCATCCACTGGAATCTGGCCAGCGGGCTCGAAGTGGGAGAGGTCAGTATCACCGGCCAGCGAAGGGAAACTACACTGGTTCGCTCTCCAATGGCCGGGCTTTATTACCTTTCAGCGACCAAAACAGAGCTTACGCCTTCTCTGCTCGGGGAATCAGATGCCCTGAAAACCATACAGTTGCTTCCAGGGGTCAAATCGGGCAATGAAGGCACCTCGGGAATCAACGTCCGTGGAGGATCCCACGACCAGAACCTGATTCTGCTCGATGGCGTCCCCGTTTACAACACCAATCACCTCTTCGGGTACCTTTCTACCTTTAATACGGATGCCGTCAAAGACATGCGCTTTTTCAAGGGAGGTATCCCTGCCCGGTATGGCGGACGGCTCTCCTCTGTGCTGGACCTGGCCATGAAAGAAGGTAATATGAAAGAGGGAGGTGGCCATTCCTCTGTGAGCCCTGTCTCGGGCCGGCTGATGCTGGAAGGCCCCCTAAAAAAGGATGCTGCCTCCTACATGATTTCAGGCCGCAGGTCCTGGATCGACCTCCCCCTGCGGCTGGAACAACTCATCTCGGGCGACCTGGAAACCCTGGGCTACACCTTCTACGACCTTAACGCTAAAATCAACTGGATCATAGGCCCGCGAAACCGGATTTACCTCAGTCACTACCAGGGCCGCGACCAGTATTTCGTGAACTCAAAGGATTCCCTGACCACCGACCGGTACAGCTTCAAGTGGGGTAACTATACTTCGGTCTTGCGCTGGAACCTGGTGCTGGCCCCCGGATGGTTCATGAATACTTCGGCTTACCATAGTCTCTACAGGTTCAATGAGCAGTTTGAGAACAGCCGGGACAAAGAAAAATCGGGGCAGTATACCAAAAGCGGATTGGAAGAATTCTCCCTGAAAGGGGACCTGGATTTTTCTCCTGAAGGGCATGCTGTGAAGTTCGGCTACCAGCTTTCCTTGCAAACCTTTACTCCTGAGCTGACCAGCTTCTCGGGGTATTCCACCGGGTACACCCCACCTGTCACTCCTGCTGCCAAGGCCACTTCCGTGGCGATATACGCTGAGGATGAAACCACCCTGGCCCGGCGGGTCACCCTCATTGCGGGGATGCGCCTGCTGGCTTTTTTTTCAGGGAACAAACGAAGGGTTTACCCCGAACCAAGGTTTTCAGCCCGTTATACCATCTCAGAGCAGACCGACCTGAAGGTCTCCTGCCAGAGGATGGTCCAGACCATCCACCTCCTTACCAACAACGCCCTTAATATGCCGACTGACCTGTGGGTGTCGGCCAGCGAAACCACACGCCCTGCAGAAGCCTGGCTGGCCGACCTGGGCATGACCACCCACCCGGCCAGGGGCTGGACCTTCGAGGCTGATCTCTATTATAAACCCATGGACCATCTTCTGGAGTACCGCCCCGGGGTGATCCTGACCGCCGGTTCAGGAAAGACCTGGGAGCAACTTACTGTAGCCGGTAAAGGCCTTAATTATGGAGCAGAGTTAATGATTGAAAGAAGCTCGGGTCGTCTGACCGGCTGGGCCGGCTACTCCCTCTCCTGGTCGAAACGGAAATTCCCCGAAATCAACAAAGGCCTCTACTTCCCCTTTAAACACGACCGCAGGCACGACTTTTCACTGCTGGCCAATTACCGGCTCAGAGAAGACCACCTCAAAAAGAAGATGTTGACCGCCGCCTTTGTCTTTGCCTCCGGAAATGCTATTACCATCCCTGATGAACATATTGAGGGGATGCTACTCCCCGGACTGGATAAGGACTTTCCCTACCTTGACCATTTTTCATGGTACGAATCCTTTCCCCATCCCAACAATTACCGGATGCCCCCCTTTCACCATCTCGATGTGGCATATGCCGCATCCAAAAGGCTGCACAAGGGGAGAGAACGTACCTGGAAAGTTTCTGTGTATAATGTATATAACCGGCTGAACCCTTATTTCTATTATAAGGACGGCGATTCTTTCATGCAAATCTCCATGCTGCCTGTTGTACCCTCCGTTTCATGGTCTCTGAAATTCTGAAAGCTTGTGCAGAACACCTTTGGCCTACCTGACTACCCGGTAGAGATGTTGGTTGGAATGCGTGAAGGCCTGCAACCGTATCGAGGTGTTAGGATATTGTGACTGTACAGCGTAGAGATGCTAGTTGGAATTCGTGAAGGACAGGAACAGTCAACGAACTGTTGACCAAATGGCTGTCATTCAATTGAAGGAACCTGAGGGGTGGAGGTGTCTACTGTTCCCCCTGGTTGAGTTTCTGCTGGTCATGGCCTTCAGACCCCGGTTTACGGACCGCCTTGGTCCATCTTTTTTTCCTGGAACTTCCTTCGGGCCGGG
>CAZKIU010000007.1:3145-8348 GCA_964552955.1 uncultured Prolixibacteraceae bacterium
GGTTTACGGACCGCCTTGGTCCATCTTTTTTTCCTGGAACTTCCTTCGGGCCGGGGACCTCCTTCCGCCCGTGGGCTTCTTTCGGGCCGGGGAGACGATTCGTCTCCGCGAGCCTCTCGCCGGCCTTCACCAGGTCCTCTGTCGTGGTGCCGGCCCCCGGAACCTCCCAGTCGGCCCTGGTTTCTTTCCCCAGGCCGACCCTTGTGACTTCCTCCTTTCTTCCGAAAGTGATCGCCGGGAGTAGAGGGCCGCAGTTTCCACTCCGGACCGCTGCCCAGTTCTTCGGGGAGTGCAGCCTTGGGAACTTCATTGCCGATCAGCTTCTCAATCCGGCTCATCTTCTGCATATCGGCTTCGTTTACTAGCGTAACCGCAAGTCCGGTCGTCTCGGCCCTGGCGGTCCGGCCTACCCTGTGAACATAATCTTCGGCATCGCCCGGAACATCATAGTTCACCACCAGATTGATATCCTTGATGTCGATGCCTCTGCTCAACACGTCGGTGGCCACCAGAACCCGCGTCTCCCTTGATCTGAACCGTAACAGGATCTCTTCTCTCTCTCTCTGCTCCAGATCAGACGAAATACCCTCTGTTTTCCAGGATTTTGACTTCAGCCCCCTGACAATGTCGTTGACTTTACGCTTGGTGGAGGAAAAGATGAGAATACTCTTCAGCTCCGGCCGGTCAATGATCAGCGACCTGACCAGAGCCGTTTTCTGGGTCTCATGGACCAGATAGGCCGTTTGGGTGACCCCTTCAGCAGGTTTGGACATCTCCAGGGCGATCTCGACAGGATTCGTGAGAATCTGTTTGGAAAGAGATCTGATTTTTGGGGGCATGGTGGCACTGAACATCAGGGTCTGCCGATTCTTTGGCAAAAAGGAGATGATCTTCATGATGTCTTCGTGGAACCCGATGTCCAGCATCCTGTCGGCTTCATCCAGAATAAGATGCTCTATCTTATCAAACCTGACATATCCCTGCGAAAGATGACTGATCAACTTTCCCGGTGTAGCCACGATAATGTCGGCCCCTTTGGTAAGGGCTATCTTCTGTTGCCCCCATTCACTTCCGTCACCTCCCCCGTAAATGGCAATCGAGGTGATGTTGAGGGTGTACGCCAGCCCTTGAATCTGCTGGTCTATCTGAATAGCCAGCTCCCTGGTGGGAACCAGAATCAGCGTATTGGTGTCGGGTGAGGGTTTGCGTGCCTGGAAATCGAGCACCGGCAAGAGAAATGCCGCCGTTTTTCCGGTACCCGTCTGTGCGCAGGCGATCAGGTCACGCCCTTCAGTGATGGGGGGAATCGCCTGCTCCTGGATAGGGGTGGCATCCCGGTAACCCATATACCAAATGGCATCCTGCAACTCGGGTGTAAGATTGAATTCTTCGAACTTCATCTGTTTTATTGTTATTTCGTTTTGGTCCATTCCGTTAACACCTGCAGTTTCATGTGGTCAATCATTCCGGAAGCGCCATGTTATTCCAGATATAACATGTTTTCGGGTTGTGCACAGTGCACATGGTCATTTCATTAAACCGGATGGGAATGAATCAAATAATCAGGGCACAAAGATACAACAATCGCTCAAAGTTCAGGGGTTAAAAAATTCCTGTCAGGCGATAGCCGCATTTTTTGCAGATTCCTCCGGGAAGCAATCCAATAATCTCTGTCTGATACCCCTTTCTTTGGATCACCTCGTTTCCACAGGCCGGACAAAAAGTGGAAGAATAGCGGCTCACTCCGACATTGCCGATATAGACATACTGCAGTTTTTCGCTGGCAATGGCTGCAAAACGATCCAGTGTCACAACTGGGGTCGGTGGAAGATCAAGTTTCCATGCCGGAAAATAGCGTGACAGGTGAAGGGGAATGTGGGGCCCTAATGCTGAGGAAATCCAATCTGTCAACTCCCTGAACTCTTCTTCAGAATCATTGAGCGTGGGAATGACCAGCATGGTTATCTCCATATGAACCCCTGACGACGCGATGGTCTTAAGGGTTTCCAGGACAGGCGCCAGTCTCCCTCCGGTCATCCTCCGGTAAAAGTGATCACTGAAAGCTTTCAGATCTACGTTGAAGGCATCCATGACCGGCAACAGTTCCCTGAGTGGTTCCACATTGATAAAACCATTGGTCACCGCAACATTTTTTAAGCCGGCATGGTGGGCCTTCAGGGCAGTGTCCAGCATGAATTCATAAAATATGGTCGGCTCATTATAGGTATACGCGATTCCCGTGTTCTCCTCCACGGAGAGGGCCAACCTTACCAGCTCCTCCGGAACCATCGTGGTTTCATGGCCCGTGGCTGTGGAATCATATTGAGAGAGCATATGGTTCTGGCAAAAGGAACACCTCAGGTTGCAACCCCGGGTTCCGACGGAAAGAACCCGGCGCCCGGGATAAAAATGGTAAAGCGGTTTCTTTTCTACCGGATCGGTATGAATCGCCGCCAGTTGACCATTCACCAGCGAAAACAACCCGCCTCCCCGGTTGACCCTGACCTTGCATACCCCGGACTGTCCCTCCCTAATCAGACACTCATGCGGACAAAGATGACACCTGATTTCCGAGGGCCCGGCAGAACTCCAATACATAGTTTCCTGCACAGCCTCTCTCCTTTTCTTCCAAAATTACTCAAAATCAGAGACAAAAAAAAGGTATCCCGCAGGATACCTTTTTTTCAATCATTTCCGGAGAAACTTTATTTTTTTGGAGTAGGCACCGGTGCAGCCTCCTTGCTTCCACAGCACGATTTTGCCTTACCGGCACATTCAGCTTTCTGCTTTTCGCTGCAGCCACTCTTGGCCTCTTCCTTGCTTGTGCAGGGTGTCTCGGCTTTCTTTACGGTCTTTTTCACTTTTTCACCTTCAGGAGCATTGTCGCTGGCTACGATGGATACCTTAGCTTTTTCTGCGATAACAACACTGGCCTTGGCGGTGGTGACGGACAAACCGTATACTGCAACGATCGCTAATACGAATAACAACTTTTTCATAGTGACTTTTTATTAAATGAACTTTCCACAAAAATATTTAAAATCATTCCAAATAGTTGTTATCACGATGTTAATGCGATGTTAAAATAGAGTTTTTACTCTTTTATTTTGGTTATTTTTGCTGAATGAAAAAGTCGTATCAGAAGATTTTCTTCTGGTTAACCATGGTCATGTTGCTGATCCTCCTGGTTGTTCAGGTGAAATGGATCGTTTATTCCTTCAGGTTTCAGGAGAAGGTTTTCAGAAACAGTGTCGACCTGGCCCTGGATAAGACCATTGCCAACCTGAACAGCGACCAGATGATGTGCGACGCCATGCGTGAGTGCATGAGATGCGATACCCTTCATTCGGGATCTAAGGTCATGAATCCCGGAATCTGGGATCAGATCCATACTTCCATAGACTCTGAACTGACTGCTTACGGAATCGACCTCGATTATGACCTTTTTATCACCCGGAACAACCATGATACACTCAGAAACGGGCCCGTCAATATTTTCATCAGACAGGGGACCTGTTATACCCAGAGTTTACGTGAAGTGCTTCAGACCAGTGGCTATCAGTTGGTGGTCAGTTTCCCCGACAGAAGCCGTTTTTTTATGAGCCAGGCCGGACTGATGCTTTTTTCGTCGGTTATCCTGATCCTGCTGATTATCTTTTCCATTATCAAAATGGCAGGCTGGTACCGCAATGAATTGCGCCTTTCCGAAAATATTAAGGAACTCATCAATAATGTGACCCACGAGTTCAAAACACCTATTACCAGCATTGCCCTGGCGGCCAACCTGATCAGAAAGGGACGGGCCGCCGGCCAACCGGCGAAAATCCAGGAATACGGAGAGTTGATCTTCAAAGAAAACCAAAAACTGGAAAAACAGGTCGAATCCCTCCTTGATCTTGCAGCCATTGAAAGAGACGATTTCGATTACCACTTCGAACCGGAGCATCTGCGCGACATCATCGCTGAAGCCTTCGATGCTGTTAAACTGCTTTCCGAAGAAAAAAACGGAACCATCACCTGTGATCTGACCGAAGAGGATGATCTCATTCAGGCCGACAAACTCCACCTGACCAATGCCATCAGCAATATCCTGGTCAATGCACTGAAATACTCCTCCGGGCCACCTGTGGTCAGGATCAGAAGTGCCAGGTCAGGCCACAATTTAAACCTCGAAATCTCAGACCAGGGCATCGGCATCCCCCTTAAATACCAGAAGTATATTTTTGATAAATACTACCGGGTTCCTACGGGTGACGTCCATGACATCAAAGGATTCGGCATCGGGCTCTCTTATGTCAAAAACGTCGTTGCCGCCCACAAGGGGAAGATCTCGGTCTCCAGTGAACCTGGGAATGGCAGTCGCTTTTCATTACTTTTACCAGCATTGAATCTATTGCCATGAACGGGAAACAGTTGAAAATTCTGCTGGCCGAGGATGATCTCAACCTCGGCTTCCTGCTGCTGGAGTTCCTGGAAAGCCATGGCCTCGATGTTAAGCTCTACCGCGACGGGGAGTCAGCCCTCAAAGCCTTCCGTACCGGAAGTTTTAATTTTTGTATCCTGGATGTGATGATGCCCCGAATGGATGGTTTCACCCTGGCCAGAAACCTGAAGTCTTTGAACCCGAATATCCCTGTTATTTTTTTAACCGCCCGCTCCGTTAAAGAAGACAAGCTCAAAGGGTATGGGTTGGGGGCCGATGACTATATTACCAAACCTTTTGACGAGGATGAGCTTTTATGGAGGATCAAGGCAGTGGTTAACCGGACCGTCATGCCTGAGTTGTCAGAGCCTGAAAGTACCTTCCATATTGGCCGTTATGAATTTGACTTCGCCAGTTATTCCCTCAAACTGGGTGACGTGAGTCGCCGGCTCACCAACAGGGAGGCGGAGGTCCTCCGGCTGTTATGTGCCTCCCGTAACAATATTGTGAAGCGAGAGCAAATCCTGACCGAAATATGGGGCGAGAATGACTATTTCGCCGGCCGAAGCCTTGATGTGTTTATCTCCAAACTGCGCAAGTACTTCGCCGACGACCCTGCGGTCAGAATCGAAAATATACCCAAGGTGGGGTTTATCCTTTCCTGCCAGTAAAGTCAATTCCCATCAGCTTCGCGGCTGCGTCTAATAAATCGAATCCAGTCAGCATCGCGGCTGTCGTCTAATAAATCGAATCCAGTCAGTATCGCGGCTGTCGTCAGTA
>CAZKIU010000007.1:8448-45973 GCA_964552955.1 uncultured Prolixibacteraceae bacterium
TCGCGGCTGTCGTCTAATAAATCGAATCCAGTCAGTATCGCGGCTGTCGTCAGTATAGGGGATACCCTTCAGGCCGTGTTTGTTTCCACCTCCTGTGAGACCATAAATAATAAGCCGGTTCCTCCCTGATGTACTTTTCCATGGCTCTGACATAGGTCAGCAGGATCTCCTGTTCCGAAACTTCCGAAGGATTCATGATCAGCGGCAGAAATGAGACCTCATAATGCCCCCGTTTAATTTTCCTGGTGACATGAAGGAAGACCGGCTGGTTGGTTTTCCGGGCGACCTTCTCCGGCCCCTGGTTAAAGCAGGCTTCCTGGTTCATGAAAACCGTCCAGAACCGGGTGATGACCGGTGGCCTTTGATCGGCTGCCAGGACCAGTCCTACCGGTTGCTGCTTCCGGTCAAATTCCATGGTAGCCCGTGCCGACTTGTGCACAGGTATCGTCTGGGCTCCCCATCGCCTCCTGATCCCCAGAAGATACTCCTCAAACTGGGGATTCCCCCTGACCGGATTGTACACCACCAGGTACTTGTGTTTCAGGTAAAGCTGGCCAAATCCGCTCCACTCCCAGTTGTTATAATGAAATCCAAGCAGTAATACACTCCGCCCCTCTTCTGCCAGGGCATTCATCTCTTCGACCCCTTTGAAAACCATCCTCTGGTCAAATTCTTTCCGTGACATGCTGTACCCTTTGAGCGATTCCAGGGTGATGTCGGCAAAATGATGGTAAAACCTGCCGGTCAGCTTTCTGATCTCCTGCTCACTGTACTCCGGAAAGGCATTCCTGAGGTTGGTGGTTATCACTTCCCTCCGGTACCTGACCACATGCCTGAGGACGAATGCAAACAGGTCGGATAACAGGTAGATGCACCAGAATGGAAGGTAGGAGATGCCCTTGAGGAGAAAAATCCCGATGGAGTGCCAGGGACTCTTCCGGTAGGCTGTTGTCGTTGCTTCTGTCATTTATTTCGGGTTCTGTTGGTTTCCGGATTCATTCAATAGGAGGGCGGAGCCCCGGGAAAAGGATACTTCCACCGCTTGTGGGACCAAAGATAACAACAGGGCTCTTCCCTGATGACGGCCTCTGCTTTCCGGATATAACTCTCAATGATGGTCTCTTCGGAAACCTGCCGGGGATCTTCATAAAGCACCTCAAACCAGGTCTCATATCTTCCCCGGCTGATCCTCCTGATATGTTCAAAGAGGACCGGGTGGCCGAACCGATGGGCCAATTTGGCCGGACCGTTGAAAAAAATCGTTTTCTGGTGCATGAAGGTGGTCCAGAAGGGATGGTTCCACGGTGGGGCCTGGTCCGCTGCCAGCCAGGTCAGCACAGGCCGTTTTTGTTTTTCGGCTTCCAGAAGCTTCCGGAGAACGATGGACATGGATACCATCTCCCCTCCAAAACGGGCCCTGATCCCATTCAAATGGCGATCAAAAATCTCATTCTTCAGGGGTTTATACACAAAATAGGGGTGATGCCTGATGACCTGGGGCATGTGAAGCAGCCACTCCCAATTGCCATAATGAAGAGCCATGATGATCACACTCTTCCCCTCCTCAAAATAGCGGTTGACCACTTCAGGATTGCGAAAGACCATTCTCTCCGACAACTGCCGGCCATTCATGGCCCCGGCTTTGACGCTCTCCACCAGAATATCACACAGATAGCGGTAGTAATCCCGCATGGTCTGATCAATGGCGGCAGCCTCCATCTCCGGAAACGACCGCTCCAGGTTTCTCCTGACCACCTTCTTCCGGTAGCCGGCGACATGATACACCAGAACATAAAGCAGGTCCGATAAACCATATAGCAATGCCAGGGGGAGCCTTGCAATGAGTTTCATCCCTCCAATTCCGGCATATGTGACGATTCTGGAAATCATGGGTGGAAATATGAGACAAAACTAGGTTTTTTCCTGAATTGGTTCAAAAAATTGTCCAAAGCTGGTATCTTCGCCGGAAAAGTTAAAGACCATGAAATTTACCATGAAGTATACCATGACAATCGCCCTGCTGATCACCGTGTCGGCATTGAGGGCTCAGGAATATTATATTGCCCATCGCGGTGCCTCCTTTGATGCTCCCGAGAATACGGTTTCTGCTGCCAAGCTGGCGTGGGAAACCGGGGCCGATGCCGTCGAAGTTGATATTTACCTGGCTGCCGACAACCGGGTGATGGTGATCCATGATAAAGATACCCACCGTACCTGCGGAGGTAAGAACCTGTCCATCAAGGAGACTCCCTCGGTGTTGCTCCGTGACCTGGATGCTGGTCACCTGAAGGATCCCCGCTTCAAGGGCGAAAAGATCCCTTATCTGGAGGAGATCCTGGCCACCGTTCCAAAGGGTAAAACCCTGGTCGTCGAAGTCAAATGTGGAAGCGAAGTCATTCCTTACCTCTCCCGGATCATCTCCAAAAGCAAAAAGGCCGACCAGGTGGCTTTCATTGCCTTCGGGTGGGAAACGATAGTGGCTGTGAAAAAGAACTTCCCCCAGAATAAGGCGCTATGGCTTTCGGGATCACAACAGGCTGCCCTTAAAAAACTGGACGAGGTGAAAAGCGCTGGACTGGAAGGCATAGACATGCAGAGTTCAGCCATTGACCAGGAACTGGTCACTGCAGCCCGTGATAAAGGCCTCGAAGTATGGGCCTGGACCGTCGACAACCCTGAAGAAGCACGCCGGCTGGCAAACCTGGGCATCACCCATATCACCACCAACCGCCCTGCCTGGCTGAAACAACAAATGGAGAACTGATACTTCTCCCACGGAACCCGTTTCGTGGGCTTGAATTACGGTGAGCGCATTCCTCGTCGGCTTGCCGGGAGAAATTCCATTACTATGTTCACTGGGGACGCTGCCGGAATACCTGTAATTCGCTGCGCTGAACTTCGTTTCGCATGTGCGGGTGAATGATTCCAGTAGGTCCCGGCCAAGTCGGGAGGCTATTTTCATCTGATGGGGATGTATAGCCGTTTCGGTGGAAAGTGCCCAGTTATTAGCTTCTGCGGCCTGCTTCCTGGGCGTCAACCACCGCAATAGCCGCCATGTTGACAATTTCACGCACCGAGCTTTCCATTTGCAGAATATGCACCGGTTTTTTCATGCCCAGCAGGATAGGCCCGATGGCTTCTGCTGCACCCACCCCCTGTAGCGACTTATAGAGGATATTCCCCGAATGGAGGTCAGGAAACACGATGGTGTTAACCTCCTTGTTGCTGAGGCGGCTGAAGGGAAAAACCCGCTGTCGCAGCTCACTGTCGAAAATGTAGTTGGCCTGCATCTCGCCGTCCACCATCAGATCGGGGTAGTCGCGGTGAAGCAGGGTGACCGCCTCCCGCACCTCCCGGGGATCTCCAGGTCCTTTATAGGACCCGAAATTGGAGAAGGAAGCCATGGCGATCACCGGCTCAATGTTGAACTTTCTGACTTCCCGGGCCGTCAGAAGGACGATCTCCACGAGTTCCCGGGCCGAGGGCTGGATGTTGACCGTGGTGTCGGACAAAAACAGGGGCCCTTTCTTGGTGATCATGATGTACATGCCCGCGATCTGGTTGAAGGTCTGCTCCACCCCGATCACATGGAGGGCCGGTCTAATCGTGTCGGAATATTTCCGTGAAAACCCCGACAGAAAAGCATCCGCTTCCCCGGTTTCCACCATCATCGCTCCGAAATAGTCGCGGTTGAGCATGCAGTCACGGGCATCCTCAAAAGTCATCCCCTTGCGCTTCCTCTTTTCATACAACAACCGGGCATATTTTTCCCTCCGTCCTTCCATGGAGGCATCAAAAATCTCGATGATCTCAGGGTCGGAAATGTGGATCTGGTTTTCTTCAATAATCCTGTGTATGGTCTCCTTTTCCCCAATCAGGACAGGATGGGCGATTCCTTCCCGGAGGACTGATTCGGCAGCCTTGAGGATTTTGAAATTGTTGGCTTCTGCAAATACCAGTCGTTTGGGAGATTGCCGGGCTTTGCTGTGGATATGCAGCACCAGCATATTGTCAAGGCCCAGACGTTTTTGCAACTGCCGTTTATATTCCTCCCAGTCGTTGATGGGCCGGCGGGCTACCCCGGTCTCCATGGCGGCGCGGGCCACTGCCGGAGCCACTGTGATGAGCAGTCTGGGATCCAATGGCTTGGGAATCAAATGCTCTTTGCCAAAGGTGATGTTGGTCAGGTTATAGGCCTGGCATACATTATCAGGAACATCCTCGCGGGCCAGTTGTGCCAGGGCCATGACCGCCGCAATCTTCATCTCTTCATTGATCGTGGTGGCCATGACGTCCAGGGCTCCCCTGAAGATATACGGAAATCCCAGCACATTATTCACCTGGTTAGGGAAGTCACTCCTTCCGGTGGCCATGATCAGATCGGGCCGGGTGGCGACGGCCACTTCATAGGCGATTTCCGGGTCGGGATTGGCCATGGCCATCACAATGGGATCGGGAGCCATGCTCAGGATCATCTCCGGGGTGACGAGGTTGGCGGCAGAAAGCCCCAGAAATACATCGGCGCCAACCATGGCCTCTGCCAGGGTATTCACATCGCGGTCGGTTACGAACTGCTTTTTAACGCTGTTCAGGTCGGTGCGCTTGCGGTTCAGCACTCCCCGGCTGTCGGTCATCACCACATTCGAGGGCTTCACCCCCAGGGTGTAATACAATTTGATGCACGAGACCGCCGCCGCTCCCGCACCACTGACCACCACTTTGATGCTGCCGGGCGCCTTGCCTGCTATAGCCAGGGCATTCAACAACGCTGCCCCTGAGATGATGGCCGTCCCATGCTGATCATCATGAAAAACAGGAATGCTGAGCTCTTTTCTGAGCTGCTCCTCTACCTCAAAACACTCGGGCGCCTTGATGTCTTCCAGGTTGATGCCACCAAAAGTAGGCGCGATGGCCTTCACGACCTCTATCAGCTTCTGAGGATCCTTTTCATTGACTTCAATATCGAAAACATCTATGTCGGCAAAGATCTTAAACAGCAAACCCTTGCCTTCCATCACCGGCTTACCGGCTTCCGGACCGATATCTCCCAAACCGAGCACCGCCGTGCCATTGGAAACGACAGCCACCAGATTCCCCTTGGAAGTATAGCGGTAAACCTCCTTGGGATGGCTGTGGATCTCCAGGCAGGGCTGTGCCACCCCCGGTGTATAGGCTAAGGAAAGATCATACTGGTTGCTGTGGGGTTTGGTGGGGACCACCTCTACCTTGCCCGGCCTCCCTGAGGAGTGATAATCCAGGGCTTCCTGTCTGCTGATTTTTACCATGGTCAGAACTGTTTGTTGTGGTATATTAATATAGTGATTTTTAGCCATATGACCCCTCTCTTTTCTTATCTTTTTTACCGGAAAATAGCCCTTGAGAATAAAAGGTTTTCCAGGGGTTGGATTTGGCAGACCGCCTTTTTCCTCTATTTTTGCGGGAAAATATTAAGAAATGATGCAGACATGGTTTGAATGTAAGGTTAAATACCTTAAGGTGGATGACAACGGCAAGGAACGGATGGTAACCGAGAACTTCCTCCTTGATGCGGTCTCCTTCACAGATGCTGAAACCCGGATTATTGCCATGCTGCAAACGATGGTCCGCGGAGAGTTCACCGTCACCGACATCCGTAAATCGAAAGTCGCTGAAGTCTTCCCCTATGAGGTGGGTGAATGGTGGTACCGGTGTACTATCAACCTGGTGGCCATCGATGAGGAAGCCGGAAGAGAGAAAAAGCTCCGTACCACCTACCTGGTGCAGGCCGACGACATCAGGGAGGCCCTGGATCGCCTTGAGGAGAGCCTCTCCTTCCTGATCGTTCCCTACGTCATCTCCGCCATGGCGGTCAGCACCATCGCCGATGTCTTTCCCTATCAACCCGGAGTCAGAATTGAAGGAAATACACAGGGACTGGGGATAAGCCAAAGCGCAGGGAGTTTCCCATCCCCCGTAAATATTCCCGATAACGCAAACCTTCGGGAAGACGAAAACTTTCTGGAAGATGAAGATCTTCCGGAGGATGCAGACCTTCCGGCTGATGGCGATGAGCAGGACGTATAAAAACAGAAATGCCTTTCCGGAGGTCTGAACGACGGAAAGGCATCCCAAGGCCAGGAGACCGGATCGCCCCGGTTCCTGCTATTTCAGATTGCGCAAGGCTTTGAAGAAGTTGAAAGCCTCCCTTTTCTGAGGATCAAAATAGTAGTAGGCGGTGGCTATCCGGCTGATATCCCTTACTTCCCCATACAACCGTTCTATCTTTTCCCCTTCTTCCGGGGAGATCACCTGTGAATCGTTCATCAGGGAAAAACACTCTGAAAAGTTGTCGAGTTCAAGGGAATTCTGAAACACCCTTTCGAGAATATGCGGATCCAGTCCGCCCGCCAGTATCTTTTCCTTCAACTCAGGGGTCAGGTTGGATGCGAAAACCTTGACGAATTTGAACATGCTGTAGTGGTCTCCATTCTTGGCATCACTGAAATAGTCGTTATATCCGAGTATCTGGTAAAACTCCTTCTGGAAGGCCTTATCGTTTTTATAGTCGTTCTTGACAGATGCCCTGATGATGCCGATATCGGTCAGTGAGGAGATCATCAATTCACGCCAGATCTTCAGCTTTTCAAGGGTAGCCTTGATGTTCCCCCTGGCAGATACCTTGTCAACAATCTCCTGAGCTTCCTTTTTAAGGGAATTGGCATAGGTCACATTCCACTCTTTCCTGATATGCGCCAGTTCGTAAATGTTCTCTGCGAAGGAGTTCACGATCGACTGGCAGGCAAAGATGGTCGCAGTTGTCGATGGACAAAGGTTTTTTGATTCCATAATTCAGGTTGTTACGTTTTGATACTATTACATTGCTAAATGTCAGAAAAAAATATCAATATTTCCTGTAGCGATGTTATGTTATAGCATCAAAGACGATATGTTATGCAACCATGTTTTATAAAAGGTCTACCGGTGTCGTTTCTTCAGTTCCGCGGCCAGATCCTCAATGCGGTATCCTTTCTGGCTCAGGAGCACGATCAGGTGGTAGAGCAGGTCGGCTCCCTCATAAATAAAGTTTTCGTCATCGCCTGAGACGGCTCCCAGGATGGTCTCCACCGCCTCTTCCCCCACTTTCTGGGCGATTCTGCGGGTTCCCTCCCTGAAGAGAGACGTGGTATAAGAGCCCTCCGGCATGGTTTTCTTCCGTTCATCGACCAGGTCCTGTAAGTACTCCAGAAACAACAGGTCACTCTCCTCATTGGTTTCATCCCAGCAGGTGTCGGCTCCGGTATGACAAACGGGCCCGGTGGGATTGACCTTGATCAGCAGGGTGTCATTGTCGCAGTCGGAGAGGATCTCCGCTACCTCCAGAAAATTGCCGCTCTCCTCTCCCTTGGTCCACAGCCGGTTACGGCTGCGGCTGAAAAAGGTAACCCTGCCGCTCTCTTCCGTCATCCGCCAGGCTTCCTCGTTCATGAATCCCAGCATCAGCACTTTCAGGGTGGTGTTGTCCTGAATAATGGCCGGCACAAGGCCGTTGAGCTTCGAAAAATCAGGCGTGGCTGGTTCTTTTATTGATTCCATAATGATTGATCTGCATTTGTGTTCTGATGAACCTTGTTAATACTAGGTTGCTTTTCAGGAATAACCGGTATCCCTCGTGTCTACTGGTGATCCCAGTTACCTGACGGTAATTCCCTGGCTGCGAAGGTAGCTTTTCAGATCGGGGATAGCAATTTCCCGGAAATGAAAAATTGAGGCTGCCAGACCGGCATCGGCCTTTCCCCGGGTGAATACCTCCGCGAAGTGCTCCATAGAGCCAGCCCCTCCGGAGGCGATCAGGGGGATGGTGAGCTGTTCGGAGAGGCGGGCCAGTTCATCACAGGCAAAGCCGTTTTTAGTGCCGTCATGGTTCATCGAGGTGAAGAGAATCTCCCCGGCGCCCCGGTTCTCCCCTTCCAGTGCCCAGGAGAAGAGTTCTTTCTCCGTGGAGATCCGCCCGCCGTTGACGGTCACCGTCCAATGGCCCTTTTCATCGCCCCTGGCATCTATGGCCAGGACCACAAACTGGCTTCCGAAATGAGAGGCTATCTCATCGATCAGGGCCGGGTTTCTGACGGCAGCCGAGTTGATGCTGATTTTATCGGCACCGGCCGCTAACAGCTCCCCGGCATCACGCAGTTCGCTGATGCCTCCTCCCACCGTGAAGGGAATATTGATTTCCCGGGCGATGCGCCGCACCAGTTCCTTAAAGGTCTTCCGCCCCTCATGCGTGGCCGTGATGTCGAGGAAGACGAGCTCGTCAGCCCCCTGAGCGGCATAAATGGCCCCCAACTCCACAGGATCTCCCACATTCCTGATATCCACAAAACGGATCCCCTTGACGGTTTGACCATCCTTGATGTCGAGACAGGGGATGATCCTCTTAGCCAGCATACGCTTTATTGTATTGGTAAATTTCCCTGAGTGAAATCTTCCCTTCATAGATCGCTTTCCCGGTGATCACCCCCTGGAGGCCGGTTTCTGCCAGCAGGAAAATCTCTTCCATGGAGGAGATGCCGCCACTGGCGATCAGGGCCACTCCGGGCAGGTGGGAGAGGATCTCCCTGTAAAGGTCAGTGGCAGGCCCTGTAAGCATGCCATCCCTGGCAATGTCGGTGGAAATGACCGTGTGAATGCCTTGCTCCACCCACCAGGTGATAAAGGGGATGATGTCGGTGTCGGAGGTATCCTGCCAGCCGCTGATGGCAATCTTCCCTTCTCTGGCATCCGCCCCCAAAAGGATCTTCTCCGGTCCGTAATGTTGCAGCCATCCCAGAAACGTTTCCGGTTCCCTGACGGCAATGCTTCCCCCCGTGACCATAGCTGCACCGCACTCAAAGGCAATACGCAGATCCTCGCCGCTTTTCAGTCCACCGCCAAAGTCAATGGTCAGCTTGGTCTTGAGAGCAATCCGCTCCAAAACTTCATAATTGACAATATGTTTCTCCCGGGCACCGTCCAGATCGACCAGGTGAAGCCTGGTGATACCGGCATCTTCAAACATCAGGGCTACTTCCACCGGGTCGGCATTGTAGACTGTTGACCGTGCGTAATCCCCCTGGGAGAGTCTGACGCATTTCCCGGATAGAATGTCAATGGCGGGTATGATATCTGTTTTTGCCATGGTTTCAGAAATTCTCTTCCAGGATCATTTTAAGGACGGCCATGGCCGACCATTCCCGGTTGGCCGCCTCCTGGATCACCACGGAAGCCTGGCTGTCGATCACCTCGTCGGTGACAATCATATTTCTTCGCACGGGGAGGCAGTGCATGAATTTTGCATTCCGGGTGAGGGCCATCTTTGAACTGTCGACCGTCCAGCTCTTTTCTTTAGAGTGGATTTGTCCATAGCTGGTATAGGAAGCCCAGTTTTTGGCATAGATGAAATCGGCATCCCTGAAGGCTTTCTCCTGATCATACTCCACGGGAAGGCCCTGCATGAATTCAGGGGCCAGTTCGTAGCCTTCGGGGTGGGTGACCACCATTTCATACCCTGCCCTGACCATCCATTCAATAAAGGAATTGGGCACGGCCTGCGGCAAGGCCCTTGGATGAGGGGCCCAGGTGAGCACCACTTTGGGGCGTTCCCGGTCCTTTAACTCCTCAATGGTCATCAGGTCGGCAAAACTCTGCAACGGATGACGGGTGGCCGCTTCCATGCTCACCACCGGCACCCCGGCGTAGTCGATAAACTGGTTGAGGATCTTCTCCCCGTAATCCTCCTCCCTGCTGCGGAAACGGGCAAAGGAACGCACCCCGATGATATCGCAATAGGAGCCGATGACCGGCACGGCCTCTCTCAGATGTTCGGGCTTGTCACCATCCATCACCACCCCCAGTTCTGTCTCGAGTTGCCACCCATCATCGTTGACATTCAATACCATGGTGTTCATCCCCAGGTTCATGGCTGCCTTCTGGGTACTCAGGCGGGTGCGGAGACTGGAATTGAAGAAGATGAGTACCATTGTTTTATTCCTTCCCAGATGGGTGTAGGCATAAGGATTTTTTTTGACATCGAAGGCCACCTCCAGGGCTTTCTTCAGGTCAGGAACGTCATTGACGGATGTGAAATGTCTCATTTGTCTTTATTAACCGTTATTTGTTGCTTTTCAGTATGGTTTGTTTGCTATGACCAGGTGGCCCGGGGCAGGGAGTGGTCATTTTCTTCTTACGGCCGGGTATGGCCCTGGCCGGTCACCATCCACTTATAAGTGGTGAGTTCCCGCAGTGCCATGGGGCCCCGGGCATGCAGTTTCTGTGTACTGATGCCAATTTCGGCACCCAGTCCGAACTGTTCCCCGTCGGTGAAAGCGGTGGAAGCGTTGACGTAAACCACGGCAGCGTCGACCTTCTGACAGAACCTGCCGGCGGTCACCTGATTGCCGGTCAGGATAGCTTCGCTGTGGCGGGAACTGTAACGGCCGATATGGTCCAGGGCTTCCCCGAGGTTATCCACTGTTTTGATGGCCATTCGCAGGGATAAATACTCAGTCCCCCAGGAATCGGGAGTGGCTTTCTGCAACAGCGATGATGGATAATGGCCCTGCAAGGCCTGGAAGGCCGGAACATCAGCAAAGAGGATCACCTCCTTCCCGGCGAGAAGAGCTGTCAGCTGCGGAAGTTCTCCCAGGCGGTCCCTGTGGATAATCAGGCAGTCGAGCGCATTGCATACCGACGGGCGACGGGTCTTGGCATTGAAAATAATGGCTGCCCCGGAGGCTGCATCCCCTTCCAGATCGAAATAGGTATGGCAGATCCCTGCCCCCGTCTCTATCACCGGAACCGTGGCATGTTCCCTGACATAATCAATCAATCCCTGACTTCCGCGCGGTATGATCAGGTCGATATATCCCCTGGCTTCCAGCATCTGCCGGGTCTCCTCCCTGCCGGCCGGAAGCAGCGTAACCACATCCACGGGGAAAGCATGTCTTTCCAGCACCCCCCTGATGACACCGAGGATGGCGTTGTTGGAGTGATGGGCATCGCTCCCGCCCTTCAGCACGCAACCATTGCCTGATTTCAGGCAGAGACTGAAGACGTCAAAGGTTACATTGGGGCGGGCTTCATAAATGATGCCGATCACCCCGAAGGGGACGGTCACTCTTTTGATATGAAGGCCATCCGCCCGGAGATAATCTGACAGGGTCTCTCCCAGGGGAGAGGGAAGGGCTGCCACCTGCCTGATGCCGGCGGCAATGGCTTCAATTCTTCCGGAGGTAAGCTGCAACCTGTCGTAACGGGGGTCGGCGGGATCCATCTTTTCCAGGTCCTTCCGGTTCTCTTCCAGAATGCAGGACACCGACTGCTCTGCGGTATCGGCCAGGTCGTTCAGCAAGGCTGAAATCTGCTCTGCACTGCAGAGCGTGAGCCACGATGCTGCTTTCCGTGTTTTCTCCAGAAGAGGTATAATATCCATGCCCGGGTTATTTTCCGTTTTCAAGATAAAGATAGTCATAATGGATGAGCGGCTGCTGGTGGGGGGCAATTCTTTCCCTTTCCAGCCGCTCGGAGCTGTAATGGGCCCTGCCTATCCCCAGCATGTGGTTTTCCTCGTCCAGGATCCGGAGCAGATCACCGCTCCGGAAGGCTCCGTCGACCATCACCACGCCTACAGGAAGCAGGCTGACGGCCTTATCGGAGAGGAGGGCTTCGGCGGCCCCCCGGTTGATGGTCACCGAAGCCTTGGCAAAGGACCCCGAATAGGCGATCCAGTTCTTGACCCCCGAGACGTTTTTCCTGCCCGGAACAAAAAAGGTGTGGGGAACCTCCCTGGAGGGGTCCATAATATCGGCCAGGATGTTATCGCGGTTGCCGTTGGCCACGTGGACGGCCACGCCGCTGCCGGCGGCCTTACGGGCAATACGGAGCTTGGTTTTCATGCCGCCGCGCCCGAAACCCGACTTCTCTCTCGTAATGTGAATCGCCTCATCTTCAAAATCAGGGTGGATCACCGGTATGATTTTCGACCCGGTATCTGCCGGATTACCGTCGTAAACCCCGTCGACATTGCTCAGAATGATCAGCGCTTCGCTCCCTGCCAGGGTAGCCATTAATCCCGAAAGTTCATCGTTGTCGGTGAACATCAGCTCGGTCACCGAGATGGTGTCGTTCTCGTTGACGATGGGAATCACCTTGTTCTCGAGCAGGGTGTTGATGCAGTTTTTCATGTTGAGGTAATGGCTGCGGCTCGAGAAGTTTTCTTTGGTGAGCAGCACCTGTGCGCATACCAGTCCATGTTCCCTGAAAAAGTCAGAATAGCGGCTCATGAGTTTGACCTGTCCCAGGGCGGCCCACAGTTGGCGGGCGGAGACGGCGTCGGTTTTGCGTGAGGGGGTGAGGATGGCCTTTCCTGAGGCTACGGCCCCGGAGGTGACCAGCACCACTTCCACGCCCTGGTGATGAAGGGAGGCGATCTGGTCGACCAGATGGGCGATCCGGGCCACGTTAAGGGTACCGTCTTCCCGGGCCAGAATGTTGCTTCCCGCCTTGACGGTGATTTTTTTATAGCGGAGTGCCATCAGCCAGGGTTTTCGAGTTTTTCTATTTTCTTATAGGAGGCCAGGAGTCCCTGGATGAGGGAAGCACTGAATCCCTTATTCTCCATCTCATTAAGTCCGGTGATGGTCACACCCCGGGGGGTGGTGACCTTGTCTATTTCCTTTTCGGGGTGATTACCGGTTTCCAGGACCAGGCGGGCTGCTCCCAGGACCGTTTGCGCGGTGATGAACTGGGCCAGTTCTGCCCCGAAGCCTATCTCAACGCCTCCCTGCATGGCTGCACGGATGTAGCGCAGGGCATAGGCAATACCACAGGAAGCCAGAACTGTGGCTGCTGCCATCAGCTCATCAGGGATGATGGCCGTGCGTCCCATCCTGTTGAAGAGCTCCACCACCCGTTGCTGGTGCTGGTCATCACTGCCGTTGGTGGAAATCAGGGTCATCGATTCTCTCAGGGCGATGGCGGTATTGGGCATGGCCCTGAACAAGGCAATGGTGGTGCCGGTGACCTCCTGCAACTCGCGTAGTTCCACGCCGGCCACCAGGGAAATGAGGATTGTGCCGCCGCCAAGGGCCGGGGTGATCTGCCGCAGGATCTCCATCACCTGATAGGGTTTTACCGCCAGCAGGACGATGCCCGCATCACGTACCGCACTCACATTGTCGGAAGTGGTGTGCACCCCCTTATCGCGCAACGGTTGCAACAGACCGGTACGCCGCCGCGTGACCGTCAGGTTCCCCGGTTCTACACCGCCCGAATGAAGAAGCCCTTCGGCGATCGCCGTTCCCAGGTTGCCTCCTCCGATGATGGTTATCTTGTTGGTATTCATCTGTTTAAATTATGTCGTTCATATGGTCCATTCCGTGAAACAGATGTAATGACCATGTGATTAATCATATCGGTTGGTTCATAATCGTGCATGGTCATTTCATGGTCTATTGCGCTTATTGTTCCTTGTTTCGTTTTATCTTTCAGCCGGAATGGCGGTTTTTACTCCTCCTGCTCATTTTGTGAGGATGCTGAAAAGGGCATCTGCAAAAGCGCCGGCCTGCTCCAGTGTCAGTGACAGGGGAGGGAGGAGCCTGATGGTGTTACTCCCGCTGACGCCGGTAAAAATATGACGTTCATGGAGCAACCGGTCGCGGATGGGTTTGACCGGTTCCTGAAATTCAAGGCCGATCATCAGTCCGCGCCCCCGGACTTCAAATAGCTCCCCACCGGCCAGCAGCCGCTGCATGAGATAATGGCCAACGGTAGCTGCATTGTCCACCAGTTTTTCCTCCTCCATCACTTCCAGGACGGCGATGGCCGCCGCGCAGGCGAGGTGATTGCCCCCGAAGGTGGTCCCCAGCATCCCATGATGCGCCTCTATTTCCGGGGTGATCAGTACCCCCCCGATGGGAAAACCATTGCCCATACCCTTGGCCATGGTGATGATATCGGGGGTCACCCCCTCGTACTGGTGGGCGAAGAACCGGCCGGTACGGCCATAACCGCTCTGGATCTCGTCGAGGATCAGCAGGGCTCCGTTCTCACGGCATAGCTTTTGGATGTCGGCCAGGAAGCCCGGGGCCGGAAGCCGGATGCCCCCGATCCCCTGGATCCCCTCCACGAGGATGCCGGCGATGGCGTTGTCGCGAAAAGCCTCCCTTACCGCTTCCAGATCGTTGAAGGGCAGTATCAGCGCATTCCCACTCTGGTTGACTGGAGCCACAATCTTCGGATTATCGGTCAGGGCTACCGCCGCTGAGGTACGCCCATGAAATCCCTTGCTGAAGGCAATGAATTTCTTCCTGCCCGTGACAAAAGAGGCCAGCTTGATGGCATTTTCATTGGCTTCGGCCCCTGAATTACACAGGAAAAGACGGTATCCGGGATAACCGCACTGGTTGCCCAGCAGGCGGGCCAGTTCCACTTGCAGCGGATTCTGCACCGAATTGGAGTAAAAGCCGATTTTATCCAACTGACGGCTGATGCTTTCCACGTAACGGGGATGGGTGTGCCCGATGGAAATTACTGCATGGCCCCCGTAGAGGTCGAGATAGGGTTGGCCGCTGGTGTCCCATACCGTGCACCCTGAAGCGCGCTCAGGGGTGACATCCAGCAGCGGATATACGTCAAATAGTTCCATTTTTATCAATTCAATCATTCATATTAATCCATACTTGGGCTCTCTTTGCGGGAGGACCTTTGGCTGTCCGAACGGCCTGGTCGGGTATTTGGTCACTCCCCCTGTCACCGCTCAGAAGGCTGCGGGTTTCAGCCTGAGCTACCGGTCTTCGCTGAACAGCGAATCTGTCCTTCAATTCAGAAGGCTGCGGGTTTCAGCCGGAGCCCGCAGCGCTCATCCCACCCGGCCATCAGGTTCATGTTCTGGACCGCTTGTCCGGAAGCTCCCTTGAGGAGGTTGTCGGTGACGGAGATGATCACCAGCTGATGGTTGTGTTTCTCGGTGTAAACCAGCGCTTTGTTGGTGTTGACCACCTGTTTCAGGGAGGGGTTGAGCGTCGTGACCACCGTAAAGGGGTGTTCCTGGTAATACCGGGAATAGAGATCCAGGGCATCCTCAGCGGAGCCGCTGAAGCGGGTGTAGGCACTCACGAAGATGCCCCGGGTGTGGTTCCCCCTGATGGGCACGAAGTTGAATTCCTGGTCAAAGCCGGGCTGGAGCTGGCCCAGGCTCTGGAGGATTTCTTCCTGATGCTGGTGTTCAAAAATCTTGTAAGCGCTCAGGTTTCCCTCGCGGTAGCTGAAGTGGGTTGTTGTGGTCGGCTGCTGGCCTGCGCCTGTAGATCCGGTGATGGCCTGCACATGAACGGCCTCATGGAGGAGGCCTGCGGCCGCCAGGGGCAGCAGGGCCAGTTGGATACCCGTGGCAAAACAGCCCGGATTGGCTACCTTAAGGGCGGTGCGTATCTTTTCCCGGTTGAGTTCCGGCAGTCCGTAGACGAAGCTATGGCTGGCGTCACTGATCCGGAAATCGGCACTCAGGTCGATGATCCTCATCCCGGAGGGGAGGGGCGTCTGCTCCAGGAAAACCCTGGACTTTCCGTGCCCCTGGCAGAGAAAAATCAGATCCGCCTCTTCATACCGGGGTTCACCGGTGAAGCGCAGGGGGGTCTCTCCCAGCAAGTCATCATGAACGGCCGTCACCGGCTGCCCGGCATGACTGGTACTCTGTACAAAGGCCACCTCCACCCGGGGATGGTTCAGCAGGATACGGATCAGCTCACCCGCGGTATAGCCGGCACCTCCCACAATCCCGATTCTTATTTTTTCCATGCTCTCCCTTCCATTCAATGTTATGTGTTGCTCAAAGGCGCTATTTCGCGTAGTCTGCAGGCGGTGGGCCTCAGGGTTTGTTGACGGTGTAATAGATCTTCTGGGCATTCCCCAGGATGGCCGTGAATCCCTTCACGTCGTCGCCCGTCCAGGCTTTGCTTTCCTCGCCATAGTGACCGAAGACCGGGCTCATCAGGTCGTTGGGTGATTCGATGCCCTTGAGTTCGAAGCGGTAGGGTTGGAGCCTGAGGAGTACCTTGCCGTTGACGGTTTCCTGGGTGCTTTCGAGGAAGCTCTCCATGTTGCGCATCACCGGGTCGAGGTACATGGCTTCATGGATGAACATGCCATACCAGTTGGCGATCTGTTCTTTCCAGTAGAGCTGCCATTTGGTGAGGGTATGTTTTTCGAGGAGATGATGGGCTTTGATGATCATCAGAGGGGCGGCAGCCTCAAAGCCGACCCTTCCCTTGATGCCGATGATGGTATCGCCGATATGCATGTCGCGGCCGATGGCCCAGGGGGCGGCGATCTCCTCCAGGGTGCGGATGGTTTCAGGCCCGCTGGAATATTCCTGACCATCGATGGCCTTGAGTTCCCCTTTTACAAAGGTGAGCTCCAGGTCACGTGACCCGGCGGCCGTCATAGGGGTGGGCCAGGCTTCCTCGGGAAGAGGTTGCGAGGAGGTCAGGGTCTCCCTGCCCCCGATGCTGGTGCCCCACAATCCCTGGTTGACAGAATACTGCATGCGTGTGAAGTCATCCTCCACCCCATGTTCCCGCAGATAGGAGATCTCCTGGTCCCTGCTCAGTCCCAGATCCCGGATGGGGGTGATGATGTGGATCCCCGGGGCCAGCACCTGGAAGGTCAGGTCAAAGCGCACCTGGTCGTTGCCGGCTCCAGTACTGCCGTGGGCGACATAACGGGCGCCTGTTTTTTTGGCATACTCAATGATGGCGATGGCCTGAAAGACCCGCTCCGAGCTCACCGATACAGGATAAGTATTGTTGCGCAATACATTGCCGTAAACCATGTAACGGATGCATTTGTCATAATACTCATCTGTGATGTCCAGGGTGACATGTTCCAGGGCACCGAGGCGGTAGGCCTTTTCTTCGATTTTGCGGAGTTCTTCGGCCGAGAATCCTCCGGTGTTGGCGATTGCCGTGTAAACTTCAAAGCCTTTCTCTTCGGTCAGATATTTGACGCAAAACGAGGTGTCCAATCCGCCGCTAAAGGCAAGTACCAGTTTTTCCTTCATGTTGTTTTATTTTCTTTTTTGTTTTTACGGTATTTCTCCAGAAGTTGAAGGGCATGCCTGGGATGGAGTTTGCTCAGGTATTCGAGCAGAGATCTCTTTTTGATCTCGCTGCCGTTGCCGTTTTTTTCTGATTCCCATGCGGGATCATAAAGCATGCCGGTGCAGAGGCACTTGGTGCGGTTCATCCGCTGAAGGATGTCGTAGTTGACGCATCCCTGGCATCCCTTCCAGAAGGCGTCGTCATCGGTAAGCTCTGAATAGGTCACGGGGCGGTATCCCAGCGAATGGTTGATTTTCATCACCGCCAGGCCGGTGGTGAGCCCGAACAGTTTGGCCTCGGGGAATTTAGTTCGGGAGAGTTCAAAGGCTTTCTTCTTGATCTCCTTGGCCAGTCCGATCCCCCGGTAGACCGGGTTCACAATCAGTCCCGAGTTGGCTACATAACGGGCGGTTCCCCAGGATTCGATATAGCAGAACCCGGCGAATTCCTCCCCTTCGAGGGCGATGATGGCCTTGCCCTCCATCATTTTGGTGGCCAGGTAGTCATAGGTACGCCGGGCAATCCCCGTGCCCCTCTGCTTGGCGGCCGTGTCAATGGTGTCGTTGATGGTGTCAACATAACGGAGGTGCTTTTCACCCGCCACCTCAACGGTGATATTCTTCAATTCCTTGACTTGTTTCTCGTCTGTCATGACCTCTGCTGCAAAAATATTAAACGTAATTCAAAATAAAGCATCATAATCCATCCCTGGTTCTGAGGTAGGGCATGATCCGCACCAGCCGGGAGGTGAGTTCACCATGGGTGGTCCCCTCCCTGACGATGACCAGGATGGTATCGTCGCCCGCCACCGTGCCCAGGATCTCTTCTGCCCCAGCCCCATCGATGACGGCGGCAATGCTGCTGGCATACCCCGGGAAAGTGCGGATCACCGCCAGGTTACCCGACATGCGCAGATCACGGAATCCATCGGCCAGGTAATTCACCCGTAACTGCTCCGCACTCCCTCTCATGATCCCATGGTCAGGCAATACATACACATAGCCGGTTTCCCCTTCCGGCACCTTGGCGACCTTCATCTCGTGCAAATCACGCGAAAGCGTAGCCTGGGTGCAACGGATGCCCCTCTCCCGTAAAAGCGCCAGCAGCTCCTCCTGGTTCCCCAGGCGCCCCGACCGGATCAGCTCCCTGACCATCTCCTGACGCTCCTGCTTGGTGTGTTCCATGAATAAAAATACATTAATACAGTGCAAAAATATACAATAAACATTCTGCGATCCATTTTACATCGCTTTTTTCTTATTTTTGTACCCTGAATTTAATATCGAAACCTATTGATAGGGGTGTTCAACATCATTTACGGCCCGTTAGCAGATTACGGCAGCCATGCGTTTGATCCTGATAGTCAGGACAGGCGCATTTTTTTTAACTTTTAAATGGGGAATATGACGGAAAAGCGTGATGTAAGGCTGGTTCTTGAGGATGGGAGTGTTTTTGAGGGGCAGTCGTTTGGTTACCAGGGGTCGGTAGCCGGAGAGGTGGTCTTTTACACGGGGATGACCGGTTATCCTGAGAGTCTGACCGATCCTTCCTATACGGGTCAGATACTGGTGCCCACTTTTCCGATGATTGGCAATTATGGGGTACCTGAGCCGCAAGATGCAGGGGGTCTCCACCCGTTTTTTGAGTCGGACCGGATTCAGGCCTCCGGGTTGGTGGTGGCGGACTATGCCGGGCTTTACAGTCACTGGAATGCGGGCAGGAGCCTGGCCGTGTGGCTCGAGGCTTCCCGGGTGCCGGGGATTACCGGCATTGACACGCGGGCGCTGACCAAGATTTTACGTACCAAGGGATCCATGCTCGGGAAGATTGAGTTTCCGGAGGAGCCCGTGGATTTCTACGACCCGAACCTGGAAAACCTGGTGGCCCGGGTCAGTACCCCGGAAACGGTTGTCTACGGCCATGGAGAGCACAAGGTGGTTTTGGTGGATTGTGGGGTCAAGAACAATATCATCAGGTGTCTTCTCCGGCGGAATACCACGGTATACCGGGTGCCCTGGGATTACGATTTCACCACGGGCGATTTTGATGCCATATTGCTGTCTAACGGACCGGGCGACCCGGCACTCTGTGGGGTGACGGTCGAAAACATCCGCAAGGCGCTGGCCCAGGAGAAGCCGATCATGGGCATTTGCCTGGGGAACCAGTTGCTGGCGCGGGCTGCCGGTGCCGATACCTATAAGCTCAAGTTCGGCCACCGTGGCCATAACCAGCCGGTGGTGCTCACGGGTACCGACCGCTGTTACATCACTTCCCAGAACCATGGGTATGCCGTGGATGACCATACCCTCTCCGGAGCGTGGGAACCCCTCTTCATCAATGTGAATGACGGCACCAACGAGGGGATCCGGCACCGGAGCAAACCCTTCTTCTCGGTGCAATTCCATCCGGAAGCCGCCAGCGGTCCCGTCGATACCGAATTTCTCTTCGACGACTTCATCCGTCACATTACCCACCAGCGTTGACTCCAAAAATTTGTCTGACATGACTGACCAAAAGATATCCAAAGTTCTGCTCCTGGGATCGGGAGCCCTCAAAATCGGTGAGGCCGGTGAATTCGACTACAGTGGTTCCCAGGCCCTCAAAGCTCTCAAGGAGGAGGGGATCACCACCATCCTGATCAATCCCAATATCGCTACCATTCAGACCTCAGAAGAGATTGCCGACAAGATCTATTTTCTGCCGGTGACGCCCTTTTTCGTGGAGGAGGTGATTAAAAAGGAGGCGCCACAGGGGATCATGCTGGCCTTCGGGGGGCAAACGGCCCTCAACTGCGGTGTAGCCCTGTACAAATCGGGGGTTCTGCAGAAGTATGGTTTACAGGTACTGGGCACTCCGGTGGAGGCGATCATGGAAACCGAAGACCGGGAGTTGTTTGCCCGGATGTTGGGCGAAATAGAGGTGAAGACCCCCCGCAGTATGGCTGCCGTCAATATGGAGGAGGCTATGGCGGCTGCCGGGGAGCTCGGCTTCCCGCTCATCATCAGGGCGGCCTACACCCTGGGCGGACTGGGCAGTGGTTTCTGTGGCAATGACGAAGAACTCAGGGAGCTGGCGGCCAAGGCCTTTACCTATAGTCCCCAGATTCTGGTCGAAGAGTCGCTGAAAGGATGGAAAGAGGTGGAGTATGAGGTGGTCCGTGACCGCTTTGACAACTGCATCACCGTCTGTAATATGGAGAATTTTGATCCTCTGGGGATCCATACCGGGGAGAGCATCGTCGTAGCGCCATCACAGACCCTGACCAATGCGGAGTACCACAAACTCAGGGCGGTGGCCATCAGGATCATCCGCAGGGTAGGGGTGGTCGGTGAGTGCAATGTGCAGTTTGCATTAGATCCAGCTTCCGAAGACTACCGGGTGATTGAGGTGAATGCCCGCCTGTCGCGCTCGTCGGCCCTGGCCTCCAAGGCCACGGGTTATCCGCTGGCCTTCGTTGCGGCCAAGCTGGGACTGGGCTATGGCCTCCACCAGCTTAAGAATGCCGTCACCAAAGTGACCACGGCATGCTTCGAACCGGCCCTCGACTATTGCGTGGTGAAGATCCCGCGGTGGGACCTGAGCAAGTTTTACGGGGTTTCACGCACCATTGGCAGTTCCATGAAGAGTGTGGGGGAGATCATGGCCATCGGCCGCACCTTCGAGGAGGCCATCCAAAAAGGGATCCGGATGACCGGCACCGGTATGCATGGCTTTGTGGGCAACCGCGAGGAGATCACCATTGAAGCCATCGAGGAGGAACTCGCCCATCCCACCGACCGCAGGATTTTTGCCATTGCCGAAGCTTTTCATAAGGGATTTACGATCGACGACATCCACCAACGCACCCGGATCGACCGCTGGTTCCTGGGAAAACTTAAACATATCTTCGAACTCCGCAACCAGTTGCTGGCTTGTTCTTCGCTCAACCACCTACCCACGCCGCTGTTGCGGGAGGCTAAGATGGCGGGGTTCTCTGATTTTCAGATTTCCAGGCTGGTGCTCAACGGTGAGCGCGGACAGGTGGAAGAGAACCTCCTGAAGGTTAGAGAACACCGGAAGGCCCTGGGGATTGTTCCGTTCGTCAAGCAGATCGATACCCTGGCCGGGGAGTATCCTGCCATGACCAATTATCTTTATCTGACCTATAACGGTGCAGAGCATGATGTAGACTTCAGTCATGACGGGCGCAGCGTGATCGTGCTGGGGTCAGGCGCCTACCGTATTGGGAGTTCTGTGGAATTCGACTGGTGTTCGGTGAATGCCGTCAGAACCATCCACAACCAGAACTACCGGTCGGTCATGATCAATTACAATCCCGAAACGGTGAGTACCGATTACGACACCTGTGACCGGCTCTATTTTGACGAGCTCAGTTTTGAGCGGGTGCTGGACATTGTCGAGCTGGAGCAGCCCCTGGGGGTGGTCCTCTCGGTAGGGGGGCAGATCCCCAACAATCTGGCCATGAAGCTCTGGCGGCGGCAGGTGCCGATATTGGGGACTTCTCCCGAGAATATCGACCGGGCCGAAGACCGCGACAAATTCTCTTCGCTCCTTGACCGGCTGGGGGTGGATCAGCCCCGGTGGGCCAAACTCTCCACAACAGGGGAGATCCACCGCTTTATCGATTCCGTGGGCTACCCGGTGCTCATCCGCCCCTCCTATGTTCTTTCAGGGGCTGCCATGAACGTAGTCGCCAACGATGAACAGCTCGACCACTTCCTGCAAATGGCCGCCGACGTCTCCAAAGAGCATCCCGTGGTAGTCAGCGAGTTCATTGAGCAGGCCAAGGAAATAGAAATGGATGCCGTGGCTTCCAACGGGGAGATCATTGCCTATGCCATCTCCGAACATGTCGAATTTGCCGGCGTCCACTCGGGTGATGCCACCATTGTCTTCCCCCCGCAGAAACTCTACGTGGAAACCATCCGCAGGGTCAAGAAGATTTCCAGGAGAATTGCCGAATCCCTCCAGATCACCGGGCCTTTCAATATCCAGTTTCTGGCCAGGGATAACGATATCAAGGTCATCGAATGCAACCTGAGGGCATCACGTAGTTTTCCCTTTGTCTCCAAGGTAATGAAAATCAACCTGATTGACATTGCTGCCCGCGTGATGCTGGGGCAACCCGTCGAAAAACCTGATAAGTCGCTCTTCGAGCTGGACTATGTAGGGGTCAAAGCCCCGCAGTTTTCCTTCGCCCGGCTCCTCAATGCCGATCCTGTCCTGGGAGTCGATATGGCCTCCACCGGCGAGGTGGGATGCATCGGAGAGAACTACTACGAAGCGATCCTGAAAGCCATGCTCTCGGTAGGTTATACCATCCCGAAGAAAAATATCCTGATCTCCTCGGGTCCTTCCCGCTCCAAGGTCGAATTGCTGGCCAGCGCCCGTATGCTCAAGGAAAGGGGATACCACCTCTTCGCTACCGAGGGGACTCATAAATATTTCAGCGATAATGGCGTGGAAAATACCCTCCTCCATTGGCCCGATGAAGAAGACCGCCACCCCAATACCATCGAATACCTGACCTCCGGAAAGATTGACCTGGTCATCAATATCCCGAAGAATTTTACCCGCAGGGAACTCCATAATGGCTATAACATCCGCCGCAACGCCATCGACTTCAATATCCCCCTGATTACCAATGCCAGAGTGGCTTCTGCGTTCGTTTATGCCATCTGTAAATACCCGCTGGAAAAACTGGCCATTAAAAGCTGGGCAGAATATTAAAAAATAGAATCCCGGTTTTTTTTAAAAGATTTATATATCTTTATGTGCTAAATCGGTGTTGCCTCCCTGAAGGCCCGGTTTAATTATCGGTCTAATACTCTGATCATTGAACTGGATATCTGAAACTGAAATTGATCCTGGCCGACATGCCGGCAGATGCGCTATATGTCGCAACTTCTGCTGTAAGTCCTGTTTTAAGGGGGAGGAGGGTAACCTGTTTGATAATCTTTCTGCCCGGGAGATGGAACTGCTGATTCAGAACAAACAGCAGGTCAGATTCCGGTCGGGGGAGACCATTTTCAAGCAAAACACGGGGTCATCACACATCCTTTGTTTCCGCAGTGGAATGGCCAAAGTCTATGTGGAAGGGGATAACAACAAGAACCTGATCGTCAAAATCGCAAAAGACTCGGAGATGATCGTCTCCGGGGGGTTCTTTTCGGAGAGTATCCGACCCTTTACGGTGGCTGCTGTGACCGAGGTGGAATGCTGCTTTATCGATTCAGTACGCATCGTAGATCTCCTCTTTTCCAACCTTGGTTTTGCCCGGGCCTTTCTCGAGAAATACCATCTCCAGAGCCAGCAGATGTTCAACACCCTGGTGTTGCTGAACCAGAAGTATATGCCCGGGAAAGTCGCCATTACACTCCTCCGCCTAAAAAATGAGGTTTTCAAAACAAATCCCTTTCACATTCCCTTCAGCCGCCAGGAGCTGGCCGATATGTCGGCCATGACCAAGGAGAGCTTTGTCAGAGTTCTTTCTGAATTTAAAGATTCGGGACTGGTGTCAACTCATGGGAAAACCATCGAGATCCTCGATGAAAAGGGACTTACCGACCTGAGCCGTAACGGCTGATCACCCCCCCCTCCTCCTACCGTCTCTCCTTTTCTTGTCAGATCCCCAATTATGCTGACTTTCCCATCCTGCTTTTTCCCATCTTCCCGGTTTCCCCATCTTCCCGGTTTCCCCATCTTCCCGGTTCTCCCCTTCATTAGAATTTCCCTTTCCGCCCGGTGCTCCCCATGATCCGGATCTCCTTTCTGGCCGGTACTTCCTTTCCATTTCCTGTTTCCCCTTCTCCATTCTGCAGAGTGGCAGGATGATCTTTTGTTTATTATATGTAAAGTAGATAATTGACATATATCAATTAGGAGGTTTCCAAATATCATCCTACTTTTCTGAGGTCAAATTATTGGGCCGGATAATTTTATGCTGACCGTATGAGATCGATGATATGAGCAAAAATTAACATAAACCTAAATCATATAGTTATGACTGTCAGAAAATTATCAAAAATAGCAGGATTGGGATTTTTCGTGGTGTTTTTCATGTCCTCATGCGTGAAAGAGGGGCCCATGGGGCTTTCAGGCGCCGACGGCGTGGATGGTAAGGATGGCAAGGATGGCAAGGACGGCACGGCAGCCTGTCTGGTATGCCACAACACCACCACCAAGAAGACTGTTCTGGCGCAATATGATGTTTCACAGCATGCTGCCGGTTCTGCCACGGCCCGGAGTACCAGCAACCAGTGTTCGGTCTGTCACTCCCATGAAGGATTTGTGGAACATGTTCAGACCGGTCGTGATACCACCTATACCGGTGTGGCGCATCCTACCGATATCGATTGTTCGACCTGCCATGCGACCCACAATACCTTTGATTTTGCCAAGGATGGGCAGGATTACGCATTACGGACGGTAGCCGCCGTTGACCTGATGCTTTATACCGACCATGTGAAGAAAATCGATTTCGGGAACAGCTCCAATTTGTGCGCCAACTGTCACCAGCCACGGAATTCCTATAGAGTTCCCGGAGAGGCTGGCGAAACCACCTACTCGATCACCAGTAGCCGTTTCGGACCGCACCATGGTCCGCAATCCACGCTGGTTGAAGGCATCGGGCTTTACGATGTAGCCGGGTCGATGGCTATTCCGGGAACCAAATCGCATCCTCACCGCAATGGAGCTTGTGTGAGTTGTCATATGGGTGAATTTAAAGACAATACGGGGGGGCACACCTGGAAAGCTTCCCTCAACAATTGCAAAACCTGTCACTCCACGGCGACCAGCTTCGATGTGAATGGAGGCCAGACCAAAATTGCAGGGCTGATGACCAATCTCAAGAATGCATTGGTTGCCAAGGGGGTGCTCGATGCCACCGGGGCTCTCAACAAGGTAAACGGCAAGACCATCTCGGCCACCAACCCCATGGTACTTCCCGTAGCTCAGGCGGGGGCCTACTGGAATTATATCACGCTGGTCGAAGACCGGAGCAATGGCGTGCATAATCCGGCTTACATTGAGGCCGTATTGAAGAACAGTATTGAAGCCCTCCAGTAAAAGTGAAGGTTAACCAGTTTCCCGTGGGGCCCTGATAACGTAAAAAACAGATCCTATGAAGAGAGGAAAATTAGTGCTAATAGGGATGATGTTGCTGCTGATGACTGGGTCGTGTTATTACGACTGGGTCGCCGTAGAAGAGCCGGCTCCCGTGGATCCCGGTCAGGAGGTGAGTTTCTCGGCCAGCATCCTTCCCATTTTCAGCGACCATTGTGCGGGGTGTCACAAGGCCGGGGGGGTCAAGCCCAACCTGACGGCAGCCAATGCCTACAGCCAGATCAATACTGCGAAGTATATCAATACCGGGTCACCCGCTCAAAGCCTGATATACAAGGCTGTAGCTCCCGGGTTGAGTGCGCCGGGGCATAAGACCCTTACTGCCTCACAGGCCTCCCTTTTACTGGCCTGGATCAGCCAGGGTGCCAAAAACAATTAATGCCGATAATACCGATGCTGATATGAAGAAAGCCATCCTGTTACTCCTGATGTTAATTCCGTTCTGCGGCGTGGTAAGGGCCCAGGAGGAGACCGTGGAACCGGAAGCCGTGCAGAAGGACCGGCCCGTCAGGTCACCCTGGGAAAGCGGTTATCTCATCGATAATCCCACCTCCCTGATCCCGGTGAAGAACACTCTGGAGTTTGTTATCCAGCACAAGTTCGGAACCGTCGAAAACGGCAGGTCGGATCTCTGGGGATTGTATGCGCCCGGCTCCAACATCAGATTGGGTCTTAATTATGTTCTGATGACCAACTTCCAGGTGGGGTGGGGGATCACCAAGAAGAACATGTACAATGATTTCAATGCGCGCTGGACGGTGGTACAGCAGACCCGGGCCAACCGGGTCCCGGTATCGGTCACCCTCTATGGCGTGATGGCCATTGACGGGCGCAGCCAGGCGTATTTTGATGGGATGCGCTACAACCACTCCTCCGATCCCTACAGCCCGCTGGCGACCTACTCTTACCGGGCGGGGCAAAGGCTCTCCTGGTTTTCACAACTGATCGTTGGCCGTAAGGTAAGCGAGCGCCTTTCCCTTCAGGCTGCGGCAAGCTTTACCCATTACAACCTGGTGGAGCGCACCGGCGATCATGATAAAATCGGGGCCCACCTGGGAGGAAGATTTAAATTCTCTCCGCAGAGTTCTGTTATTTTTAACTACGATATCCCACTGAAAATTAAGAGTATATCGGAGCAAAGGGAATGGGTGGATCACCCCAGGGATAATCTGGCATTAGGTTTGGAGGTTTCCACCAGTACCCATGCATTCCAGATTTATTTGGGAACTGCCGACGGGATCCTCCCTCAGGATCAGATGCTATTCAACCAGAACGACTGGACGGATAAGGGTCTGGCGGTAGGATTTGTGATCACCCGGCTTTGGAATTTTTGATGTTTAACCAGTAAAATCTGATTTTTATGAAAGGAAAAAATCTTTTGGTCATGATGACCCTGTTTTTTTTCGGAGCGGCAGCCCTCTCTTTCGTGGTATCACAGGACCAGAAAAAGGGTGCTCCCTGGAATGTGCCGGCGGAGTACAAGGCGATGAAGAATCCCCATGCCGGCCAGGCGGATCTGGTTCCCGCAGGCAAGATGTTATGGGCCAAGCACTGTAAGTCTTGTCATGGCAACCTGGGGCTGGGGGATGGACCCAAGGCCGCCAGCCTCCAGACCCACCCCGGTAATTTCAAGGAGGCCGCTTTCCAGGCCCAGACTGACGGCGCTATCTACTACCAGTCGTTCATCGGCCGGGATGAAATGCCCAACTTTGAAAAGAAGATTCCTGAGGCTGAAGACCGCTGGGCGATCGTCAACTACATCAGGACACTGAAATAATGGTCTGTTTTACCTGAGATTGTTCCCGCAGAAGGGCGCTCCGTCTTTGTAAAGACCAGCCGCACGGCCGGGCAGGGAGACTATACCACGGGAACAACTCTCTTTTGAGCCTTATCTTATGTGGAACCTGAAACTAAATCTAATTTGCCTGGCACTCCTGACCGGGGCCTTTTCCTTTGCTGCCGGAGAACCTGTCATGCGTGCTGAAAACCACCAGTGCCTGCGGTGCCATGCCGACCAGACCTACTCGTTTTATAACGCGTGGACCGAAAAGGAGGAACGCAGGGTGATGAATCCCTTCCACATTATTGATACCTCCCTTTACCTGAATGGAGTCCACCATTCTTTTTCCTGTGTCGACTGTCATTCGATGGATTATCAGACTTATCCGCATGCCAGGGAACTCAAGCTGGAACCGCTGGCCACCTGCATCGATTGTCATGGGGGGGATGAAACCTATGCCCAATATCACTTTGAGGAGATCGATGCCGATTTTGCCAGGAGTGTCCATGCCGTTAAAGGAGGCGAGAACTTCACCTGCGGGAAGTGTCATAACCAGCACTATTATAAGGTCATTGCCCGGAACAGTTCCCGGGTGGCCGATATTGTCTCAGCCGACAACCAGATGTGTCTCTCGTGTCACACCAATGCCATTCGTTACCGTCTCACCTCGGTGCATGACTATCCCGATTTTAATACCGTCCATGAGTGGCTCCCCAACCATGAGCTTCACTTCCGGAGTGTACGTTGCATCGACTGTCATACCTCCGTTACGGATTCCCTGATGGTCCCCCATAATATCCTTGCCAAAGAGAAAGCCGTTAAGAACTGCTCCCAGTGCCATTCCTCCAATTCCATGCTGCAGGCTACCCTTTACAAATATGAGAACCTGCAGGCCCGCGACCAGAGTGGCTTACTTGGGGCTATCAGTCCATCGAGGCCTTACATCATCGGGGCCAACCAGGTCCCCCTGTTCAAGATCCTGAGTGTATCCCTTCTGCTGGCTACCCTTGCCGGAATTGCCCTCCACGCCCTGTTAAGGGTATTCATCCGTAATAAAAGAGATTAATATGCCCCTCAAGAGAATCTACTTCTACCCCTTATGGCTCAGGATCTGGCACTGGATCAATGGCGCTGGCATTATCATCCTGATCCTTACCGGTTTTATCATGCATTGGGGGATCCATGGATCTGTCATCGATTTCAATATCGCCGTGACCCTCCACAATGTGACCGGCATCATTGTGGCCATCAGTTACTTCTTTTTCTTTATCGGAACCCTGCTCTTTTATAACAGCCGTTACTACCGGATCAGGCTGAGAGGATGGCAGAGCCGCATATACAAACAGGCGCAGTATTACTTGTATGGCATGTTCAAGGGAGAGAAACCTCCCTTCCCCCTTAATGAAAGACGTAAATTCAATCCCTTGCAGAAGACCTCATACTTTTATGTGATGTTTCTTTTTCTGCCGCTGATTGTTTTCACGGGCATCGGCCTGATGTATCCTGAACTGATCATCGACAAGGTGTACCGCTATAACGGAGTTTTCCTGACGGCGATGTTTCATGCGGCACTGGGGTTTATCTTGTTTATTTTCCTGCTTGTACATATCTATGCTTCCACCATCGGCTATGATCCCCTGGCCAATTTTCGCAGTATGATCAACGGATGGCATGAGATCCACGACCACCAGGAGGAGGGAAAGGATCATTCCGACGACGATGAATTTGACGAGGAATACCCCGCTGCGAAAGACCATCCCACCGTGGATCCCGGGGAGAAGTAATCCGGCTGCAAAACCCTGCAGGGCACCCCTCTCCTGCAGGGTTTTATTTTTACTTAAACATTCCTATCTTGGCACTCCTGATTCCCTGGAAGAGAATTCATGTATGAAAAAAATTGCATCCTTTCTTTTTTCTATGACGGCAACCGGGGTTCTGCTGGTGGTTTTTGCCTTCAGCATTGCCTATGCCACCTTCATTGAGAACGATTACGGTACGGCCACGGCCAGGATTCTGGTTTATAATGCCTTGTGGTTTGAGTTTCTTCTCCTTCTATTGGGGATGAACCTGGTGGGGAGTATCTTTCATTATCAACTGATCACCCGCAGAAGGTGGACGGTGGTCCTGTTCCACGGGGCTTTTCTGGTCATCCTGGCGGGAGCGGCCATCACCCGTTACAGTGGCTTTGAAGGCACTCTGCACATCCGGGAAGGGGAAGCCAACCATCAGCTGATCACTGAGAATACCTCCATCACCCTCCGGGCCGCCCTGGGGGAGGATACCCTTCATATCGCCGAAGAGGTGAGGTTTTCTCCCTATACCTCCAATAAATTCTCGATGCACGGAGAGGTAGGCGGAAAGAAGGTCACCCTGAAAAATGTCAGGTTCGTCCCCTCGGCTGCTGAAACCGTCGTTGAAGATCCATCGGGTGAGCCGATGGCGGCTTTGCTGGTGGTCGACCGGAATGGTCAGCGGTATGACCTGCTCCTGCGGAAGGGAGAGTCGGCCCAGGCTGGTGCCCAGCGTTTTGTCTTTTCCGCCGAAGGCGACTCTACCTCCATTCAACTGATTTCTCTGGAGGGGCACCTCTGGCTCTCCTCTCCCGACACCCTCTTTGTTACCGGCATGGACCAGCAGCAACTGACCGCCCTGGCTCCCGATTCCCTCCATCCTCTGTCCGAAAAAGTGATCTACCAGTCGGGGCCAACAGGTTTCGTGCTCAAGAAATACCTGGAAAAGGGAAAGTCTGAGCTGGTCTATGTCCCCTCTCATGCTGAAACCATGAAGGAGGATGGATTGCATATGGTGGTTTCCGTTGAGGGGGAAAGCCGTGATATTTTTGTATTCGGAAGCAAAGGCGCACTGGGAAAAGAAGAAACGGTGACGATGGGGGACCTCCGGATCGGCGTTTCCTACGGGAGTACCCTCCATGCCCTTCCCTTTTCACTGAGGCTTAACGACTTTCAGATAGAAAGATACCCGGGGTCCAACAGTCCCTCCTCTTTTGCCAGTGAGGTAACGCTTCTCGATCCTGCCTACGGGTTGGAAAAACCCTTCCGGATTTTCATGAACAACATCCTGAAGTACAAAGGTTACCGTTTTTTCCAATCTTCCTTTGACCAGGATGAAAAGGGAACGATCCTGTCGGTCAACTATGACTGGCTGGGGACTCTGGTGACTTATACGGGTTATTTTCTGATGATTCTGGGGATGATATGGACCCTGCTCAGTCGTCATTCGCGTTTCACCGTGCTTTCCAGGGCCTCAGCCCGGCTGGGAAAGGAACGGCGCAAGCTTTTTCCTCTGCTCCTTCTGGGCATGTTGCTCTTCTCAGGGGTGGGAGCTTCCGCCCAGGATAACCTTCCACCGGTGGACCGCGACCATGCCCGTGAATTCGGGACTCTGCTGGTCCAGAGCAACGAAGGGCGCATCGAACCGGTGAATACCCTGGCGTCGGAAGTGCTCCGCAAGGTAGCCAAAAAAGGAAGTTTCAACGGCATGACGCCCGTTCAGGTGATGCTTGGGATGATGCGCGATCCTGAAGGGTGGAAAAATGTCCCGCTCATCAGGGTAGGGGATCCCGAACTCCGGAAAATCCTCAGCGCCACCGGGGGCTATGTCTCCTTCAACAGTGTGTTGAACGACCATCAGGGGGAATACAAACTCCGTAAGGAGGTAGAAGAGGCTTATGGTAAAAAGCCAGCCGAACGGAATAAGTTTGATAAGGAGGTGATCAATGTAGACGAACGGGTCAACATTCTCTATAAGTGGATGACCGGAGGTTTTCTCACCATTTTCCCGGTTCCGGGCGATGCTGCCAATAAATGGCTTTCGCCCGCCGATGCGGCCCAATCCTCTGATCCACAGGTAGCTGAGTTCTCCTCTGTGGCCCTGTCCAATTACCTGGTGGCCCTGAACAGTGCCAGCAAGAGTGGGGAGTACGGGGATGCCGGCAACTTTCTGAAGCAAATCAAGGAGAATCAGCTTAAACATGGTGCACAGGTGTGCCCCTCGCCTGCCAGGATACAACTGGAAATCTTCTATATCAATTACAATCTTTTCAGTCTACTCTCCAGGGTGTATATTATTGCCGGGCTGTTGTTGCTGATTCTTCAGTTTATGGGGTTGCTCTCTTCACTCAGGTGGCCCGGCAAATGGGAGAAGGCCGGCTTTTGGGTGGTGGCCCTCTTACTGGTGGTTCATACGGCAGGGCTGGCCATCCGGTGGTATATTTCGGGGCATGCGCCATGGAGCAATGGCTACGAGACGCTGCTGTATGTCAGTTGGGCGACCTGCCTGGCCGGGTTGTTTTTTGCCCGCCGCTCGCCCATGACCCTGGCCGTCACCACCATTCTGGCGGCGATCTCCCTGTTGGTGGCCGGCATGAGTTGGATGAGCCCTGAGCTGACCAACCTGGTCCCCGTCCTGAAGTCCTACTGGCTGGTCATTCATGTGGCCATCATCACCGCAAGCTATGGCTTCTTTGCCATGGCTGCCCTGCTGGGGCTGGTCAACCTGGTGCTGATCATCATCGATTCGATGAAATCCAATCCCCGCATCGGCTTTACCCTTCGTGAGCTGGTCCTGATCATGGAACTGGCCATGATGGTCGGGCTTTATATGCTGACGACCGGATCTTTCCTGGGGGGCGTCTGGGCCAATGAATCCTGGGGCCGTTACTGGGGCTGGGATCCCAAGGAGACCTGGGCCATGGTGACCATCCTGGTTTATGCCTTTATCGTTCATATGCATAAGATCCCCGGGTTCAGGGGAACCTATGCACTGAGCCTGGCTTCTCTTGTCGGACTGGCCTCGGTGCTGATGACTTTCTTTGGTGTGAATTACTACCTCTCGGGGCTTCACTCTTATGCCCAGGGAGAAGCGGTGCCTATTCCGGCAGGGGTGTTCATTGCCCTGTTCGTTGTGGTGCTCCTGGCTGTCACTTCCCTGCTGGCCGACAAGCGACGGGTTAAGGCTACGCCTGCCCTTCCGGAGGATAATGGGTGATGGGGCAGGAGAACCCGTGATTCATCTGTTTAAGTTATTTAGTTACTATGGTGAAATCCGTGAAACAGATGTAATATCCATGTGGTTTAATCATACCGGTTGGTGGATAAATGGTGCATGGTTATTTCAAGTGATTTTTTTTTACTTTCTTTTGGCACTTTGCTGGAAACACATGAAATTAGCTGCGCTGAACTTCGTCTCGCATGTGCGGGTTAATCATTCCCGCTGGTCCTGACTCAGTCGGAATGCTTAGCTTTTCGGATCAGATTGAGAGTTGAAAATGGAAAAATATATCGGTTTACTCAAAGCGCTGATAGCGGTTCCATCCCTGAGCGGCCATGAAGAGGAGGCTGCGGCGCAGCTCCGTGCCTTTCTTGACAAAGAGGGCATCCCTTATACCACCTCGGGGCACAACACCTGGATGACCAACCGGGATTTTGTGGAGGGGAAACCTGTTGTCTGGCTCAATTCCCATATCGATACGGTCAGGCCGGCGAGTGGCTGGAAGAGCGATCCCTTTAATCCGGCAGAGGAGGGAGACCGCATCACCGGATTGGGGAGCAACGATGCAGGGGCGTCGGTGGTGGCCCTGCTGGCTGCCTTTATCCATTTTTATCCTGCCCGGAATCTCCCCTTTAACCTGCTCTATGCCGCTACGGCCGAAGAGGAGAATTCGGGGGAGGGGGGATTGCGTTCTTTGTTGGGGATATTGCCTCCGGCAGCCCTGGTCGTCGTGGGAGAGCCTACACGTATGGCCATGGCTGTGGCCGAAAAGGGACTCCTGGTGCTGGATTGCACGGCCCGGGGTAAGGCAGGTCACGCCGCCCGCGAAGAGGGCATCAATGCCCTGTACAAGGCCCTCGACGATATCACCCGCCTGCGCGACTTCCATTTTCCTCTCGTCTCCCAGCTCCTGGGCCCTGTAAAAATCACCGTCACCCAGATAGAGGCCGGAACCCAACATAATGTCATCCCTGATACCTGCCGCTTTACGGCTGATGTTCGGACCAATGAGTTCTACAGTAACGAGGAAGCCTGCCGAATCATTGCAGGTCAGCTCACCTCAGAGGTCAAAGCCCGCTCCTTCCGGCTCAACTCTTCGGGGATTCCCCTGGGCCATCCCGTGGTTCAAAGGGCCACAGAACTGGGGATTTCCCTTTTCGGGTCGCCCACGACTTCCGATCAGGCCGTCATTCCCTATCCCTCGGTGAAAATCGGTCCCGGCGATTCGGCACGCTCTCATACCGCAGAAGAATATATCCTCAAAAGTGAAATCGCAGACGGCGTCAGCAAATACATCTCCCTTTTAGAGGGATTACAGTTGCAGGGATGATTTAATCCCCTGGCAGGGGCCGGGTTATTCACTTTCTGATTATATTTACGGGCCAGACTTATCAAGCATGGAAAGGCTCTTCTATTATCTTATTATATCCTTTCTGGCCTTCTCCTGTGGGGGGAAAGCCCCGGCCGTGGATCCCGGGGGTATCCTCTGTCAACCAGCGGACCGTGCAATCGCCGATACGGTATTGCAGAAGTTCGCGCCGATGGATAAGGCTGAAACCGGCCTCCTGGTCAGGGAGATCGCCCTTTATTTTGTAGGAACACCCTATGTCGCTCATACCCTTGAAACCGGTCCCGAGGAGAAGATGGTCGTCAACCTGAGGGAAATGGACTGCACCACTTTCGCCGAAAACTGCCTGGCCCTGGCCCGGACCGTGAAAATGAAAAACCCGGGGTTTGAGAAGTTCACCGGTCAGCTGGAGAAAATAAGGTATCGCGGCGGGGTGCGCAACGGCTACCTGTCACGCCTTCATTATTTCAGCGATTGGATTTATGACAATGATGCCAGAAAGACCGTCAGGAGTCTTTCACAGGAGATCTCCCATATGATGGTTCCTAACCAGGTCAGCTTTATGAGCACCCATCCCGACAGTTATTCTGTGCTGAAGGATAACCCGGTGCTGACCGGTGAGATGGCCATGATAGAAAAGGAAATCAGCCAGCGGATGACCTGGTTTATTCCCCGCAGCCAACTGGCGAAAGCCGAAAGCCAGCTCAAGGATGGGGACATTGTGGGCATCACTACTGACATTGAAGGGTTGGACATCACCCACGTGGTGATCGCTTACCGCGTGGGGAACGCAATGCGCTTTATCCATGCCAGTTCCGGGGAAAACAAGGTGGTTGTCTCAGAACAGAGCCTGCAGGAGTATCTCGATGGCAGCAGGATGGCCACGGGGATCATGGTGGCACGACCGCTCTGACGGGCTGCGGAATCCCTTCCTCTCCCCTGAAGGCCCGGTTCCGGCAGGGGGTGACCCGTTGCACGCCCCGGCAGTTGACCAATCTGCAGGGGCCTGAATATGAAATGAAATAAACTAATACTGAGAAATATGAGGCATATGATTGTTGCTATGCTTGTGATGACCGTGATGTCAGCCACAGCAGGTCAAAAGGATGACCGTCTTTTCAGGGAGAGAGAGATCCGGAAAAGGATGCTCAGGGCGGCCGAATGGCAGTTAAAGAATCCCAAGCATAACCTCTATGACTGGACTAACGGCGCTTTTTACGCGGGGTTATTTGCCGCCTGGGAAACCACTGGTTCTGCCGGGCTAATGAAGGCTATGGAAGAGATGGGCCGGGCTAATGAATGGAAGCCAGGGCCCCGTCTTCACCATGCCGATGACCATGCCATCTGCCAAACCTATATCGATCTCTACAGAATAAAAAAGGACCAGGCGATGATTGCTCCTTTTATTCAGACCATAGAGCGTTTCCGGAAGACCCCTTTCACCGTCAAGGGCATCGAACGGGTCACCTGGTGGTGGTGTGATGCTCTTTTCATGGGGCCTCCGGCCTTCGTGAAACTGGGCATTACCCTGGGCGATACCTCTCTGCTGGGTGTGAGCGACCGCCTGTTCATGGAGACGTACGATCTGCTTTACGACAAGGAAGCGCATCTCTATGCCCGCGACCTCAAATATAAGTGGGGAGAACCCGGTATTGAGGAAATCAAAGAATCCAATGGCCAGAAGATTTTCTGGTCACGGGGCAACGGGTGGGTGATGGCCGGACTGGTCCGTATTCTGAAGGAGCTGCCGGCCAATTATCCGGTGCGGCCCTTTTATGAGGAGAATTTCCGGGAAATGGCTGTAAAGATAGCCTCCCTGCAGCAAACCGACGGATTATGGCGGGCCAGTCTTCTCGATCCGGGGGCCTTTCCGGGAGGAGAAGCCAGTGGTTCAGGGTTCATATGTTACGCTCTGGCCTGGGGCATCAACAATGGCCTCCTCGATAAAGAGGTATTTATGCCGGTAGTGCGGCGGGCCTGGGTCGGCCTCAACGGTTTGCTCCAACCTGAAGGTTATGTGGGATGGGTGCAGCCCATAGGGGCCGATCCCCGGAAGAACTTCACCGCTGAAAGCTGGGAAGTCTATGGTACCGGGGCCTTCCTGCTGGCCGGCAGCGAGGTGATTAAACTCTTTTGAGGATTACTCGAAAATATCGCGCATCTTCTCGAAGAAGCTCTTTTCACTTTCCGAGGGGCCTCCCTTGAAGGAGGGGGATTCCTGGAGTTTCTCCAGGATTTTACGCTCCTCGGAGGTGAGTTTCTGCGGAACCCAGGCATGGACCCTGACCAGCAGGTCGCCCCGGCCATAGCCGTTGACGTCGGGCAGCCCCTTGCCCCGCAGCCGTAATACTTTTTCCGGCTGGGTGCCGGGGTCTATTTTGACCTTTACCTTCCCGTCGACGGTGGGAATCTCCGCTGCTATGCCCAGAATGAGCTGGGGGAATGAGAGATAAAGGTTGTATATCAGGTTGTTATTATCCCTGATGAGCTCCGGATGTTCCTCCTCCTGAATGACGATCAGCAGGTCCCCGTTGACCCCTCCCCGGCGGCCGGTATTGCCCTTGCCCGAGACATTCAGCTGCATCCCTTCCCCCACGCCTGCGGGTATCCTGATGGAGATCACCTCTTCTTCCCTGACAACACCTTCGCCATTGCAGTGAACACATTTGCTGGTGATGGACTGGCCTTCACCCTGGCAAGACGGGCAGGTGGTGGTGGTTTGCATCTGTCCCAGCAGGGTGTTGGCAATACGGGTCACATGACCACTCCCATGACAGGTGCTGCACGTGGTAAACGAGGATCCGTCCTGTGCCCCCGTCCCCTTGCAATGCGTACAAGCCACATATTTCTTGACCTTGATCTTCTTTTCGACCCCGGTGGCCATCTCTTTCAGGTTCAGGGTGACCTTCACCCTGAGGTCAGAACCCCGGTTGACACGGCGGCCCCCACGGCTCCTGCTGCCTCCGAAACCTCCAAAACCCCCGAAGCCCCCAAAGGCATCCCCAAAGACATCCCCAAACATGGAGAAGATGTCGTCCATTGACATGCCTCCTCCGCTGTATCCTCCGGAACCACTCACCCCGGAATGACCAAACTGGTCGTACCGGCTGCGCTTTTCAGGATTGCTCAATATCTCATAAGCCTCGGCGGCCTCCTTGAACTTCTCCTCTGCCGCCTTGTCCCCCTGATTCTTATCAGGATGAAACTGAATGGCTTTCTTCCGGTATGCTTTCTTTATCTCCTCGGGAGTGGCACTTTTGCTGACTTCCAGAACCTCGTAATAGTCTCTTTTTGACATGCTTCTGTTCTTATTCTCCGATGACTACCTTCGCAAAACGGATGACTTTATCGTTCAGGGTGTATCCTTTCTCGATCACATCGACAATTTTCCCTTTTAACTCATCAGCAGGAGCGGGAATGGTCGTGACCGCAAAATGACGGTCCACATCAAAAACCTGTCCTGTTGCTTCGATCTCCCTGACGCTGTTGTTTTTGAGGAAATCCCTGAATTTATTATAAATGAGCAGGAATCCTATTTTAGAGGGATCTTCGTCGGGGACCTCCTGCATTGTGCCCAGGGCCCTCTCGAAATCATCGATGATGGGAAGGACCGATGTAAGGACGGTCTCTCCTCCAGCCTTGATCAGATCGGACTTTTCCCTGAGGGTTCGTTTCCTGAAGTTGTCAAATTCAGCCTGCAGCCGCAGATGCTTGTCTTTCATCGCCTCAAGGGCTTCTTCCAACGCGCTGATCTTCTCGGTCGATTTATCCTTTTTATGCTTGGAATGTTCTTTCCTGGCTTTAGCATCCCCCGTTTCCTCCTGATGTTCCTCTTCATTGCAGGACGTACCGGCCTGATCCGCGGGGCGCTCATTCTGCTCCTCCGTGGGGCCGCCGGGTGCAATCACTTCCTTCTCCTGTTCAGGCTTAAGATCTTCGCCTTTTGTCTCTTTGTCACTCATCACTGATCCATTTTTGTTTTTCTTCAGGAATCAAATAATCTGCCAAGGATGGTAAATAGACAAATTGGCACTTCCCCGGCGGGGTGGAGTGTCAATTTGTGCTCAGGGCTGGCCCAAACCTGTCATGCCAGCCATGGCCAGGCCTTAGCGGATCAAACCTACCGGGCCACTTTCAAGGGGCCGGGCC
>CAZKIU010000007.1:46073-93419 GCA_964552955.1 uncultured Prolixibacteraceae bacterium
CATGGCCAGGCCTTAGCGGATCAAACCTACCGGGCCACTTTCAAGGGGCCGGGCCTTACAATCGTTCAAACCTTGCCGGGCAACCTTTTCAAGGGGCCGGGTCATGGGTTTCATGGGGTCAGAAAGCCAGGTTGCCGTGGCCGGAAGCCTTTTATTTCAGCAGTTTTTCCAGTGCTGCTTCCAGTGCGGGCCCGCGCAGGTCACGCGCGATGATGACCCCGTCCCCGTCGATAAGGAAATTCCTGGGTATGGAACGTACCCCATATACGGCGGCGTATTTGGCATTCCAGTATTTCAGGTCACTGACATGGTAAGGCCACTCGAGTTTATCGTCGGTAATTCCCTTTTTCCAGGCAGCGCCATCCTTGTCGAGGGAAACACTGAAAATGGTGAATCCCTTGCCGTTCTGGAACTTCTTGTCTTTGTATTTGTGATAGGCCGCTACCACGGTAGGGTTTTCCCGGCGGCAGGGACCGCACCATGAGGCCCAGAAATCGATGAGCACCACCTTGCCCTTGGTCTGCGAAAGCTTCAGCGTTTTACCATCGGGTGATTTTTCGCTGATCTCAGGAGCCAGCTGGCCCAACTGGGTCCCCAGAGCCGGTTTGTCATTCTGGGCGGTAAGTGTCGTGGCTACCATCATTACGAAGGCCAGTACCAAAAATGTTCTCTTCATATATATCACTGATGTGTTAAAATAAAATGCGTTTAACAACCATTATGCCAAAATAGTTCTGGCCCCCTCAATACCGGCATTGTTCTGGTTCTCTCAATGCCAGCATCGTTCCCGGGTAGAGAACAGGCTCCTTCAGGAACGGCTGATTCTGGCGCCGATGGCGTTCAGGCGTCCTTCAATATTTTCATATCCCCGGTCGATCTGTTCGATGTTGTCGATGCGGCTGATTCCCCTGGCTGACATAGCCGCGATGAGCAGGGCGATCCCTGCGCGGATGTCGGGGGAGGTCATATTGGTAGCCCGCAGGCTGTGGGAGCGGTCCAATCCGATGACCGTAGCGCGGTGCGGATCGCAGAGGATGATCTGAGCGCCCATGTCGATCAGCTTGTCGACAAAAAAGAGGCGGCTTTCGAACATCTTCTGGTGGATCAAAACGCTGCCTTTGGCCTGAGTGGCTACCACCAGGAAAACACTGAGCAGGTCAGGGGTCAGTCCCGGCCAGGGCGCATCGGCGATGGTCATAATAGAACCGTCGATATAGCTTTCGATTTCATAATGGTCGTTGGCGGGGATCACCAGGTCGTCGCCTTCGGTGTGCAGTTGGATCCCAAGGCGGCGGAATGCTCCGGGGATGATGCCCAGGTGAGGGATTCCCGCGTTGCGGATGGTAATGGCCGAGGCGGTCATGGCCGCCAGGCCGATGAAACTGCCCACCTCGATCATGTCGGGGAGGATGGTATGATGGCATCCCTCCAGGGCGTGGACCCCACGGATGGTCAGCAGGTTGGAGCCAATCCCTTCGATGCGGGCCCCCATGGAGACCAGCATCCGGCAGAGTTGCTGAACATAAGGTTCACAGGCCGCATTGTAAAGGGTGGTGGTTCCTTCTGCCAGAACGGCAGCCATAATGATGTTGGCGGTTCCGGTGACGGAGGCTTCTTCCAGAAGCATCCAGTTCCCCTTCAGCCGGGAGGCCGTAACGGCAAACCGGTGTTTCTCCCCATCAAATTCAAAATGGGCCCCCAGGGCAGTGAACCCCAGAAAGTGGGTGTCGACGCGGCGTCGTCCGATTTTGTCGCCCCCGGGCTGAGGAATGTATCCGCGCCCGTAACGGGCCAGCAATGGGCCCAGAATCATGATGGAGCCCCGCAGACTGGATGCTAGGGCGCTGTATTCCCTGGTATCGAGAAACGCCTCATCCACATGGGCGGCTTGAAAGGTGTATTCCCCTTTCCGCTGCCGGGTGACGACCACGCCCAATCCTTCCAGAAGCCCTATCAGACGGAGTACATCCCTGATTTCTGGCAGGTTGGAGATGGTCACCGCCTTGTCGGTGAGCAGAGTGGCACAGATGATCTGAAGGGCTTCATTTTTGGCCCCCTGGGGTTCGAGGATCCCGCTGAGACGGTGACCCCCTTCAATGGTGAATGCTGCCATACCCGGTGCTGCAATTTTTTCAGTGTCTCTTCTGCTGATTCCCTTTGCGGTTGCTCTTCTGCTTCACCGGGTATTGCGGTCGCGGTATGCTGTTCTTCACGTCGGCAAGCTCCATTTCAGGGTAGGTCAATGCTCCCTTACTCAACAGCCTCAGATCCTCCAGGATCTTGTCGTCCTCCACGCTATCCTTGTTCCAGGCCAGATAGGACTTCTTCATGTGGGTGGCCAACTGGTAGACCAGGACATCTTTTTCCCTGCCGTCCTCATATTCCATGGCTTTTTGTAGCATCAGCTCCATGGTATGGCCATAGTGCCGGTGCTTGATAGCGCGCTGGCAATAGGGCACCTTGTTGGGTTTCTCTAACAGAATCTCCGGCTTAGGGGGATCATACGGGTAGTCGATATCCAGTTTGAAGTTGGCCATGATGGCCAGGTGATCCCATAACTTGTGCTTGAAATCGGGAATGTCTCTCAGAAAGGGATTGAGGTTACCCATGATGTCTATCAGCACATGGGCCGCCCTGGTGCGCCGGTCGCGGTCTTCCATCTGAAGGACCAGGTCAACCATGTTGTGGACATTCCTGCCGTATTCGGGGATGGCCAGTTTTTTCCGGCTGGTATTGTAATCTTTCGATTCGTTGCTCATGGATAATGGTATTGTTGAATTCAACTCTCGCGTGGGGTGTGCTGCAAAAGTAGTGGTTTTCAATGATTCTTCCAATGATGGGCGGCTTTTTTCCTTTTCTCCGGAATTAACGGATGATCCGGAGCCGGGCAAAACGGAGGAGCAGTTGTTTTTGGCCGGCATTGTGGAAGAAGACGGTAGCCTTCAGGTCGGGGGGGGTCCCTTCGACCTGGAGAACCTTTCCGATTCCGAAACGCTGGTGTTCGACGGTAGCTCCCGCGACGATCTCCGAAGGATCGCTGTGGTCCTGTTCCGGTGGGGGATCCTGTCTGAGCCGGGCGATCTTCTGGTCAAAGCTGCTTTTCAGGGTAGGCGATGGCCTTCCCGTCTGAGGGGAGAGTTGCCGGGAGGCGTGGTCCCTGCCGGAGCCCTGTAATCCTGCGGAGCCCTGTAATCCTGCGGCGCCCTGTAATCCTGCGGCGCCCCGTAATCCACTGGTCCCCTGCGATGCACTGCTGCCCGGTGATCTGCCGGCACGCTGCATCCTGCCGGCACGCCCTGCTCTGGTGTCGTCCATCTCCGGGGGTTCTTCCATCCCATAGGCGTAACCTCCTCCTTGCCGGGAGAGGCTTCCGGAGCGTAGTTCCCCTTCTGATGATTCAATAAAGGCAGGGTCGATGTCGCGGAGGAAAGGGCTGGGCTGGCAGAACTCCAGCTTGCCCCAACGATAGCGCTGTCCGGCCCAGGAGAGGTAGACCTGGCGTTTGGCACGGGTCAGGGCCACATAAAAGAGCCTGCGCTCCTCCTCGGTCTCTTCTTCGGTGAGCATCTCCCCTGACATGGAGGACGGGAAGAGGTTGCGCTCCATGCCGGCAATGAATACTGTATTGAATTCCAGTCCCTTGGCTGCATGGACCGTCATCAGGGTCACCTTGTTCCGGTCTTCCTCTTTTTCATTGTCCTGGTCGGTCAGCAGGGCAACCTCCTGCAGATAATGGCCGATGGTTTCCCCACGTCCCTCTTCCCTGGCGCTGATGGTGAACTCCTGAAGGGCGTTGAGCAATCCCTCGACATTCTGGTAGCGGCTCAGGCCCTCCGGCGAGCGGTCATTGTAGAGTTCCTTCAGAATACCGGTTTCGGTGGCTACCTCGCGTGCCAGTTCATAGGCGCCCTGAAGGGTTGCCTTCTCTATGAACTGCCGGGTGAGCGTGGTAAATCCTTCGATCTTCGTCAGAGTCCCTTTGTTAAAGAGGGTAGGGCCCTCCTCCGGAAAGGCCGTGATGATCTTCCATATGGAGGTTTCATGATCAGAGGCGCTCCGCTCCAGCTTGGAGAGGGTGGTCTCCCCGATTCCCCGGGCCGGATAGTTGATGATTCTCTTCAGGGCCTCATTGTCATCGGGGTTGACGATCATTCTGAACCAGGCGAGCAGGTCCTTGATCTCCTTGCGCTGGTAAAAGGAGAGCCCTCCATATATTTTATAAGGGATATTTCGTTTGCGCAAGGCTTCCTCGAAGATCCTCGACTGAGCGTTGGTGCGGTAGAGGATGGCGTAGTCGGAAAAACGGAGATGGTCGCGCAACTGGTTTTCGGCGATAAGGGCCGCAATGCGGACGCCCTCTTCGCTGTCAGAGAGGGCTCGGATCATGATCACGGGAGGGCCGGCTTCCTTTTCTGAAAAGACCGTTTTGTGGATTTGCCTGCGGTTATGGGCAATGACGCTGTTGGCGGCGTTGACGATGTTTTGGGTCGACCGGTAGTTTTGTTCCAGCTTAAACACCTTGTGTTCAGGATAATCGCGCCTGAAGCTGAAGATGTTCTCAATGCGGGCTCCCCGGAAGGCATAGATGCTCTGGGCATCATCACCCACCACAGTGATGTTGTGGTGTTGTTCTGCCAGCTTGTTGATGATCAGGTACTGCGAATAGTTGGTATCCTGGTATTCATCGACCAGGATATAGTCAAATTTCTGCTGGTAGCGTTCGAGGATGTCGGGGTGGTCGCGGAAGAGGAGGTTAGTCATCATGAGCAGGTCGTCGAAATCCATCGTATGGCTCAGGCGGCACCGTTTGAGGTATTCCTTGTAGAGTTCGCTGATCCGGGGCATTTGTATACTCCGGTCGTATTCCCTGATTTCGGCATTTTGGGCGTAGGCGCCCGGGGAGATCAGGTTGTTCTTGGCCATGGAGATGCGGCTGGCGACCATGCCGGGGCGATATACCTTGTCGTCGAGGCCGGTATCCTTGATGATGCTTTTAATGAGGTTTTTAGAGTCGGCGGAATCATAGATGGTGAAATCGGCAGGGAAGCCTGCCGCTTCATGTTCTATGCGCAGAATGCGGGCAAAAATGGAGTGGAAAGTGCCCATCCAGAGGTTTCGCGCCAGGGCAGGCCCCACCAGAGCGGCGATGCGCTCCTTCATCTCCCCGGCTGCCTTGTTGGTAAAGGTGAGGGCCAGGATGGTGGATGGCCTGATCCCTTGCTTCAGAAGATGAGCAATCCGGAAGGTCAGCACCCTGGTCTTCCCCGATCCGGCACCCGCAATGATCAGGGAGGGCCCCTCGGTGCTCATCACCGCTTCACGCTGTACTTCATTCAGATCGGACAGATAATCGAAAATATTCGCCATGCTGCTTTAAAAGGGCAAAATAAGTAAAAGAGGCATGTTTTTTTATCTTTGCCATGCAATTTAATCGGGTTTTATCGTTAATGTTGTATTGGTAATTTGCTATTGTGATGGGTATGAAAGGATTGGTCCGGCTCCTGCTGGCGGGGGGATTGGCTTTGTTATGGACGGGCAACTCCCGTGCGCAGATCACCGCACCGGGTTCCTCTTTCGGGGGGGAGACCAGTTATCCCGTTTTCCAGGAAAAAGACCCTTTGTTTGTTTTCTGCACTGACCCGGGAGAGAAGGCGGCTGTATTAAGGGCTACCCTGGCCGGAGAGGCTCCCAGAACCTGGGAGTGGCAGAAGTTTAATCCCCAGAGCGGGGCGTTCGAATTCTTCCTCACGGAAAACAACAGCCAGCCTTTTTCGGAGATCGGGCCCCTTGAAGACGGCGGATACCGGGTGACCGTCACCTCGGGTGGCACCACTCAGGTCTGGCGGGCCTGGGTCTTCAACAACCACAATGCAGTGGTGGCAGAGATCACCGATTCGGAGTGCGACCATTTTACCCTCAGGGGGACCCTCAGCGAACCGGCCCTGGTCTACTATGACCCCCAGAGCGGGGTGGCTGTGAACCTGAGCAAAAACCCGGAATTTGTGTGGCGGCAGGGCGATGAGGTGTTATCCCGTCAACCGGTCAGGCAGGTCTACGATCCTCCTGCCAAGGATACCGAATATACCCTGGAAGTCACCGATCAATGGGGCTGTTTCTCAGAGGTGAAAGTCACCTACAAGTCGATCGTTACCAAAGCCTCTTTCACCGCCGATCCCATGAACGGGGAAGCACCGCTGACGGTCACCTTCAACAATACCTCCGAAAACGGACAGCCGGGATCATATGAGTGGTTTATTTTCAGGGATCTGGATGAAATCAAACGGGAATCGGAGAAAACCACCTTGCCCGTCGACAGCATCATGGAGGTATACTACAATGACAATCCGGTTTATACTTTCGAATGGTCGGGGACCTATATGGTGAAGCTGGTTTCCAAAAACGAATTCTGCACCGATACGGCCTGGCTGGAGGATTATATTATTGCCGACACGTCGTTTGTGGCGGCCCCCAATGTCTTCACACCCAATGGCGATGGCACCAACGACAATTTCGTGGTGAAGTTCTGGTCAATGGAGCGGGTGAAGATCTCGGTTTTCAACCGGTGGGGGCGCACGGTCCACGTGTGGGAAAGCAATAATGTCCGCGGTTTTGAGGATACTTTCACGGAGAGTGTCTGGGATGGCCGTATCGGAGGCCGCCTGGCCAGTCCGGGTGTATATTTTTATGTTATCGAAGGCATCGGCCGCGATGGAAAGAAGCGGTGGAAACATGGGGATGTGTATTTGATCCGGGGCAAAGAGTAGTCCACCGTGCCGGGAAGATTAATCCCGCATCCTGGGCCTTTAATCGGGAGGTTTAATCCCGCATTCTGACCCTATAAAAAGAAAGAGGCCGTCCTGATGGACAGCCTCTTTCTTTTTATAGCTCCGGAGCCAGGGACTATTCTTCTTCCTGTTCTGCCTCGTAGGCTTTCAGGAGGGCTTCCTGGACGTCGGCAGGCACCTTTTCGTAGGAGTTGAAGCTCATCTTGAACAATCCTTTGCCCCCGGTGAGGGAACTCAGAGAGGTATTGTATTTGTTCATTTCCTTGAGCGGTACGCGGGCCGAGATCTTCTCAAATCCCTTTTCGGAGCCCATGCCCATGATCAGGGCACGACGCCCCTGAAGGTCGCTCATCACGTCGCCCATTCTTTCGCCGGGGACCCATATCTCCAGGTCATAGATGGGTTCGAGGATCTTGGGATTGGCTTTCTTGAAGGCCTGGCTGAAGGCATTGCGGCCTGCCAGTTTAAAGGAGATTTCGTTGGAGTCGACAGGGTGCATCTTTCCGTCGTAAACGTAAACGATGATATCGCGGGCATAGGATCCGGTGAGGGGACCCTGTTCGATTTTCTCCATGATTCCTTTGAGGATAGCCGGCATAAAACGACCGTCGATCGATCCGCCAACTATGCAGTTGCAGTAAAGGAGTTTACCTCCCCAGGGCAGGTTATGTTCCTGGGTATCCCTGACCGAGAGCTTGTATTCCTTGCCATCGAGGACGAACCCGTTGCGGGGGGCACCTCCCTCTTCCAGCGGTTCGATAATCATGTGTACTTCACCAAACTGACCGGCACCTCCCGACTGTTTCTTGTGGCGGTAGTCGGCCTGTGAAGGTTTGGTGATCGTCTCACGGTAGGGAATCCGGGGCTCCTTGTAGTCGACTTCGATCTTGTAGACATTGTCAAAGAACCACTTGAGGACGTTCATGTGGTATTCGCCCTGGTTGTGAACGATCAACTGGCGGAGTTCCTTGGAGTATTCGATGATATAGGTAGGATCCTCGTACTTGATGCGGTTCAGGACTTCGCCTACCTTCTCGTCGTCGGATTCATTCACGGCCTTGACCGCCACCCGGTGACGGGGGGTGGGGAATTCCATCGGGCCAAACTGTGTTCCGGCTTCCTTAAGGGTCAGTGAATGGTTATACTTGGTGTCTTTGAGTTTCACCGTACAGCCTATATCGCCGGCGAGAATCTCGGGCACCTTCACCCTGTTCCTGCCTGCGGTAACGAAGAGCTGTGAGAGCCTCTCCTTGGAACCATTGTTTGTATTGACCAGGTCGATGCTCTCGGTCACTTTTCCCGACATCATCTTGAAGAAGGTGATCTCACCCACGTGTGATTCAATGGCGGTCTTAAAGACGAAGAGGGAAGGGACTTCCGATTCTGACATGGTGACTTCCTTCCCGGCGACGATATTACGCATGGGCATTTCGTGCGGGGCGGGACCGGCTTCGCCGATGAATTCCATCAGGCGGCCAATGCCGATGCTTCTCTTGGCGCAACTGCACATCACCGGGAAGAGATCGCGCTGGCGCACCCCGATACGCATCCCTTTGAGGACTTCCGCTTCGGTCAGGGTACCTTCTTCAAAGTAACGCTCCATGAGGGCTTCGTCGTTCTCGGCGGCCATCTCGAAAAGCTGGTTCTGGAAATCTTCAGCCCTGGATTGTTCCGATGCCGGGATGTCAAGGATCTGCGGCTGACCGCCATCCTTGCCATATTTGTACATTTTCATCTTCAGCACATCGATGATGGCACTAAAGGTGGGACCTGATTCCAGAGGATATTGCACCACGGTGACCTTGTTCCCGTAGGAATTGCGGCATTTTTCGAGGGCGTTGTCGAAATTGGCGTTTTCATGGTCGAGGCCGTTGAAAACGAAGGTCAGTGGGGTGTGCTTGGCATCGGCAAGACGGAAGGCTGCTTCCGTACCGGCTTCCACTCCGGCCGAGGCGTTGATCAGGATCAGCCCCATATCGGCGACCTCCAGCGATGAGGCCACGCTCCCGCTGAGGTCATCCATCCCCGGGGTGTCGAGAATATTCAGCTTTTTGTCATTGTACTCAGCATACAACACCGAGGAAAATACCGTATTGCCATATTCCTGTTCAATAGGGTTGAAGTCAGAGACCGTGTTTTTGGCGGTCACTTCCCCCTTGCGGTTGATGACTCCACCCTCGAGCAGCATGGCTTCCGCGAGGGTGGTTTTACCACTGCCGGCATTTCCAAGCAAGGCAACGTTACGAATTTGTTCAGTCTTATAAACTTTCATGATATCTTATTTAGAATGAATAATTTTCGTGGTCAGAACGAAAAAACCGCTATCAAAGTCGCCAAAAATAGTAATAATTTAGTAACAATCGAGAGGAATGGTTTTTTGAAAAAGAAAGTTTCAGAGGGGCGGATTAATTTTATACCTTTCCTCCCGATAAACCTAGTATGCCCGGTTTCCCTTACATAATTCAGCCCGATGCCATGGACTGTGGTCCGGTTTGCCTTAAAATGGTGGCCCGTTATTATGGGCGTGATCTCCGGCTTGGCAGACTGCGTAAGCTGACCTATCAGACCAGGGAGGGGGTCTCCCTCCTGTCCATGGCCGATGCGGCCACCGGGTGCGGCTTCAGAAGCCAGGGGGTGCGTCTGCCCGTCTCCGGCCTGGAAGCGATTCCCCTGCCCGCTATCCTGCACTGGGAACAGAACCATTATGTGGTGCTCTACAAGATCAGAAAACAACGGAAGGGAACAGGTTATAGGATCGCTGATCCGGCCTCCGGACTGCGGGAAGTTACGGGAGAAGAGCTTCTCCAGGCCTGGGCGTCGACACATGTAGGGGAGGAGCCTGCCGGCATCGCCCTCCTTCTGGAGACTACCCCCCGCTTTTTCAAGGAAGAGGATGAACCTGAGGAGCGCCGTGGCCTCCGGTTCTTCGGGCGTTACCTCCGCCCTTACCGGAAGCTCCTGGTCCAGCTGATGACCGGGTTCCTGACGGCCAGCCTGATCAGCCTCCTCTTTCCCTTCCTGACCCAGGCCATCGTCGACGTGGGCATCGGCACCCGCGATGCCAGCTTTATTGTTCTGGTGCTGCTGGCTCAGCTGCTGCTGATGGCAGGGCAGGCCGCCCTGGGATTCATCCGGAGCTGGATCATGCTCCACATGAGCGCCCGCATCAGCATCAGCCTCATCTCTGACTTCCTGATCAGGCTCATGAAAATGCCCGTGAGCTTCTTCGATACCCGGATGACCGGTGATTTGCGTCAACGGATCGAAGACAATACCCGGATTCATGCGTTCCTCACCACGCAGCTGGTCAGCATCTCCTTCGGGGTGTTCATGCTCTTGATCTACAGTGTCGTGCTGGCCCTTTACAGCTGGAAGATCTTCCTGGTCTTCCTGGCGGGAAGTGCCGTGTATATAGGATGGATCCTGATGTTCCTGAAGAAGAGGCGCGAACTGGACAACCGGAGGTTCGAGGCGCTGGCCGCGAACCAGTCGAATCTTTACCAGTTGATCACGGGGATGCAGGAGATCAAGCTCAACAATTGTGAAAAGCGCAAACGGTGGGAGTGGGAGCGGATCCAGGTGAGGCTTTTCAGGGTGAGTGAGAAAGCCCTGATGCTGCATCAGCGGCAGCAGGCCGGCTCGCTATTTATTCATCAGGCTAAGAATATACTCATTATTTATATGGCCGCCCGGTCGGTTCTTGATGGCGGCATGACCCTGGGGATGCTCATGGCGGTGCAGTTTATCCTCGGTCAGCTCAACGTTCCGCTGCAGGAGTTCATGCCGTTTGCCGCAGCCGCCCAGGATGCCCGTATCAGTCTCGACCGCCTGGGCGAGATCCACCAGTCAGAGGAGGAGAACGAACTGGAGGGGCCGGTCGATGTGCTGCCTGAAGCGCGTGATCTGCTCCTGGAGCGGGTCAGCTTCCGCTATGAGGGACCCCGGTCGCCCAAAGTCCTCGACGAGGTCACCCTGAATATTCCCCGGAACAAGGTGACGGCCATCGTGGGGCCCAGCGGGAGCGGCAAGACGACCCTGATCAAGCTCCTGCTGGGCTTCTATCCTCCCGTGGAGGGAGAGATCAGGGTAGGGGAGGTTCCCCTGGGGAGCTTCAATAAGACCTTCTGGCGCAGCCAGTGCGGGGTGGTCATGCAGGATGGTTTTATTTTCTCAGACACCATCGCGGGCAATGTGGCCCCCGGGGAGGAGCTTCCCGATAAGGAGGCCCTCACCGAGGCCCTGCGTATCGCCCATGCCACTCCCTTCATTGAGGCGCTGCCCCTGGGCCTCCAAACCAGGGTGGGGCAGGAGGGATCGGGCCTCAGCCAGGGTCAGAAACAACGGCTGCTCATCGCCCGTGCGGTCTACCGGAATCCGGCCTTCCTCTTCCTCGACGAAGCCACCAATGCCCTGGATGCGACCAATGAACGGACGATTCTGGAAAACCTCGGCTCCTTTTACCGCACCCGTACGGTGGTGGTGGTCGCCCACCGGTTGAGTACCGTCAGAAAGGCCGACCAGATTGTGGTCCTCGACAAGGGAAGGGTGACCGAAACAGGAACCCATGAGGAGCTGACGGCACGCCGGGGTACCTACTATCAACTGGTGAAAAATCAATTGGAACTGGGAACATGACACAAGGGAAAGATACGACAGCCTTCAGGAGCCAGGAGGCCCGGGAGGTGCTGGAAACACCGCCGGGGTGGCTGATCCGGCGGGGCAACCTGCTGGTGACGCTCCTGTTTCTTATGTTGCTGTTCCTGAGCGGCGTCATCAGGTATCCTGAAAAAGTCAGGGGCCGGGTGGTGCTGTCGGAGGTCGCTGACCCGGAAGGGCCCACCGCCGTGATGGAGTTGCCGGCTGCTGCTGCGGATAAACTGGTGCCCGGCATGGTGGTGCACATTGGCCTAGACCATTACCCTGCCGCTGAATGGGGTCTCCTCGAAGGCACGCTGACGGCCCTCTCCCCGGCACCTCACGGTCAGGATAAGGAAAGCCCCGCGCAATCCCATACGGAGGCAGCAATAGCAGGGTCGTTGAAGCCGGCAGCTCCCGGCCAACAGATGGAACATCCCGTGCAGGCCCTGATCACCCTGCCTGCCAACAACACTTCCACCTCGGGAAAAACCCTCCCCTGCCAGCCGGGAATGGAGGGCGACGCCGTGATCTCCCTCCCCGGCAAAAGTCTCCTTCTCCGGTTGATCCCCCCGCTGGCCAATCTCTCCGGAAATCAGAAGTTAACCCATTGAGAATTCAAGGGTAAAAGAGACCCCGGTTTCTGCTTTTTTTCTCCAAATCAATCCATTATTAACTGGAAATGTGTACTTTTGCGTGCCATTTTTGGGAGAAGTAACGTATTTTATTCCCGAAAATCATTGGAATTCAAGAATTATACATACTTTTGCAGTCCATTTTTTCAAATTATTAACGTAGAAAAAACAGGTATTTATGCCAACGATTCAACAGTTAGTTAGAAAAGGAAGACAAAGTAAAGTCGACAAGAGCAAATCGCCTGCTCTTGATTCGTGTCCGCAGCGCCGCGGGGTATGCGTGCGGGTATACACTACCACGCCGAAGAAGCCGAATTCAGCCATGCGTAAGGTGGCCAGGGTCCGACTGACCAATGGCAAGGAAGTGAATGCTTACATTCCGGGCGAAGGGCACAATCTTCAGGAGCACTCGATCGTGCTGGTGCGTGGCGGCAGGGTAAAAGACCTTCCGGGCGTACGGTACCACCTGGTGCGTGGGGCCCTCGATACCGCCGGAGTGGAAGGACGCCTGCAGCGTCGTTCCAAATATGGCGCCAAAAGGCCCAAAGCCGGAAAAGCACCTGCAACCGCCGGTAAGAAGAAATAAAGCAAATTAAGAACAACGTTCATTTAAGTTAATGCTAAGTGGTTTGGTTGAGTAAGTGGCTTCTCTTTTTTTGTCTTCCGGAGAAGCGCTGAAGACACCGCCTGTGGGCAGCCAATTTAAATAACACTAAAAACAAGAAAATGAGAAAAACAAAACCAAAGAAGAGACATCTTCTTCCCGATCCCAAGTTCAATGATGTATTGGTGACCCGTTTTGTGAATGACCTGATGAAAGACGGGAAAAAGTCAGTGGCCTACACGATTTTCTATGATACCCTCGAACTGGTTGGCAAGAGGATGAAAAACGACGATGTAGCTCCGCTGGACGTCTGGAAAAAAGCCCTTGAGAACATCACCCCCCAGGTAGAAGTCAAGAGCCGCCGCGTGGGCGGTGCCAACTTCCAGGTGCCGATGGAGATCCGCAACGAGCGGAAAGTGGCCATCAGTATCAAGAACATGATTCTTTTTGCCGGCAAACGCTCAGGCAAGTCTATGGCCGACAAACTCTCTGCAGAGATAGTGGCTGCCTTCAACCTGGAAGGGGGCGCCTATAAGAAGAAAGAAGATACCCACCGAATGGCCGAAGCCAACCGTGCTTTCGCCCATTTCAGATTTTAACGGCCGTTATCATCTCCGGTTATACCATAATATAATGTAAAGAGAACCGAATGGCAGTTCAGGATCTGAAATATACCAGGAATATAGGAATCATGGCGCATATCGATGCCGGGAAGACCACCACTTCCGAGCGCATCCTGTATTACACCGGACTCACCCACCGTTTAGGTGAGGTGCATGATGGTGCAGCCACCATGGATTGGATGGAACAGGAGCAGGAGAGGGGGATTACCATTACCTCGGCGGCGACCACGACCTTTTGGAAGTACAAGGACGAAAGTTACAAAATCAATATTATCGATACTCCCGGTCACGTTGATTTTACCGTGGAGGTGGAGCGTTCGCTCCGCGTGTTGGATGGTGCTGTGGCACTTTTCTGTGCCGTTGGCGGAGTGGAGGCCCAGTCGGAGACCGTCTGGAGACAGGCTGAGAAATACGGGGTTCCCCGTATCGCCTTTGTGAATAAGATGGACCGTCAGGGGGCCGATTTTTTCAGGGTTTACAATGATATCTGTTCCAAGCTGAAAGCCAATCCGGTGCCGCTGGTGCTTCCCATCGGGGCAGAGGAGAGCTTTGCAGGAGTAGTGGATCTCATCAGAATGAAAGCGATCCTCTACATTGAGGATGAGATGCATGGCACCCGCTTTACTGAGAATGAGATTCCTGCCGACCTGATGGAGCAAGCCATAGAGTGGCGGGCCAAACTCGTGGAGGCCGCCGCTGAAAGCGACGATGCCTTGCTGGAGCGCTTCTTTGAGGACTCAGAATCGATCACCGTGGAGGAACTGCAGAGTGTGATCCGCAAGGCCACCATCAGCGGCTCTATTATTCCGATGATGTGTGGTTCCGCCTTCAAGAACAAGGGGATCCAGCGCCTGCTCGACTCGGTGTGTGCTTACCTCCCCAGTCCGGTCGATATCGGAAATGTGGAAGGCAACGAACCTGGTGATCCTGACCATAAGATTGCCCGGAAGCCTGATGAGAACGAGCCCATGGCCGGACTGGCCTTTAAGATTGCCACCGATCCCTTTGTGGGGCGGTTGTGCTATATCAGGGTCTATTCGGGTAGAATCGAAGCCGGGCAGCAGGTCCTCAATTCGCGGACCGGTAAACGGGAGCGTATCTCGCGGCTCTATCAGATGCATTCCAACAAACAGAATCCCAAGGATGTGATTGGTGCGGGTGACATCTGTGCCGCTGTAGGTTTCAAGGATATCCGCACGGGGGATACCATTTGTGCCATTGATCATCCCATAGAGCTGGAAAGCATGATTTTCCCGGAACCTGTGATTGGCATTGCCATCGAGCCACGGTCGCAGGCCGACATTGATAAACTGGCCAACGGGTTGAGCAAGCTGGCTGAAGAGGATCCCACCTTCAGGGTGATGACCGATCCTGATTCAGGGCAGACGATCATCCGTGGCATGGGAGAACTCCACCTGGAGATCATCGTGGACCGGCTTCGGCGGGAGTTCAAGGTGGAATGCAACCAGGGGGCGCCCCAGGTGGCCTACAAGGAGGCCATCACCCGGCCGGTGGAACTGCGGGAAGTCTTCAAGAAGCAGACGGGAGGACGCGGTAAGTTTGCCGACATCATCGTTCGCATCGAGCCTGTGGAGCAGGGGGTGACCGGACTGCAGTTTGTAGACAGCGTGAAAGGGGGCAATATTCCCAGGGAGTATATCCCTTCGGTGGAGAAAGGCTTCAGGGAGTCACTGGCCAACGGGCCACTGGCTGGTTACCCGGTCGACGGGCTGAAGGTGACCCTACTCGACGGCTCTTTCCACGCGGTCGACTCCGACTCGCTCTCCTTTGAGATCTGTGCCAAGCAGGCTTACCGGAGTGCTGCACCCAAGGCCGGCCCCAAACTGCTGGAGCCCATTATGAAAGTGGAGATTGTCACCCCTGATGAATACATGGGCGACATCATCGGCGATCTGAACCGCCGCCGGGGCAATGTCACCGGCATGGAATCCAAATCGGGGGCACGGGTCATCCATGCCCTGGTGCCTCTGTCCGAACAATTCGGTTATGTGACGGTGTTGAGAACCCTCTCCTCGGGCCGCGCGACCTCTTCCATGGAATTCAGCCATTATGAGGAGGTGCCTCGCAACCTGGCAGAGAAACTGCTCGCCGAAATCAAGGGAAAAACAGACTTATTAGCATAAAATTTAATCATTTTCTCATTATGAGTCAGAAAATCAGGATCAAACTGCAATCGTACGACCACAATCTTGTGGACAAGTCGGCTGAGAAGATCGTCAAGACGGTTAAGACGACCGGAGCAGTGGTGAGCGGGCCCATTCCGCTTCCTACCCACCGGCGCGTTTTTACTGTATTGCGGTCGACCTTTGTGAATAAAAAATCAAGGGAACAGTTTCAGCTTTCCTCTTACAAGAGACTGATCGACATTTACAGTTCAACGGCAAAAACCATCGATGCGCTGATGAAGCTTGAGCTGCCCAGCGGTGTCGAGGTGGAAATCAAAGTGTGATAATTAATAAAAAGTAGTCGTAAAATGGCTGGAATTATTGGAAAAAAAATCGGAATGACATCCGTATTCAGTGTTGAGGGGAAAAATATCCCATGCACTGTGATTGAAGCCGGTCCCTGTGTAGTGACACAGGTCAAGACCGTGGAAAATGACGGCTACCATGCGTTACAGCTCGCCTTCGATGAGAAGAAGGAGAAGAGCGCCAACAAGGCGGAGTTTGGCCATTTCAAAAAGGCCGGGACCACGCCCAAGCGCAAGGTGGTAGAATTCAAGGACACCTTCAGGGAGCATTTTAACCAGGGTGACGTGATTAATGTGGACATCTTCACCGAAAACGACTTTGTCGACGTGGAAGGAGTCTCCAAGGGTAAAGGTTTTCAGGGTGTGGTGCGCCGGCATGGTTTCGGCGGTGTGGGGGATTCCACCCACGGCCAGCATAACCGTCTGAGAGCTCCCGGATCACTGGGCGCCTCCTCCTGGCCCTCCCGGGTCATGAAGGGACTCCGCATGGCCGGAAGAATGGGCGGTGAGAAGAAAACCATCGAAAATCTGCTCGTCCTCAAGGTGATTCCTGAACAAAATTTACTCATACTCAAGGGGTCTGTCCCCGGTGCAAAGGGTTCTTACATCTCAATACGTAAACAATGGAACTAAGTGTATTCAATATAGAAGGAAAGGAAACCGGGAGGAAAGTCACCCTGAATGACGATATCTACGGTATCGAGCCCAATGATCATGCCATTTACCTGGATGTCAAACAGTATCTGGCTAATCAGCGGCAGGGCACGCATAAGAGCAAGGAGCGGGGTGAAGTAGCCGGCAGTACCAAGAAAATCAAACGCCAGAAAGGCACCGGTACCGCCCGCGCAGGGATGATCACCTCCCCGACCATCGTCGGTGGTGGCCGCGCTTTCGGTCCCCGCCCCCGCAATTACAGCTTCAAACTGAACAAAAAGGTGAAACTCCTGGCCCGCCAATCGGCCCTGGCTTACAAAGCCAAGGACAACGAAATCGTGGTCCTCGAGAATTTTAACCTCGACACCCCGAAAACGCAAAAGATCGTGGCTATTTCGGAAAACCTGAAAATATCTGATAAAAAGTCACTTTTCGTGCTGCCGGAAGAAAATAAAACTATATATTTGTCCTCCAGAAATTTACAGGGCGTTTCGGTTGTAACTGCTTCAGAATTAACAACTTACCAGATACTCAATGCCAAGACTCTTGTGATTCTGGAAGGTTCGGTAGAGAAAATCGAAGATGTGTTCAAGCTTTAAGACCATTATATCATGGATATACTGATAAAACCCATAGTGACCGAAAAGATGACTGCCCAGGGAGAGCGGTACAACCGTTATGGCTTCATGGTGCAGCGTAAGGCGACCAAGCAGCAGATCAAGAAGGCTGTGGAGAGTTTGTACAATGTTTCGGTGGACAGCGTGAACACGATGGTTTGCGGTGGGAAAGTGAAGTCGAGGTTTACCAAGGCAGGGGTGATCGCAGGTAAGACCAGTTCTTACAAGAAGGCGATTGTCACACTGGCTGAAGGGAATAGTATTGATTTTTACAGTAATATATAATAACAGAAATGGCAGTAAGGAAAATTAAACCAGTATCACCGGGTCAGCGGCACAAGGTTATCAGTGCCTATGACGCCATTACTGCATCTACGCCTGAGAAATCATTGTTGGAGCCCCTGCGGAAGACTGGTGGTCGCAATAACCAGGGCCGCATGACAATGAGGTATATAGGTGGGGGACATAAGCGGAAATACCGTATCATTGATTTCAAGAGGAACAAGGATGGGGTATCTGCGGTTGTCGATTCGATTCAGTACGATCCAAACCGGACCGCCAACATTGCTCTTCTGGTGTATGAAGACAGTGAGAAGCGGTACATTCTGGCGCCCAATGGGTTGCGGGTAGGCCAGAAGCTGTTCAGCGGCAGCGGGATCGATCCTGAGATCGGGAATTCCCTTCCTTTGGCTGAAATACCTCTGGGAACCCTTGTGCACAACATTGAACTCCAGCCCGGTCAGGGTGGAGTGATGGCGCGTAGTGCAGGAACTCATGCTCAGTTGACCTCCCGTGAAGGGAAGTATGTCACTTTAAGATTGCCTTCCGGAGAGACCCGCATGGTGTTGACCACCTGCAGGGCTACCGTAGGGATTGTCGGAAACGGAGACCACAACCTGGAGAAGTCGGGTAAGGCTGGTCGCAGTCGCTGGCAGGGACGCCGTCCCCGCGTGCGTGGTGTGGCTATGAACCCGGTCGATCACCCGATGGGTGGTGGGGAAGGCCGTGCTTCTGGAGGACATCCACGCTCCCGCAAGGGGTTGTTGGCCAAGGGTTACAAGACCCGTACCCCGAAGAAAGCCTCCAACCGGTATATCGTTGAACGTAGGAAGAAATAATTTTAAAGGAGAGAAACATGAGTCGTTCGTTAAAAAAAGGCCCATTTATTGCTTTCAAGCTGGAGAAAAAAGTGCTGGCGATGAATGATTCCGGCAAAAAGTCGGTACTCAAGACCTGGGCCAGGGCTTCCGTTATTTCCCCTGATTTTGTAGGGCACACCATTGCCGTTCATAACGGCAACAAGTTCATCCCGGTCTACATCACGGAGAACATGGTGGGCCATCGTTTAGGAGAATTTGCACCTACCCGGACCTTCAGGGGTCATTCCGGCAACAGGAAATAAGGCCAATTGTCGATCGTAATTAAAAAATTGAGTATCCATGGGTGCCAGAAAAAGAGAATCTGCTGAAAAGCGTAAAGAAGCGAAAAAACAACAATATTTTGCTGTTTTAAAGAACTGCCCGACTTCACCCCGGAAAATGCGGCTGGTTGCCGACATGATCCGTGGTATGGAGGTCAACAGGGCATTGGATGTATTGAAATTTTCGTCCAAGGAAGCGTCATCGAGGGTTGAGAAACTCCTCATGTCGGCCATTGCCAACTGGCAGGCGAAGAACGAGGGGGTCCGCATTGAGGAGAACCCGTTGGTCGTCAGCCGCATCATGGTCGATTCCGGACGGATTCTGAAGCGGCTGCGCCCGGCTCCCCAGGGGCGTGCGCACCGGATCAGAAAACGTTCTAACCACGTGACCCTTTTTGTGGACAGGAAAAACGAAGTTGTTGAAAACCTTAACTGATAGTAAATGGGACAGAAAGTAAATCCAATATCCAATCGTTTGGGATTCATCAAAGGATGGGATTCCAATTGGTTTGGCGGGGATAATTACGGGGACAAGCTGGTGGAAGACCAGAAGATCCGTGATTACCTGAATGCACGTCTGGCGAAAGCGAGTGTTTCGAAGATCATCATCGAGCGGACGCTGAAGCTGATCACCATCACCGTGCATACTTCCCGTCCGGGCATCATTATCGGTAAGGGAGGCCAGGAGGTGGACAAGCTCAAAGAGGAGCTGAAGAAGATCACCAACAAGGAGGTACAGATCAACATCTTCGAGATCAAGCGACCGGAAATGGACGCCAGGATCGTGGCCGGAAACATTGCCCGTCAGATTGAAGGGAAGGTGGCCTACCGCCGTGCGGTGAAGATGGCCATCGCCTCTACCATGAGGATGGGAGCCGAGGGGATCAAGGTGCTGGTTTCGGGCCGGTTGAATGGAGCCGAAATGGCCCGTTCAGAGATGTACAAAGATGGCCGTACTCCGCTACATACGCTGAGGGCCGACATCGACTACGCGCTGGGAGAGGCTTTGACCAAGACCGGTCTGATCGGCGTGAAAGTCTGGATCTGCAAGGGTATGGTTTACGGCGTTCCCGATCTTTCACCCAATGCCAGCCCGAAGCCGGGCCGCAATGGGGCACCGAAAGGCGGCGGAGGTAACCGGAAAAGAAGAAAATAGGGGATAACACGTTAGAATTAGAACGAGATGTTACAGCCAAAAAGAGTAAAATTCAGAAGAGTACAAAAGGGCAAGATGAAGGGCAATGCCCAGCGGGGTAACCAACTGGCGTTCGGTTCCTTCGGAATCAAGGCCCTGGAGGAAGCCTGGATCACAGGCCGCCAGATTGAGGCCGCCAGGGTTGCCGTGACCCGTCACATGCAACGCCAGGGCCAGATCTGGATCAGGATCTTCCCCGATAAACCGATCACCAAGAAGCCTGCCGAAGTACGTATGGGTAAGGGTAAAGGAGCTCCCGAAGCTTTCGTGGCTCCCATCACCCCGGGCCGCATCCTTATCGAAGCTGAAGGCGTTCCTTTCGAGACAGCCAAGGAGGCCCTCCGTCTGGCCGCTCAGAAGCTGCCCATTACCACCAAGTTTGTCGTAAGACGTGATTTTGTTGAATAATAGATTGCAAGGAGTATGAAAACGTCTGAAATAAAAGAGCTTACAAGCAAGGAGATATTGGAGCGTCTGCAAACCGAGCAGGAGACCCTTGTTCGTCTGAGATTGAACCACAGCGTGTCGCCGCTCGATAACCCGATGAAGATCCGCGAATCGCGCAGGAACATTGCCAGGATGAAGACCATTCTTCGCAGCAGGGAAGTATAATTACAATAAATGCAGCAATGGAAGAGAATAAAGATAGAAATCTGAGAAAAGAGCGCATCGGGGTGGTGGTGAGCAACAAGATGGAGAAGACCATCGTGGTGGCCGAGAAGAGGAAATTCAAACATCCCATTTACGGCAAGTTTGTCAACAAAACCACCAAATTCTATGCGCACGACGAGAGCAACACCTGCAACATCGGTGATACGGTGCGGATCATGGAAACACGGCCGCTGAGCAAGAAGAAATGTTGGAGATTAGTGGAAATCATTGAAAGAGCCAAGTAATCATGATACAGCAGGAGACAAGATGTATAGTAGCAGATAACAGTGGTGCAAAGGAAGTGCTTTGCATCCGTGTTCTGGGTGGTACCCGCAAGCATTATGCCACATTGGGTGACACCATTGTGGTGGCTGTAAAGAGTGCCACTCCTGGTGCCGATGTCAAGAAGGGGGCCGTTAGCAAGGCTATTGTGGTGCGAACCAAAAAGGAGGTGCGTCGCCCTGACGGATCTTACATCCGTTTTGACGACAACGCCGTAGTTCTGTTGAACAATGCCGGTGAAATGAGAGGAACCCGTATTTTCGGACCAGTGGCCCGTGAATTGCGCGACCTCAACATGAAGATCATCTCGCTGGCCCCCGAAGTACTTTAAACCGCAAAAGCAGAAGACCATGCAGAAGAAGTTACATATCAGGAAAGGCGACATGGTAGTTGTCATTTCCGGAGATTACAAAGGAAGCAAAGGCCGGATATTGCAGGTAGACCGCAAGACCGACAGAGCGATCGTGGAAGGCGTGAATATGATGAAGAAGCATACCAAGCCCAACACCCAGTACCCGCAGGGAGGGATCATCGAGAAGGAAGCACCCGTGCACATCTCCAACCTCATGCTGGTAGATCCGAAGTCTGGAAAACCCACGCGTATCGGCAGGAAGCTGAATGAGAGCGGTAAATTAGTTCGTTATTCCAAAAAATCTGGAGAGGAGATTAAGTAATGGCTTACACACCCACCCTTGAAAAGAAATACAAGGAAGAAATTATTCCTGCCCTGATGAAGGAGTTCAGTTACAAGTCAGTGATGCAGGTTCCCCGGCTGGAGAAGATTGTGCTTAACCAGGGTGTCGGTTCAACGATAGCCGACAAGAAGATCATAGAAGTGGCCACCGAAGAGATGACCATGATCACTGGACAGAAAGCCGTTCAGACCCGGTCGAAAAAGGATATCTCCAACTTCAAATTGAGGAAGAAAATGCCCATTGGCGTGCGTGTCACATTGCGTCGCGACCAAATGTACGAATTTCTGGACCGGCTGATTTCGGTAGCCCTGCCGCGTATCCGCGACTTCCGCGGGATTGAAAGCAAGATGGATGGACAGGGGAATTATACCCTGGGCGTCCCTGAGCAGATCATCTTCCCTGAGATCAACATCGACAAGGTGAGCAAGATCAACGGGATGAACATCACTTTCGTGACTAGCGCCAGCAGCGATGAGGAAGGTTTTGCGTTGCTGAAAGAATTAGGATTACCATTCAAAAACGTCAAAAAGAATTAAGCTATGGCTAAAGAGTCGTTGAAGGCGCGCGAAGTCAAACGTGCGGCACTCTATGAGAAATACAAGGAAAAAAGGGAGAAGCTCAAAGCCGAAGGCGATTTCATCGGGTTGCAGAAGCTGCCCAAGAACGCTTCCCGCGTGAGGTTGCACAACCGCTGTAAACTGACCGGCCGTCCGAAAGGATATATGCGCCAGTTTGGGATCAGCAGGATCAACTTCAGGGAAATGGCCTCCGAAGGATTGATTCCCGGTGTTAAGAAAGCGAGTTGGTAACAGGAAAAAGAGTTGATAAAATGAGCAAAGTTACAGATCCGATAGCAGATTATCTCACCCGGTTGCGGAATGCCATCAAGGCCAATCACAGGGTAGTCGATATACCTGCGTCAAGTATCAAGAAGGAAATGACCCGTATCCTGAAGGAAAAAGGGTACATCCTGAACTACAAGTTCGAGGAGGATGTCCAGTTCCAGGGGAATATCAAGATTGCACTGAAGTACCATCCTGAGACCAAGGTGTCGGCCATCAAAGCCCTGGAAAGGGTGAGCCGTCCGGGACTCCGCAATTATTGTGATTCCGAGAATATCCCGAGGGTCCTGAACGGGCTGGGGATTGCCATCATTTCTACATCCAGGGGAGTGATTACCGACAAGGAGGCCCGCGAGCTGAAGGTGGGCGGAGAAGTTTTGTGTTACGTATATTAAAAGGAGGAAGAGCATGTCAAGGATAGGTAAATTACCCATTGAGATTCCGGCCGGCGTACAGGTGACCATTGGTGAGGATCATACCCTTACCGTGAAGGGGCCCCTGGGGACGCTTACGCAGCAGGTGAACCCGGCGATTACGGTGACCCGCGAGGGCGACACCCTCCACTTCACCCGTCCCGACGATAACAAAACCAACCGCTCCATGCACGGTCTCTACCGCTCTCTGGTGAACAATATGGTCACCGGAGTCACCAAGGGTTTTGAGTTGAAGATGGAACTGGTGGGCGTAGGCTACCGTGTGGAACAGCTGCCCAACAATGTGCTGGACCTGGTGCTGGGATATTCCCACCACATTTACATTCAGCTTCCTCCCGAAGTCACTTTGGAGGCCAAGTCCGATAAAAGGGCCAATCCTCTGATTACCCTCAAGTCGACCGACAAGCAACTGATTGGCCAGGTGGCCGCCAAGATCAGATCCTTCAGGGAGCCTGAACCTTACAAGGGTAAGGGTATTAAGTTCGTGGGCGAGCAGCTCAGGCGCAAGGCAGGTAAAGCCGCTGGTGTTAAATAGTAAAATCTGAAGAATTATGTCTCTGACGAAGATAGAAAGACGTTATAGGATCAGGAAACGCATCCGGAAGATCGTGTCGGGCTCTGCCGGCCGTCCGCGGATGAGCGTATTCCGCAGCAACAAGCAGATCGGGGTTCAGTTGATTGACGATGTCCAGGGGGTCACCCTGTTGGCCGTTTCGTCGCTGGCCAAGGAGATTGCCGCCGCTACTGGCACGAAAACCGAGAAAGCCGGAATGGTGGGCAAGTTGGTCGCCGAGAAGGCACTGGCCGCCGGGATCACCGAGGTGGTTTTCGACCGTGGGGGTTATCTGTATCATGGAAGAGTTAAACAATTGGCCGATGCTGCCCGTGAAGGTGGCCTTAAATTCTAACGACTATGGCAGTGAATATCAGAAATATCAAGACGAGTGATCTGGAATTGAAAGACAGGTTGGTGGCGATCAACCGTGTGACCAAGGTAACCAAAGGGGGCCGTACCTTCAGTTTTTCCGCCATTGTAGTGGTAGGGAATGAGAATGGGGTCGTCGGCTGGGGACTGGGTAAAGCCAGTGAAGTGACGGCTGCCATTGCCAAGGGAGTGGATGCCGCCAAGAAAAACCTGGTGAAGGTCCCTGTTATCAAGGGCACGATTCCCCATGAGCAGGAAGCCAAATTCGGGGGAGCCAAGGTGCTGTTGCGCCCTGCCCGCTCGGGGACTGGTGTGAAGGCAGGGGGTGCTATGCGTGCCGTTCTGGAAAGCGTGGGGATCCACGACATCCTGGCCAAGTCGCAGGGGTCCTCTAATCCTCACAACCTTGTGAAGGCTACCATGGCGGCCCTCATGGAACTGAGGGATGCCTATACGGTGTCGCAACAGCGCGGTGTAACGATGGAAAAAGTTTTTAAAGGATAAACAGTTATGGCAAAGTTAAAAATCACCCAGGTCAGGAGTGCCATTGGTGCTACCAAACATCAGAAAGCTATCCTGGCGTCGCTCGGACTGCGCAAGAGGCAGCAGACCGTGGAGCATAACGATTCACCCGAGATTAAGGGTATGGTCGCAAAACTGAGACATTTGCTGACTGTTGAGGAAGTTAACTAATCTGGATAAACACTACTATTATGGATTTAAGCAAGATAAAACCGGCAGAAGGTTCCACCCAGGTCAACAAACGGGTGGGCAGAGGCCAGGGCTCAGGATGGGGCGGGACCTCCACACGTGGTCATAAAGGGGCCCAGTCGAGGTCGGGTTACTCCCGTAAAATTGGTTTTGAAGGAGGCCAGATGCCTCTGCAGCGCGTGGTTCCCAAATCAGGGTTTAAAAACCGTAACCGCGTGGAGTACAAAGCCATTAATATTGACGTATTACAGCAGCTCTCCGAAAGGCTGACCTCTGGGGTCATCGATATCGAAACTCTGGTGGGGGCCGGCGTCATCTCCAAGAACGACAAAGTAAAGATTCTGGGTAATGGCACTTTGACCGTTAAACTGATGGTCAAAGCCCATGCTTTTTCCAAAAGCGCCAAAGAAGCGATAGAGAAAATGGAAGGAACAACTGAAATACTCTAAGCGGTAATGAAACGATTTATAGAAACTTTAAAGAATATCTATAAGATTGAGGATCTGCGGTCGAGGTTGGGTATTACCCTCTTCTTCCTGCTGATTTACCGTTTAGGGTCTTATGTTTCCCTGCCCGGGATCGACCCGTCACAGTTGGTAGCTCTTCAGACGCAAACCCAGGATGGGTTGCTGGGGCTGCTTGACATGTTTTCGGGAGGTGCTTTCTCCAATGCGTCGATATTCGCACTGGGGATCATGCCTTACATCTCGGCTTCTATTGTGATTCAGTTGCTGGGGATTGCCGTTCCTTACTTCCAGAGGTTACAGAAGGAAGGGGAATCGGGGCGTCGCAAGATCAATCAGATCACCAGGTACCTGACCGTAGCCATTCTGTTGTTTCAGGCTCCGGCTTACCTGGCTAACCTGCGCTATCAGCTTCCCGACACGGCCTTTGCCGGTGGGGGCGGAACCATGTTCAAGCTGAGTTCCACCATCATCCTGACCGCAGGCTCCATGTTCGTCATGTGGCTTGGGGAGCGTATTACCGACAGGGGTATTGGAAACGGTATCTCCCTGATCATTATGATCGGCATCATTGCCCGTCTTCCCTTCGCGATCTTCGGGGAATTTGCCTCCCGGATCAGCCAGCAGGGCGGTGGACTGGTGATGTTCCTGGTGGAGTTTGTCCTGCTTTTCTTTGTCTTTGTGGGAACGATCCTGCTGGTGCAGGGCACCCGCAGGATTCCGGTGCAGTATGCCAAACGGATTGTTGGAAACAAACAGTATGGTGGTGTCAGGCAGTATATTCCCCTGAAGGTGAATGCCGCAGGTGTGATGCCTATCATCTTCGCACAGGCCATCATGTTTGTGCCCATCACCCTGGCAGGTTTTGCCAATTCCGAGAGCCTGGGCAAGTTTGCTACAGCCTTTTCCAGCCCTACAGGATTCTGGTACAATTTCGTTCAGTTCATCCTGGTGATTGCCTTTACTTACTTCTACACGGCCATTACCGTTAACCCGGTGCAGATGGCAGAAGATATGAAGAAGAACGGCGGATTTATCCCCGGTGTGAAACCAGGCAAGAAAACGGTGGAATTCCTCGACACCATCATGTCAAGGATTACCCTTCCCGGTTCCATCTTCCTGGGGATTGTCACCATCCTTCCTGCATTTGCCATGCTTATCGGTATCAACACGCAGTTTGCCTATTTTTATGGAGGGACCTCGCTGTTGATTCTGGTAGGAGTTATTCTCGACACGTTACAGCAGATTGAAAGCCATCTGCTCATGCGCCATTACGACGGGCTGATGAAGTCGGGCCGTATCAAAGGGCGTACGGGCGGCGGAGCGTCGATGTACTGATCAGAGGATTCATTCTCCCGGGAAAAGTGACAGGAAAGCAATGATGATAAACTTGACCATTTAAAACAAAAAGAGCATTTATGGCAAAAACGCCATCCATAGAACAAGACGGTACGATAATCGAAGCATTGTCGAATGCGATGTTCAGGGTAGAACTGGAGAACGGGCATGTCATAACGGCACATATCTCCGGAAAGATGAGGATGCACTACATCAAGATTCTTCCGGGAGATAAAGTCAAGGTAGAGATGTCACCCTACGACCTGACCAAAGGGAGAATAACTTTCAGATATAAAAACTAAAGAAATCAGGATAATGAAAACGAGGACTTCTATAAAAAAGCGCAGTGCTGACTGCAAGATCGTACGCAGGAAAGGACGCCTGTATGTGATTAACAAAAAGAACCCCAAGTTCAAACAACGTCAAGGTTAATAATAAAAAAACAAGAAAGAGATTATGGCACGTTTAGTAGGTGTTGATATTCCAGATAATAAGCGGGGAGAGATTGCCCTTACCTACATTTATGGTATTGGTCGCAGTGCTTCCAGTGCCATCCTGGCCAAGGCGGGGGTGGACAAGAACCTGAAGGTGCAGGAGTGGAACGATGAGCAGTTCGGTAATGTACGCCAGGTGATCACCGAAGGGTACAAGGTGGAGGGAGAGCTCCGCTCGGAGGTACAGTTGAACATCAAGCGGCTGATGGATATCGGTTGTTACCGGGGGATCCGTCACCGTATTGGATTGCCGGTTCGGGGTCAGTCGACGAAGAACAATGCGCGTACCCGGAAAGGGAAAAAGAAAACTGTTGCTAACAAGAAAAAAGCGACTAAATAAGTAATTCGGATATGGCAAAAAAGACTGGAACAAGCAAGAAAAGGGTGGTTGTAGTAGAACCCAACGGGATGTTACATGTCCACTCCTCTTTCAACAATATCATTGTTACGCTGACCAATATGAACGGTGAGGTGATCAGCTGGTCGTCGGCCGGGAAGAAAGGATTCAGGGGATCGAAGAAGAATACTCCCTATGCTGCACAGGTAGCTTCCGAGGAATGTGCCAAGACTGCGTTCGACCTGGGTCTGCGCAAGGTGAAGGCTTATGTGAAGGGTCCGGGGAACGGGCGGGAATCGGCCATCAGGGCGGTATCCACGGTTGGGATTCAGGTGACGGAAATCGTTGACGTGACCCCTCTGCCCCATAACGGATGCAGGCCTCCCAAAAGAAGACGCGTTTAATTTTAAAAACATCAGGTAATGGCAAGATACAGAGCAGCAAAATCAAGAATTGCAAGGAAATTCGGCGAACCGATCTTTGGGCCTGACAAGGCTTTTGAACATAAGAACTATCCTCCCGGGATGCACGGGCTGAACGCCAAGAGAAGGAAAAAATCGGAGTACGGTACACAGCTCAGGGAGAAACAGAAAGCCAAGTATACCTATGGGTTGCTGGAGCGTCAGTTCCGGGGGCTTTTCCAGAAGGCGGCAGCCTCCACCGGTAAGACCGGTGACGTGTTGCTGCAGTTGCTGGAATCGAGGCTTGACAATGTGATCTTCCGTTTAGGATTGGCCAAGTCGCGCGCCGGTGCCCGCCAGTTGGTGAGCCACCGTCACATCCTGGTCAATGGCGAGGTGGTCAATATTCCCTCTTTCCTCCTCAAACCGGGCGACCTGGTCGGCGTACGCGAGAAATCCAAATCCCTGGAGATCATCAACGAGGCAATGACTTCCCGCAGACATTCCCGTTATGGCTGGCTGGAATGGGACGATACCCAAATGGCCGGGAAATTCATCAACCGCCCCGAACGGGATGAGATTCCTGAAAATATCAAAGAACAGCTCATCGTTGAGTTGTATTCCAAATAATTTTTACGCGAGGTAATTATGGCAATATTAGCGTTCCAAAAGCCTGACAAGGTTATCATGATTGAATCCGGCGACCGGTACGGAAAATTTGAATTCCGTCCGCTGGAGCCCGGCTATGGGATTACCATCGGTAATGCCCTGAGGAGGATCCTCCTCTCTTCCCTCGAAGGATATGCCATCACCACCATCAAGATGGACGGAGTGGACCATGAGTTTTCCACCATCAAGGGAGTTATTGAGGATGTCACCGAAATCATTCTCAACCTGAAACAGATCCGGTTCAAGAAGGAAGGTGAAGATGTGGAATCTGAAAAGGTTAACATCACCATCGGGGGCCAGGAGGAGTTTACGGCAGGAGACATCAACAAGTTCATGACCGGCTTCCGGGTGCTCAATCCCAAACTGGTCATATGCAGGATGGAACCTGATGTGAAATTACACCTGGAGATGACCATCAGCAAAGGGCGCGGTTATATTCCCGCTGCCGAAAATAAACCGGCAGAGGCAGAATTCGGAGTGATTCCCATCGACTCGATTTACACGCCGATCACCAAGGTGAAATATACCGTGGAAAACTACCGCGTGGAGCAGAAAACCGACTATGAGAAACTGGTCCTGGAAATCTCCACCGATGGTTCCATCCAGCCAAAAGACGCCCTGAAGGAGGCAGCCAAAATCCTCATTTACCATTTCCTTCTTTTCTCAGATGAGAAGATTACCATCGATTCAGATGAGAAATTTGCCAACGAAGAGTTTGACGAGGAGGTGCTTCACATGCGTCAGTTGCTGAAGACCAAACTGGTAGACCTGGATCTTTCGGTACGCGCGCTCAACTGTCTGAAGGCGGCGGATGTGGAAACCCTGGGCGAACTGGTTCAGTACAACCGCACCGACCTGCTCAAATTCCGCAACTTCGGGAAGAAGTCGCTGACTGAGCTCGACGACCTGCTGCTGGGAATGGGCCTCAATTTTGGGATGGATATTGCTAAGTATAAATTAGACAAGGATTAAAGAGTAATGAGACACAATAAGAAATTCAACCATTTGGGCAGGAAGAGTGCTCACCGCCAGGCGATGCTTTCGAACATGGCCTCCTCGCTGATTCTGCACAAGCGGATCACCACAACCACGGCCCGGGCCAAAGCACTCAAGATTTATGTGGAACCGTTGATCACCAAATCAAAGGATGATTCAACGCATGCCCGCCGTATTGTTTTCAGCTACCTCCAGAACAAAGAGGCTGTCAGCGAACTCTTCCGTGAAATATCGGTCAAGGTTGCAGACCGCCCGGGAGGATACACCCGTATCCTTAGGACCGGTAACCGGCTGGGTGACAATGCTGAGATGTGCATGATGGAACTGGTCGACTTCAATGAGGCGATGCTCGCTGCCAAAGAGGACGCCAAGAAGGGTAAGAAAAAACGGTCACGCCGTGGTGCCGGCAAGAAGGAAGAGACTGCTCCTGTGGCAGAAGCTCCCAAGGCTTCCAAGAAAGCCACCGAAAAGAAGGAAAGCGCTCCTGCTGCCAAGGCTGAGGAGAAAGCTGCCGATGAAGCTACCCCCGCTGCTCCCGCAGAAGAGAAAGAATAAGGAGTTTTTCCTGAAAGATATCCAAAGGCTGGCGTTTGCCGGCCTTTTTTTTGTATTTTATTTCCCGAAATTTGACGGTCATGGCCTATAACGGAATGAAGGAGTTTGCGGCTCTTCTGGAGCGGGAAGGGGAGCTGGTCAGGTGCACTGCCCGGGTGGATCCGGTGCTGGAGATCACAGAGATTGCCGATCGTTTTTCGAAGCAGCCGGGAGGGGGTAAGGCACTTCTTTTTGAGGATACGGGATCCCCTTTCCCTTTACTCATCAATGCTTTGGGTTCGGAGCGGCGCATGGCCCTGGCCTTGGGCCGCCCGTCACTGGAGGAGATCGGCGAAGAGATCAATACGATTTTCAGGGGATTGGTGTCGTCTAAAACGGGATGGTGGGATAAACTTTCCCTCTTGCCCTTGTTGGGAGAGATGGCTTCCTGGATGCCGAAGAAGGTGAAGGGGAGAGGCCGCTGCCAGGAGGTTGTTATGGATCCGCCTGATCTTGGGCTGTTGCCGGTGCTACAGTGCTGGCCGGCCGATGGGGGCCGCTTTATCACCCTCCCGGCGGTGCATACCCTCGACCCTGATACCGGAGCTCCCAATACGGGCATGTATCGGATGCAGCTCTTTGGTGGAACCCTGACCGGGATGCATTGGCACCGCCATAAAACCGGAGCCAACCATTACGAAAAGTACAAAAGCCAAGGCCGCCGGATGCCGGTGACGGTAACCCTGGGGGGCGATCCCTCCTATGTTTACGCAGCCACTGCCCCTATGCCCGAAAATATGGATGAATACCTTCTGGCGGGTTTCCTCCGGAAAAAGCAGGTCCGCCTGGTTCAATGCCTGACCAATGCGTTGTGGGTCCCCTGCGACGTTGATTTCGTCATTGAAGGGTATGTCGACCCCGGGGAGGAGCTGATCTGGGAAGGACCTTTTGGCGACCATACCGGATTCTACTCCCTGGCGGACTATTATCCCCGGTTTCACGTCACCTGCATCACCCACCGCCGTGATGCGGTATATCCGGCCACCATCGTGGGCGTTCCCCCTATGGAAGATGCCTGGATCGGCAAAGCCACCGAACGCATCTTCACTACGCCCATCAGGCTGACCATGATTCCCGAGCTGGTGGATATGGATCTTCCATTTGCCGGGGTAGCCCACAACCTCTCCGTGGTGAAAATCAACAAGAGTTACCCCGGGCAGGCCGTCAAGGTGATGCATGCGCTGTGGGGGGCCGGTCAGATGATGTTCAACAAGATCCTGGTAGTGGCCGACAGCGACGCCGATGTTCATGATTATCAGGTTATGGCTCAACTTTTTGCCCGCTGGTTTGACCCTGAATACTCCCTTCATTTTTCCAGGGGGCCCCTGGATGTTCTCGATCACTCCTCTCAGCTTTTTGCCTATGGCTCCAAGGTAGGGATAGACCTGACGGCCCCTCTGCCGGGGGAAAGGCCTGCGTGGACGGAAAAGGGAGGGCTGGTTGGAGATCATCCCGGTGCGGCTGTGAATAATCCTTCAGTGGTATCTGTCGCCGGTGATGCATCTCCCTGGTGCACAGAGCGGACTTCACCCGGCGGAGATGCCCGGGAGGCCAGCACTTCACCGCACACCGGTTCCCTGGCGTCTTGGGCTACCGGTGATAACACAGACCCGGAATGGAACCATACCGGGGATTTGTCACCATTCACCCTTCTGAAGGGCGTCACCGGGGCAGCGCTGGTTCCTTCGGGTCTTCAGGCTGACGGGAACACCTCCTCCCGGGTATCGCCTTTGCCGGTGTTGCTGCTCACCGTCGACAAAAAAAACGGTTTCTCCCTCCCGGAGCTGGTGACCCAACTGTCAGCGATGCCTGAAGCAGCGTTTTTCAAGGCGATTCTCCTCTATGATGAAGGTGTTCCCCTGGGCGATCTCTTCACGCTGGTTTGGCTGCTGGGCGGCAATATGGAGCCCCAACGCGATATACGTGTAGTGGAATTCCCCTCTGGGAAGAAGGGGATGGTCGTGGATGCGACCATTAAAACCCCCGGGCATGACCACTTTAGCAGGGATTGGCCCAATATTGTCACGATGGAAAGCTCCACCATCGACCTGATTGATCAGCGGTGGCCCTCCCTTGGAGTGGGTGACCCCCTCCCCAGTCCCTCCCTCAAGTATCATGGGCTGGTTAGAGGTGGGGGAGCTGTCAGGGAATCCTGAACGCCCGGGTAAGGAGTTTTCAACGCGGGGAGAAGGTTTGCCTCGTTTAGAGGAGGGATTACAAGGCTCCGGCAGGCAGACTGATCAGGGCCATGATCTTTTCAAGCCAGAAGGCATCGGTGAGGTCAAAGGATCCTTTTTCCTTGCTGTCGGCATCGAAGACTCCGATGATCTCTCCTCCGGCATCCCTGACGGGTACCACGATCTCGGAGTTACTGCGGGAGTCACAGGCGATGTGGCCGGGGAACAGGTGGACATCCTCCACCACGATGGTCTCTCCCCTGGTCACTGCAGCCCAGCAGACTCCCTTTCCCTTCTCCAGAATCTGGCAGGCCACAGGCCCCTGGTAGCACCTGACCGTCAGCTCCCCTTCACGCAGCATGTAAAAACCCGTCCAGAAGAAATAGTCCAGCTTATGGTGCACCACTGCGGCAATGGTGGCCATCCGCGCGTCGGCATCCGAACTTTTTTTCAGCAGCTCCTTTAATTGGGCAAAGATCCTGCTGTAGCGCCCTTCTTTTTTATTTGATTCCATTTCTGCTGTTTTTAGGTGATCTTTGGTATTCTGGTGCTCTGGCCGATCATCTGGGGGTGATAGTCCCAAGGGGCAAAATTGCTAAAAATTCAGGAATTAACCCGATCCTCCGGCCTCCCGGTCCCAAACTTTCCGGAAAGTTGTACTTTTGTCCCTTTCAAAAACACAGCAACAAGGCGATATGGCACAGACACCATCTATACCCAAGGGGACCCGTGATTTTCTGCCGGGGGAAGTAGCCCGCAGGAATTATATTTTTAATACCATCAGGGATGTATTCAACAGGTTTGGTTTTCAGCAGATCGAAACCCCGGCGATGGAAAACCTCTCTACCCTGTTGGGGAAGTATGGGGAGGAGGGAGACAAGCTGCTGTTCCGTATTCTCAACTCCGGAGATTTTCTCTCTGGGGTGCATGAGGAGTCTCTTCAGAAGAGGGATACGGCGGCGGTATTGCGGACGGTGGCTGACAAGGGGTTGCGATATGACCTGACGGTCCCCTTTGCCCGGTTCATCGTGCAGCATCACAATGAGCTGGTGTTTCCCTTCCGCAGGTACCAGATTCAGCCCGTATGGCGTGCCGACAGGCCCCAGAAGGGACGTTACCGTGAGTTCTTTCAGTGCGATTGTGACATGATCGGCAGCGACAGCCTGCTGAACGAGGCCGAGCTGGTCGCCATCATCGATGAGGTGTTCACCCGGCTGGGGATCAGAACGGTGGTTAAGATCAACAACCGAAAGGTGCTGGCAGGGATTGCCGAGGTGATCGGCCAGCCCAAAAGAATCACCGACATCACGGTAGCGATCGACAAGATGGAGAAGATCGGGTTGGAGAAGGTGAAAGAAGAGCTTTCCGAAAAAGGGATTCCCGCGGAAGCCATAGACCGGCTGGAGCCCATACTGCTGCTTCAGGGGGATACCGCTGCCAAGCTGTCCCTGCTCAGGGAGATTCTGGCTGCTTCGACCACCGGAATGACGGGGATTGCCGAACTGGAGCGTCTCTGGGATTATATGACCCGCTTTGACCTGCGCACGGCCACCGAACTGGACCTCACCCTGGCCCGCGGACTCAATTACTATACCGGAGCGATTTTTGAAGTCAAGGCCCTCGATGAAAATATTGGCAGCATCTGCGGAGGAGGGCGGTATGATGATCTGACGGGAATCTTCGGAATGCCGGGGGTTTCAGGCGTGGGAGTCTCCTTCGGTGCAGAGCGGATTTACGACGTCCTTACCCTGTTGAACCTCTTCCCTCCCCAGGCCGAAGAAACCACACAACTTCTCTTCGTCAACTTCGGCCCGGCAGAAGAAGCCTATATCCTTCCCCTGTTGGCACAAACCCGTCATAGCGGTCTCAGGGCTGAAATCTACCCCGACCACGATAAGATGAAAAAACAGTTGAATTATGCCCACCGCAAGGCCATTCCCTGGGTGGCTCTGGCCGGGGAAGAGGAAATGGCCCAACAGAAAATCACCCTCAAGAATATGACTACGGGCGAACAGATGCTGGTTTCCTCTGCAGAGCTGATAAAAGTCGTATCGGGAGCGGGAAAAATTTCGGAGCTTTAGACCAAAATCAACTGTATGAAGCATGCTGTCCATCAGATATCCCCGTCTCCTCTCACTTTTGAAGTGATCGAGGAGATACTGGCCCGTGACACCCGGCTGGAGTTGTCACCTGAATCCGTTGCCCTCATTGAGAAGAGCAAGGCCTACCTCGACCAGAAAATCAGGGAGGCTACGGGCCCGATCTATGGGATTACCACGGGTTTTGGGGCGTTGTGTGACATCACGGTATCGGAGAGTGACCTGAGCCGGCTGCAGGAGAACCTGGTGTTGTCGCACGCCTGTAATCTGGGGCCGGAAGTACCGCATGAGGTAGTGCGGCTGATGTTGCTGTTGAAGGCTCATGCGCTGGCCAAGGGCAATTCGGCCGTTCAGTTGCGGACGGTGCAGATGATTCTGGATCTTTTCAACCATCATATTGTGCCGGTGGTCTGTGAGCAGGGATCCCTGGGGGCCAGCGGGGATCTGGCGCCGCTGGCGATGCTTTTCCTGCCTTTGCTGGGTCGGGGAGAGGTTTATTACCAGGGGGAGAAACGGCATGCTGCTGATGTTCTGGAAGCCCTGGGATGGGCTCCCCTGCATCTGGAAGCCAAGGAGGGGCTGGCACTGCTCAACGGCACCCAGTTCATGAGCGCCCACGCCGTATACACTCTACTCAAAGCCTTCCGGCTGATCAAGCTCTCCGACATGATCGGCGCCCTCTCCCTCGACGCCTTTGATGGACTTATCGAGCCCTTCCTTGAAAATATACAGCATATCAGGCCTCATCCGGGGCAGGCACAAACGGCTTCCAACTTCAGATATCTGCTTACCGGCAGCGAAATAATGGCCCGCCCCAAACAACATATCCAGGATCCCTATTCCTTCCGGTGTATTCCTCAGGTTCATGGGGCCGTCAAGGATGCCGTGAGATATGTGGCCGGCGTAGTGGAGGTGGAGATCAATTCGGTCACCGACAATCCGACGGTTTTCCCCGATGAAGACAAGATTGTTTCAGGGGGCAATTTTCATGGGGAACCTCTGGCACTCTCGCTTGATTTCCTGGCTATTGCCCTGTCGGAGCTGGGGAGTATTTCAGAGCGGCGTACCTACCGGCTGATATCGGGAGAGCGGGGGCTGCCCGAGTTTCTGGTGGCCAATCCCGGGCTCAATTCGGGTTTTATGATTCCTCAATATGCGGCAGCCTCCATCGTCAGTCAGAACAAACAACTCTGTACCCCCGCATCGGTCGATTCTATCCCCTCCTCCAATGAGCAGGAGGACCATGTGAGTATGGGGGGGAATGCCGCCACCAAGGCCCTAAAGGTAGCCGGTAATGTGTTGAAGATTCTGGCGATCGAATTGTACAATGCGGCCCAGGCTGCCGAATTCCGCAGGCCCCTGCATACTTCACCCCTTCTGGAGGATTTCATGGCCCAATACCGCACCCGGGTGCCCTTTGTGCAGGAGGATACCCTCATGTACGAGGGCATCAACGAAACGATTGCTTTTCTCGATACGGGCCGCTTTGTGCTCTGAGCGGATCCTTCAGGGTGTTACTTTTTTTTGCGGTACTGATCGAACATGTGAACCCTGAACTGGTTTTCGGCACGGTAGAGTAAGAGTACTTTCTGGGGGGGAAGGATTTTCAGAAACTTTTCATTGTAGGCGACGGCATTGTCGGCCTCTTTCTTGAAGGAGGCCGCAATCTCCCTGGTCATCATGATGACCTCCTGGTCGGTGAAGGTGGCTTTCTCATCACGGGTTTTCATCTCCAGTTCCCTTCTTTTGATCTGGAGGTCCATTCTCTCTTTTTCCAACTGGTTGTACACCGGCCAGAATTTCTGGGCCTCTGCGGGGGAGAGGTTCATTTTCTCGGAGAGGAAGGCTATTTTCTGGCTTTTGAAGCGTTCAAAATCGGGGCCCTCCTTTCTCTGGGCGTTCCCTGCCAGGGTGAAGAGAAAGACAAGGGGCAGAAGGAGAATTATCGTTTTTTTCATGGTATTCTTTTTTATGGTAGTTAAACTGCTCTGAGCAGGCATTTTATAGTATCAGTTGTTGACGGGCCTCAACGATCATTTTGTCATTCCTGGTTGATCTCCAGGTATAGGTCAATGTCGCTGTAATTGGCAGCCAGGTATGTTTCCAGCATTTCATAGTCGGTGGTGTCGGTTTTGGACTCACCTTCGAGGAGGGTAAGGAAGGTATGGTCGTCGACATGTTCGACCAGGTTGATGATTCTCTGCTCCTCGGCAGGAGGGGTAAAGGAGGCTGTTTGCTCATGGGTGATGAGTTTTGCCGGCCAGTAAACGATCATAAAGATGGCGGCAAAGGAGGCAGCCAGGCCGATGACCGGTTTGAGGTAGTCGGCCAACCGCATTTTCTTTTCCCTGACAGGGGTGTTTTCCTGTTCAATCAGGGCATTCAACCGGGCGGGAAAATCTTCGAAATAGCCACGGGGAACCTTGAAGGGAAGCTGTTTCCCTGCACCCGGGATTTCCCGGAGTTCCTCACCAGAGGGTATTTCTTCAGAAAAATTCATCTCATTCATTTTATACATGGACTCTTTGATATGCGAAAGGTTTAATTCTGAATGCTATTCATTATTGGAAATGAAATCTTCCACTTTTCGGGCGGCATGATGGTAGGAGGCTTTAAGGGCCCCCACGGAGGTGTCCAGAATCTCTGACATCTGCTGGTAAGGCATTTCGTCGAAATAGCGCATGTTGAAGACCAGCCGTTGCTTATCGGGCAGGGTGAGGATGGCCTGTTGCAGTTTTTTCTGGATTTCAGATCCTTCGTAATAGTCGTCAGACTCCAGCCGGTTTTTCAGATAGTCGCTCACCTCATCCATGGAGACCAGGGTGTGCCGCTTACGGGCGTTGATAAAGGTGATGGCCTCATTGGTGGCGATTCTGTAGAGCCAGGTGAAAAGCGAGGATTCCTCCCTGAACTGGCCCATATTGCGCCAGACTTTAAGGAAAGTATTCTGCAGTACATCGTCAGTATCATCATGGGAGAGGACGATCTTGCGGATATGCCAGTAAAGCCTCTCCTGATACCGGGTGACCAGTTCCTGAAAAGCGGCATGGCATTCCTGCTCTGATCTGAGCCTGCCCATTAATTCCTGATCGGAATTCTGCATAGAAAAGTTTTACACTAAGACCGAAAGCCTCACCAAAAGTTTAATCCCGCCATGCCTCAGATTCTGAAGGTCAGCCCCTCTTTGAGCTGGCGGTCGTAGTTCTGGCGGTCGAAGCGGTAGAGCCGGGCCGCGCGGTGCGGGACATTTTTCTGTTTTTCGCCCGTTTCGAGCAGGAAATCCATTTTCTGGATTTTTTTCCTGAAATTGCGGATATCCAGTTTTTCGCCCAGGATCACCTCGTACATGGTTTGAAGTTCGGTAAGGGTGAAATACTCGGGAAGGAGATGGAAGCCCACGGGGTGGTATTGTACATTTTCGCGGAGGTGCTCCAGGGCGGTGATGATGATTTCGCGGTGGTCGAAGCAGAGGGGGGGGAGGTGGTTGATGTCGAACCACTGCATCCTGCGGGTCAGGGTGGAGGTGTGCAGGTTGTGGTAGCGCGGGTTGATCAGGGCATAGTACCCCACGGTGATCACGCGGTAGTAGGGAACTCGCCGGCTATCCCCAAAGGTATGGAATTGTTTCAGATAGACATTGGTCAGACCAGTACAGCCCGTGGTGATCTCCTGGGCATATTCGTCAAGATCCGACTCTTCAGGGGCATGCGCCCCAATCAGCCCCCACGTGGAATCGGTTTGCAGACTGGGATGACTATCATAAAGGATCCGTAACTGCTCATAATCTTCGTTCTCCCGCAGGGTCTGCATTAAAAGCCTGGGATCAGCCTGCCAGAGCAACACATTGAGTTTTTCCCCCTCAAAACCGAAGATCACACAATCAACGGAAATATTTCTTAAAAGCATAAGCGGTTTCGTTATATTCAGTAGTATAAAGGTAAAAGATTTATAGTTATTGTCATATTACAATAAGGGAAAAAATCACGTCTTTGTGATGAAATAATTTTTATACTTTTGTCATTTGAATTTTATTAATTAACAAGACAATACCGATGAGAAAAATGTTTGTGGCTGCCATGCTGGTGGTTGCTTTTGGATGTTCAAAGCCTGAGGGCTACAAGATTGATGTTGCGCTGAACGGTGCTACCGGGAAGGTCATTTTGGAGCAGCGCAAGGATGGTAACTTTGTGGCTGTGGATACTGCTGAGGTGGCAGATGGAGTAGCTGTTCTGGAGGGGAAAGTGGAATTTCCCGAGATGTATTACCTTTCAGTGGAAGGGTCGCAGCAGAAGGCTGTTCTTTTTGTCGAGAATGTAGCGATGAAGGTAACAGGAAGTGTGGATTCGATGCGTTTCATCAAGGTGACCGGATCGCCCGTCAATGACGAGTACCAGGCCATCAGGACGGAGCTGGACAAGGACAACACGGCAGGTATGGCCAAATACCAGGAATACCAGCAGGTGGTTCAATCGGGTGACACGGTGAATGCCGCGCGGTTGATGGAAGAGGTGAAAGCCATCTTCGACGGCCAGGAGAAGAAGTTGATTGAATTTGTGAAGAACAACAAATCGTCATGGGTCACCCCGGTTTTCCTGACGCAGGTGCAGCAGAGCATGGAGGTAGAAGAACTTGATTCTCTGGTCAGCAGTCTGGATCCCAAGCTGGCGGTAGTTCCGGCTGTTGTGGACATGAAGGAGAGGATAACCAAGCTGAAGAGAGTGGCCGTTGGGCAGATCGCTCCTGATTTCACGCAGAACGATGCTGACGGCAACCCGGTGAAGTTATCGGAGGTATATGCCAAAAATACCTATACCTTGATTGACTTCTGGGCGGCCTGGTGTGGTCCCTGCCGTCAGGAGAATCCCAATGTGGTGGCTGTTTTCAATGATTACAAAGATAAAGGATTCGGGGTCTTCGGGGTTTCCCTTGACCAGGACCGCGAGCGGTGGCTTAAGGCCATTGAAGAAGATAAGCTCACCTGGCAGCATGTCTCTGACCTGAAATACTGGCAGAATGAAGCTGCCGCCCTTTATGGTGTCAATTCCATTCCGGCCAATTTCCTGGTTGACAGCAAAGGAACCATTATCGCCCGCAATCTGAGAGAGCAGGCGCTTCGCGATAAGGTCGCCGAATTGCTGCCCTGACAGGGATCCCTGCAAAAAAAAGGCTGTTCGTTTACGGGCAGCCTTTTTTTAGGTGCAGATCCGGTCTTAGGCCCCTGGATGGTTCCGCCGGCCCGCACTCAAAAGCGATGGGGGCTACCCCCTGGATTAACCATCATTTTAAAGTTTCATTCAATGGAAGAACTGACGCTAACCACCCCGGCTCTGCTTTTTTCAGCCATTTCTCTGATTCTCCTGGCCTATACCAACCGTTTTCTGGCTTATGCCTCTGTGGTCAGGACTTTACATGCCCAGTTCAAGAGCGACCGCAACAGCCTTCTGATTGGTCAGATCAACAATCTGCGCAAGCGGCTCAACCTGACCCGGTCCATGCAGATTCTGGGAATCTCCAGCCTGTTGCTATGTGTGTTGTGCATGTTCCTGATCTATGTGAATTACCAGACCTGGGCGGAGGTGATCTTTGGCATCGCCCTGCTGATGCTGATTGCATCGCTGGCGTTATCGGTCCGGGAGATTCAGATTTCGGTCAGAGCACTTGATTTGCATCTGAGCGATATGGAGGAGGTGCTTTGAGCTATCTGGGGGAGTTCTCGGCCTTGCTGACGGCCCTTTTCTGGACGGTGACCAGTCTCTCGTTTGAGGCAGCAGGCAAGCGGGTAGGTTCCTTGCAGGTGAACCTGATCAGGCTGGTGATCGCTTTTTTCATCTATTCTCTTTACCTGAAGATCACCCGGGGGATGTTTTTACCCCTGGATGCCGGGATGGAGCGGTGGTTGTGGCTTTCTCTCTCGGGTGTGGTCGGTTTTGTGCTTGGGGACTTGTTACTTTTCCAGGCTTTTGTAGTGGTCGGAGCGCGGGTGGCCATGCTCATCATGTCGTTATCTCCTCCTGTGACGGCCCTGATCAGCTGGCTGATGCTGGGGGAAGTGCTCACCCCCATGAATTGGCTGGGGATGGGCGTGACCCTGACCGGGATCTCCCTGGTGGTTCTGAAGCGGGAGCGGGGTAACGGGTCGACCCGCCGGAAAATAACTTCGGCTTATTCCATGAAGGGCATCTTGCTGGCCTTTGGGGGGGCTGTGGGGCAGGCGGCCGGACTGGTGCTCAGTAAACGGGGGATGGGGAGCTACGATGCTTTTGCCTCTTCTCAGATCAGGGTCATTGCCGGAATGGTGGGATTTCTCATTATCATCCTGATGATGCGGCGGTGGCCCATGATTCTCAGGACCCTCCGAAATAAACCAGCCATGCGCCTCATCTCTCTGGGCTCCCTCTTCGGTCCCTTCCTGGGGGTCTCCTTTTCCCTGCTGGCCGTCCAGCATACCCAAGCCGGAATTGCCGCCACCATCATGGCGATTGTGCCCGTCCTGATCATCCCTCCGGCCGTGTTGATTTTCAGGGAACGCATCAATTGGAAAGAGATTACCGGCGCCCTGATTACCGTCGCTGGCGTCATGCTCTTTTTTCTGGCTTAACGCTGAGAGTTAGTGGATTTTCTTTACATTTGATAAAACTAAATTCAATATTTATGGATGCCAAGACAAAAGCGATTGTTGCGCACCTCACTCCCATCGGTTGGATTATCGCGCTGGTCATTAATATGAACCAGAAGGAAGAACTGGCCAGCTATTACATCAGGCAGACCCTGGGGATCTTTCTGACCAGCTTTGTTCTGGGAATTTTGAATACGATTCCGGTCCTGGGGTGGATCATCTGGGCTGTTGGCGGAATCATTCTTTTCATATTCTGGCTGATGAGCCTGATATGGTCCATCTCAGGTGAGATGAAGCCGGTGCCGTGGATAGGTCATCTCTTCCAGGACTGGTTCAAGGCGTTATAATTTCCTCTTTATACTTCAGGGAATAGGCCGGGGTTTCCTGGCGGTAGGATGAGGGATTCACTGCTCAGGGCAGGTGGATCAGGTACCTCTTTTGAAGTTTTGCATCCCTGGTAGAGGGCACCAGGAAGGGAAGGGTGATTTTGCTGAGGCTGCTGTGGTCATAGCTGCCGGCGACGACGCTTCCCGGGGCGGAAGCCAGGATTTGAAGTTTTCCTTTTTCATCGGTAAAAACCCAGTCTCCCTGTTCTCTGAGCAGGTTAGGGAGTTCTTTCTCTGTCACGTAATAGCGGCCCGGGTTTTTGGCATAGAAGAAGATCTCCCAGTAGCGGGAGGGGGGGAGATAGCAGTGGATCTCTTCTCCGGGTGCGGCCTCCTGGTTGAACGCCTCCACGGCATAGACCGGGGCATGGTACACCATCATTCTGGGGTAGAAGCTGGCGTTAAGGCTGAACATAAAGGCCAGCAGGGAGAAGGTGAGCAGGGCAATTTGGCGGTGGACCCCGGTGAAGGACCGCCAAAACCAAACGAGTAACCCGGCGATGAGGAGGAGCCCACCCCAGAAAAGCGGATTTTTCTCCGGAAACAACCAGAGAGTAAAGAGGAAGATGACGCACCACAGGAGGGAGGAGATGATGCCGTTAAGGATGACCACAGAACGTGCGGTTCCGGGGGTTACCTTTTTAGCGGCCATCGTTTGGACAAAGGAGGCGGCCAGGATCATAAACAGGGGGATCACGGCCATCAGGTAGTGGGGATTTTTGGCTTTGGCGACCGAGAGCACCAAAACATAGGGGATAATACCTCCCAGGGTAAACCATTCAGGTTGGGGCGTGGTGAGCGCCTTGTTTTGAAAAAGGGCGGCGATTTTCCTGGCCACGCCGAAGAGGGCGAAAACCGTAAAGGGGGCCAGAACATATAGGGAGGTGTGGAGGTAGAAGAAGGGGTCGCTGTTTTTCCCGGCGTAGGAGCCTGTAATTCTACCCATGTTATTGGTCCAGAAGTAGAATTTGATGCCTTCGGGGCCGAACTGGTTGAAGAGACCGGCGAGTGCAGGCAGGATCATGATGAAGAGGATGAGGGCGCCAGCCAGCCAGCGGAAGTGGAAGATCTCCTTCCACTCTTTGTGGAGGACCAGGTGGGTGGCTACGGCAGTTGCCGGGATCACCAGTCCGACCGGTCCTTTGGCCAGCATGCTCAGGCCGGTACCCACCATTCCCAGGATGAAATGGATCTTTTTTTTATTCCGGAAGAAGGTGGCCAGCTGCCAGATGGAAAAGATCACCATATCGGCCAGGAGGGTATCGGTATGGATATCATTGTGGAAATAGAGGAAACCCAGGCTGAGGACCCAGAAAAAGGCCGCCAGCTGGCCTGTGGCATGATCGTAGAGCAGTTTTCCGAGCTGGTAGGTGGAAAAGATGCCCAGGAGGCTGGCCAGGAGAACGGCGATTTTCCAGACCGGCGTGGAGACGCCCAGGACTTTAAAGAAGAGCGCCCCTAACCAGAAGAGAAGGGGAGGTTTCTGATCATAAGCATCGCCGGCGATGGTCAGGTTGATCCAATCGCCGCTTTCCACCATCTCCCGGCTGACCTGGGCATACTTGGCTGCATTGACGACCATGGGGAGGTCCAGACTTAACACTACTACTACCAGAACCAGGATTCCTGTGATCCACCAGAACAAACGGTTAACGTTCATCGCTCTTATATATGAGATAAAGGGTCTATTCCCGCGTCAAAGATAGTGGACAATTGGCTTGCCCCTGCCTGGCATTGCAGCTTAAGGAGTAATTTCTTACCTTTGACCGCCTCAAAGAAACAGGAATTATGGGAAAGAAAAGATACATCAGGGAGATCCATGTGGTGGCTTATGTCCTCATGTTGGTGTTCATAGTGATCGGTTTTGTCAAGGCGGCGGAGGGCCAGGAGGCCTTTATGACGTACCTGAAGGAGGATGGCCTGGTAGAGAACCTGACCACTCTTTTTCTGGCGGCCAGTTCAGGAATAGCCGTATGGCGGGCTGTGAAGCAGTGGCAGGCCGGCCGCAAGGTCAGTACCTTGACCTGGGCGTTGCTGGCGTTTCTTTTTTTCTTTGCCGCAGGAGAGGAGATCAGTTGGGGTCAGCGGATTTTCAGCATCGAAACCCCTGAGTATTTCATGGAGAAAAACCTGCAAAAGGAGACCAACCTGCATAACCTGGTGATTGGTAACGTCAAGGTGAATAAGCTCATCTTCTCACAGTTGCTGACGGCCGCCATGGTGGTCTATTTCCTGGGATTGCGGCTGCTGGCCGTGAAGACGCGGTTTTTCGGGAAGGTAGTTTCCGTCACCGGGCTTCCGCTGCCCCGGTGGGAACATACGGCAGCCCTGGTCATTGGGACCATTTTGGTCTCCCAGTACCATATGGTGAAGGCCGGGGAGTTACGTGAGTTAGTTTTTGCCGTGGTATTCTTTCTGGTATTTCTATATCCCTTTCTGATGAACAGCGGGGAAAAGCCCTCTGAAAATGAACTGCTTGCCTGAACGGTTGCGTCTTTCTGCCGCATAGCACCCTCACAACCCTTCAGCCCGCAGGGATTATCCTCCTGAATAAGTTATTCGCAACCGTCCAGCCGGGAAGCTCCATTCTGCATAATACCAACTGAATCATTCAGCGCCAGGGATCCTCTTTGTGAATAGGTTCGTCAGGACCATCGGCCGGTCAGATCAGGGCAGCGGCTTCGACGTCGAGGTACCAGGTCAATTGACCATCAACCGGTTCCACGTAATAGGCGGGCAGTTTCTGAGCCGCCTTTTTATTGTTCATAATTTCAGAGATGCGGTGGCTTTTAGCCGAGCCGGTGACCAGGATGAAGATCTTCCTGGCATTGTTAATGCTTTTTCCGGTGAGGGTAATTCTTTTCTGGTTGGTGAGGGGATGGGTAGCGACCGTGCAGGGCACCTCGCTTTTCATCAGTTGGAGTTCACCGGGGAAGATGGAAGCTACATGGCCGTCGTCGCCCATTCCCAGGAGGATGAGGTCAAAGACGGGAAACCCGTCGCGGAAGGGGATGAGGGAGGCCATTTCCTGGCCATAGCGCCTGGCTTCTTCCTCCGGAAGGGCTTCGCCGGCGATGCGGTGGATCTGATGGGGGGCTAAGGGGACGCGGGAGAGCATCCGTTCCATGGCCATTCTGTAATTGCTTTCCAGGGAGGAGGGCTCCACGCATCGTTCATCGCCCCACCAGAAGTGGAGCCGTTTCCAGTTGGTTTTGTCCATGTATTTCCCGGCCAGGATTTCGTAAAGCAGCGCGGGTGTTGATCCCCCGGAGAGGGCCACGTGCAGGGGGTGGTTTCCCTCCTGGCGCGAGAGGGCAGCGATCTGGCGGGCTGCTTTTTTGGAGAGCTTGGCCGGGGTGTCGTAGATTTTTACTTCCACATCTTTTTCCATAACAGCGGTTTTAAAAGGTTAAGGCAGGCTGGGGGCTCATAGTTCGCAGTAGTTACCGTCGTCGGTGAGGTTTTTGCAGGGGTAGCGCCATGCGCTTTCTCCGGGGAGGTCGTCGGCTGCCTGGGGGCCCCAGGTGCCGGCGGGATAACCGTAAACGGGAATCCGGGGCTCATGTTCCCAGGCATCCAGCAGGGGTTGCACGAATTTCCAGGCTTCCTCGACGGCATCCCCGCGCGAGAAGAGGGTGGCATCGCCCTGCATGGCGTCGAGCAGAAGCCGCTCGTAGGCCGAGGGGAGGACGATCCCGTTGAGGTCGGAATAGTGAAAATCCATGTTGACGGTATTCACGTGAAAGCCGGCACCCGGTTGTTTCATGCCCATTTTCAGGAGGATTCCTTCGTCGGGCTGAATGCGGATCACCAGCTGGTTGCCGACGGGCTGATAACCTTCGATGCTGGAGAAAAGCTGATGGGGCGCCTGGCGGAAGTGGACCACTATCTCAGTGACCCGTGCGGGCAGGCGTTTGCCGGTGCGGAGATAAAAGGGGACGCCGGCCCATCGCCAGTTGTCGATATAAAACCGGAGGGCGGCGTAGGTCTCGGTGCGGGAGGCCGGATTCACCCCTTTTTCTTCCCGGTATCCGGGAACTTTCTCTCCTTTGATGACCGAGGCGAGGTATTGTCCCCTGACGGCCATCTCGCCGATCTCCGCTTCGCGCAGGGGGCGCAATGCCTGGAATACCTTGAGGATTTCATTGCGGATGGCCGTGGCCCCCATCACCGCCGGGGGTTCCATGGCAATAAAGCCGGTGAGTTGCAACAGATGGTTCTGAATCATGTCGCGCAGCGCCCCCGACTGATCATAATACCCCCCGCGCCCCTCAATGCCCAGGGTCTCTGCGGAAGTGACCTCCACATGATGGATATAGTTGCGGTTCCACAATGGCTCAAAAATGGTGTTGGAAAAACGGGTCACCAGCATGTTCTGGACGGTCTCCTTACCGAGGTAATGGTCGATGCGGTAGAGCTGCTCTTCATCAAAATAGTTCAGCAGGTTCACATTGAGCCTGCGCGCAGTTTCGTAATTGGTGCCAAAGGGTTTCTCAATAACAAGGCGCCGGAATCCCTTGTCGTTGTGTGTGAGCCCTATATGGTGAAGGCGTGCCGGGATGACCTCGTAGAGCGAGGGTGGGGTGGAGAGGTAAAAGATCACATTGCCCGCGGCCTCATATTGGCGGTCGAGCGCTTCGATCCGGTGGTGCAGGTGCTGGTAATCCTCTTCTTTTTCCGGATCAAAGGGGAGATAATGGAGCAGGGAGGAGAAACTGCCGGTATCCCCGGATGGGAGAAAAGCCTGCATACTGTGGCGGAACTCCTCATCGGTAAACGGGGTTCGGCTGGCTCCCAAAACGGCAAAGCTGGCAGGGAGGAGCTTCTTGGCATAGAGATCAAAAAGGGCGGGGATCAGCTTACGCCGGGTCAGGTCGCCTGATGCCCCGAAAATGACCAGCAGATGGTTGTCAGCTTTCTTCATGGGTAAAACTCTGTTTTAATGACCTGCACTTCCGTCCTGTATGGAGTTTTGCCAGGGAGAGATGTTCACTCCCGTGAAATGCATTTCATTTAAGTCCTGTTTATGTTCCGGAGGGTCCTTAAGCAGGTTCTCGGGAGGGTAAACACACCAGGTGACCACATTGTTTCCGGAGAAGAGAAAATGGAGGTGGGCGGGGTGGGGGACCTGGTTTCTGGTGAAGGTCACGGTGATCATTCCCCGGTCGGTCATCGGAGTGGGGGGGAGGTGGATGCCCGTTTTAAAGTCGGTTCCTGGCTGGTCGATCATTTTATAAATGGTCTCTTTGGCGCTCCAGCAGAAAATACGGGCTTGCTGCGGGTTGGGGCTCTGGCTGGTCCACTTCATCTCGGCGTCGGAGAGGAAGCGGGGGGCAATAGGGTCGACCTGCCGGGTCGTCTGCTCTGTATCAATGCCCACCGGATAGGGAGAGAGAATGACTGCCGCCAGGGCCGCTGAGTGGGAGAGGCTGATGTGGTGGTGGTCCAGGGCGAGGAAGGGTCTTCCCCCGGAAGTGTAGTTTACTTCGGGAACTTCGCCCAGAAGGGCATGGAGGAGCAGCCGGGTGGCCGCGAATTCCCTTTGTCGTTTTTCTCCCCTGAGGTGGTCAGGAAAGAGAAAACCGGGACGGGCAGCCTCCAGGAGCTGCCGGCATTCGGCTGCCGGCTCTGTCAGTTGCCAGAGCGCCAGCGAATACGCTTCAGTTATGGTGGTACACAACAACGGCATAATTATGCTTATTTACGAAAAATCCCCTCAGGACGTTGCATCAGGTGATGTCTGAACTCAACGGGCCCATTCCAGGGTCTCAATCAGTTGGATGGCGTCGGCTTCCAGAAAGTCAATCACCGGCTTCAGGGAGTCGATATTGGGCGTTGCCCTGATATACAATGAACCCCGGAGGAAATGACGGGTGCTGTCGGTGAGGTAAAACTGGAAAGGGGAGGCGGCGTTCCCCTTGATGTAATAGATGGTGCCAAAAACCCTTTTTTCGGGATTGATGTAGTTTTCCTCCTCGATGGCGCTGGCTTTGACAGAGTGGTCATAGGCCATGCGGCGGGACTCTTCGGTATAGATGCCCAGGTTACCATGGACCGGTTTATAGCTGAGATGGATTTCGGCTTTGTGATCGGGGAACTGGATGTTGGCCCACCAGGGTTCCGCGGAGGGGGAGCTGTCACGGCTCATCAAGGCATAGCGGGGGATCTCAAAGCGGTAAGGATAACCCGGGGCGGTAGGGTGGTACGCTTTTTCAGGCAGGTCAATGCGGAAATAGCCGTGAGGCTTGGGAACCGGGGGAGCTCCGCAGGAAACCATCAGCAGGAGGGCGCTAAAGAGCAGAAAGGAGGGCAGCAGCCGGTGGCGTGCGGCAGCGATGCTCAATACAGCCTGGCGAACTGGCTGATCTGGCAGAAAGGAGGGCCGCAACAGGTGGCGAGCAGCAAGGCTGTTCAGTAGAGGCTGGTGAACTGGCTGCTCTGACAGAAAAGAGGGCCGCAACAGGTGGTGAGCAGCAAGGCTGTTCAGTAGAGGCTGGCGAACTGGCTGATCTGGCAGAAAGGAGGGCCGCAACAGGTGGCGTGCGGCGAGAGCGGCCATCCTATTTACGATGGTCA
>CAZKIU010000007.1:93519-101530 GCA_964552955.1 uncultured Prolixibacteraceae bacterium
GAGGGCCGCAACAGGTGGCGTGCGGCGAGAGCGGCCATCCTATTTACGATGGTCAGAAGAGAACACCTGTCGTGTTTCTCCCTTGCCGTGTGTCGCCTGCGCATATCTGTCATCGGGTGGTTTATAACAATTCGGTCCTGATCTGCCTGATCCTGCGGTTGGTGACCGATTCTATGGTAAAACGGAAATTTTCAAATTCTATTTTTTCGTGCAATTCAGGAATGTCCCCTTTTATCTCCAGAATCAACCCCGCCAGGGTGTCGGCTTCTCCCCTGACCTCGTCGAAAACATCCTGCTCGCAACCCACAGCCTCACAGAACTGGTCGAGGAGGGTCTTCCCATCAAAGAGAAACTTTCTGTCACTCAGACGGGTGTAGAAAGACTCATCTTCATCGAATTCATCGGCGATGTCTCCCACAATCTCTTCAAGCACATCCTCGAGGGTGACGATCCCTGAGGAACCTCCGTATTCGTCGACGACGATGGCCATGTGGATTTTGTTTTTCTGGAATTCCCCGAGAAGGTCCTTGACTTTTTTGGTTTCAGGAACGAAGAAGGGAGGGCGCAGGAGGTTCTGCCACTGGAAATGTTCTCCTTTTTCGGTGTAGGGGAGAAGGTCCTTGATATAAAGGATCCCCTTGATCAGGTCAAAAGATTCAGCATAGACGGGGATGCGGGAGTATCCTGAGTTGTTGATGACATCGAGTACAGTGGTGAAGGAGGATTTGATGTCGACGGCGACGACGTCGACGCGGGGGATCATGATTTCGTCGGCGGTTTTGTTACCGAAGTTGACGATTCCCTGGAGGATCTCTTTTTCTTCAGAGATGTCATTGCTGGAGGTGAGTTCCAGGGCTTGAGAGATCTCATCGACGGAGATATTTTTCTGGGTTTTCTTCAGTTTCTTTTCTGCGCTGGAAGAGGCGCGCTGGAGGAGCAGGGCCAGGGGGTGGAAGAGTCCTGCCAGGAGAGAGAGGGGGTAAGCCATCAGACGGGCGAAGGTCAGAGGATGCCTGTTGGCGGCTAATTTGGGGAGGAGCTCGCAGAAGAGCAGGATTACCAGGGTGATGGAGAGCACGATCAGCAGGGTTTTCCCCGGAGTGGGATGCTCATGGAGGAACGTTCTGGTGGCCAGTTGGGTGGAGAGCACGATCAGGGTCACCTGGGTGAGCAGGTTGACCACAGGAATGGTGGAAAGCAACCTACCAGGGTTTCTGAGGTTCCTGAGGAGTGTACGGTGTTTTTTATCGTCGGGGATTTTTGTTTTTTCATGCCCCACAAGGATGGAGTAGGCGGTACCGGAAGCGCTGAAGAGCGCGGAGAGCCCCATCAGTAGGAGGATCGCCACGATCAGGAGGATATCACCGGCCGACAGGAGGGCAGGCTCCGCACCTGCAGGGGAGGGCAGGGCTTCCAGGCTCAACGGGGAGGTCACCTGGAGCAACAACGGGCTAACGGTCAAGGCCTGGGGATTCATTCAAAAGGGTAAATCGTCATCGCCTCCCGTTGCCTGAAAGTCGGTATCTTCCACGACCGGGGGTTTGAATTCCTGTTTACCGGGGGTTTCCCCGTGGTTGGCCGCCTGGGTCTCGCGGCTGCCCAGGAGTTTCATCACATCCCCGTAAATCTCGGTCACATATTTCTTCTGTCCATCTTTGTCTTCATAGGAACGTGTGCGGATGCGGCCCTCGATGTAAAGCTGCTTGCCCTTGTGGACATATTTTTCAGCGACATCGGCCAGTCCACGCCACAATACGATGTTGTGCCATTCGGTGCTGGTGACCCGCTCGCCGTTTTTGGCCGTATAGGTCTCAGACGTGGCCAGGGTAAAGGTAGCTACGGCCACTCCCGAGTCGAGATGACGGATTTCAGGATCACGACCTACATTGCCTACTAAGATGACTTTGTTGATTGACATGGTTATTTTCAGTTTTAGTAATTTACCGTATTTTTTTTATGCCGGTATCAGCCGGTGGTGAGTCCCTTTTCTGCCAGGTAGTCCCTGATCAGGGCAGGAAATGCAAATTTATGAATTTCTTTCCGGTTTATGATCATCCGGTTTTCTCCGTTTGTGAGGCCTTGGGTTTGTATTCTGATGAAGCGGGCGATGATGCGGCGGTGGGTGAGTTCATGCTGGTAGGGTCTGCTGATCTCGAGGATCTGGCAGGGGTGGCCGTTGCAGAGTTCATGCATCAGGGGGTGGGTGAGTATCTGGGTGTCGTTGATTTCGAGCTGGGTTTCCAGGAGGGGGAGCTGATAGAGGTTTTTCCAGATGTCGTTGGCCAGGCGTTTTTCGATGATGAGGCGGGGGCCCTCTTCGGCCAGGTAAAAGTAGAAATAGCGCAGGGAGCGGTTTATTTTTTTTGATTTCAGGGGGAGGGAGGATACCCTATCTTGCTGCAAAGCGAAGCAGGAGGCATGGAAGGGGCAGGAGGAGCATCCGGGTTGGCGGGGGGTACAACAGAGGGCCCCGAATTCCATGATGGCCTGGTTATGGCGGCCCGGATCCTGGGGGTCGAGGATTTGGGAGGCCAGGTGGTATATTTCCGTGGTTCCCTCGCGGCTGTCGACGGGCAGGGTGATGCCGAAATGGCGGGCCAATACGCGGGTGACATTGCCGTCGACGACGGGCCAGGGTTCCGCGGAGGCCATGGAAGCCACAGCCGCCGCCGTATAATCACCAATCCCCTTCAGGGTGCGGAGCCTCTTATAATCCCCGGGGAAGAGGCCATCCATGGTTTCAACGACGGTCAGGGCGGCAGCGTGCATATTCCGGGCACGGGAATAATAACCCAAACCCTCCCATAACTTCAGCAATTCATCTTCCGGGGCCGCCGCCAGGGTCTTTACATCAGGGAATCGCGCGGTGAACCGCAGATAATAGGGAAGCCCCTGCTTAACCTGCGTTTGCTGCAGGATCACCTCCGACACCCAGATCAGATAGGGATCGCGGGTTTGACGCCAGGGAAGATCCCGCTGGTAGATTTCATACCATTTATAAAGGATATCCGAAAATCGGGCCATTTTTTTGGGTAACAATCAGTAAAAAAAGAGGAAAGCAAAAATAAATTTTTCCTAAAGGATATTTTCTTTTAAATAATTTATATTTTTGCACACCGGTTTAGACTTATTAAATTGTTGAAAATTAAATATTTTAAGAAATGACAAAGGCTGATATCGTTAATGAAGTTTCTAAAAACACAGGTATCGAGAAATTAACTGTGCAGAAAGCAGTGGAAGCTTTTATGGAAACTGTGAAAGATTCGTTGGTAGATGGCAAGAATGTATATCTCCGCGGATTTGGAAGTTTTGTTGTGAAGAGAAGAGCTGAAAAGACTGCCCGGAATATTAGCAAGAATACCACGATTATTATTCCGTCGCACAACATTCCCTCATTCAAACCGGCAAAAACATTTGTATCGAAAGTTAAAAACCAGGTAAAATAAGAGGTATGCCCAGCGGAAAGAAAAGAAAAAGACATAAGATGGCTACGCACAAGCGTAAGAAAAGACTTCGGAAGAACCGGCATAAGAAGAAGAAATAGCAGTTTCGACTGAATTTTTTGGTAAGACAGGTTAAACCTAAAGTGATCAATTTACTTTAGGTTTAATCTCTTTTATACCAGACAAAGACCGTCTTTTACAAATTTCATAAATAACAGGTTGTGAGTAGCGATTTAATCATTGATGTCTCTCCATCCGAAATTGTTATTGCCTTACTTGAAAATAAGAGACTGGTTGAATTAGGCCGTGAGAAGAGTGGAGCGAAGTTTGCGGTAGGTGATATTTATCTGGGCAAGGTGAAGAAGATCATGCCCAGTTTAAATGCTGCGTTTATAGATGTAGGGTATGAGAAGGATGCTTTTCTGCACTATTTGGATCTGGGGCCGCAGTTTTCGACGCTGAATAAGTTTCTCAGGCTGGTTTCATCACGGAAGAACAAGATTACTTCCATTTCGCGTATACAATCGGAGCCCGACATCAACAAGGAGGGTTCTATCGGGGAGCAGTTAAAGGTAGGTCAGAAGATATTGGTTCAGATAGCTAAGGAGCCCATATCGACCAAGGGGCCGCGACTGACTTCCGAGATTTCCATTGCGGGGCGCAATTTGGTATTGATGCCATTCAGTGATAAGGTTTCTGTATCGCAGAAGATCAAGTCGAATGAGGAGAAGGCACGGCTGAAGAGTCTGGTGCAGAGCATCAGGCCCCGGAAATACGGTGTAATCGTCCGTACGGCTGCTGAAGAGAAGCTGGTAGCTGAACTGGACCAGGAGATCCGCCGGTTGGTGGAGAAGTTTGAGTCGACCATAATCAAGCTGGCCCGCATGAACAATCCGGGGTTGGTTCTGGGTGAAATGGACCGGGCTACTGCACTCCTTCGCGATATTTATCATCCCAATTTCAGCAATATCATTGTCAACGATCCGGCGGTAGCCGAAGAGATCGCTGGTTATCTGGAATCTATAGATCCGGATAAGAAAAAGATTGTCAAGTTGTTCAAAGCGCGTCAGCCCATTTTTGAGCACTATGGGATCGAGAAACAGATCAAGTCTTCGTTTGGAAAAACAGTTTCCTTCAAGAACGGGGCTTATCTGATCATTGAGCATACCGAGGCGTTTCATGTGATCGATGTGAACAGTGGTAACCGAGCCAAGAGTGGTATGGACCAGGAAGCCAGTGCCCTGGATGTCAACCTGGCCGCCTGCGAGGAGATCGCCCGCCAGTTGCGGTTGCGCGATATGGGGGGGATCATTGTGATCGACTTCATCGACATGAACCAGTCCGCCAATCGCCATAAGGTGTATGAATACATGAGGGAGATCATGGCGGCCGACCGGACCAAGCACAACATATTGCCTCTGAGCAAGTTCTGTTTGATGCAGATCACCCGCCAGAGGGTCAGACCCGAGGAACATATCGAAACGGCCGAAGTATGCCCGGTGTGCAAAGGGAGCGGCAAGGTGGTACCCACCCTGCTGATAGCCGATGAGATCCATAGCAAGGTAGGTTATATCTTCAAGGATTTGAACAAGCGTAAGCTCATCCTGGAAGTGCATCCCTATCTCGCGGCTTATCTGACGCATGGATGGCATTCGCTGCGGAACAAGTGGTTCCTGAAATACTACAAATGGGTGAAGGTCACGGGGAACCCGGCGCTTCCCCTGACCGAATACCGTTTTGTCGATGAGAACAGGGAGGAGATCATCCTCTGATTGCCTTTCTGTAGTAGTTATACCCCCTTTTCTGTGGTGGAGGAGAGGTTCTCTTCCGGTAAAGCGGGAAATAGGTTCAAATCGATTCTAGAGCCGGCATCGTGAAACATTTCGCCGATTATTTGTTATAGGCATGTAAAAATCATAATACCCTATTGAAAAGATGAGACGACTGTTTTTAGTGCTGAGTTTTTTGGTGACTCTGGGGGCCCAAGCCCAGATCATAGAACCGATCAAGTGGAGTTTCAGCAGTTCAAAGGACGGGCAAAATGCCGCGCTGGTCTTCACCGCTGTCATGGAAAAGGGATGGCACCTTTACGACACTCATTTGCCCGAAGGGGGACCGATAGCGACTTCCTTTGTTTTTGATGACACCACTCTCTTTGTGAAGTCGGGGGAGTTGGTGAAGTCGCCCGATCCAGTTGAGAAGTATGACAACACCTTTCAGATGAATCTTCGTTATTTCAGTGATACGGCTGTTTTCACGCAGAAGGTGGTTCTGAAGGAGGGTGTGAGCCAGATCAAGGGACATGTGGAATTCATGGGGTGTGATGATGAGCAGTGTTTGCCTCCGGCAGAAATACCCTTTGAATTCAACCTGGGTGGTGCAGGGGAAGCAGGATCGGTACCGGTAGCAGCGACAGGGGCTGACATGGTGCCGGGATCCGCGGGATCTTCAACCGGAGGTTCCCTGTGGTGGTTTATCCTGATCTCCATGCTTGCGGGACTGGCAGCGATCCTTACACCCTGTGTTTTTCCGATGATCCCCATGACGGTCTCATTTTTCATGAGGGGGAGTGAAAATAGGGGTAAGGCCATCCGCAGTGCCCTCTTTTTCGGGTTGTCGATTGTGGCCATCTTCACCCTGCTGGGAGCCCTTTTCTCCTTTGGTGTTTTTGGTCCCAATGTAGGGAGCCTGCTAAGTACCCACTGGATTCCCAATCTGCTGTTTTTCATTCTCTTTTTCATCTTTGCCCTCTCCTTTTTCGGGTTATTCGAGATAGTCCTCCCTAGTAGTCTGGTCAATAAGACCGATGCGAAAGCTGACCAGGGGGGACTGGTGGGGGCGTTTTTCATGGCCTTGACCACCGTGATCGTCTCATTTTCATGCACCGGTCCCTTTATCGGGGCGCTGATCATTCAGGCAGTGCAGGGAGGAGGCATGCGGCCCCTGTTGGGGATGTTCTTCTTCGGGCTGGCCTTTGCCACCCCTTTCACCCTGTTGGCCTTTTTCCCGTCGGCCCTCAGCAAACTGCCTAAATCAGGCGGCTGGATGAATGTCATCAAAGTGGTTTTCGCCTTTCTATTGCTGGCCTTCGGACTTAAGTTCCTGAGCAATATCGACCAGGTTTATGGTTTTGGACTGATCTCCAGGGAGCTATACCTGGCTATCTGGATCGTTCTTTTCTTTCTGCTGGGGCTCTATTTCCTTGGGAAGATCAGGTTCTCGCATGACAGCGAGGTTCCTTATGTGAGTGTAGGCCGCTTGTTTATGGCCATTGGCCTCTTCACTTTTGTGATATATCTATTCATGGGGCTTCTGGGATCGCCGCTGAAGCCGATTTCGGCGTTGCTGCCGCCCGCTACGGTGACCTCGGGGCCTGTGACCGGAGGGATCTCACCGGCATCGACGGCCCCCCAAGCCTTGTGCGGCCCCGCAAAATATGGCGACAAACTCCATCTCCCCCAGGGGCTGAACGGTTACTTCGACTATGAACAGGGGCTGGCCTGCGCCAAAGAACAGGGTAAACCGGTGTTTCTGGTTTTCAAGGGGCATGCTTGCGCCAACTGTAAGAAAATGGAAAATTCGGTATGGACCGATCCTGAAGTACTCCGCATGCTCTCCGAAAAGTACGTCGTCGTGGGATTATATACCGACGACCGGACGACCCTTCCGGAATCGGAATGGGAAAAAGATGCTGAAGGCCACCTTCTCAAGACCATGGGAAAAGTAAACCTGGATCTGCAAATCAGTCAGTACAATACCAATAGCATTCCCTTTCACGTGATCATAGAGCCCGACGGTACGCAACATCAGCTGGCAGTCACCTTTGACGCCGGCGAGTTCAGGGATTTCATCAGGAAGGGATTGGAGTAGTCTCATTTCAGTTATTCCTGATAAAAGGGCTGTTCCCAAGGTGGGGGCGGCCCTTTTAACTGATGGGGAAGCGCAGTTTCTGGGTGATGTCCCACAAGACGATGCCGGCGCTCACCGATACGTTGAAGGAGTGTTTGGTGCCATATTGGGGGATTTCGATGGCCCCGTCGCACCGGTTGACGACCTCTTGTTGAACGCCCTTGACCTCATTGCCGAAGATCAGGGCGATTTTTTCGCCGGGAGGGGGGAAGAAGGCGGGGAGGGGGATGCTGTTTTCGACCTGCTCAATGGCATAAACGCGGTAGCCCAGGGTGTGGAGGTGGTCCACCACGTCAGCACTATTGGCGGCATATTCCCAGGGCACGGTTTTTTCGGCGTCGAGGGCGGTTTTATGGATCTCCTTAGCGGGAGGGGTGGCGGTGATGCCGCAAAGCCATATCTTTTCAATCAGCAGGGCGTCGGCGGTACGAAAAACAGAGCCGGTGTTGTGGCAGCTCCTGATATGGTCAAGGATCACGGTCACCGGTAGTTTGGGGGTGAGCCGGTATTCTTCAGCTGAGAGGCGGTTGAGATCCGCCATGCTCCGTTTTTTCATTACTTCATTTTTAACCAGACAGGCAAAGATAATCGATAAGTGAATCAACCGGTTTTCATAGGACCATTCCGGTGTTAAGTAATACCAGGTTCAGAGAGGACAT
>CAZKIU010000007.1:101630-107540 GCA_964552955.1 uncultured Prolixibacteraceae bacterium
CCGGTTTTCATAGGACCATTCCGGTGTTAAGTAATACCAGGTTCAGAGAGGACATGATTTTCTGCGGATGGGTAGGGTCATGCAACGGGCGCCGCCGCCACCGCGGGCCAGTTCCGAGCCGGCAATGGTGACCACGCACCGCCGGTAGTCAGCGGGTGATTTGGTGCCCTCGATGACCTCCCGGGCGGTGATGATTTCAAAGCCGTAGTGGTTCATTTCATCCAGGGTATGGATGTTCCGGGCGTAACCTATGACCTTCCCGGGGGCGAAGGCGAAGAAATTGGCCCCGCTGTGCCACTGCTCCCTCTCCTGGATCCAGGGGTCTGAATTCCCTCCACAGGCTATGGGTTCCATATCCATGCCCAGTTTCTTCAAGGCCTCCAGGATATTGGGTTCATGTTCGATTTTACGGACTTTCCCGTTGGCCGTTTCGATATGGATGGTTTTGTAGCGGTTGAGTTCGAAGACGATGGGTTCGTAAACCATGCAGGCATCCTTGTCGAGGAAGGTAAAGATCATGTCGAGGTGGATGAACGACTCAGGCGAACGGGGGAGTTCCTGGACGATAATATGGCGGGGTTCACGGGTGGACTGGCAGATCCGTTCCAGGAAGAGATCGATGCCCTGGGTGGAGGTGCGGGAGCCAGTGCCGATCACGAACACATCATTGCGGGCTACCAGGAAATCCCCTCCTTCCATGGTGGCCACTCCTTTGGGCAGGGCCAGCATCTCTGCTGTGGTAGAATTCCAGGGGGAGATGCCAAAGAGGGGATGGTGGGTGAAGATGGCTTCCATGATCAGGGATTCGCGTTCACGGACCCTGTTGGCCATTCTGCCGCTCATCACTTTGTCATTGACGGCAATGGCGATGTCACGGGTGAAAAAGAGGTTGTGAAGGGGCCTGAGCAGGTAACGCTCCTGGCTGAGAAACCGGGTCAGGTTGTCCTGGACCAGGGGGACTCCCTCGATGAGCTGACCTGCCAGTTGCCGGGCAGGGAGTTCGAGCAGGGTTTCCGCGGCCGGGCAGACCTCCTCATTGCAGCAGATCCGTTTGACCAGATCCTCCCTGACTTCCGGGAGGTCGAGGATGGCTGTGAGCAGGTCGCGCACTTCAAAGGTTTGTGAGACCGTGTCAAGCACTCCCTTGAGCTGCTCATACTCCTGTGAGGCCACGGAGAGGTTGAGGATATCGCTGTAGAGGGCCCTTTCGGCATTCGCCGGAGTCATGTTCTCTACTTCCGGCCCGGGCCGGTGAAGGATCACCGCTTCGAGGGGGCCGGTTTCGGAGCTTACGCCAATTTTGAGGGGTGGTGTCATGGCCTGATTTTTGAGACTGGCTCAAAGATACAAACTTTGCCAGAGGGATAATGGAGCGATGGAGATTTCGTTTTACCTTTGCATGTCAATCGAAAGATGTGAGAAAAGTAATTCTGTTTATTATAATAATGATTCCGGGAATCGCCGGGGTCAGGGCCCAGGGTATAGATACCACCCGGGTGGGAGTGGGATATGTCATCGGCGATGACACCGTGATCCATCGGGAGATCAGGGAGATATGGGTCTATCCGCGCCGCGAGTTTCGCAATGCCAGGATGGAACGGCAGTATCACCGTTTGATTCAGCGGGTGAAGAAGGTTTATCCTTATGCGTTGAAGGCCAGTGAATTATTGGACCAGTATGAGCCGGAATACATGCGGCTGACCTCCGACCGTGCGAAGCGGAAGCTGATCGGCAAGGTAGAGGATCAGTTGATGGACCGCTATAAGGAGGAGTTCAAGAAGATGAGCATCAGCGATGGGCGGGTGCTCATAAAGCTGATCGACCGGCAGACCGGGCGAACCGGTTTTGACATCATCAAGGAGTTCAGAGGGGGCTTTCAGGCCGCTTTCTGGCAGGGTATCGCCCGTTTGTTCAAGAACAATCTAAAAGATGAATACGATCCTTATGGCGAAGACCTGCTCATTGAGGAGATAGTGGTGCTGGTCGAGCGGGGATGGCTGTAGAAGGGTCACTCCTCCCTGTTGCGGGATCTCTTCTGTCTGTTTATGTTCAGTGGTGGTCCTCGTCAACCGATCATGATAAAAAGTACTTGGACAGAAAATAAAGTTCGGGAAGGATGAAGCGGATATTTATTGCCATACCGGTGGAAGCAACTCCATCGCTCAGAAATCTAATCCTGGAGCTAAGGGAGCAATTCCGGGGAGAGTCCTTCAGTTGGGTCGATCCGGCCGCATTTCATCTGACACTTAGGTTTTTGGGTGACACTCCAGCGGAAAAGGTCCATGCGTTGTCGGAGGCGATGCGGTTGGTCTGCCAGGAAGTCGGTACAGTGGAGGGGGTCATCAAAGGGCTGGATTTTTTTTCCTTCAGGGGTACTCCTTCCGTATTGTTTGCCCGGATAGAGGGGTGGCATGAAATACCCCGGTTGGCCGACAGACTCAACCATGAACTGTCAGGGATGGGGTTCCCTCCCGGAGACCACCCCTTCAAGGCGCACCTTACCCTGGCCCGGATGAAGAATCTGCGGGACAAAAAGCGGTTCAAAGAGGTGATAGCGCATTATAGGGAGGAGGAGCTGCAGCCTGCAGTCGCCTCACGGGTGGTCCTTTATGAAAGCATCCTCCGGCCTCAGGGCCCCATATACAAACCCCTGGCTGTCACCCCCCTGAAAATGGGAGACTGAATCCTCAGTTTCCTGCATTTGGGTTTCACTTCCTGCCGTCAGACAAACTTTAATGATACTGTCATTTTTTTGAAACAGCCTTGTAACACTGCTCCTTCACCTTTGTGGTGGAATTTCAGGAGCAATTGTTATGATGTTTTTTACGAAACCAGAAAAGGTTTATTTCCTTGATACCCTTCCCGCATTTTGTGTTAGCAACAATAAGAGATCTATTTTCAACCCAACCGCAATAGAAGTGCGGTTAAGCCGCCTTGTAGTTATTTCCTTTTTGCTCCTGGTTTACCTGTCAGCGCTTCAGGAAGCGCAGGCGGGGAACATCAGGGGAACGGTGCGGGATGGTAAAACCGGGGAGACGCTGGTGGGGGCGCAGTTGCTGATCCAGGGGACCACCCGGGGAACGGTCACTGATTTCGACGGTAATTTTTTTCTTACCGATGTCACTAAAGGGAGTTATAACCTGGTGGTGGCTTTTATTTCCTATGAGAATCAGATTATCAAGGTGGAAGTTCCCGAGGTGGGGGATACCGAATTGGTCATTGACTTGCTGCCAGTCTCCATTGATGTGGGGGAGGTGAAGGTGGTGGCCCGGAAACGGAGCAACACGGAAGTGGCCCTGATGAACACCCTGAAATCGGGCAGTTTGATCGTCAGCGGGATCACGGCACAGCAGATCTCAAAGAGCCAGGACAAGGATGCGGCGGAAGTGGTACGCCGGGTGCCGGGCATCACGATTACCGATGGCCGGTTTGTGGTGGTGCGCGGGTTGGAAGAGCGATACAATTCGGTGATGCTGAACAATGCCACAGCGCCCAGTTTCGAGGCCGACAAACGGGCCTTCTCCTTTGATGCCATTCCCAGTGGGCTGATCGACAATATCCTGATTTATAAGAGTCCGGCCCCCGAGCTGCCGGCCGATTTTGCCGGGGCGGCCATCAATATCCAGACCAGGAATGTGGCCGATGCAAACAGCTTCAGTCTTACTTATGGGAGCAGGTACAACGAAGGAGCCACTTTCAGCAAGGATTTCCTGACCCATGAAGGGAGTAAGAGCGACTGGCTGGGCTGGGACGACGGTTCCAGGGCTTTACCGGCCGGTGTGCCCTCCCCGGAAGCATTTGCCCTCCTCTACGACTGGCCCGATGCCTCAGCTTATCTTGACCGGACGGGTCAGATCAACGCCCTATCGGCACTTTTCCCCAACAATTGGGAGGTGTCGGCAAAAGCGCCCCTTCCTGATCAGAACTTCTCGGTCTCCTTTTTACGCAGGTTTCTGATCGGGAAGGTTTCGATAGGGAATATCACCTCCCTGAATTATGGCACTTCCACCAGTTTTACGACCAACCAGCGGGTGGAATACCAGAATTATGATGAAACCCTGAGGGAGTTGATCCGGAATTTTGATTTTACCGACCAGCAGGCCAAATCGGAACATAAGACCGGGATTATCCAGAATTTCAATTTCCTCTACGGAAAGAACCAGAAGCTGGAGTTCCGCAATTTTCTGAATCAGATGGGAACCCTCTCCACCACGCAGCGCGATGGAATCAATTATTACAATGTGGAGACGCTCCGGATGTTCGATTTGAAATATGACAGCCGGCTGGTCTATTCGGGACAGTTGGCTGGGGAACAGACCTTCAACAAGGAGCGGACCAGGGTCAACTGGCTTGTGGGGTATGGATTTACCAACAAAAACCAGCCCGACAACCGCCGGTTAACGCAGGTGCAGATCACCGATGAAGCCAGTGATCGTTACAACCAGTATTACCTGCGGATACAAAATGTTCCCAATCCCTACCTTGCAGGGAGGCTTTGGATTGACATGGAGGAGGTGATCAGCGATGGGAAGCTGGACTTGACCCATCAGATGACTTTCCCCTTTTCCACCACGCCGTGGCAGCTGAGAGCCGGTGGTTTTTACGAGAAGAAAGAGCGGTCGCTAAACTCAAGGCTGGTAGGGGTCGTCGCTTTGCGCAACCCTCCTGACCTCTTTTTCAATCCTGTGTCAGAGATCATGAATCCCTCTAATTTCTGGTTTGACCAGACGGCACCCTATACGCAGCACGGGCTTTCCTATCGTGACAATACCAGGGCCAAAGACAGTTATGACGCCACCGATATCCTCACCGCAGGATATGTGGCACTCTCGTTGCCCGTCACCCCCAAGATCACGCTTTATGGCGGGATCCGCCTTGAAAACTGGAACCGCGAGATCACCCATTTCTTTGAAGAGCGGGAAGATGCCGATAAGACCCCCATCACGCGCGACACCCTCGATATTTTCCCGTCGGTGAACCTGACCTGGAACCTGACAGAATCCCACCTGTTCAGGCTCTCCTACGGCAAAACCGTCAACCGCCCCGAGTTCAGGGAGATGGCCCCCTTTGATTACCAGGATTTCGAGTTGTTCGCCATTGTTTATGGGAATAAGGATCTGAAAAGCGCCTATGCCGGCAACTTCGACCTCCGTTACGAGTGGTATCCCCGGCCGGGAGAGATGATATCGGTGGCCGGCTTTTACAAAAAGTTCACCGACCCCATTGAGACGTTCCTCCGCCCGTCAGGGACCACTTACGACTACTTCCCCTACAACACTGAAGAAGCATACAGCACAGGAATAGAGATCGATATCAGGAAACGGTTCGAAGGATTGGAAGGCACCTCCGGATTTCAGGGGTTTCTCAAAAACCTGACCGTGGTCTTTAATACCTCCCTGATTAAAAGTGAAATCAATACCTCCAAACAGGAGTTTACCCGCGACACCCTGAGGGTGATGGCCGGACAGTCGCCTTACATCGTCAATTTGGGACTCTTCTACAACAACGTTGAAAAAGACCTGGACATCAATCTGAGCTATAACGTCGTGGGAAAACGGATGGCCTATGTGGGGACCCCTACCAATCCGCATACCTGGGAACTCCCCCGGAACGGGTTGGACCTGACCGTACAAAAGGGCATCGGGAAAAACTTCAGTGTGAAAGCAGGGGTGAAAGATCTCCTGAATGAACCAGTCCGATTTGCTCAATACCACGGCGTGAACGAGGATGTGGAGGCTTTCACCAGGAATTACACTCCTAACCGGCAGTTCTCTTTCAGTCTGGTCTGGAAACTGTAACAATATCAGAAGATTAGAAGGATAGAATATGAAAAGTCAGGAGTCAGGAGTCAGGAATCAGGAATCAGGAATCAGGAATCAGGAATCAGGAATCAGGAATCAGGAATCAGGA
>CAZKIU010000008.1:0-9659 GCA_964552955.1 uncultured Prolixibacteraceae bacterium
GCTGGTTGATGGAAACCGGCCCGAAGGCTAGCGCATGCGCATCGAAGAAAGCGGCATAACAACACCCCTGGAGCCTCTGCTCCCGGAAACTGCGCTGCTATTTACACATAATGGTTTCATTGTTATGCCTGTATACTAAATGCAAATATAAGACAAAATAGTACGAAATGATACGCCCTCTTAAAAAAAATTCAATATGAACATAATGTTAACTTCTCACGATGATCATAAACTGGAAACATGTTACGCTGGCACATGTTTGTAAAAAAGCACTACGCTATCCCTTCCAGGCCATCAGTAATAAGTTCCGGTAAGTTGGAGCTATTTATAATTGAATGGTTAATAATTCTTTACCTAGTTTATGCAAAGCCGATTCAATTTTTTTCCGCTGCTCCGGACGGGGCTTTTTCAGTCCGGTTGCATAATGGTGCAATTGCTTCTGGTTTATACCTGTCAACCTTTCCAGGGCTGGTTTGGTAAAAACGTTGGAATAATGACTTAATATGCTTTGCACATCGAAATGATATTCAATTTCAAATTCTCCCTTTAATATTTCAGGCAGAATTTCATTGGTGGAAATATAAAGATGTAAACCTTCCAGCAGATTCTGCTTGCATTCTTCGACAGTATTTCCTGCACCGTATATGCCGTCACAATTTATTGCAAATGCCCCGAAATGATCTGAACTGGCTCCTATTTGTACAATTAGTTTCTTCATTACAATTTCATTATATCATTTGATTCCCATGCTTTTCGCAATTTTCAACCTTAATGGCTCATACATTTCTTTGCTACCATGGTAGGGTATCGGTTCCGACATCACTTCATCCTTTTTGTAAAAATAGTGGCTGCCTTCTGCGTGACTGAACTTCCATCCATTTTTCACAATCCTTCTGTGAAATTCAGAGTACTTCATCGGATGCTGGGAGTTAATTCATCCCAAAGGTATATATTTATATACTATTTTTCAATAAATAAATGGGGATTCTTAAAAAAAAACGCTGTGCAGCCTTTTATCCAGACCACACAGCGTTTATAGATCAGCAATTTAGCCTTTTAGAGCTGTTTGAAGAATGCGTTGACTTTAACTCCAACCATGCACTTCGCCGGGGAGCAGAAAGGTGACATCAACGGGTGCATATGCAGGAATGCAAAGATGTCAGGCTTGTGACAGCGCCACGGCCACGGCCACGGTAGCTCCCACCATCGGATTGTTGCCCATGCCGATGAGTCCCATCATCTCCACATGTGCCGGAACCGAACTGGAACCGGCGAACTGGGCGTCGGAGTGCATCCGGCCCATCGTATCGGTCATGCCGTAGGAAGCCGGACCGGCCCCCATGTTATCGGGATGAAGGGTCCGCCCGGTGCCTCCTCCCGAGGCTACCGAGAAGTATTTCTTGCCCTGTTCAACACACTCTTTTTTGTAGGTACCAGCCACAGGATGCTGGAAGCGGGTCGGGTTGGTGGAGTTTCCGGTGATCGAGACATCCACACCTTCCTTGTGCATGATGGCCACACCTTCCCTGACATCATCAGCGCCATAGCAGTTGACTTTCCCCTTTTCTCCGGAACTGTAAACGATCCGTTCCACCTCCTTCAGTTCTCCGGAATGGTAGTCGAATTGGGTCTGAACATAGGTAAAACCGTTGATCCGGGCGATGATTTTTGCTGCATCTTTACCTAGTCCGTTCAGGATCACCCGGAGTGGTTCCTTCCGGACCCTGTTGGCTGACCGGGCAATGCCGATAGCTCCTTCCGCCGCAGCAAACGATTCATGTCCGGCGAGAAAACAGAAACATTTGGTCTCTTCGCGCAACAGCATGGCCGCCAGGTTACCATGGCCCAGACCCACCTTGCGGTCATCGGCCACCGATCCGGGAATGCAGAACGCCTGCAATCCTTCTCCCAGGGTGGCCGCAATTTCTGCAGCATTGGTCTGACCCTTTTTGATGGCTATGGCCGCTCCAGTGATATAAGCCCAACAGGCATTCTCAAAAGCAATGGGCTGAATCTCCTTGACAATCTTATAGACATCCACCCCTTTGGCATCACAGATCTGCTTGGCCTCTTCGAGGGAGGAAATACCGTAGGCATTCAACACCTTGTTGATCTGGTGGATCCTTCTGTCGTAACTTTCAAATAATGGCATGGTATGTTCCTCCTATTCTTTACGTGGATCTATCACTTTCACTGCGTCGTCTATCCGGCCGTATTTTCCGGAAGCCTTCTTCAGGGCTTCCCCGGCTTCGGTACCCCCCTTGACCATATCCAGGAAACGGCCCAGGTTGACATATTCGTAACCGATGATCTCACCACCGCTGTCCAATCCGATTTTGGTAATGTAACCTTCGGCCATCTCCAGGTAGCGGGGCCCTTTGGCCACCGTTCCGTACATGGTGGCGGTAATGCTCCGAAGTCCCTTGCCCAGATCTTCCAGTCCGGCACCAATGGGCAGCCCTCCTTCGGAAAAGGCGGTCTGCGTGCGCCCGTAAACGATCTGCAGGAACAACTCCCGCATGGCGGTGTTGATGGCATCACACACAAGGTCGGTATTCAAGGCCTCCAAAATGGTTTTCCCCGGAAGGATTTCCGAGGCCATGGCCGCCGAATGGGTCATACCCGAACATCCCAGAGTTTCCACAAGGGCCTCCTCGATAATACCCTCCTTGACATTCAGCGTAAGTTTGCAGGCACCCTGTTGCGGTGCACACCACCCCACCCCGTGCGTCAGTCCGGAGATATCCTTGATCCCTTTTGCCTTCACCCACTTCCCCTCCTCGGGAATGGGCGCCGGGCCATGATTTGCCCCTTGTGTGACGCAAATCATATGTTCCACTTCATGCGAAAAGATCATACAGATAAATTTTTGGTTTTAATTATAATTGCTTGAAAAAGTCGTTTCCCTTGTCGTCGACGATGATAAAGGCGGGGAAGTTCTCGACCCTGATTTTGCGGACGGCTTCCATACCCAGCTCCTCAAAGGCCACCAGTTCCACCGACTTGATGTTTTCCTTGGCCAGAATAGCGGCCGGACCGCCAATAGAGCCGAGGTAGAAACCGCCATGTTTCTTGCAGGCGTCGGTGACGGCCTGGCTGCGGTTCCCCTTGGCCAGCATGATCATCGAACCGCCCAGGCTCTGGAATTGCTCCACATAGACGTCCATCCGCCCGGCTGTAGTGGGGCCGAAACTTCCGGAGGCCATGCCAACAGGAGTCTTGGCCGGACCGGCATAATAGACCGGATGATTTTTGAAATAGTCTGGCATCGGTTCGCCGCTGTCGATCATCTCTTTGATACGGGCATGGGCGGCATCACGGGCCACAATCAGGGTGCCTTTGAGGCTCAGTCTGGTCTTCACCGGATATTTCGACAGCTCGGCCAGCACTTCCTTCATGGGGCGATCCAGATCAATGGTCACCGCCGGCTTCAGATGAGGCGCCTCTTTGGGCAGGAAACGGGCCGGGTTCTTCTCGAGCTGCTCGACAAAGATCCCCTCAGCGGTGATCTTCGCCTTGATATTGCGGTCGGCGCTGCAGCTCACCCCCAGTCCGACCGGACAGGAAGCCGCATGGCGGGGAAGACGGATCACCCGCACGTCGTGGACGAAATACTTGCCCCCAAACTGGGCGCCCAGTCCGTACTCCTGACAAATCTGCTTCACCCGTCCTTCCCAGTACAAATCGCGGAAAGCCTGACCCCCGGTGTTCCCTTCCGTAGGCAGGTGGTCGAAATAACCTGCCGAAGCCTTCTTGACGGCCGTCAGCGTGGCTTCCGCCGAAGTACCCCCGATGACCAGCGCCAGGTGGTAGGGCGGACAGGCCGAAGTGCCCAGATCCTTGATCTTTTCACGGACGAATTTCTCCAGGCTCTCCTCATTGAGCAGCGCCTTGGTCTGCTGGTAAAGGAAAGTCTTGTTGCCCGATCCACCGCCCTTGGTGACGAAAAGAAACTCATAGGCATCGCCCTGCTCCGCATAGAGGTCAATCTGTGCGGGAAGGTTGGACCCGGTATTTTTCTCTTCCGTCATGGTCAGAGGAACGATCATCGAATAACGAAGGTTCTTTTCCGTATAGGTATCGTAAATCCCTTTTGAAAGATGTTTGGCGTCGTTCACACCGGTGTAGACATTCTCTCCCTTTTTACCTATGACAATGGCGGTGCCAGTGTCCTGACAGGTGGGAAGCTGCCCTTCGGCCGCTATCACCTGGTTGAGAAGCATGGTGTGGGCTACGAAACGGTCGTTGTCACTGGCTTCAGGATCCTCCAGGATGGCGGCCAGCTGAGCCAGATGGCCGGGCCTGAGGTAAAAGGAGACATCGGTGAAGGCCTCTCGGGCCAGCAATTCCAGTCCTTCGGGGGCCACCTTCAGCAACTTGCGGCCTCCGGCTTCCTCTACCGACACATAATCACGGGTCACCAAACGGTAAGGGGTCTCATCCTTCAGGATGGGAAAGGGTTTCTGATAAAAAAATTCTGCCATTTCTTTTGTCAATTATAATGTTCAAATAAGATATTACAAATGTCCTTGTCTTCAGATTGCCGGTGCCCCAGATGAAAGGCAAGGGAGGTCCCCCCCACCAGCCGGGTATCCCTTAATGCCGGAAGAGCCATGGCTCTGGTCAGAAGTTCCAGTGTGGAGGGTAAGATAGCGTTGTAGTGCAGCATCTGAACTATATTTGCTATAGAACAAAGATAGCATTAATCGCCTTCAGTTATTCCGCACTGCAGTCCTTCTGGTGCCCTGGTAATCCACCTTCTGCACCTTTTGGAGGAAGCTGATAAGGGTTTGGGCGGTGGTTTCGTAGTTGACCGTTCCCGGGTCGGCATGGTCAAACCGGTAACTGGCGCTGATATAGCTGTTCATGCCCACCTTGTAGGTTTTGGCAGGGTCAAGAGGCTGGTCATCCAGTCCCTTCATCTCCACATCGACACAAACCCCTTCTCCATTCACCAGTGCAGTGTAGGTCATCCCCGACACCATCAGATCTACCTCCTTGCCACGATTAAAGGAACTCAATATCAGTGATTTAATTTCAGCGGGAGTCATCCTGAATACCACCACCTGGTTCCCAAAAGGATCGAGACGAAAGATATCGCGGTAGAGAATGTTTCCGGCAGGAAGTGAGGGAATTCTGATGCCTCCGATATTCTGAAAAGCGATATCGACACCACTCATAGCCGTCAGTGCGTCGGTCATCATAGCCCCCAACTCCTCCTTGCCGGTCATCGGAGTGACGGCCTCCGCCAGCACCCGGTTCATCTCTTCGTTGTCGTTGTAACGGTCAATGGCCGCCTGAACGGCAGGATCCTTTCCCTTCAGGGCATCCAGAGATACCAGTTCATAATGGATATCTGTGATCTTGCCCTCCTCAATGGTCAGGGTGGTCTTGCCTACACTCTTCAGTTGGGAGCCGGTCTGGACGATGGTCACGCCGTTCTCCACCCGGGGAACATCCATGATAGTATGCGAATGACCGCCAATGATCAGGTCAAATTGCGGAAATTTCTGCGCCAATGGCACATCCCCTTCAATTCCCAGATGGGTCAGCCCGACCAGCATGCCGTACTTCTCCTTGAGGAAGAGAAAATCAGCGGCTCTGACTTCGGCCGGGGTGAATTGGATCCCTTCCAGCCGGGAGGGATGCGATGAAGGCAACCCATTCTCATCCAATTGAATAAAGGAAACGACCGGAATCCTGCACTTCCCCGCTTTAAGGGTCACCCAGGGTTTGATCTTTTTCAAATGCGCCTTGCTTACATCGATATTGGCACTGATAAAGGGAAAATCAGCCTCTTTCCTGCGTTGGGAAAACTGCTCCTGCCCCATGTCAAACTCATGGTTCCCCATGGCTGACAGCACAAAGCCTGCCTGGTTCATCAGATCTACCATGGGGTAGCCCACCTGAGGATACATATCCACAATGGGATTGCCCGTGAAATTGTCACCGGCTGAAACCAGAAAAAGGTAGGAATGCTGTTGGCGCAGACTGTCGGCCAGCCAGGTGAGCTTCGCCATGTTGTCGATCTTCGAATGCATGTCGTTGGTGTGGAGAATCACCACCTCGGTGCTCTTCTTACCCTTCCGGCCGGCCTGCGAAATCCCGGGCATGGTGATCATTGCCACAAGAACAAGAACTAATATCCTCTTAATTTTCATAACTATAGATTATCCATTTAAACATATACTTCATCCATACTTCTATCTTCACTTCAGGTATTGAAACGATTATGTCCACTACAAAGTTTTATGCCGGAAGTTTCCTCTTGCTTCGGGCAGCCACCTGCAGGAAATAATGCCCTCCTTCCACGGCTGGCCCGTCGGGTTCGGTCCTGTACCCGAAACAGTCGTAAACAGCCAGGTAGCCGCTCACCAAACGCTTGCTGCTGGTCAGGGAATATGCCCTGACGACATCCTGAATGGTAGCCCCCCTGAAAATCGAAACTTTTTTACCATTTACAAATACAACCATATTATTCTTGATCCTGTTTCGAAATGACTTTTGAAATGAACTACTGAATGATACCTCCATCAAAGGGTTTTCATTTAGTGTTAACAAAAATAGTCATTTTGGGGGATTGCGGTAACGTAGAGCCATCGCGGCTCCTCAATAACCCGTCAATTTGATATATTTGCTATAACTAAAAACCAGCTTTATGATTTCTCAGCAGGAATATGACGCGTTGAAGGCTTCCCTTGACGGCGATCTCTTTACCGACAACGTTCAGCGGATCCTTTATTCCACCGATGCTTCCTCCTACAAGGAAAAACCAGCGGCAGTCACCCGGCCTAAAAACAGCGGTGATGTACTGAAAATCATGGCCTTCGCCAAAAGCCACGGGCTATCGGTCATTCCCCGTGCCGGGGGAACCTCCCTGGCCGGACAGGTGGTTGGTCCGGGTATTGTCATGGACATCTCCAAATACATGAACAAGATCCTGGATTTCAACAAGGAAGAGCGCTGGGTATGGGTTGAGCCAGGGGTGATTCCGGCGGAACTCAATAAATGGCTGGCGCCCCATGGCCTCCAATATGGCCCGGAGACTTCCACGGCCAACCGCTGCTGCATCGGAGGCATGGTGAGCAATAACTCCTGCGGGCTCCACAGCATCATTTACGGGAGCGCCCGTGAACATATCCTCGAAGCCGACGTGATCCTCTCCGATGGGTCGGAAGTGACCTTCGGTCCCCTGTCCAGGGAAACGTTCCGGAAGAAATGCGAAGGGGACCCCACCCTCCTGGAAACCAAGATTTACCGCAATATCTGCGAGATCCTCTCCGACCCGGTGAATCAGGCAGCCATCAGGGAGCACTTCCCCGATCCGCGGGTGACCCGCCGCAACATGGGCTATGCCATCGATGTCCTGCTCGAAAGCGAAGTCTTCACGCCAGGAGGTGAACCTTTCAACTTCTGCAAGCTGCTCGCCGGCTCTGAGGGAACCCTGGCCTTCATGAAACGCATCAAGCTCAACCTCATTCCCCTGCCGCCCAAGCAGATGGGACTGGTCTGCGCCCATTTCCGCACCCTCGAGGAGTCACTCAAAGCCAATCTGATCGCCCTGCAACACCAGCCGCGGGCGGTGGAACTGATGGACGACGTAATTCTGGAGTGTACCAAGGAGAACATCGAACAGCGTAAGAACCGCTTCTTCGTGGAGGGAAACCCCGGGGCCATCCTGATGATCGAGCTGGCCTTCGACACCGAAGAGGAGCTGCTGAACGCCAGCAATGCCATGATCGGCGACATGAAGGCGGCCGGACTGGGTTACGCATTTCCGCTGGTGACAGGCGCCGACCCCATCAAAAAGGTGTGGGCCCTGCGCACGGCCGGCCTCGGAGTGCTGGCAAACGTTCCGGGTAAAAGAAAAGGAGTGCCAGGCTTCGAGGATACCGCCGTCCACCCCGAGTTCCTGCCCGATTATGTCGCGGAATTCAAGGTAATCCTCCATAAATACGGCCTTTCCAGCATCTATTATGCCCATATTGCCACCGGAGAGATCCATTTCAGGCCGCTGCTGGATTTGAAGGATCCCGGCGACGTGCAGATCTTCCGTGACCTGATGACCGACCTGGCTGCCCTGGTCCGCAAATACCGGGGTTCCCTCAGCGGGGAACATGGCGACGGCCGCGTCCGCGGGGAGTTCATCCCTTTCATGCTGGGCGAACACAACTACCAACTGATCCGAAACCTCAAATATACCTGGGACCCCGAAAACCTCTTCAACCCGGGAAAGATCGTGGATACACCCCCCATCACCGATAACTTCCGGTTTGAACCCGGTACGGTGATCCCGGCGTTCGACACCATCTTTGACTTTTCGGCGAATCGGGATTTCTTCAGCTCTATTGAAAAGTGCAATGGTGCGGGCGATTGCCGCAAGTCGGAGATCATCGGGGGAACCATGTGCCCCACCTATATGGCCACCCGTGATGAGGACAAGACCACCCGCGGAAGGGCCAACATCCTCAGGGAACTCCTCGCAAAAGCCAACGGGGGTAATCCCTTTGACCAGAAGGAGATCTATCAGATCCTCGACCTCTGTATCTCCTGCAAAGCCTGTAAGGCCGAATGCCCTTCGAATGTCGACATGGCTAAGCTGAAGGCGGAATTTCTGCAGCACTATTACGACCTCCACGGCATTCCCTTCCGGAGCAGGCTGGTGGCTTACCTGCCGCGTCTCGAACAACTGGCCATGCTGATGCAGCCCCTGGCCAACTTCATGATGAAGCAGTCTTTCTTCAAACGGATGGTTGGATTCCACCCCCAGCGGAACCTGCCGCCCCTCTCCCCCATCACCCTCAGCCGCTGGTTCCGCAATGGCGCCGCCCTGCCTGTCGAAAACCCCAAAAAGAGGGTTTACCTCTTCAACGACGAGTTCACTAATTTCAACGAGAGCGACATCGGCATCAAGGCCATCCTGCTGCTCACCCGCCTGGGTTATGAGGTGCGCATTCCCGTGCACCGCGAGAGCGGCCGCACCTGGCTCTCCAAGGGACTGGTGCGCACGGCGCAGAAAATCGCCACCGACAATGTGCTCTTCCTCAAGGAGCTGATCTCGGGCGACACCCCTTTGGTGGGCATCGAGCCGTCAGCCATCCTGGCCTTCCGCGATGAATACCCCGAGCTGGTGAAGGAGGAGCTGCGACCCGCCGCGGCCCGCCTGGCCGAAAATGCCCTCCTCTTTGAAGAGTTCTTCTGCCGCGAAATAGAAGCCGGTAACCTCTCTACGGAGGTTTTTAACCGCGAGAAAAAAGAGATCCTCCTGCATGGTCACTGCCAGCAGAAATCAGTGGCCTCCACGGTTCCTACGAAGAAAATGCTCTCCTTCCCTGAAAACTATTCCGTCAAAGAGATCCCCTCGGGGTGCTGCGGCATGGCCGGCGCCTTCGGCTACGAAAAGGAACACTACGACCTCTCCATGAAAATCGGAGAAATGGTGCTCTTCCCCGAAGTGAGGGCTGCCGCCGAAAGCGTGGTGGTCTCAGCCCCGGGCACCTCCTGCCGCCATCATATCAAAGACGGCACCGGTCGCGAAGCCCTTCACCCCGTAGAGGTGATGTACCAGGCACTGAGATAAACAGGTTACTATTGAGCGCCTTCAGCCAGGACCAGGGTGCTCTTCAGGGGGTCTGGCCAGACTCCAGATTTCGGATTCC
>CAZKIU010000008.1:9759-22326 GCA_964552955.1 uncultured Prolixibacteraceae bacterium
GATTCCATTATGGTTCAGGCAGAATGAGGTTCTTGCCCTTACTGTCAAAAAAGAGGGCCTCTTTGATTTTCGCCATCCGGTTGCGGGCATAGGCCTCATTGGGCGCTCCCTTTCCCGCCATTTCGACATAACGGCGGTAGTACTGGAAGGCCACCGTCTTGTCGTTTTCAAACTCCTCATAGGTGGTGGCTATTTCAAAGAGCACCTCGCTATCGGAGGGGTCCAGCTCCAGTACCTTTTCATAGGCTTCAATGGCTCGCCGAAACTCGCGTTGCTGTCCGTACAATTGTGCCAGGGTGCGGTGGATGACGGGGAGCGTCCACGGAATGGCCAGTTCCCCGGCTGTTTGCATGAAGCGGATGGCCTCCCCGAAATTTTTCAGGTTTTTATGGCATAACCCACTATAAAAGGGAATCATCGGGTCGTTGGGCGCAAGATAAATCGCAGGCTCCAGGATACTTAGGGCTTCCGTTTCCCGCTTGCTGAAATAGAGGACCACCCCGTACTCCTTCCGTACGTTCAGGGCGGTGTCGTTGTGCGCGAGATAGCGCTCATAGCCTTGCGCAGCCTGGTCATAGGCCTTCATGTAGTAGTCGTTCTGGGCTGTGCGGAGCTCCAGTACCGAATTCCCTGGAAAGAGCGCCAGGCTTTTCACCAGGTAGTCGCGGGCCAGGGCAAAAGCCGTATCCTGCTGCAAAAGGGTGACCAGAGACAGGGTACTCCCGTAATCACGGGGATTCATCTCCAGCACCTGCCGGAAGCGTTCCCGGGCTTCCCGGTTTTTACCGAGCCGCGAGGCACTGACAGCCAGTTGCCGGTTGTAAAACAGATGCAGCGAGTCGGCCTGGCGCAACTCCGTGAAAACCTGGTAGGCCGCCCTGTTCTCCTGCATGGAGAGGAGAAGCCTTCCCATCCGCGCCTTCAGGGGAAGATGGGAAGGATCCAGGGCTACCGCCATCCGGAAGGTCGCTAAGGCATCGGGCGCATTGCCCATGAGTTGATAAACGTCGGCCAGTTCCGACCACCACCGCGCGTTGAGCGAATCCTTTTGCACCGCATCACGCAACGCCTCCACCGCCGCCGTATAATCAAACTGCTCCCGTAAGGCCAGGGCCCGACGGTACTCTGCATACCCCTGCCGGGTCGGGAGAACCAGCGAATCGGCTGCCTCGGAATGCCCTTCACCCGAGAGGGATTCCTGTAACTCCAAGGGCTCCGCCCCTCCCTCTTCCTCCTGGGCAGAGAGCATAAAAGAACTTAAACACATTGCAATAATGGGCCACACTCTGATCATTGGCTGAATCGTTTTACTATGTATGGTTCTACAGATTATGCTTAAACCCACGAGCTCCTTATTCCCAAGGGGATGCACATGTGGTAAAGATAGGATTATTAATCAGGATGCGGCCTGATCTACAAACAAAGAGGCATGTTGACCTGGCTTGTATTTCCCATCCCGGCCCCACCCTGTTGGGGTTACGGATCATCCCCGGAAAGCCGGTGGCGCCGGCAAGGTTTGCTTCATTGGAGTTTAAAACTGATGGGCACGGTGTATGCCACATTCACGGCCTTGCCCCGCTGCTTGCCGGGGGCCCACCGGGGCATGGTGTTGACCACCCTGAGGGCTTCCTGGTCCAGCACCGGATCCACACCACGCGCAATCTTGGCATTCTTCACGCTCCCGTCGGCCGAAACCACAAAGGAGACATACACCTTTCCCTGGATTCCGTTCTCCTGGGCGATGTCGGGATAGTCGATATGCTGGGCGATAAATTTGCGCAAGGCCTCTTCCCCTCCGGGAAACTCAGGCATCTCTTCCACTATGAAAAAAACCTCCTCTTCCGGGGAGCTTTCCCCGGAACTCTCCAGTCTCACTTCACAGCTTTGTTCCGGTTCTGGCTGACCCTTCATCAATACCAGTTGACTTATGGCCCCACTGCTGTCTTTCACAATGGCCATTTTGTAATCGCGCGAAGCCAGAAGGGATTCCATTTCGCTGATCGCCTCAGGCGAACCCGCGATTTTCAGCAACGAATCGCCCCGTTCGATGGTCAGGGGTTCTACACCCCCGGATTCCAACTTCGAACTGGTTTTCTTTTCACAGGCAAACACGACCACCAGGGCCAGCGCCATGAATATTCCGAAAGAGATCTTTATGCCCGCACTCCGGCGGGAAGTATTTTTAGTCATCATTTTAAAACGGTTTTTTAGGAGTGAATAGTTGAAATGGTGGGCCGCATACACCTGGGTGCCTGCAAATCCCGACAATAAAAGATTTTTGTATTCTGCGGGGGTGATGCCCGAACGGAGAACCGCCCTGTCGACCAGGTACTCATGGTTCTCGCGGACCGCCCGCTTCAATAACCAGATGAACGGATTGAACCACTGAAAAATCAGCAATACATCCAACAACAGGATATCCCAGGTATGCCCCTGCCTGATGTGCTCCCGTTCATGGTAAACGATCCGGTCGTAACCCGGGATCCGGGTATACTCCTCCGGAACAAAGAGGTAATGGAGAAAGGAGAAGGGAGGGCTTCCCTTGCCGGTGAGGACTATTTTGATGTCGCCCTCGCCGGTGACCCGCCCACGGCGGATGATCCGCAGGATCTGCACCACCCGCAGCAGCATGATCAGGGTCATCACCCCCACCCCCGCCAGCCAGAGGGTCACCACCAACTGGGAAGAAAATACCAGCCGCTCCATGTTCCCCGACAGGTTCGCGCGCTCTACCAGCACTGTCTCCAGCAAATTCCGGTAGGGTGTCACCGTCACCTCCGGAAGGACCACCGGCTTTGGTGCCAGCACGGGAATTGCCAACAGTGGCAACAGAAGGGAAAATACTACGGACGTCAACAGAAATAACCGGTTGGTCCTGAAAAAAGTCTCCCTCCTCAGGAAAAACAGATAAACCAGGGCAAACAACGTCAAGCTGATCCCTGATTCCAACAGGTAGTTGACCAGATTATGCATCCTGATTCTCCTCCTCTGTGGTGATGTCCTCCCTGACCTGACGCATTAGCTCATCCAGCTCGGCCACCGATAAATTGTCCTCCCTGGCAAAAAAGGAAACCATCTCCCGGAACGAACCGCTGAAATAATTCCTCATGAAATTCTTCAGGTAAGTGCGGGTATACTCATTTCTGGCAATCAGCGGGAAATACTCATGCGTCTTGCCGTATGCCGTATGGTCCACAAATCCCTTCTGCTCCAATATCCTGACAATGGTCGACACCGTATTATAAGCCGGCTTCGGCTCGGGAAACCGTTCCACGATATCCTTCACAAAACCCTTCTCCAGATCCCAGAGAATCTGCATGATCTGCTCCTCTGCTTTGGTCAGCTCTTTCATCTTCTACATTTTTCCCAGCGTTAATACCAATACCATTGATTTCATTTTGTGCAATCTTTTTAGTGAATAATTCTAAACTTTAATAATGGTGGATATCCAGGACAAACATACAACTAATTATTTAGTTATTCAACTAATTTATTAGTTATTTTTTTAATATTAATTTCGCAGAAAAAATTCCATGATCCCATACCTGCAGGCAGAGAACCTGAGCAAGCGATACGGGGGGTTGTTGCTTTTCGAGGACATCTCCTTTACGATCACCAAGGACCGGAAGGTGGCTCTTATAGCCCGTAACGGGGTCGGCAAGAGTTCTCTTTTTGATCTGCTGGCGGGAAAGGATACGCCCGACGGGGGCAGGATCACCTGGACCAACGATGTGCGGGTGGGGTATCTGGAGCAGTCGCCGCGGCTGGATCCCGGCCATACTGTATGGGAGGAGATTTTCACTGCTGACTCGCCCAAACTCAGGGTCGTTAAGGAGTATGAGCTGGCCCTGGTGCACCACAACCAGGAAGAGTTGGCCCGTCTGACCGAAGAGATGGAGCATTTGGGCGCCTGGGATGCCGAAACGGAGGTGAAGCAGATCCTCACCCGGCTGAAGATTACCGATTTGGAAGCCCGGGTCGGCGATCTCTCGGGGGGGCAGAAGAAGCGCCTGGGGCTGGCCAAGGTACTCATCAGCCATCCCGACTTCCTCCTGCTCGATGAGCCCACCAACCACCTCGACCTCGACATGATCGAATGGCTCGAGACTTACCTTGAGCGCTCCTCCTCCACCCTGCTGATGGTCACCCACGACCGCTACTTCCTTGACCGGGTGTGTGATGAGATCCTGGAACTCGAAAACAACGAAATATTCAGTTATACCGGCAATTACAGCTATTTCCTGGAAAAACGGGAGGAGCGGATGGAAGCCCGCCAGTCGGGCATCAACAAGGCGCGTAACCTGCTGCGTACTGAAATCGAATGGATGCGCCGGATGCCCCAGGCCCGTTCGCATAAAGCCAAATACCGCATCAATGCCTTTTCGGGGCTCCAGGAGAAAGCCCGCGCGGCTTCCGGTGAAAAAACCGTGAACCTCCATGTCGGCGCGGCCCGCCTGGGGAAGAAAATCATGGAGATCGAACACCTCTCTAAAGGATACGGCGACCTCCGGCTTATCAACGACTTCTCTTACACCTTCTCCCGTTTCGAAAAGGTAGGGATCGTCGGCGACAACGGCACCGGCAAGACCACCTTCCTGAACCTGATCACCGGACTGACGACACCCGACGCCGGCACCATTTCGGTGGGCACGACCATCCGCTTCGGCCACTACCGTCAGTCGGGGATCTCCTTCAACCCCCGCGATAAGGTCCTCGACGCCGTCGCCAGAATCAGCGAACTGATCGGCTTTGACGATGGCAGCCAGGCCACCGCCCAGCAGATGCTCACCCGCTTTTTGTTTCCTCCTGCCGTGCAGCACGACTATGTTGAAAAACTGAGCGGAGGCGAACAACGCCGCCTTTACCTCTGCACCGTCCTGATGCAGAAACCCAACTTCCTCCTCCTCGACGAACCCACCAACGACCTCGATATCCTTACCCTAAACGTGCTGGAGGAATACCTCCGCGAATTCGAAGGGTGCGTCATCATCGTCTCGCACGACCGTTTCTTCATGGACAAAATCATCGACCACCTCTTCGTCTTTGAGGGAAACGGGAAAATCCTCGATTTCCCCGGTAACTACACCCAGTACCGCAATGCGGTGGAAGAGGCTGCCGCGGGCTCTTCCGCTTCCGGAGGGAAAACCCCCCGGTATAAGGCTGAGGGTACCGAAGGAGGTGAGGATTCATCTCGGGGCAATTCGATAGGTAAAAGAATCGATGCCGGCATAGCCCCTGAGGGACCAGGAGAGAACGGAGTATCTCCGTCGGGCAAAGTAAGCCCCGGCCAGCCGGCACGTCAGGCACGGAAAGAGGAGGGGCCCAAGCTTACTTTCCGCGAGAAACGGGAGATGGAAAACCTCGAAACGGAGATCGCCACCCTTGAAGCCCGCAAGAAGGAACTGGAAACCCAGCTCAGCGCGGGAACACTGGGACATGAGGGCCTTTATGAAACCTCCCTGGAAATCGGCCGTATCGGTGAGGAACTCGACGAAAAAGAACTCCGCTGGCTCGAGCTGAGCGAAAAAAAGGGCTAACCATCCCCACTCCACGGGTTCCCTAAAAAAAAGATTCCCGCAGGAAAGCGCCTCACAACCACCGTTCAGGGTGAACCACGGTTGCTTTCAAGGTCTCTACTGCGGGAATCGGCTCAACTGAAGAGGGAGGCCATCCTGTTAACCAGCGGCCCACTCCCCTTCCGGGTTATACCAGCGTATAACCACTGCGATATTCATATTGCAGCAGGGCGGCAGCGGAACCATCGTCATCGACGAATGTTTCGGTGGCCGGATCCCACTTGATGGTCTTCTTCAGATGGCAGGCGATGTTACCCAGGGTACAGACCGTGCAGGTGCGGTGGCCTATTTCCACGGGAACGACAGGATCCTTCCTCTCCTTCACCGACTCGATGAAATTCACCTGATGCGGAATCTTGGTCTCATACGGGGTATCGTCGGCCGTCTCAGGAGCCGCCGGCATCCATGCGGGATCGGAAGCCTCGAAAGCCCCACGGGTCACCATGATCCATCCCTTCTCACCGATGAACTTCACCCCCTTGGTCATCTTCTCATCGAACGGTTCTGAGGTCATCACCGTGCCGTTGGCATATTTGAACGTCATGAATTCGGTGCCGTCCCCCACAGGAGAAATCTCCACCGGTCCGCTTTCGTCCATACCCAAAGCCCACTGAACAATATCAAACATATGGGCTCCCCAGTCGGTGGTGAAACCGCCACCCATTTCCTTGTACCAGCGCCAGGCCCCCCAGAGGGTCTCATCCTGATCGGGGTCAAGGGTGATCAGAGGATTCAGCTCATTGTTATAATGAATGGTATCAGAGAGGGGCCCCAGCCAGAGATCCCAGTTGAGATCGGCGGGAAGGGTCTCTTCGGGAAGATCGTAAGGTTTCGGGGGAGCTCCTACATAGGCATGGGCGGTGATGATCTTGCCCAGGGTGCCGTCCTGCACCAGCTTCACGGCATGCTGGAAATTGGGATCCGAACGCTGCTGGCTACCAACGGCCAGAATCCGGTTGTTCTCACGCACAGCCTTACGCAGTTCCTGCCCTTCCTTGATGGTAAAGGTCAAAGGTTTCTCCAGATAAACATCCTTACCGGCCTTGACCGCCGCAATGGCAATGAGGGCATGGTAATGGTCGGGCGTGGCGATCACCACGGCGTCGATGTCTTTACGGGCCAGCAAATCCTGGTACTTCTCGTAGGTCTGCACCTCCACCTGTTCACCCTTTTCGGCATAATGGGCCTTCACCCGCTTCTCAAACCGCTTGCATTTGATACCGTACACGTCAGAACCGGCCAGCACTTTCACCCCCGGGATGTTGATAAACCCTTTCAGCAGGAACATCGACTGACGTCCCATGCCTATAAAACCCAACCTCAGATCGCTGCTGGGCACCACCTTGGGCTTGCAGCCCGTCAACCCGGGCAATACGGCTATCCCAGCCAACCCCACTGCGGCTGTACCAATAAACTGTCTTCTCGAAATTCCTTTCATCTGATTTTTAATTTTTATTGAGTTGATTTAATAAATAGTTCAGTTGATTTCTGTTTAACGCATTAAGCGGCTGTGAAAATACAGAATTTTAAACAAAATGATACAATTGTCCCAAAAATGGAAATCCCCCTTTACCATACCAGCGTGCCCACACCCCCTGCCGGAAGGGAGATGACCCATTTACGGCCGGCATAGCGGAGGTTAAAGGTACGCGGACTGGAGGCGTCATTCAGGACGATGGCCACTCTGGAACCGTCAGGATTACGGAAGACCACGTTAGGGAACCCTTCGGGCAGGGTGGAGCCCATCCTTACGGCTCCCGGTTTCACAAATTTGGAGGCATGCCCGATGATATAATAGGCCACATTGCGGGTCACTTTATTCCCATCAATGGTCACGGCCCCCAGGCATTGGGTGCATCCCCCTTCGGTATGAGGATCCTGATTGGGATCGGCCGCCAGGTTCCATTCCAGCACCGTCTTGCACCAGTTGCGCGACGCTCCTACGATCAGCTCCCTGACATGCCAGGCCAGGTCCCCTCCGAAATTGGAGGGCGCCCCCACCCACTGCTCCGTGAAATAAAGGTTTTTGTCAGGATAAGCCTCGTGGACCCTGGAAATGTCATTCACCGACCCGCCATAAAGGTGAAAGGCCGTCCCGTCGATATACTGCCTTGCCCCGGCATCGGCCAGCACTTCCAGCGGATAATCGATCCGGTCGGCATTATGATCGTAAATAATGATTTTCGTATTCAGTCCGGCCTTCCTGAAAGCAGGGCCCAGACTCTGCCCAATGAATGCCGCCTGCTGCGCCGCCGGCATCAGCAGACTGGGATTGTTCCCCGGATGCAGCGGCTCATTCTGAACCGTGATGGCGTCAATGGCAATCCCTTCGGCGGCCATCCCCTGGATGTATTTGACCAGGTAAAGGGCATATGCCTCATAATACTGCGGAAGCAGGGAGCCCCCGATCGACTTCTTATTGTCTTTCATCCAGACCGGCGGCGACCAGGGCGACCCCAGCAACTTCAGAGTGGGGTTGATCGCCAGTATCTCCTTCAACACCGGGATCAGCTCCCTGCGCTCGGGATCCAGTGAAAACTGCTTCATCTCCGGGTCGGTCATCCCTGCCGGCAAATCGTTATAGGAAAAAACCCGGTCGCTCAGATCCGACGCCCCAATGCTCAGCCGCAGGTAACTGACCCCGATCCCCTCGGCCGAAAACAACTCTCTGAGCAGCGCCGACCGCTCGGCACTCCCCATCTTGCTGAGCAGCAATGCACTTCCTCCCGTCAGGGTATAGCCAAAACCATCCATCACCTGAAAAAGCTGCGCCGTATCGACCTCAATCACCGCATGCGGGTTTTGAATAGTCGAGGATTTCACATCGGGCTCCCGGTTCAGCAGCGTCTTCCCATCCCCACTGGTCATCCAGAACGTCGCCTCGACCGGAAGCGTCTCCACAGGCTTCGGCTGCTCATTTTTCTTGCTGCACCCGGCCAGCACCGACAGCGCCACCAGGCAAACCATCACATTTCTCATCCTTTGAACTATTTACATTTAACGAAATGGTGTCTTCCTGGCTCTTCTGGCCATTCCCCTCTCCTGCTCTTTACCGCCTATCCTCCTTAAGGAATACCCCAGATTTCACCAGAAGCACAAAAATAGCCATTTCGGCGGCAGAACAGCTATCTGCAACCATCTTGTCTCACCCGTTGAGGCCGATGGGGGCAAAACATGTTGTAAAGCATGTTTTCATGCCGGGCTTTTACCTCCGTGTTCGTACACGGAAACGCTTTTTTCACTATTTTTGGTTTTGAAACGGCCCATCCGGGCCTGGAGTTACGCTGAAGATGGAGAGCAGTAAACAAATACGGATCAAGGACATTGCCCGCAAGGGGAATGTATCGATCGGGACGGTAGATCGTGTGTTGCACAATCGCGGGGAGGTTTCCGGAGAAACCCGGGAGAGGATTCTACGGATCATTGAGGAGATGGATTACCGGCCCAACCTGCTGGCCAGTACGCTGGCCTCGCGGAAAAAACTGAAAATGGGGGTATTGTTGCCCGCGCCCCTCTCCACGGATGGGTACTGGACCCAACCGGTGGAAGGCATCCGCAAGGCCGTTTCAGAGCTGCATCAGTATGGTGTGACGGCTGACATCTTCACTTTTGACCAGTCCGACCCCGATGATTTCAACGGGAAAGCCGCCCGTCTGCTCTCCGCTGCCCCCGACGGGGTGGTCCTGGCCCCTTTCTTTGCCAGGGAAGCCACAGCCTTCATCACCAGTCTGAAGGCGGGTCATATCCCCTTCGTCCTTATAGACTCGAACCTTCCCGAGCAGGGACAACTGGCGTATATAGGCCAGAATTCCTTTCAGTGCGGTCAGTTGTCGGCACGACTCCTCTCCATGCTGGTTCGTGCCGGTCAAAAAATGCTGGTCCTCCATTTTGCCAGGGAGACAGACCACCAGAACCATCTCCTGCAGCGGGAGCTGGGATTCTACGCCTGGTTCAGGGAAAATTATCCTGAACAAGAGATCAAAACCAGGGAGATGGCCCTATCGGAACAGGCCTCCTGCGAAGCGCGCCTCCTGGCCCTGCTGGAAGAAGAAGAACCTGCAGGGATATTTGTCACCAGTTCCAAGGTGCACCTGGTGGCCAGGGTGGTGGAAGGATCAGCCTTCAAGGGGATCAGGATCATCGGCAATGACCTGCTCAGGGAAAACGTTCGTTTCCTGCGCAGCGGAACCGTCGATTTTCTGATCTGTCAGCGGCCCACGGAACAGGGTTTCGAAGCGGTTCAGGCCCTGTTCAGATCGCTGGTGCTGAAACTTCCCATAACAGAAGTCAACTACTCGCCCATAGAGATCATCACCCGCGAAAACCTCGACTATTACAAGGAATTTAAATAATATATCATGAAGCCATTATCATTTGAAGATCTGAAAGGAAAAGTATGCGTCATCACCGGCGGTGCCGGTGTACTGGGAGGGACCATGGTCAGGGCACTGGCCGCAGCCGGTCTTAAAGTAGCCATTGCCGATATCAATAAGGAGGTGGCCGAAAAGGTGGCTGCCGATATCGAAGCAGAATGCGGCAGCATAGTCATCGGAGTGGAAGCCAATGTCCTGGACCGCGAGTCGCTGGTCAGGGCCAAGGCTGAAATCAATGAGAAACTGGGGGAAATCGACATCCTGATCAACGGCGCCGGGGGTAATAGTCCCCAGGCCACAACTAAAGTGGAACAGATCGAAGAAAAAGACCTCGACCATCTTGAAGATACCTTCTATGGCCTCGAAACCGATGGATTCGATAAGGTCTATGCCCTGAATTTCAAGGGAACCCTGCTGCCTACCATGGTTTTCACCACCGACATGCTCCAAAAACGGAAAGGAGTGGTTCTAAACATTTCCTCTATGAACTCCTATAAGCCGCTGACGAAAATCCCGGCTTACTCTGCGGCCAAGGCCTCAGTCAACAATTTCACCGAATGGCTGGCCGTTCACCTGGCAAAAACAGGCATCCGCGTCAACGCCATTGCTCCCGGGTTCTTTATCACCAACCAGAACCGTTTTCTGGTGCTGGATGAAAAAAACGGCGGTTTCTCACCGCGGGGTCAGAAAATCGTCAACAGTACTCCCATGGGTAAATTCGGGGAGCCTGAAGATCTGCAGGGGGCGACCCTTTTCCTTCTTTCCGACATCTCCTCCTTCATCACCGGAATTGTTATTCCTGTCGACGGAGGATACAGCGCCTATGGCGGCGTATAATCTGAAGATGCTCTAATACTGCCCCCCTCCCACCGGGGGGGGCGGGCGGGTCAACCAGGGAAACATGAATCCCTCCTGCAACCAGCCAGTAAAGTGCCAAATGAACGAAATAATCTAAACGTATGAGAGTCGCAAGGTGCTTCGACCACAATAGGACATGAATATTTGCTTCATGCGAAACGGAGTTCGGCGCAGCAACGCGGAGCCAATTCCACGGGCATAAAGCACTTTAACCGGCTTCACTACAATTTATAACTGAAGAGCAATTCAATAACTAACAACATTACAAGTGAAAAGAAGAGATTTCATCGCCACATCGGGGGCGGCCGTTGCCGGCGCCATGCTGGTCCATCCCTTGGGGGTGGCAGCCGGACCGGGAGGCATGATGGCTCCCAAAAGGAAAATCGCCCTGGTGGGCACCGGCAGCCGCGGCAACGGCTTCTGGGGCAAGAACATTGTTGATGCGTACGGGGATCTCATTGAGTTCGTGGGTCTCTGCGACATCAACCCCGGAAGGGTAGAATACGCCCGAAGGTTCATCGGCGTCAACTGCCCCGTCTTCACCAACTTCGACGATATGATGAGCCGTGTCAAACCTGACCTGCTCATCGTCACCACTGTCGACGCCACCCACGACCAGTTCATTATCAAAGGACTGGAAGCAGGTTGTGACGTGCTGACCGAGAAACCCATGACCACCGACGAGGTGAAATGCCAGGCCATCCTCGATGCTGAGCGGCGCACAGGCCGCAAGGTGATCGTTGGTTTTAACTACCGCTATGGGACCCAGTTCACACGTATCAAGGAACTCCTGGCCGAAAAACGGGTGGGTGAAATCACTTCCGTTGATTTTCACTGGTACCTGAACACTTACCATGGCGCCGATTATTTCCGCCGCTGGCACGGCCACCGCGATAAAAGCGGTACCCTCCTGCTCCACAAAGCCTCCCACCATTTTGACCTGCTTAACTGGTGGATCGACTCCGACCCGGTAGAGGTCCACGCCTATGGCGCCCTCAACCACTATGGTAAAAACAACCCTTTCAGGGGCCCCAACTGCCGCAGTTGCGGATACAAGGAGAAATGCAAGTTCTATTGGGACATCACCAGGAACAAGGAATACATGGATCTGTATGTCGCCAATGAGCAATATGATGGCTACATCCGCGACAACTGCCTCTGGCGCGAAAATATCGACATCTTCGACAAAATGGCCGTCCAGATCAAATATGCCAACCAGGTTCAGGTGAGCTACTCCCTGACCACCTACTCCCCTTATGAGGGCCTGACCATCGCCTTCAACGGCCGCAACGGCAGAATCGACAGTTGGGAAGGACTCCCCTGGCGGCAGAAAGAACTCGCCGACCAGGCCCTGCTCCACACCCGCGAGATGAGCCAGAAAAGCGAAGAAGCCGCGACCTTCGATGAAATCTATGTCTCCGACAACTTCGGAAAGACAGAACTGGTGAAAGTGCCCCATGTCAAATCAGGACACGGCGGTGGTGATGCCCGGCTCCAGGACAAAATCTTCCGCAACCCGGCAATGGCCGACCCCCTGAAACATTCGGCAGGAACCCGTGATGGCGCCATGTCGGTGCTCATCGGAGTCGCCGCCCGCAAATCGATCGATGAGGGCAGACCGGTGAAAATCGAAGAACTCACCGACCTGGTACCCCATCCTTCCCGGGGGGTATAACCCTATCCTCTGACTGCAGGTCATCTGGTGGGTCTGAAGCCCGCCCTGACTGCAAGTCATCTGGTTGGCCTGACTCCCGCCCTGA
>CAZKIU010000008.1:22426-25123 GCA_964552955.1 uncultured Prolixibacteraceae bacterium
CGGAACGACCATTATGAAATGTTTATTTTATTCAATAAAAAAGAGTTATGAGTATCGAATTAAAGAAAAACTGTAAATATGCCCTTCTGGTACCCACCAGCATGGGGGTGCGGATCACCCCCGTCAACGGGCAACCGGTGCATTCCAGCACGCTCTTTGAAATGCAGGCCACCAGTGCCGAAACCAACGTGGCCAGCATCTCCTCCTTTCTGGGCTTACCCGTAAAGGTCCTGACAACATTCGTTAAGGATAGTCCCGTGGCCCGGTTCATCAAAAGCAACCTGCGCAGCCGGAATATGGATTTTGAAGGACCGGAAGTCCCCCAGGGAGGACCGTGGGGCTACCGCCACCAGTTCAACATCGCCGACAGTGGCTTCGGCACCCGCGGACCGCGCGTCCAGAACGACCGCGCCGGTGAGGTCGGCCGTACCCTCCAGGTCAAAGATTTCGACCTGGAACGGATCTTCGGCCAGGAAGGCGTCCAGATTGTCCACCTCTCCGGACTCATAGGGGCCCTCTCTCCCGAGACCAGCCGCTTTTGCCTCGAAATTGCCCGGTTTGCCAAAAAATACGGCACCCGGATCTCCTTCGACCTGAATTACAGGGCTACCTTCTGGAAGGGACGCGAAGAGGAACTCCATGCCATCTTCAAGGAAATCGCCTCCCTCTCCGATATCCTGATCGGAAACGAAGAGGATTTCCAACTGTGCCTGGGCATTGAAGGACCTGAAGCCGGCGGAAAGGGAATCGCCTCCGAAATCGACGGTTTCAGGGAAATGATCGGCAGGGTGCGGAAAGCCTTCCCGCAAGCTTCGGTATTCGCCACCACTCTGCGCCAGGTCATCAGTGCCAACGAGCATCTCTGGGGAGCCATCATGCTCGAAGGGGATAACTGGCATATCATTGAACCCCGGCGCATCGGGGTCCTCGATCGCATTGGAGGGGGTGATGGCTTCGTAGGTGGACTCCTCTACGGAATTTTAAAGGAGTGGGATCCGGAGAAATGGCCCCAGTTCGGATGGGCTACCGGTGCCCTGGCAACGACCTTCCTTACCGACTACGCCCAACCTGCCGACGAGGAGATGGTCTGGAGCATCTGGAAAGGAAATGCCCGCGTCAAACGATAAGGATGGACCTATTCTCCTGCACCTCCCGATAGGAATCTTTGGCAGATCACCATGGTCACAATACCATCCCGTGAAATATAATAACATTTCGTACAGCTATTTAAGCATCATTAATTGAATTAATAATATCATCATGATATATTTTGAAACCGGGTCACCCAGTCATCATTTGAGTGCCGCCGATTTGCGGGAGGGGCTTTATGAAGCGTTCCGCAAGCTGGGAGAAAGGAAGAAAGTGCTGGCCATACCGCCCGATTTTACGCGGTTTCCCAGCCGGGCCGGAGAGCTTACAGAAATGGCATGGGAGTACTACGGCGCGTCGCTCACCGATATCCTTCCGGCCCTGGGCACCCACTCCCCCATGCAGGATGCCCAGATCAGCCATATGTTCGGACAGACGCCCCGGGCCCTCTTCCGCGACCACGACTGGCGCAACGATGTGGTCACCCTGGGATACGTTCCTGGCGACTTCGTCAGGGAGGTCTCAGAAGGTGCTGTCGACTATCCCTGGCCGGCACAGGTCAACAAGCTGCTGGTCAACGGGGGCTTTGACCTGATTCTCTCGGTCGGGCAGGTGGTGCCCCATGAAGTGGTGGGGATGGCCAACTACAACAAAAACATCTTCGTGGGCACCGGCGGCGCTGAGGGCATCAACAAAAGCCATTTTATCGGCGCTGCTTATGGCATGGAGAAGATGATGGGCCGCGCCGACACACCGGTCCGCCGCATTTTTAATTATGCCTCGGAACACTTCGCCGCTCAACTGCCCATCGTATATGTGCAAACCGTGGTGGGCGTCAACCGCGACGGGAAGCTCCAGACATACGGACTCTTCATCGGCGACGACTTTTCCGTCTTTGACAAAGCCGCCCGCCTCTCCCTGGAAGTCAACTTCGAAATGGTGGAGAAACCTCTCCAGAAAGTGGTGGTCTGGTTGGACCCGACGGAGTTCAAGAGCACCTGGCTGGGCAATAAAAGCATCTACCGCACCCGGATGGCCCTGGCCGACGGCGGCGAACTGATCGTCCTGGCCCCTGCCCTGCGCGAATTCGGCGAAGACAAGGAAATAGACCGGCTGATCCGCAAATACGGCTACTTCGGCACTCCTGCCACCCTAAAGGCCACTTCGGAAAACGAAGAACTGAAAAATAACCTCAGCGCCGCCGCTCACCTCATCCATGGCTCCTCCGAAGGACGCTTCTCCATCACTTACTGCCCCGGAAAAGGAAAGGAAAACCTCTCCCGCCAGGAGATAGAAAGCGTGGGCTTTCAATGGGCCGATTACGACAAAATGGTGGCCAGCTACAACCCCGAAGTGCTCAAGGATGGCTACAATACCCTGCCCAACGGAGAAACCATTTTCTTCATCTCCAATCCGGCCCTCGGACTTTGGGCGTTCCGCGACCGCTTTAACCATTAGGAAGGTTGGAAGGTCAGAAGGTCAGAAGGTCAGAAGGTCAGAGGGTCAGAGGGTCAGAAGGTCAGAAGGTCAGAAGGTCAGAAGGTCAGAAGGTCAGAGGGTCAGAGGGTCAGAAGGTCAGAAGGTCAGAAGGTTGGAAGGTCAGAAGGT
>CAZKIU010000008.1:25223-98256 GCA_964552955.1 uncultured Prolixibacteraceae bacterium
AGAGGGTCAGAGGGTCAGAAGGTCAGAAGGTCAGAAGGTTGGAAGGTCAGAAGGTCAGAAGGTCAGAAGGTTAGAAGGTCAGAAGGTTAGAAGGTTAGAAGGTCAGAATATTAGAATGTCAGGGTATGATGGATGTAATGGATAGGAATGAGATCAGATGGGGAATGATAGGGGCCGGGAGTGTGACCGAGCTGAAAAGCGCACCCGCCTTCGGCAAGGTTCCTCACTCGCAGCTGGTGGCCGTGATGCGGCGTGATGGAGCCCGGGCGGAAGATTACGCCCGCCGCCATGGCGTGCCGAAATGGACCACCTCCGCAGAGGCACTGATCGCTGATCCCGAAGTGAATGCCATCTATGTGGCCACCCCTCCCTCTACCCATGCCAGCTACGTCATACAGGCCATGCAGGCGGGTAAAGCCGTTTATGTTGAAAAACCCATGGCCCTCCATTACGGGGAGTGCCTCGACATGCTGCGAGTGTCGCATGAAACCGGTATGCCCCTTTATGTCGCATACTACCGCCGTACCCTACCCGCCTTCCTGAAGGTCAAGGAACTCATTGAAGCCGGGGCGATCGGCCAGGTACTGACGGTCGGCATCAAGCTCTTTAAACAGTCCAGGGAACGCCACCTGAAGCCGGAGGAGATGAGCTGGCATGTCAACCCGGCCATTGCCGGGGCCGGCTACTTCTATGACCTGGCTTCCCACCAGTTCGATTACCTCGACTTTCTCTTCGGTCCCGTCACCCTGATCAAAGGATTGGCGGTCAACAGGGCCGGACTGTATGCCGCTGAAGATACCGTATCGGCAATATTCAGCTTTGCCAGCGGGATCACCGGCTGCGGCCACTGGTGCTTCGTGGCTGATAAAAGCGGAGAAGAAGACCTGATCGACATCACTGGCGACCAGGGAAGAATCACCCTTTCCAGTTTCCGCCATGGGGAAGTCATCATGGAAAACCGGGAGGGCACGCATAAATTCAGATTTGTAAACCCGGAGAATATCCAGTTTCATTTGATCAGTCAGGTGGTGGCTGCCCTCCGGGGCGAGGGCCATTGCGTCAGCACCGGCGAATCGGCTGCACGAACCAGCCGCATCCTTGAGGAAACCGTCAGGGAGTATTATCAACAAGTTACTCTTTTTTGAACCTTATGAAGATCGTTATCGATGACAAAATCCCCTACATCAGGGGTGTATTTGAGCCTGTAGCCGAGGTGGTATACCTGCCGGGGAGCCAAACCACCCCGGAGGAGGTCAGGGATGCCGACGCACTGGTGACGCGGACCCGGACCCTCTGCAATGAAGCGTTGCTGGCAGGGTCGGCGGTGAAGTTTATCGCCACGGCCACCATTGGATTTGACCATATCGATACGGCGTACTGCCACCGGGCAGGCATTGCCTGGACCAACGCCCCGGGGTGCAATGCCGGTAGTGTGGAACAGTACATCGCCGCCGCCCTCTTTCTCTGGGCACGGGAACGGAACCGCACTCTGCGTGGCACCACCATCGGCATTGTCGGCGTGGGGAACGTGGGCAAAAAAGTGGAACGCCTATGCCGCACCCTCGGGATGCAGGTGCTCCTCAACGACCCGCCACGCGAAAGAACCGAAGGCCCCACCCTTTTTACCCCCCTCGAAGAGATCCGCCACAAGGCCGATATCATCACCTTCCATGTCCCCCTTCATTGGAATGGCCAGGACGCCACCTGGCATATGGTCAGCCGCCATTTTCTGGAAGGAGTGAACCGGAAACCCCTGCTCATCAATAGTTGCCGCGGTGAAGTATTTGACACGGAGTCAGTTTTGGAGGCTATTGAAAGTAATAGATTAAGTGATGTGATCATCGACTGCTGGGAAAATGAACCCGGTATCAGCCATGCACTGATGCAAAAAAGCCTGCTGGCCACCCCCCATATTGCCGGCTACTCACGCGATGGCAAAGCCAATGGGACCATGATGAGCGTCAGGGCCATCAGCCGCCATTTCTCCCTGGGGCTGGACGATTGGCAGCCGGGAGATGTGGAGCCCCCCCTCCAGACTATCATCCCCCTCGACGGCACTGGCAGGGAGCAGGAGAGCCTCCTGGGCGACGCCATCCTGGCCACCTATGACCTCCGGGCCGACGACCTTCACCTCAGGAAGAATCCCGCCCTGTTTGAAAAGCTTAGGGGCGACTATCCTGTCAGACGGGAATTCGGGGCCTATACCGTGAGAATTACAAATGTACCGGACGATACAATTTGTAAACTGAAGAACCTGGGATTCCGTATATAATTATTTATAAATGAACTAAAATGTTTATTTGTATTATGATGCCCTGTTTCGCATCCTGAAAGTATCAAAGCGTAAATCCATAATAACAAAACAGAATAGAGAAATGAAGAAGTTAGCAGACATCGGATTGATCGGGTTAGCCGTGATGGGCGAGAACCTGGTATTAAACATGGAGAGTAAGGGTTATACTGTGGCTGTTTACAACCGGACGGTATCGAAGGTAGACGATTTCATCCGCGGGCGGGGTGCGGGGAAGCAGTTCATCGGGGCGCATTCCATTGAAGAGCTGGTGGCCTCCCTGGAGCGGCCGCGCAAGGTGATGATGCTGGTAAAGGCCGGTCAGCCGGTCGATGATTTCATTGAGTTGCTCCTGCCCCACCTGGAGCCCGGCGACATCATCATCGATGGGGGGAACTCTCATTTTCCCGACTCCATCCGGCGCACGAAGTACGTGGAGAGCAAAGGATTGCTCTATATCGGTACCGGGGTGTCGGGGGGTGAGGAAGGGGCCCTTCTGGGGCCTTCCATGATGCCCGGAGGATCACCTGCGGCCTGGCCCCATGTGAAAGAGATCTTCCAGGCAGTGGCCGCCAAGGTCGAAGATGGCAGCCCCTGTTGCGACTGGGTGGGCGAAGGCGGCGCTGGCCACTTCGTCAAAATGGTCCACAACGGCATCGAATATGGTGACATGCAGATCATCAATGAGGCTTATCACCTGATGAAAGAGCTCCTGGGCATGGATGCCTTTGAACAGCATGAAATCTTCAAAAAATGGAACACCGAAGAACTCGACAGTTACCTGATCGAGATCACTCGCGATATCCTGGCCTTCAAGGATGAAGATGGACAGCCAATTGTAGAGAAAATTCTGGACACCGCCGGACAGAAAGGTACCGGTAAGTGGACGAGTGTGGCGGCGCTGGACCTGGGTATTCCGCTCACCCTGATCGGCGAGTCGGTATTCTCGCGCTGCCTCTCAGCACAGAAAGATCTCCGCGTGGAGGCCAGCAAGGTACTCCGCGGTCCCAAACCGGCCTTTACCGGCGACAAAAAGCAGTTTATCGATGACGTGAAGATGGCCCTTTACGGAGCCAAGATCATCTCCTACGCCCAGGGCTATAACCTGATGATGGAAGCCGCCAAAGAGTTTGGATGGAACCTGAACTACGGAGGAATCGCCCTGATGTGGCGCGGGGGATGCATCATCCGTTCGGCCTTCCTGGGCGATATCAAGAAAGCCTTTGATACCAACCCTGCCCTGCCCAACCTGTTGCTCGATCCCTTCTTTAAGGAGAAGGTGGAAGCGGCCCAGGAGGGATGGAGACGGGTGTGTGCCACTGCCCTCACCTATGGTATCCCGGTGCCGGCGCTCACTTCAGCCCTCTGCTATTTTGACGGCTTCCGCAGCGAAAGGCTGCCCGCCAACCTCCTGCAGGCCCAGCGCGACTACTTCGGCGCCCACATGTACGAAAGAGTGGACCGCCCCAGAGGAGCATTTTTCCATACCAACTGGACCGGCCGCGGTGGTGAAACCGCCAGTTCAACCTACGTGGTATGACCTGTTGTGAACCTGCGCTTTATATAATCAACGCAATACATTAAGGGGGCCCGGGTGGTCCCCTTTTTTTCATTTCTGCACCCTGGCCTCTCTTACCTTGTTCTGTCCTGCACCCTGAACTCGCTTCCCTGGTTCCATCCTGCACCCTTAACGCGCTTCCCTGGTTCCATCCTGCACTCTTAACGCGCTTCCCTGGTTCAGTCCTGTAGGCAGGAATCGATCATTAGCAGGAACCGGGGAATGGCAGCACTTTTCAACCGGAAGATCATTTCTTCCTGAAGATCCGGCCAATCGTGGACATCAGATCTTCCAGTTTTTCCATGTTGTCGTTCGCAGGATCGAACATGGAGGGATTGATGGGATTGAATTCGTCGCTTTCGGCTACGCCATACTGCCGGGGATAAACCAGCATACAGTTGTTTCCGGAGAAATACCTGTTGACATATCCCGAAATACGGGCCATCATAGGGTGAAAGGAAGGATACTCCTTTCGGCTCATGACAAAGACCAGATTGTCATCAGAACGGACTTCCCTGCCCAGGATCAGGAAGTCATCCCAATCGGAGAACTCCCTGAATTCAGCTTCTACCGGGTGTTTACGGTGAATCTCTTTAAGAACGCGGATGATCTCCCCGGAAGCAAAGAATACAAGTTTGGAGCCTGTATTCTTGCCAATATTCCACACCTTCACCAGCCAAAAAACAAAACCGGCCTCCTTTTCCGCGTTGTCGGGAACAAAAATAAGGGTGCGCCTGACGGTAGCAAAGGGTTGTACCGGGCGGTAAATCACCGTGGTGGTATTACACTTCTGCAGGATGCCCTGGGTGAGGTTTCCCAGAAATGAGTCAGAGATGCCCTTTTTCTGATGAAGACCGATGATCAGGTCGCTGATTCTGTTTTCCTGAACGACACTGGCGATGCCATTGACCACATTGGAATCGTAACGGATGACCGGGGAGATATGGTGGTCGGTGGCCGAGGCCGTTTTCTCAGCGATTTCCAGCAATTTCCGGCCCTGTTTTTCTGCATTTCTGTCGATCGTCAGATTATTGAGAATATTTAGGGCAAAGATCCGGCTTTTAACGGAGGACTTCAGGGTGACGCTCATATTGATCAGCTCTTCCACGTTGTCGATATTGCTGAGGGGGATCAGGATTCTCTCTTCTTCGTCGCCTGCTTCGGGTTCCTCGGAGAGGGCATCGGCCTGTGCCAGGTTACGGGCTCCTTTCTGGGCCACAAAAGAGGCAATGGTACAGGTGACCAGAATCATGAGGATGGTCCCGTTGAGGACACTGTCGTTGAGCAGGCGGATGGGATGACCTTCGGAATCGGTGCCCGTGATGATATTGTATCCGACAAGGACGGCGGCCAGGGTAGCGGCGGCCTGGGCGTTGCTCAGGCCAAAGATGATCCGCCGCTGATCCGCCGAAAAACGGAAGGTTTTCTGGGTGAGCCAGGCAGCCAGGAATTTGGCTCCGGTAGCCACCACGGTCATGACCCCAGCCACAAAAATGGTGTCCCAGTCCGTGAAGAAAGCCCTGAAATCAATAAGCATCCCCACCCCGATGAGGAAAAAAGGGATGAACAGGGCATTGCCCACGAATTCGATCCGGTTCATCAGCGGCGAGGTGTGGGGAATCAGCCGGTTCAAGGCGAGCCCCGATAGAAAAGCTCCGATAATGGCCTCTATCCCGGCGGCTTCTGCCAGAAAAGCCCCCAGGAAGACCATGGCCAACACAAAAATATACTGGGAGATATTGTCATCGTTGTTTTTAAAGAACCAGCGGCCGATCAGGGGGAACAGTAAAACAATCACCAGGGCGAAAACCACGACAGAAACCGAAAGCCTTAGAAAAAAACCATCGGTGATGTCGCCAGTGGCCATACCTGCGATAACGGCCAGCACCAGCAAAGCCAGCGTATCGGTGATCATGGTTCCGCCGATGGTGATGCTTACGGCAGGATTCTTGAGAATTCCCGACTTACTGATAATGGGATAGGCGATCAGGGTATGGGAGGCAAACATGCTGGCCAGCAAAATGGAGGAGTTGAGGGGAAACTTCAGCAAATAGTACCCCACCAGTGTTCCTATGGTCATGGGAATCAGAAAGGTGTACATCCCAAAAATAAAACTCTTGCCACTGTTTTTCCGGAAATCGGCCATGTCGATTTCGAGTCCGGCCAGAAACATGATGTACAGGAGTCCCACGGTTCCGAACAGCACAACGCTACTGTCGCGGGCCATCAGGTTAAGGCCAAAAGGCCCGATGATCACCCCGGCAATGATCAGTCCGATCAGGTGCGGTACCGATATTTTGTTCAGGAGTATAGGAACAAAAAGAATGATGAAGAGAATCAAAGCAAAAATGAGGACAGGATTGGTCAGTGGAAGCGTCCATGTGCCGAGGGCAAGTATGGTCATCATGTTCATTATTATAGAGTTAGATATCCTGAACCTGGGGTTAATCCCGCGTGTAGTGATTCCTCTCGGCCTAACAGGCCATCACAGTCAATAGCTGCTCCTCTGGAATCGACCACCCTTTTGAAGATAGGTTCCGGAATAAATATAAAAAATAAATGGCTAAAACTACCTTCGGGTGATCAACTTTCCGATGGTTTTCACCAGAGTGCTGATGGTCTGGTAATCGACCGGAGCGGTGTCAAAAAGCGAGGAAGAGGCCGATTCCTGGAAATCAGCACCGGCGATCGACTGTGTGGGATATATCAGGATGAAATTTTTCCCCTCGAAGAAATTATCAAGATAATGAGGAATCTTGTCCATCAGATGATGATACGAGGGATAGTTTTTTCTGCTCATGACAAATACCAGGCAGTCGTTGGTACGGGCTTCCGAAGATAGCGTGGGGAACTCCTCCCAGTCCGGAAAATGGATGAAATCAGCCGCTAAGGGGTGTTTGAGCTGAAGTTGGCTGAAGAGGGTCACCAGTTCCCGGGAGCTGTAAAAGATCAGTTTTGCCCCGGTGTTTTTGCCGACATTCCAGATCTTGGCCAGCCAGTTGGCAAAGCCTATTTCCCTTTCTGCATGATCCGGGACGAATACCAGGTATCGCCTGATGGTGGCCAGAGGCTGTACAGTACTGTAGATCAACGTTGTGGCGACTACCTTATTGAGAATCCCATGGGTAAGGGTTCCCAGGTAGGTGTCGGTGAATCCTTTTTTGTGGTGCATCCCCAGAATGAGATCAGTGATATTGTTTTCTCTGATCACGTTAACAATGCCATTGACCGCATTGGTATCGTACCTGATGATGGAGGTAAGGAGATGGTCGGTGGAAGCCGCCGATTTTTCTGCTTTTTCCATGAGGGCCCGGGCTTCTTTTTCGGCGGGCGATCCGTATTTGAGGTCGTCGACGATATGGAGGCCGGTCAGATGGCTGTTCCATCTGGAGGTGGCCACCGTGACGCTCAGGTGGACCAGTTCTTCTACGGTTTCCGTGTTCCGGAAAGAGATCAGGATTCTCTCTTCTCTTTCATGTTCCGGGATTTCCTCCTGGGTGGTTTCATCCAGGACAATTTTCCGGGCTCCATTTTGGGTAGCAAAGGAAGCAATGGTACAAGTGATCAGGATCATGACGATGGTGCCGTTAAGGATGTTCTCGTCGAGCAACCTGATGGGCACTCCGTCGGGTGTATAGCCTGTGATGATGCTGTAACCGATGAGGACGGCGGCCAGAGTGGAAGCGGCCTGGGCATTGGTGAGGCCAAACATGACGCTTCTTTCGTGGGTTGAATATCCATAAACCTTCTGGGTCAGCCAGGCAGCCAGGAATTTAGCCAGGGTGGCAACGCCGGTCATGACGGTAGCGACCAGAAGGGTCTCCCAGCTGCTGAAAAAGATGCGGTAATCAATCAGCATCCCCACGCTGATGAGGAAAAAAGGGATAAAGAGGGCATTGCCCACGAAATCAATCCGGTTCATCAACGGGGACGTATTGGGTATCAACCGGTTAAGAGCCAGTCCGGTCATAAAGGCTCCCAGGATCGGTTCAATACCTCCGATTTGGGCCAGGAAGGCGCCCATGAAGACCAGGGCCAGCACAAAAATATACTGCGCCACACTCTCTTCATACCGTTTCATGAACCAGCGTGTGAGCAAAGGGAAGAGATAGAATATCACAGAAAGGGAGACTACGATGCCTGCGCCCAGTTTCACCCAGAAGGAAAACCCGGCTCCGCCATTGTGCATACGCACGATCACCGCAAGCACCAGGAGAGCGGCCAGGGTGGTGATGATGGTCGCTCCCACCGAGATGTTGACCGCACGGCTTTTAACAATACCCATTTTACTGACAATGGGATAGGAGATCAGGGTATTGGAGGCGTACATGCTGGCCAGCAATACGGCACTCACCGTTGAGAGCCGCAACAGGTAAATACCTGTTAAAATGCCCAGTATCATGGGGATGATAAAGGTAAAAAAACCAAAAACCAGGCTTTTCCCCGAATTCCGGCGAAACTGGTTCATATCCATTTCCATGCTGGAAATAAACATCAGGTACAACAGGCCGACCGTTCCAAAGAGTTCAATGCTGCTGTCGCGGGCGATCAGGTTCAGACCGTTGGGACCAAAGACAGCCCCGGCAATGATGAGCCCAACGAGGGGCGGGATGGATATTCGGTTGAGGAAGATAGGGGAAAAAAGAATGATAAAGAGGATCACCGAAAAGATGAGGACCGGGTTGGTCAGGGGAAGGGTGATATTTAAAACAGTAAGCAAATCCATCGGCATCTGGGAATGTTGGCGTTAAGGGTGGGCAGGTGTTGTCGGGGGGTGGCCGGTGTAAACCCGGGGTTCAGTTTCACCGCGGGCGACACGGAGGGCATTCATGGCCAGGGCCTGCAACTCGTCTTCTCCGGGGTAAATATGCACAGGAGCAATGAAGGTAGTCCGGGCAGTTAGATAATCGGTCAGATACCGGTTATGCGCCAGTCCGCCCGTGAGCAGGATGGCATCTACGTTTCCGGAGAGGACCACCGCCATTTCACCAATAAGTTTAGCCACCTGGTAGCCCAGGGCATCCTGGATCAGCCGGGCCTGGGGATCTCCGGTTTCTGCCAGGCGTTGCACTTCCTGGGCATTGTTGGTACCCAGGTAGCCCACATAGCCTCCCTCTCCCACTACCATGCGCATGATCTGCTCGCGGGTGAACTTACCGGAGAAACAGAGTTCTACCACCTGGTAAACGGGGAGGGTTCCCGACCGTTCCGGACTGAAGGGGCCTTCGCCGTTGAGGGCGTTGTTGACATCGATGACCCTTCCCTTTTTGTGGGCCCCCACAGAAATCCCTCCACCGAGGTGGGTCACGATCAGGTTCATCTCCTCGTAGGCCTGTCCCACTTTCCGGGCGTGTAGCCGGGCAATGGCTTTCTGGTTGAGGGCGTGAAAAATGGAAACCCTTTCAAAACGGGGATGACCGGCAATACGGGCGATCTCCTCCAGTTCATCGGTAACGACCGGGTCGGCAATATAGGCTTTGGCACCGGGGATCTGCAGGGCCACATAGTCGGCGATGAGAGGTCCCAGGTTACTGGCATGCTGCCCCATCACCCCTTCACGGGCATGCTCCAGCATCAGGTTGTTCACCAGGTAAACACCCGACTCCATGGGCCACGTCAGCCCTCCCCTTCCGATGATGTGCTTGATGGAGTCAACGCTAATCCCCTCCTCCACCAGCGCGTCTATTATCAGGCCCTTGCGGAAATCAAACTGATCTACGATACTCCTGTACTTTGAAATCTCTTCAATGCTGTGGCGCAGGGTCTTGACCAGGACAGGGTTCTCCCCCTCATAGACGGCAAATTTTGTGGATGTGGATCCCGGATTAACAGCCAGTACAAGAATATCGCTCATAACATCATCTTTAGGTTACCCCAGCATCGCTGCCAGGGCAATGGAATAGAGTTTGGTCTGCATGGAGTCGCCGCGGCTGGAGAGGACCAGCGGTACACGGGCTCCAGCAACGATGGCGGCCTGTTCCGAATGGCACATCCGGGCACTCATCTTATAGAAGACATTTCCCGCATCTATATTGGGAAAAAGAAGACAGTCTGCATCCCCTGCCACGGGAGAGGTGATTTTCTTGATCGCAGCCGATTCGGCATCCAGGGCCACATCCAGGGCCATAGGGCCATCCACGAAGGCCCCGCTGATCTGGCCCCGATCGGCCATCTTGGCGATCACCGCGGCATCGGTACAGGCCGGAATAGCGGTCAGCACCTGCTCCGTGGCCGCAATCAGCGCCACTTTCGGCTTTTCAAGCCCCAATGCCCGGGCCGTCTGAATCAGATAACCCGTCATGATGATCTTCTGGGCCAGATCAGGATAGGGAATGATCGCCACATCCCCAACGATCAACAATTTATGATAATTCCGGTTTTCCACTACCGTCACATGGCTCAGGACCCCCTTGGGAGGAAGAAGACCAAAATCCTTGTTGAGAATGGCCTTCATATATTTATCGGTACTCAGCAGTCCTTTCATCATGATGTCGGCTTTGCCTTCTGAGACCAGTTCCACTCCTTTGCGGGCAGCAGCGTCTTCACCACTCGCCGCTTCAATGGTAAATTTGCCGGCATCCAGCCCCAGGGAGGCACAGGCCGCCCTGATCTGGTCAGGATCTCCGGTCAGCGTAGCCTTGACGATCCCCTGTTCTACCGCCGCATACACAGCATCCAGGGTATGGTCGTCGATAGCATTCACGGCAACCAGCCGCCGGGTGGGCCTGCCCTTTACCTTGTCAATGATTTCATCGAGATGTCTGATTTCCATAATACGCCTTTTGTATCCAGTTGAGGTTGTCACACGGTAAATTTAACAAATACCCATAAAAAAAAAGGGGCAGCGCCCCTCTTTTCAGATAGTTCAGAAATTCTCCTTCTTTTCCCTGATAATAGTTTCGGTATCGAGAGCGATCATCAGCTCCTCGTTGGTGGGAATCACCATGACTTTGACGCGCGAACCGGGAAGGCTGATTTCCCCCTCTTTTCTGAAGCTCTGGTTCTTCTCCACATCGAGGTCGACGCCCAGGAATTCCAGTTCTTTGAGGGATTCCTGTCTGATATTGCTTGCATTTTCACCGATTCCGCCGGTAAACACCAGAATGTCAAGTCCCCCCATGGCCGCGGCGTAAGCCCCGATATATTTCCTCACCCGGTAGCTGTACATCTCCAGGGCGAGGAGGGCTCTTTCGTTACCGGCTTCTGCCGCTTGTTCTATCTCCCTCATATCGGAGGAGACCCCCGTCAGCCCGAGCATCCCACTGTGCTTGTTGAACAGCGAGTTGGCCGAACGGAGACCCAGCTCCTCCTTCTCCATAATAAAGGTGACCACCCCGATGTCCAGGTCGCCCGCCCGGGTTCCCATAATCAGTCCCTCAATGGGGGTAAATCCCATGGAGGTGTCGACCGACTTTCCGTTTTTGACAGCGGCAACGGAAGCTCCATTGCCCAGATGGCAGGTGATGATTTTCTGCGTGGTGATATCTCTTCCGAGGAGGTCACACACCCGCTGGCTGACGTAACGGTGGCTGGTGCCGTGAAACCCATAGCGCCTGATGGCATGCTTCTTATAGAGGATGTAAGGGATGCCATACATGTAGGCATAGGGTTCCATCGTCTGGTGGAAGGCGGTATCGAAGACCCCCACCTGGGGGATGCCAGGGATCAGCTCTTCCATGGCATAGATCCCCTTGAGGTTCGGCGGATTGTGGAGGGGAGCCAGGCCAATATTCTTCTCGAGAACGGCTTTCACCTCTTCGTCAATATAGACACTTGACTTGAACCGTTCTCCCCCGTGAACCACCCGGTGGCCCACCGCTTCTATTTCATCGAGGCTCTTGAGACAGCCATGCTTAACACTGGTCAGTACCCCCAGGATATACTCGATGCCTGCTTTGTGATCGATGATCTCCCCTTCGAAGAGGACCACCTGACCATCTTCACGGGTGTGTTTAAGAAAAGAGCCCTTCATGCCTACCTTTTCGATCCCTCCCTTGGAGATCACATGCTGGTCGGTCATGTCAAAAAGCTGATATTTAATGGAACTGCTCCCGCAATTCAAAACCAATACTTTCATAATGCAATGGTAATAAGGGTTAGCAAGGTTTGGGTTTGACGCTGAGACGGTTGCCTTCTGCATCGTAGGCATAAAATCCCTGTCCGGCCGACACCCCAAAGTGTTTGGCCCTGACCAGCTTCTTGATCAGCGGTGAGGGTTTATACCTCACATCTCCGAACTCGCTGTAGATATTCTCCATCCAGCGGACCACCTTGTCGAGTCCGATTTTGTCGGCTACTTCGAAGGGTCCCATCCGCATGCCGAAGCCTACGCGCATGGTCAAATCGATGTCTTCCATGGTGCTGACGCCTTCCATGAGGATTTCACAGGATTCATTGAGGGCTACCACAAAGAGCCGTATGCTGATCAGCCCCGCCGACTCCTCTACAGGAATGATGGTCCGGTTGATGAGTTTTACGAATTTGCATACCTTTTGGTAGGTCTCTTCGGAAGTATAGAGCCCTTTAACGACCTCGACGATCCGCGCATCGGGCGAGTTGACAAAGAAATGGAGGCTGATGCAGCGGTCCTTATAGAGCATGTCAGAAGCCAGTTCAGTGATGATCACGGTGGTGGAGTTGGTGGCGATGATGCATTCCCGGTCCACCACAGACTCAATCTTCCTGAAAATCTCCTTGCGTTCCTTGATTTTGATACCGCGGTCGACCGGGCGGATGGCTTCGATGACGAAGTCGCACCCCTTGAGCATTTCGTATTCGGTAGTTCCGGTGATCCGGCTCAGGTGGGCCCTTTTTTCGCTTTCGGTGAGCCCCCAATGGGAGATTCTGTGGTCCATCATACGGGTGATGCCGGCAAAGGCTTCCGCTATCTTCTCCTGGGAGACTTCAATAAACACGACTTCCAGACCGTAGTAGGAGGCCACCCTGGCCATATTCTGCCCCACCAGTCCGCATCCGATGATGCCGATTTTAGAGAAGAGGGCATTGGATTTTCCTTTTTTGCTGAGCCCGAAATCCTCGATAGGCTCCCTGATTATTTCACTGGCCATAGAATTAAGGTTAAAAGGTTGCGGCAGCCTGGTTGGCGGTGATAGCTACCATGTTCACAATGTCGGTGACGGAACACCCCCGGGATAGGTCATTGATAGGGGCAGCCATCCCCTGGAGTACCGGACCAATGGCTTCGGCCCGGGCCAGGCGCTGGACCAGTTTATAACCGATGTTGCCCGATTCAAGGGTGGGGAAAACGAGGATGTTGGCTCTGCCGGCGACCTCGCTTCCGGGGGCTTTGAGTTGAGCCACTTCCTTGACCAGGGCGGCATCAACCTGAAGTTCCCCTTCGATCTTCAATTCCGGATCCATTTCCCTGGCCTTGCGGGTGGCGTTGACCACCTTGTCGACCATGATATGGGAGGCGCTTCCTTTGGTCGAAAAACTGAGCATGGCTACCCGCGGTTCCAGTCCCACAATGGCCTTGGCCGTCCGCGCCGTAGTCACGGCGATCTCTGCCAGCTGGTTTTCATCAGGGTCGGGCAGCACCGCACAATCGGCAAAGACAAGAATTCCTTCATGACCAATGTTGGGGTCATTGAGGAACATCAGAAAGGCCCCTGAGACCACACTGACACCCGGCAGGGTTTTAACATACTGGAAGGCAGGCCTCAGCACATCGCCGGTAGCGTTGATGGCTCCCGCCAGCTCACCGTCAGCATCCCCCGCCTTGATCATCAGCGGGGCAAAATAGAGCGGATTGTTCAGCAACCCCAATGCCTCTTCCATGGTCACCCCCTTGGTCTTCCTGATCTCCACCATCATGCCGGCATACTTCTCCCGCCGGGAATCGGTGGCCGGATCGACCAACGTGGCCTGGGTCAGGTTGACCCCCAGCTTCTCTGCCTCCGCTCTGATCTCTGTAGGATTCCCCAGAATAATCAGCTTGGCAATGCCTTCTTTCAGAATAATATCTGCAGCACGCAGGGTACGCGGCTCCAACCCCTCGGGCAGAACGATCCTCTTTTGTGCCTTCTTCGCGTTCGCGATAATTTCCTGTAAAACCTTCATTACTGTTATATATTGGTTGATATTATCCTATGTACTGAACTCCTCGACCGGCCTGCTTTCGCCACCGTTTATCCGGGGAGCATTCATTCACAAAAGTAGGCAATTTACCACCCTAATTTATGCCAAAAAGCATAAATCCGGCAAAGCCTTTAAAATATAAGGCTGCCTGCAGGGATACTCCGCCTTCCCAAGATCACTGGTGGCCACAGTATTAACGGCAACTCATGCCAGAACCGCGTTAAAATGAAAAACCCGGGAAAGGTTCCCGGGTCAGCCACTTATTTCACCGTTAAGAATTGTATTATTTCACCTTGGCTACAATTGCCTTGAAAGCTTCCGGGTGGTTCATGGCCAGGTCGGCCAGTACCTTGCGGTTGATTTCCACGTTGTTCTTTTTCAGCAGATCGATCAGCCTGGAATAGGAAAATCCTTCCAGACGGGCGGCTGCATTGATGCGCTGGATCCAGAGGCCACGGAAATTCCGCTTTTTCTGTTTCCTGTCGCGGTAAGCGTACTGCTGACCTTTTTCCCAGGTGTTCTTGGCAACTGTCCAGACATTTTTACGAGAACCGAAATAACCTCTTGTCAGTTTCAGTAATTTTTTCCTTCGGGCTCGTGATGCTACATGATTTACACTTCTTGGCATACTTTTTCTTTTTTTGGTGAAGGGCGCCCGTCGCCGGAACTTATGGCCACATCACCGGGTTATCAACTCTTTTTAATTCTTGGGGTAAGATCTTATTTCATGTTCAACATCAGCTTCACATTGGAGACGTTGGTGCTGTCGATGGTCGTCCAGTACCCGAGATTCCGCTTGCGCTTGGTGCTCTTCTTCGTCAGAATGTGACTCTTGTAAGCATGTTTTCTTTTGATCTTGCCGGTTCCGGTGAGTTTGAATCTCTTCTTGGCACCGGAATTGGTTTTCATTTTTGGCATTTTACTCCTTTTTAAAGTAATTACTTGTACGTGCTATTTCTTTTTCGGTGAAATAAACATGGTCATTCTTTTACCTTCCAGTTTGGGAAGTTGTTCTACCTTCCCGAATTCCTCCAGAAGGGTGGCAAATTTGAGGAGGAGGATTTCTCCCTGCTCCTTGAAGAGGATGGAACGTCCTTTGAAGAAGACGAAAGCTTTGACTTTAGCGCCTTCCTGGAGGAATTTCTCAGCGTGCCGGAGCTTGAAATTGAAATCGTGGTCATCGGTTTGCGGACCGAAACGGATCTCTTTCACCACCACCTGCACGGTTTTGGCCTTTATCTCCTTTTGTTTCTTTTTCTGCTGGTAAAGGAACTTGGAATAATCGATCACGCGGCAGACCGGCGGGTCGGCTTTGGGTGAGATCTCGACAAGGTCCAAATCCATGGAGTCGGCGATCTTCAGGGCATCGCGCAGGGAGTAAACCCCGGGATTCTCCAGGTTATCCCCTACCAGGCGCACTTGTTGTACCCTGATTTTCTCATTGACCCTGTAATTCCCGGTGTCGTTATTGTCCGGTCTGTCGGGTCGCGTCAAAGCTTTCTTGATAGCTATAGGTCAGATCCTCCTTAAATTAGTTATATAATCCGGTTAACTGTCTCTTAATCTCGTCTTTGAGGAAGCCGGCAAAATCCATGATGGTCATGGTTCCTTTATCCCCCTCGCCCTGACGGCGTACGGCTACACTGCCGGTCTCCTCCTCTTTCTCACCCACAACGAGCAGATAAGGCACCCGTTTCAGTTCATTGTCACGTATCTTCCTGCCAATCTTTTCGTTACGGTCATCCACGACGGCGCGAATATCGGAAAAATTCAGCTCATCTGAAACTTTACGGGCATAATCGTTGAATTTTTCGCTGATGGGAAGCACCACGACCTGTTCCGGGGTCAGCCAAAGAGGGAATTTCCCGGCGGTATGCTCGATCAGAACGGCTACGAACCGCTCCATGGATCCGAAGGGCGCCCGGTGGATCATCACCGGCCGGTGCCGCTTGTCATCGGAGCCGATGTATTCCAGCTGGAACCTCTCCGGAAGATTATAGTCGACCTGGATGGTCCCCAGCTGCCAGTTGCGGCCCAGGGCATCCTTGATCATGAAGTCGAGCTTCGGACCATAAAACGCAGCCTCACCCAGTTCGGTCTTCGTCTTAAGTCCTTTCTCATCACACGCTTCCACGATGGCCCGCTCAGCCTTGTCCCAGTTTTCCGCTGTACCGATATACTTCTCGGGTTTATTGGGATCACGCAGGGAGATCTGGGCGGTATAGTCCTTGAAATCAAGGGCCTTGAAAATAATGAAAACAATGTCGATCACCTTTTTGAACTCCTCTTTGAGCTGATCGGGACGGCAGTAGATATGGGCATCGTCCTGGGTGAACCCCCTGACCCGGGTCAGACCGTGCAACTCTCCGCTCTGTTCGTAGCGGTATACCGTTCCGAATTCGGCCATCCGCACCGGGAGGTCCTTGTAAGACCTGGGTTTGGTCTTATATATCTCACAATGGTGAGGGCAGTTCATGGGTTTAAGCATGTACTCCTCGCCTTCGGCCGGTGTTTTAATGACCTGGAAGGAGTCTTTGCCGTATTTCTCGTAATGGCCCGACGTCTTGTAAAGGTTCACATCGCCGATATGGGGGGTGATCACCTGGTCATAGCCGAAGTTCTTCTGAATTTTGCGCAAAAAATCCTCCAGGAGACCCCGCAGTTGAGCCCCTTTGGGCAGCCACAGGGGCAATCCCAGGCCTACCGCTTCGGAGAAAGCGAAGAGCTCCATCTCTTTGCCGATCTTGCGGTGATCGCGCTTTTTAGCTTCCTCAATCATCACCAGGTACTCCTCCAGCAGCTTCTGCTTGGGAAAGGTAACCCCATAGACGCGGGTGAGCATCTTGTTTTTTTCGTTGCCCCTCCAATAGGCGCCGGCAATAGCGGTGAGCTTCACTGCTTTGATGAAACTGGTGTCGGGCAGATGGGGCCCGCGGCAGAGATCAGTGAAGTTGCCCTGGCTGTACAGGGTGATGGTGCCATCTTCCAGCTCGCTGATGAGTTCCAGCTTGAGCGGATCCCCCTTTTCAGTGAAAAAATGGAGGGCATCGGCCTTGGAAATAGCCTTGCGCACCACGGGCTGTTTATCCCGGGAGATCTCCATCATCCGTTTTTCGATTTTCTCCAGCTCTTTTTCCGACAACTGTTGACCACCGGGAAGATCAATGTCATAATAAAAACCATGGTCCACGGTGGGGCCGATGCCGAAGAGGGTTCCGGGGTAAAACTCCTCAATGGCCTGCGCCATAAGATGAGCCGAAGTATGCCAGAAGGTCTCCTTGCCCTCACGCTCTTCCCACGTGAAAAGCCGCACCGATGCATCACTATCGATCGGACGGTTCAGATCCCAGACCTCCCCGTTCACCCCGGCAGCCAATACCTCCCGGGCCAACCGCCCTGATATGGACCCGGCTATCTCCAGTCCCGTCACCCCGGCATTGTATTCCCTGATACTTCCATCAGGTAAAGTTATCTTAATCATCAGTATACTTCGCTTCAAATTTAAGTCCGCAAAGATAATACTTTCCTATAAAACAATAAGTCCAATCTCACGATTTTAATCGGAGTAATTAGGGGATTAACAGCGTTTTTCCTATTTTTTAATTTATTTTGCAGGAAGTGGTTCCCGAAGAGCCACGACAACCTTTAAAATCTGATGTCATGAAGATCCAATCCTTTCTCCTCGCCCTGCTGATCCTGCTGATTTCTGCCTCTGGTGCAATAGCCCAGAAGAAGATCACCATGGAAGACCTGTTCAAATCCAGGACTTTCACCCAGAAACAGTTGCCGGGAATGCAGCCGGCGAAGGACGGCAATCACTACACCCTGATGGAAGAAGGCACGAAGATCGTCAAATACAATTACCTGACCGGCCAGAAAGTGGCGACACTTCTTGATCTTAAGGCCGTGGCTGATGCCCCCCTGAAGGGATTCATGAGTTATGAACTGAGCGATGATGAAACGAAAATATTGCTGATGACCGAAATGGAGCCTATCTACCGGCACTCCTTCACGGCCAGTTATTATGTGTGGAATTCCGTCACACAGGAGCTTCTTCCCTTATCGGATAAGGGGAAGCAACAGTTGGCCACGTTTTCGCCCGATGGGGAACGGGTGGCCTTTGTGCGTGACAACAACCTCTTCATCAAGAATCTGAAATTCGGCACGGAGACGCAGGTCACCACCGATGGGGAGAAAAACCGGATCATCAACGGCGCTCCCGACTGGGTGTATGAGGAGGAGTTCGGTTTCAGCAAGGCTTTTGCCTGGTCACCCGACAGCCGTTTTCTGGCCTATATCCGCTTTGATGAGACGGCGGTCAAGGAGTTTACCATGTCTCTTTTCAATGCTGCCGGCAACACCCCCGGAAAGGTGGAGTATCCCCGGCTCGAAACCTTCAAATATCCCCGTGCCGGGGAAGGCAACTCCCAGGTATCGGTGAAAATCTACGACGTGAAGGTGCGGTCTAACATCCTGGCTGCTACGGGCAAAGAGAGCGACATTTATATTCCACGGCTCCGCTGGGTCCCCGACGCTTCCAACCTGGTGGTCATGCGCATGAACCGGCGCCAGAACCAGCTCGACCTTCTGCTGACCAACCCATATACCGGCGATACCCGGCCCCTGTATACCGAGAAAAATGAGAAATATATAGACGAGAGTTTTTTCGACCACTTCACCTTCCTCGACAACGGGCAGTTCGTGGTCATCAGCGAACGCGATGGCTTTGCCCACCTCTACCTCCATGACAAAGAGGGCTTCGAACTGAAACAACTGACCAGCGGAAAGTACGACATCACCGATTTCTACGGTTTTGATCCCGTCCGGAAACTCTTCTATTACCAGGCGGCTGCCGCGTCGCCCCTCCGGCGGGAAGTCTGCTTCGTGAGTGCCGACGGTAAAAAAAGAGGCCAGCTCTCGACCCTGGACGGTACCAACAGGGCCACCTTCAGCAGGAATTTCAACTACTACATCCATTATCATACGAGCAATACCACCCCGGCCCTGATCACCCTACACGACTGGAAGGGTAAACAGATCAGGGTGTTGGAGAGCAACGAAACCCTGAAATCCAAACTGGCGGAATATGCGATTCCTGCCAGGGAGTTCTTCACCTTCACCACTCCGGAAGGTGTTCAGCTCAACGGCTGGTTGATCAAACCCGCGGGATGGGATCCTTCAAAGAAGTATCCTGTAGTGATGACCCAGTATAGTGGTCCCAATTCACAACAGGTCACCGATAGCTGGAGCGTGGGATGGAACGAATACCTGGCCCAGGAGGGTTTTGGTGTGGTTTGCGTGGATCCCCGGGGTACCGGGGCCCGTGGCGAGGAGTTCCGGAAGGTCACCTACATGCAATTGGGCCGGTATGAGTCAGACGACATGGTGGAAGCAGCTCGCTACCTGGCCTCCCTGCCCTGGGTCGACGGCAGCCGCATCGCCATCTGGGGCTGGAGCTATGGCGGCTTTATGACGGCCCTGACCATGGCCAAGGGTGGAACACTCTTCAAGGCCGGCATTGCCGTAGCCCCTGTCACCAACTGGAGGTACTACGATAACATCTACACCGAAAGATACATGCGCAAACCCGAAGAAAACCCACAGGGCTATGACGACAACTCCCCCGTCACCCATGCCGCCAAAATTAAGGGCCGGTTGCTGCTGGTCCATGGCTCTGCCGACGATAATGTGCATGTACAGAATTCCATGTCCTTCGCCGAAGCTCTCGTGCAAGCCGGCGTCCCCTTCGACATGGCCATCTATACCGACCGGAATCATGGCATCAGAGGCGGCAATACCACCATCCACCTCTATTCCAAAATGGAGGAATTCCTCAAACAGCAGCTATTCTGATATTCTGATATTCTGATATTCTGATATTCTGACCTTCCAGACTCAAGATTCCAGATTCAGGATTCCAGACTCAAGATTCCAGATTCCAGATTCAAGATTCCAGATTCAAGATTCCAGATTCCAGATTTCCACATTCAGGATTCAAGACTCAAGACTCCAAAGCGATCTTTGTCATTCAGAACTGGAAATTTATCCCTGAAGGCCTGAAGTTCCTCCAGGCTGAGAGAGAAGGTGTGGACGGACTCCTTATCACCCATGAGGGTAGTATCGCCTTTGGGGGTGATCATCATGGAATCGCCCAGATAGTGGAGCCCCATGCCGTCGGAGCCTACCCTGTTAACAGCCAGGCAGTAGCATTGGTTTTCGATGGCCCGTGCCAGGGGAAGGGCTTTCCACACATGATGGCGGGCCGCAGGCCAGTTGGCCACATAGATCAACAGGTCATAACCGTCGTGGTTGCGGCTCCACACCGGGAAACGGAGGTCATAGCAGATGAGCAGCCTGATGTTCCATCCTTTCCAGGTCACGGTGACCCGTTGTTGGCCCGGGGTGAAATGGAGCGGTTCACCCCCCATGGTAAAGAGATGTCTTTTATCATACCAGAGGGGGCCCTGACCGGGAGCCGCCCACACCAACCGGTTGAAATAGCAGCCATTATCCCTGATGATCAGACTTCCGGCCAGAACGGCCTGGCATTCCTCCGCCTTTTTACGCATCCAGGTCACCGTCGGGCCGTCCATCTCTTCGGCCAGCAAGGCTGAAGACATGGTGAAGCCTGTAGTGAACATCTCGGGAAGCAGGATCACGTCGGTATTCCCCGCCATCTCTATCAACCGGGATATATGCTCCCTGTTGGCGGCCGGGTTCTCCCAGGCCAGCGAAGGCTGCACCACGGTAACCCTGAGTCCCATATCAGTAGTCGGTATTGAATAATTCGGGATACTTGCCTTTCACCCCCAGCTCACGGTAATAATCCTTCATCCGGCGGATGTCTGCATCCGCATCGCTGGTGAGCTCCAGGGTCTGATACCAGCCGATTTCCTTGCGGCCCCAGTCGAAGAAACCCAGGTATACTTTAGCCCCCGTAGCCCTGGCAATCGCATGAAAACCAGCCTTCCACCGTTTGGTGCGCTTGCGGGTCCCTTCAGGCGTGATCGCCAGATGAAACTTCTCATGTTTATTGAATTCGTCGATGATCTGTTTGACCACGGAGGCCCCATGGGACCGGTCAACTGGGATGGCCCCCGACTGCCGGAGCAACCACCCCAGAGGCCAGAAAAACATCTCTTTCTTGATCACGGTATGGGCTACACCGCCTACCGAAGTGTAATAGAGCCAGGAAATCACATAATCCCAGATGCTGGTGTGCGGAGCACCAATGATGATCGCCTTAGGATCGGGCATTTCTCCGGCCATGGCTTTCCATCCCCACAATCTCATGATCACTTTACATATATTCTGCCTCATAGCTTAATCTACTAATTGAATTTCTACATTTTGTGTCCCGGCAAACGCTTTCAGCCAGTTCACGGCTTGTTGACCTGCAGCTTCCAAGTCAGCCGATGATCCGAAATCGATGAACACCATCAGGAAACGCCGGGTGGAAGGCGTCACCCGGGTACGCTCCGAATCACTCGTGGGGGATCCGAAGGGCCCGCGCCGATCCCGGAAAACAGGCAATCCTTCGATGTTGAACTCCCCCCTGCCGATCGCCTGATAGGGCTCCCCTGCCCTGCCAATGCCAAACTCCACCTCCCCCCCGAGGGCCGCTGCATCATAACCCCCTATCGAAAAGCCGGAGGTGATGGAGACCAGGTTGAGCAAGTCGACCACATTGCTGATCCGGTATAGCGCTTCACCCCTGACCACCCGGCGCAGGAGCGCCTCCGCCGACAGCCGGTACCGCGCAGGATCCTTACCCACACGCCGGTAAGCCGCCCGGGAGGCCCTGATGGCCGGCAGGGTGCTGATCTCCTCCGTCTTCAGCGTTCCACGCAACGCCAGACATCGCTCATCCATCAACGCCAACAATCCCTCCGGAGAATCCCCGGTGACCACATCACACTCCAGACACAACAGCCTGATCCCCGGCACCTTGCCCCTGAGCTCCTCCGATATCGATATGGCAGACATCATCCTTCCCCGTTTCTTCTAACAAAAAACAGGCGCGAAGCCTGTTTTTTCTATTCTGTTAATACTCATCCTCATTGAAAAAAAAGTCATCCTTGCTGGGATAATCAGGCCAGATGTCCTCAATACTCTCATACACTTCGCCCTCATCTTCAATCTCCTGAAGATTCTCTATTACTTCCAGAGGAGCCCCCGAACGAATGGCAAAATCAATCAATTCGTCCTTGGTGGCTGGCCAGGGTGCATCCTCCAGTTTAGATGCCAATTCGAGTGTCCAATACATAATCGTTGATTATTAAGGTGTTACAATTGTCCTGTTTGAAAATTTCCGCGAATATAACAAAATTATAATAACGCTGGTTATGTATACCACCTATTATTAAACATTTTCAAACGAATGATTCATTCACCCGAATAATACGATTTCTTGAATTCGATGTATTCCTGAATAATAAACTCTTTTACAGGGGGCCAGAGCAGGACGGCATCGCCCTCGACCTGGAAAACCTTTCCATGGTTCTTGCCGTTGGCTTTATTCATCTGGGCGAAATTGACCGCGAAGTTTTTCACGTCGCCGCAACTGTCGGCAAGCTGGCGCAAGGAGACCTTCTCATCCTTTTCGAACATCTCCATGTAACGGATCAGGATCTTACTGTTGTTTTGTCCGGGTTTCTGAAACCATTTGGGAACACGGCTTTTCACCTTGGTCACTTCCTGTTCTTCCAGGAATTCCTCTCCCCCTCCGGCAACCTCAGGCTCTGGTTCAGGCGCACCGGCATCTTCCGGGGAGGTTATTTCAGCCACAGGAGGGTTGAAGGTCATGGGAACTTGCTGCTCAGTAAGGCTTGTTTTGATTCTTATTCTTTTCCGCGGCGTGGTGCGCAGGCTGGCCTGCGACGCATCAGCCTCCCAGGGTGCGGCAGGACTTTCTTCATAACGCTCCCCTCCGGAATCCCGGACCGGGGTGGCCATCATCGTTTCTTCCGCCGCTTTCGCCTTGATGGGACGAGGCTTGGCCTGTTTTGTGCTTGCCGGGGTCTCCCGAAAAGAAGATTCCTCCCTGCGGTTCTCCTCCTCTTCATTCAGATCGGAGGCATATACGGTCAACAACTTGAACGAGCGGAGAAACAGCTCACTGGTGTCAAACTGGTCCTGTGCGCTGTCAAGGGTCTGCATCATCACCTGGTCGCGGAAACTCTCATTCGACAAATATTTGAAGGTGACCTCTTCAGAACTGAAATCGTTTTCCAGGATCCGGAAATAATCCTGGAGGACCTCCTCAGTAGCCCCGGTCACCTTGGGTGAACAATACACAAGGACATGCCTGTATCCCGGGAAATAGCAGATCAGGGAAAGGTAAGCCCTGAGCAGGTTCTTGATGACCCGGTTGCGGGTATCGGTGCGGGACCCGAAATTAATACCCAGTTCATGAAACGTGATATTAACCGCATAAATGGTTTTGTCATGGGTATAGCCCATGACGTCCACTTCGGTCTGCGTTACCGTCTGTTCAAAACCGGTTTTAAAAATTTCGGTAAACGCCTTATGGCGTTGAATCCTGTCGAATTCCCTGCGGGCCAGGCCCATTTCCGTCTCCCCGATGGGCCAGTTTCCCGAGGGCTTCCAGTTCTGCTGAACGATGCAACACCCCATGACGTGTCTCAGATAGCTGTTTACCAGTGATTCTCCAATGTCAATCTTCATGTTTTTCACTTTTCGCCGGCCCGCCTCCCCGATAGCAGGAAACGACAACGGCTTGGTTATCTCGGTTTTCTATTTATCTCCTATTTCCGTCCTGAAATCCAGGGAATCTCGGCCACCCCATGATCGGCAGCCAGTTTTCTGGCCAGCACAAACAGGTAATCTGAAAGCCTGTTGATGTAATGGAGGAGGGCTGCATCCACTTCACTGGATTCAGCAAGCCTGACCATATTCCGTTCGGCACGCCGGCAGACCGTCCGGGCAATATGACAATAACTGACCAGGAGTGATCCCCCCGGAAGGATGAAATGGTTCAGGGGAACGAGAGCGGTCTCATAGGCATCGATGGCCTTCTCCAACAGCGTGATCTCTTCCGGAGTCACTACCAGCTGACCGGTAATGGCGGCCCCCTTTTCATCGGAAGCCAGCTTGGAAGCCATAATAAATAGATTGTGCTGCACCCTGAGCAGGAGATCCTTCACCTCCTGATCCTCTGACTGGGCACAAACCAGTCCCACCCAGGAATTCAATTCATCTACGGTTCCATAGGCGTCGAGCCTCAGTGCACTCTTCCTGACCCGGCTTCCCCCCACCAGTCCGGTGGTCCCGTCATCACCCGTTTTGGTATAGATCTTAAAATCCATGGTGGTCAGTAAATGGGGTTAGGATTGCGATAGTCGGCTTCTATCTCTCCGTCTTTGAGCCGGATAATGCGATGGGCATGCCGGGCAATATCCTCTTCGTGGGTCACCATCAGCAGCGTGTTTCCTTTTCTGTGAATGTCGGCAAAGAGCTTCATGATCTCCTCAGAAATGCGGGAATCCAGGTTCCCGGTGGGTTCATCGGCAAGAATCAGGGATGGCCGGTTGATCAGGGCACGGGCGATGGCCACCCTTTGCCGCTGGCCCCCCGAGAGTTCGTTGGGCTTATGTTCCACCCTGTCGCCCAGTCCTACATCTTCCAGCATCTTCAGGGCCAGCTCGCGCCTCACCTGTTTCTTCTCCCCCGCATAAATCAACGGAAGCATGACATTCTCCAAAGCGGTATTCCGCGGGAGCAGGTTGAAAACCTGGAAGACAAAACCAATCTCCCGGTTCCGGATTTCCGCCAGCTGGTTATCGCTCATGCTGCTCACCTCCGTGCCGTTGAGGATATAATTCCCCCCCGAAGGCGTGTCCAGACAACCAATGATGTTCATCAGTGTGGACTTTCCGGAACCTGAAGCTCCCATAACGGCCACATACTCCCCTTTTAAAATATCAAGGGTCACCGAACGCAAAGCCCTGACCACCGAGGGCCCGACCTTGTAATTCTTGGTGATCTTATCCAAGTGAATGACTTTCTCCATCTGAAAAAACCTCAATGCTCATATGAGAAACCACTCCCTGACGAAGTAGTTCTGTTTTCTGAATTTCGGGTTAAAAATAACGATTCCCGTATTATTTACTTCAATGGTGATGGTGGTCTTCGTTGACTGGCGCAAGGTATTAAAAAAATTAGTCATCTCCAAATGGCGCAGTTGAAGGAGGATCCAGCAGGCGGGTTCTTTCCCTTCGGGCAGCTCCGGGGGGAAGTGGGCAGGAAGGCTTCCCACGATCATCTCTCGGCAGTCCCGCTCCCCCGCCCCTCCATGAGGATAAGGCTGAGCCTCCCCCGTATCCCCGCCATCCCTGCCGCCGGCGACTGATGGCCCCATCGCATCGATGATCCGACGCAACAGAGGCTCCTCCTCCTGCCAACGGAGGTGGTCAGGCTTAAAAAAAAGGAGCAGTCTGAGGAGCTTCTCCGCATCATTACGCTCCCTTCGCTTCAGGGACCCCAGCCATGCCCGCTGATGCGGGGTCAGAAACTTCTTCCCATAGAGGACCCTGGCCACCAAATGATAAACATAAGGCGAGTGAATTCTGAAACCATATGGATTGGTATGGATGGTGCCCATATTTCTGGTTGGTCCCTTTAATACCATAATTTTCCAATGCCCCTCCGGAATCTCCCCAAGGCCTGGAAGGTCCACCTGCGCCTATCGGCCCTTCCGGTTGCCGTAATTCCCGGCAGTTTTCTATCTTTGTTTGTCATGACCGAATTCCTGGACCAAGATATTCAATTTTTACCGGGCATGGGGCCGGTGAGGGCCGGATTGCTAAAAAAAGAGCTGAATATTCAAACCTTCCGCGACCTGGTTTATTATTTTCCCTACAAATATATCGACCGCACCAAATTTTACAAAATAAGTGAGGTGCATGGCCAGATGCCGCACATCCAGGTCAAGGGAAAGATCACCTCCATGGAGGTCGTGGGCGTCGGGAGCAAGCAGCGGCTGACGGCCCTTTTCAGGGATGAGACCGGGTCTATAGAGCTGATTTGGTTCCAGGGGGTGAAATGGATGAAGGAACACCTGAAACTCAACACCCCGCTGATCGTCTTCGGAAAACCTGCCGAATTCAATGGAACCATCAACGTGGTCCACCCTGAAATCGAAACCGAAGGGGAGATGGCCCTGCAACCCGTGGGGATGTTCCAGTCGCATTACATCACCACCGAGCAGATGAAGAAGAAGTTCCTGACCTCGAAGGCCCTGAACAAGCTCATGCTGCTGCTGGTGGATAAAATGAAAGGCAAAATTCCGGAGACATTGCCTGCACCGCTCATCGGCAAGCTGAAGCTGATGTCGCTGGAAGCCGCCCTGACAACGGTCCACAAACCTGCCAACACCCTGGATCTGAAGAATGCGCGCTTCAGATTGAAATTCGAGGAGCTGTTTTTAATCCAGCTTAAAATCCTGGGACTTAAGCACGCCAGGGAGAGCAAGTTCGTCGGGCATCCTTTCACGCAGGTAGGCTACAATTTCAATACCTTTTATCACCATTATCTTCCCTTTCCGCTGACCGAAGCACAGAAACGGGTGATCAGGGAAATCCGCAGGGATCTCTCCCGTTCCATCCAGATGAACCGGTTGCTTCAGGGTGACGTGGGAAGCGGCAAGACCCTGGTGGCGCTGATGACAGCACTGATTGCCATGGACAACGGTTTTCAGGCCTGCCTGATGGCCCCCACAGAAATCCTGGCCCAACAACATTATGCCACCATCTCCCGGCTGGTGGAGGGGATGCATGTAGAGACCGGACTGCTGACGGGTTCTACGAAGGCATCGGAGCGAACACAGCTGCATGCCAGGCTGAGTGAGGGGAGCCTTCAGCTCCTCATAGGCACCCATGCCCTCATTGAGGATGCGGTGGTGTTCAAACAACTGGGACTGGTGATCATCGACGAGCAGCATCGCTTCGGGGTGGCCCAGCGGGCCAAACTATGGCAGAAAAACGATGTCATCCCCCCGCACATTCTGGTGATGACGGCCACGCCTATTCCCAGAACACTAGCCATGACGGTCTATGGCGACCTTGACGTCTCGGTCATCGACGAACTGCCCCCGGGGCGCAAACCCATACAGACCCTCCATTTTTTCGAAAACAAACGGCAGGAAGTATACCAGTTCATCGGCAGAAAGATTGGGGAAGGCCGGCAGGTCTACATGGTCTACCCCCTGATCTCGGAATCGGAAACCCTTGACCTGAAGAACCTGGAGGAGGGATTCCGCCATATCTCTGATGCCTTTCCCGGGTATGAGGTCTGCATGGTCCACGGCCGGATGAAACCGCAGGAGAAAGAGCGGGAGATGGTCCGGTTCAAGGAGGGAAAAACTCAGATCATGGTGGCCACCACCGTCATCGAGGTGGGTGTTGACGTTCCCAATGCCTCGGTGATGGTCATCGAGAGTGCCGAGCGGTTTGGGCTGTCGCAGTTGCACCAGTTGCGGGGGCGCGTGGGACGCGGGGCGGAGCAATCCTTTTGTCTGCTGATGTCCTCCTTCAAGCTGACCAATGAAAGCCGCAAACGGCTGGCGACCATGGTCCGCACCAATGACGGCTTTGAAATTGCCGAAATGGACATGCGGCTGAGGGGCCCCGGCGATATGGAAGGCACCCAGCAAAGCGGTATGGGGTTCGACCTGAAAATCGCCAACCTGGCCAAAGACGGCCAGATCCTGGAACTGGCCCGCCAACATGCACGCGACATCCTCGACAGTGACCCCCGGCTCGAAAGCGACGACTACTGCATCCTACGCAAAACTCTCTCCCAGGGCAAAAAAACCGAATTCGAATGGTCGGTCATCAGTTGACACCTCAAAAAATAACATAATGAAAGCGCTCAGGCAAAAGCTCTACAGCATCATCTTCGAAGCCGATACCCGCGAAGGGAAGCTCTTCGACGAAATCCTGCTGGGAACCATCCTTTTCAGCATCCTCCTGGTGATGCTCGAAAGCGTCCCCTCCATCAGAGCCCGTTACTATACGCCGTTGCGGGTTCTGGAATGGACCATCACTGCCGTTTTCACGATAGAATATTTAGTCCGCATCTGGGTGGTCCATAAGCCCTTGAAATATATCTTCAGTTTTTACGGACTGGTAGATCTTTTCGCCCTTCTCCCCACCTATCTGGGGTTGTTGTTTGCCGGAGGACAGAGCCTGATTGTGATCAGGGCCATCAGACTGCTGCGGGTCTTCCGGATTCTGAAGCTGAGCAGGTACACCCGTGCGGGGCGGCTGATTGCGGGGGCCCTCTGGAACAGCCGCGAGAAAATCAGCGTATTCATCATTTTCGTCCTTACTCTGGCCCTGATCATCGGCACCCTGATCTACCTCATCGAGGGGGAGAAGTCGGGCTTCACCGATATCCCCACCAGCATCTACTGGGCCATCGTCACCCTCACCACGGTCGGTTACGGCGATCTCTCCCCGGTGACCGGCTTGGGGAAGTTTCTGGCCAGCATTGTGATGATATTGGGCTATTCGATTATAGCAGTACCCACAGGGATCGTCACGGCCAGTCTGTTGGGAAAGAAGGAGAATTACAACACCCAGGTGTGCCGTCACTGCCTTCTTGAAAAACACGACGACGATGCCCGTTTCTGCAAGCGCTGCGGGGCTTCCCTGGAAGAATAAAAACACTATTGTATAACATATTATTTGGCAGATTGGCCGGAAATCGTTATCTTGCCTTTCTGAAACCACAAACCGAAACCTTATGCTCCGAAGATTGCTGCCACCACCACAGTGGCGTTTTCCGGTCCTGATCCTTGCAGGGATTTTTACAGGTCTGGGTCTTTTTTCGGTTTACCTGGGGAAAGCCCATCTTTATCTTTCCGACAAACCAGAAGCATGTGTCAACTGTCACATCATGGCCCCCCAGTATGCCACCTGGAACCACAGTGCCCACCGTGAGAAAGCCCACTGCAACGATTGTCATGTGCCTCACAATAACGTGTTCAACAAGTATTATTTCAAGGCCAATGACGGGTTACGCCATTCCACCCTTTTCACCCTCCGGATGGAGCGGCAGGTGATCAGGATCCTGGAGCCCGGGGCGAAAGTGGTCCAGAACAACTGTATCCGGTGCCACGGGAAGCTCCTGGTGGATCCCAGGCTGGAAGCCTCGGTGGCCATGTACAGGGGAGTCAGGGAAGGGCGCCGCTGTATCGAATGCCACCGTGAAGTGCCCCACGGAAGAGTCAACAGCCTCTCGAGTGTTCCCTTTGCCAGGGTGCCCCTTCTCGAAAGCCCGGTGCCCGAATGGCTCCGCAGTACGCTTAAAAACAATTAAAACGATAAACCTATGAAGTCATTAACCGAACTGACCCAGAAAAAGCCCGGACTGGCGTGGTTGCTGTTTTTCATCACCATCGGCATCGTCTTTCTGCTCGGGTTGCTGGCCTCCTCCATCATTGAGCGCCGTGCGGAGGCCTTGTTTGTGAACACACCCAAAACGGAAATCCGCGATGGAGAGGTACGCAATGAAATCTGGGGGGAGAACTACCCCCGTGAATTCCAATCTTATTACGGGACCGCCGATACGACCTTCCGGAGCAAGCACGGGGGCAATGCCACTGTCGACGTGCTGGAGGAGGTGCCCGAGATGGTGGTGCTCTGGGCGGGATATCTTTTTTCGCGCGATTACAAGCAGGGACGGGGCCACTTCTACGCGGTGGAAGATATCTACAACACCCTGCGCACCGGCGCTCCCATGACCGCCGATGCGGGTCCCCAGCCTACCACCTGCTGGACCTGTAAAAGTCCCGACGTCCCCCGCATGATGAAGGAGGAAGGAATCACCCAGTATTATAGTGGTATGTGGGCCCGTCTCGGCCCTGAGATCGTTAACCCCATCGGGTGTGCCGACTGCCATGATGCCAAAACTGCCAACCTGCACATCTCCAGGCCCGCGCTGATCGAAGCCTTCGAAAGACAAGGCCGTGACATCACCAATGCCAGCTACCAGGAGATGCGCACCCTGGTATGTGCCCAATGCCACGTCGAATACTATTTCAATAAGAAAGTGGCCGAAGGAGCCAACACCCTGACCTTTCCGTGGGACAACGGCATGACGGTTGAAGAAATGGAGGCTTACTACGACAACATCGAATTCAGTGACTGGACCCACGCCCTGAGCAAGGCGCCCATGCTGAAAGCCCAGCACCCCGACTATGAGGTAGCCCAACATGGTATCCATGCCCAGCGGGGCGTGGCCTGCGCCGACTGCCACATGCCTTACCAGAGCGAGGGAGGGGTGAAATTCACCAACCATAAGATGCAGAGCCCGCTGAATAATATCGCCGCCTCATGCCAGGTGTGCCATCGCGAGGAAGCCGAAACCCTGGTGCAGAATGTCTATGACCGCCAGGACAAGGTACTGGCAGCCCGTCATGAGTTGGAAAAAGTACTGGTCCGCGGCCATGTGGAAGCCCAAAAAGCCTGGGAACTGGGGGCTACCGAAGCCCAGATGAAGGAGATCCTTCATGGCCTGCGCAGAGCCCAGTGGCGCTGGGATTATGTGGCAGCCACCCACGGAGGTTCCTTCCATGCCCCCGTCGAATGCGCCCGCATCGTGGCCAACGGCCTGACTATCGCCCAGGATACCCGCATCTTATTGGCCCGGCTCCTCGCCACCCTGGGCTTCAACCAGGAAGTCCCCTACCCCGACCTCTCCTCCAAAGCCAAAGCTCAGGAATTCATCGGCCTCGACATGAAAAAATTCCATGAAGATAAAGCCGCCTTCCTGAAAGAGATCGTCCCTGCCTGGAAATCCGCAGCCGCCGACCGGCAGAGCAAATGGAACTGAGGCGTTCAACCAAACGCCAGTAAAATGACTCGCGCTGCTTTGAACTGACCGGAAGAACAAACTGAACTGACGCTGTGAACCAACCGGCAGAACATTGATTCACGCTGATGTGAACTGACCGGAAGAACAAACTGAACTGACGCTGTGAACCGGACTGCTCAGAAGATCTTCCTTGCATTTACAACATAGAAAATCGAAAGGTCACCGGAGAATCAGGTGGCCTTTCGATTTTTATGGGAAGAAGCCAACAGGGTGCCGGCCCTTATTCTGTCACCCACACCATTCAAATTGTTCTATATTTGTGGGGGTGAAATATTCATGCGTCACAAGCACCCCAACCGGAATAATCTGACCACATGGATATTCCATCTGACTCACGGAAGAAGCCATAACAACTTAATATCTTGAGTAGATGAAACAATATTTAGACCTGCTGGATACCATTCTAAAGGAGGGAGTAGAGAAAAAGGACCGCACCGGAACCGGCACACTGAGCATTTTCGGGCACCAGATGCGCTTCCGCCTGAGTGAAGGTTTTCCGGTGGTGACGACCAAAAAGCTCCATCTGAAATCGATTATTCATGAACTCCTGTGGTTCCTCCAGGGGGATACCAATGTCAGGTATTTACAGGAAAAAGGGGTGCGCATCTGGAATGAATGGGCGGGTGAAGACGGCGAGCTGGGGCCCGTCTATGGGGCACAATGGCGAAGCTGGACCGCCTCCGACGGCCGGACCATCGACCAGATCAGCCAGGTGGTGGAGAGCCTGAAAAACAACCCCGATTCACGGCGTCATATCGTCAGCGCCTGGAATGTGGGTGACCTGGAGAAAATGCACCTGCCCCCCTGTCATCTTCTCTTTCAGTTTTATGTGGCCGGCGGCCGGCTCTCCTGTCAACTCTACCAACGCAGTTGTGACGTCTTCCTGGGGGTGCCCTTCAACATCGCCTCCTATGCCCTGCTCACCCTGATGATGGCTCAGGTGACCGGTTATGAGCCCGGCGACTTCGTGTGGACCGGCGGCGACGTCCATATTTATACCAACCACCTCGAACAGGTGAAACTGCAGCTCACCCGCCAGCCCCTGCCCCTGCCCGAAATGAGACTTAACCCGGAAGTGAAAAATATCTTTGACTTCAAATATGAGAACTTCGAACTGGTCAACTACCAGGCCCATCCCCATATCCCCGGCCAAGTCGCCGTCTAACCCCAACCCGCCCACCCCCCGGTTCCCGCCAGGCCAGGGATGGCAGCCAGATCCAGACTCACGCAGCATAGCGGAGTCTCGACTCAGTCGGGAAGATTCCAGACTCAAGATTCCAGATTCCAGACTCCAGACTCCAGATTCCAGATTCCAGACTCAAGATTCCAGATTCCAGATTCCAGACTCAAGATTCCAGACTCAAGACTCATTTTTATGAATAACATTTCCATCATTGTCGCCATTGCCGAGAATTTCGCCATCGGAAAGGAGAACGACCTGTTGTTTCATCTGCCCGATGATCTGAAACGGTTTAAGAAGATTACCCTGGGCCATCCGGTCATCATGGGGCGCAACACGCTGTTGTCGTTGCCCCGGTGGCCCCTGCCCGGAAGAAGGAATATTGTGATCACCGACCAGCGGGAAGATGATTTTCCGGGGTGTGAGACGGTTTTTAGCGTCGCCGAAGCCACGGCCAGGATCGCGGGCGAAACGGAAGCCTTTGTGATTGGGGGCGGCTCCATCTACCGTCAGTTTTTCCCGTTGGCCCACAGGCTTTATCTTACCCTGGTGCATCGGCCTTTCGATGCCGACACCTGGTTCCCCGAAATCGACTACTCCGCCTGGACCGAGATCAGCCGGGAGGATCATTTTGACGAGACCAACGGCTTTGCCTATTCCTACCTGAACCTGGAAAGGAAAGATCCGAAGGGACAAGATGTGTTGGGATGAGGTTGAGGCGGGTGCATATGCACCGGGCCCCGGCGCCCACAGTAAACAGTGACGTGACCAAGGGCAGGAAAAGGCTACAGTGACCAGAGTAAACCCAAAAATATGAATAAGGCATACCGAATTGTTAATGTAAAAAAACTCCTGATTCTTATAGGCATGACCGTCGTGCTTCCCGGTCTGGTCTTGGCCGGAGATACAAAAGAGAGGCTGCTGAAGCTCCGCTATGAAGAGAATTATTCCCCGACCTGGGAGGAGACCATCGCGCTGTTTGGTCAGCTCGACAAAGCCTTTAAGGAGGCCCGGCTCCTGGAGGCAGGAACGACCGATTGCGGAAAGCCGCTCCATACGTTTATCATCAGCAACGACCAGGAGTTTGATCCAGAGAAGGTGAAGGCCTCCGGGAAAACGGTATTGCTGGTCAACAACGGCATTCACCCCGGGGAGCCTGAGGGCATCGATGCCTCCCTCTTGTTTGCGGAGGATCTGCTTCGGAACCACGAACAAATGGGCCGTTGGCTCGACGAGGTGGTGGTGGTCATCATTCCGGTATACAACATCGGGGGTGCCCTGAACCGGAGTGCTTACAACCGGTCGGGACAGGCGACCCCCTATGAGACAGGGTTCCGGGGCAATTATGCCAATCTCGACCTCAACAGGGACTTCACCAAGTGCGATTCGGAAAATGCCCGCAGCTTCACCCAGATTTTCCACCAGTGGGATCCTGATGTCTTTCTCGACACCCATACCACCAATGGATCAGATCACCAGTACAGCATCACCCTGATTCCCCCCCACCCCGACCAGTTTCCACCGGCACTCAGCCGCTTTCTGAACCGGGAGATGCTGCCGGCGCTATACACCGGAATGAAACAGGGGGAATATGAACTGATCCCCTATGTCGACTGGTTTTACGAGGATGCCCGCAGCGGCATCGTGGGCACCTTCGAATCGCCCCGCTACTCCATTGGATACAGCGGATTGTTCCACACGCTGGGAATGATCACCGAGAACCTCATTTACAAGCCTTTTCCCGACAGGGTGAAATCGGTCTACCAGTTTCTAACGCTACTGACCCGCTATACGGCGGAAAATGGGACAAAGATCAGGGCCCTGCGGGAAGAAGCCCTCCGCCAGACCCTGGAAGCCAGCGTGTATCCCCTCAGCTGGGAGCTCGACTCCACCAACTGGCAGATGATTGAATTCAAAGGGTATGAGATGGATGAACATCAGGTGAGCGCCGTCACCGGGGTGGCCCGCAAAGGGTACGACCGCCACCGGCCTTACACCGATTCCATCCGCTATTATAACAATTACGTTCCGGCGGAGAGCGTTCCCGTTCCCGATTACTATGTAGTGCCCCAGGCGTGGAAGCCGGTTCTGGAGCGCCTGCAGTTGAACCAGATCCAATACACGAAGCTCCGGCGCGATACCGTGATCAGGGTGACCGTCGACTATATCGATGACCTCAAGGGGGCTACCCGCCCTTATAACGGCCATTATTACCACGACAGTTTTACCACCCGCAGTGAAGTGCAGGAAGTGAAGTTCTATGCCGGCGACTGGCTGGTGCCCGTCCGCCAGAAAGGAATGCGTTACCTCCTTGAGATGCTGGAACCCAAAGCCAAAGACTCCTTTTTCCGCTGGAACTTCTATGATTCGGTGCTCGACCAGCGGGAGTATTTTTCACCCTATGGTTTCGAGGAGAACGCCCTGCGGACCCTGAGTGAGCTTCCGGAGTTAAAAAAAGAACTGGAAAAGCGGAGGGCCGCCGACCCTGCCTTTGCCGCCAGCCACAACGCCCAGATGGCTTTTATCTACAATAACTCCCCCTGGTTCGAGAAAAGCTGGAAAAGATACCCCGTGGGCAGGATTTTCACAGCACCGACGCCACATTAAGCCGAAGCCGCAGAAGCAATGACCATAAACCTTCGAAGGCACCATCACAGCCCAAGCCATGACGGTACAGGGTATAATAAAGCATACCGTCCTCTACATCAATTTATTACTACGTATGGGGTATAAAGAAATTGACTTGAAACTTCCAACCGGCTACAGCGAGGAGCAGTTGCAACAGCGTATTGGCAAAGCGCTACAGCTGAAGGATTTCTCGTGGCAGATCCTCAATAAGAGTCTCGATGCCCGTAAAAAGGAGAGCATCCACTGGCAGATGCGTGTTGGGGTGACCTCGCGCGAGCTGAAGGGGGGAGAGGCCCCTGAGGAGGCTCCTCTGGAGATTCCCTATCGGAAGAGAGGCCGCAAGGCCGTAGTCCTGGGCAGCGGTCCGGCCGGCTTTTTTGCCGCCCTGGTATTACAGCGCGCCGGGTGGGAGACCACCATCGTGGAACGGGGTAGCCAGGTGGAGCAACGGGCCCGGGGCATCCAGCGCTTCGAGGAGCGGGGCCTCTTCGACCCCGTGAGCAACTATGCCTTTGGGGAGGGAGGTGCAGGCACCTTCAGCGACGGGAAACTCACCTCCCGGTCGAAACATATTTCCCGCGAAAAACGGTTCATTCTGGAGAGTTACGTCCGCGCCGGCGCACCACAGGAGATCCTTTATCTCACCCACCCCCATGTGGGGAGCGACCACCTCAGGATGGTCGTCAAAAACCTGAGACAGGAGTTCATGGAGCTGGGGGGGAGCATCCTTTTTGAGACGCTGCTTGAAGATCTGTCGGTCGAAAATGGAACAGTGCAACATGCCGTGACCACAGCCGGGGATCTGGAGGGTTCGGTGTTCGTGCTGGCGCCGGGCCATTCGGCCTATGAGACCTACCGGATGCTGATGCGGCGGGGCGTGCCCTTCCGGACCAAGAATTTTGCATTGGGTTTCAGGGCAGAACATGAGCAGGAGATCATCAACCGGGGGCAATGGGGGGTGGCGAAACTTGCGGGGGTGAAAGCCGCCGAATACCGGCTCACCTCCAATAACGAAGGAGCGCTTCCGGTCTTTACTTTCTGCATGTGCCCGGGGGGCATGGTGGTCCCCGCCACGGCCTACGCCACTACCAATATTGTCAACGGCATGAGCCTCTACCAGCGCAATGGTCATTTTGCCAATGCAGCCTGCGTGGCAGGGCTTCACCCCGATTTACTGGCCGGCCGGGAGGTGAATGCCGCCGAAGCCCTCGACAGGCTCCAGGAGCTCGAGGAGCGCTTCTACCACTTCAGCGAGGGCTACCGCGCCCCCTTCTGCACCATCCGTGATTTTCTTAACCGCAGGAACAGCACAAGCGACCCCGATACCTCTTACCCCCTGGGGCTGATTCCCGCTCCCCTCTGGGAGATGGTCCCACAACCGGTCACCGATGCCCTGAGCCTGGGATTGCGCGACTTCAACCGGAAACTGAAAGGCTATGAAAACGGCATCCTTCTGGGCCTCGAAAGCAAGACCTCCAGTCCGGTGCAGGTCATCCGTGATGAAACCGGCCAATGCGAGGGATTCACCAACTTGTACATGGCCGGTGAAGGGAGTGGCTATGCCGGGGGAATCATCTCCAGTGCCGCCGACGGCATCCGCATTGCCCTGACTATCGCATGCCGCAAACCATAGCCCTGATCAGGGCTAAAACCGGAATCACCTCCAGCCTCCCGGCCAGCATCTCAAACATATAGATGATTTCCAGTCCCGCCGGCATGGAAGGATCCACAATGCCCGCACTCAGCCCTACCGTCCCGATGGCGGAAGCCGATTCAAACAACATAGCGTAACCATTATGCCCTGATGGATAAAAGAGAATGGAGATCAGGGCGCACCCTATCATGATGATTAAAAACAGGACCGCCATAGAGAGGGCGGAGGCAAATTCACTGTTAAACTCCTCAGGAGCCATGGAATGGCCGTTGAAATGAGGCAGTTTAACCGTATGCTCTGAATAAATAAGGCTTTTTACCTGCCTCTTTAATCCCTTGATGATGATCAGAGCGCGGATCATCTTAATGCCGCCGACCGTTGCACCGGAAGCCCCCCCGATGAACATCCCGGCGAAAATGATAAACAGCACCGGGAGGTTGTCCCATTGATCAATGGCGGAAGTTTGCCAGCCTGTGGTGGACAAAGCACTTACAAACTGAAAAATTCCTTCACGGAAAGGAACCGCTCCACTTCCCGGGTTCCGCAGCAGTAAGGAAAGGATAAGGCTGCCCGCCACAAATAAAAGAACCAGAGCACCAAACTGCCGGTCTTTCCAAAGGGTATTCCATTTCCGTTCAAAGAAAATCTTGTAATAAAACGCCAGTGAGAACGACCCCATGATCATGGGAAGGAGATACAGCGTCTCCATGGCGTAAGATCGATACTCTGCTATGCTGTTATCCAGGGTGCTGAAACCTCCCGTGGCGATTCCGCTCATGGCATGATTGACGGCGTCGAAGAAGACATCGGTGAGAGGATATCCGGGAAGGATAAGGCAGGTACCTATAATCAGGTATACAATCAGAAATAGAGTTACCAGAGCATAGATTTTCCAGATGCTTCTGGCGGCTTCGATCACCCTGGGCTTTAGTTTCTGGATGGGGGATTCTGAATGGTATAAGGATAAAGCTCCCTTTCCGGAAAACTGCCTGAAAACAGCCACAACCATGATGATAAAACCAGCCCCTCCCACCCAGTTGGCCAGGGAACGGTAAAACAACAAGCCGTGACCTATGGAAGGTTCATGGACAGCCAGCGTATATCCTGTAGTGGTATAAGCGCTGACACTTTCAAAAACACAATGAAGGGGATGAGAAAAAAAGAAAAGGCTGGATAGACCATATTCTGCTCCCGGGGGGATAAATCCCTGCATGACATCGACCGGCGTTATGCATGAAATAACCAGAAAGGGCAAACCCCCCATGATCGCAAGGATGAACCAGGAAGCCGTTGCAATCAGGATGGCCTGGTGGGAATAAGGTTCATCAGCATGGCGGAAGAGTCTGTATAATAAATATCCGGCCGACCCCAGGATCGTTCCGGAAATCAGAAATCCAGCAGCGGAATACCATTCCCCGTATATCAGCGCCACCAAGGAAGGCAAGACGATGATGCCCGATTGCAGGATAAGCAGACATCCTGCTATTTTCAAGGTTTTACCCAACATCTTCCTCATTTTTTGAGTCATACAAAGTTCTGTCTGAAACCATAAGGGCTTTATAAAAATGACTGCCGGTGCCATAAAATAATTGTAAGTCAACGATGCAAGAGCTGTTGACGTCAGCCTTTCTTCTTTTTAGAATCTTTATAAAATCTTTATAAACTCCTCTTAATCTTAATACAGCCTTTATTTAATCCACAGTTAGTTTGCAATGCCGTTACAATTAAAAAAAAAGCTTTGTCAGCAGTCATAATAGACTATTAATCTGTCTGTTACAAACCAATGAAGGATGGGAGAGCCGTTAAGATTCAGAATCATATTCAGGGTGATCAGCAGCAACCTGTACATTGTGGCAGGCTTTCTTCTTTTCTGTGCCCTGATAGCCCAGTATTACCGGGAGGAGGAGGCTCCGCTGCTGATTCCCGCCCTGGTGTCCCTTGCCGGGGGCTTTCTGTTACATCTTTTCACCAGAGGTAAAAGAAATGAGATTCAGATCACCCGGAAAGATGCCTATGTGACAGTCACCGCTTCCTGGCTGATCATCAGCCTGGCAGGGACCCTTCCCTACCTGCTCTCCCACAGCATTCCGTCATTTGTCGACGCCTTTTTCGAATCGATTTCAGGTTTTTCCACTACCGGGGCCTCCATTCTCACCGACATTGAAGCCTTGCCCAAATCGGTGCTGCTCTGGCGGAGCCTGACCCACTGGATCGGGGGCATCGGCATCATCGTCCTGGTGATCCTGGTCATGCCCTCCCTGAAGATGGGAGGATACCATCTCTTTACCCTGGAGTCTTCCCTTCAGGAGAAGATTCAACCCAAGATCAAGGCAGTGGGACTGCGGTTGCTGATGATTTATCTGGCCCTGACGTTCCTCGAAATTGTCCTGCTGCTGCTGGGAGGCATGAACCTCTTTGAGAGTGCCTGCCACGCCTTCGGGACCGTCGCCACCGGAGGATTCTCCCCTAAAAACACCAGCATCATTGAATATTCGCCTTATATCCAATATGTCATCATGATTTTTATGTTTTTGTCGGGTGTCAATTACATGATTCACTATGCGCTGGTCAAGGGCGATCTTAAAAGGATTAAATCCAATGATGAATTGAGATTTTATATTGCCATGGTATTTATCATCGGCCTGGTGATCTCCCTCCCTCTTCATTTCACCATGGGAAAACCTGTGGAGGAATCGATCAGGGAGAGTTACTTTCAGGTGATTTCCATCATCTCCTGTACGGGTTTTGCCTCTGCTGATTATATGCTGTGGCCGGCTTACGCCTGGACGATCATCTTTCTGGCCATGTTTCTGGGGGGAAGTACCGGTTCTACCGCAGGGGGTATTAAAATGGCACGTCATCTCATTGCCGTCAGAAACCTGCAACGTTATTTCAAAACGATGGTACATCCTGGTGCAGTGATGCGGATCCAGATCAACAACAGGGGACTCGATGAAGTCACCAACAGTTCGATCCTCAGCTTCATTGTCTTGTATTTTCTGGTGTTCATCATCGGAACGCTACTGGTGATGATCCAGGGGCTCGATTTTCAGGTGTCGGCCAGTTCCGTGGCCACCTGCATGGCCGGGATCGGCCCTGGTCTGGGCAGTGTGGGGCCGGTGGGGAATTTCGCCCACATTCCCGATAGCGCTAAACTCATCCTCTCGGGACTGATGCTCCTCGGAAGACTCGAGATCTACACCGTCCTGATGCTTTTCACCCGTGAACTCTGGAAAAGCTGATCTTTGGGCGTAACATTTTATTGTTACTTTTGATAAGGGAAAGCGTAATGAACAGAAAAAAAGGAATACTCAGGCAAACGGCCTCCCTGCTCTCCAAAGGATGGGTCCAATATCTTCTTGCCCTGTTAATCATTGGGGTGACCCTGCTCTTTTGTCTCTCTTTCCGCGAGGGGAGTGATTACCATTTGGTTTCTTTTATCCTTCTGTTTGTCGTTTCTCTGCTGTCTACCTATCTGGGAACAGGACCCGTACTTCTGGCTTCAACAATGAGTGCCCTGGCCTGGGATTACTTTTTCATCCCCCCTCACAACACTTTCAAGATTGACAGAACCGATGATATTCTGATTTTCGGTTTGTTTTTCGTCATTGTGGTGGTCAGCGGCATCCTGACCACCCGGGTAAGGCGCCAGGAGATGCTGGCCCGCGAACGGGAGCGGAAAACCAATGCGCTCTTCCAGCTGACCCGTGAACTCTCCAAAGCCAGTGGCATCGGGGAGGTGGTCAGGGTGGCCACTGAGGGTATCTCGGCCCATTTTTCCCCGGAATCACACATTATCCTCAGGCCAAGCCACCTCATCCCCAGAAAAGAGGGAGAGCTGGTCAGTTACGACCAGCTTCCGGAAACGGAATTACAGGTGGCCCAATGGGTCTTTATCCACTCCCGGAAAGCAGGGGTCTTCACTGACCAACCCATGGAGACCCGTTATACCTGGTATCCCCTGACAGGTTCCCGGCTGAATCCGGGCGTCGTGGCCCTCCTGCAGGAAGCATCCTTCGATGGAGAAATAAAAACCTTCTGGGAAGCCTATATGACCTTGATCTCCAATGCCATCGAAAGAGAATTCCTGGGAGAAATGGCCCAGAAGGTACGATTCCTGGATGAATCGGACCGGCTCTACAAAACTTTGTTCAACTCGATTTCTCACGAACTGAGGATCCCCGTAGCGGCGATCATGGGAGCATCGGACACCATCGTGAATACGAATGTTTCTCATAAGGTCCTGTCGGCCCTTACCCGGGAGATCTTTACGGCTTCCCTCCGGTTGAACCGGCTGATCGAGAACCTCTTGAATATGTCGCGCATCGAAAGCGGTCATATCTCTCCCCGGACCGACTGGCACGATATCAACGACCTGATTAACAAAGTGACTACTGACCTGACCGACGAGCTGAAGCCCTTCTCCCTCAGGGTGGAGATCGACCAGGAGATGCCCCTGGTGCGCCTTGACTTCGGCCTGATGGAACAGGTGCTTTACAACCTGCTCTATAACGCCACGCAGTATGCTCCAGCCACCTCTGAGGTCACCATAAGATGCAGCTATAGTGCAGGGAACCTGAACCTGGAAGTGAGCGACCAGGGCCCCGGATTCCCTGAAGACGAACTGAAAGATATCTTCCGGAAGTTTTACAGGATCAGGGGAAGCCATTCCGGAGGTCTCGGATTGGGACTCTCCATCGTAAAGGGATTCGTAGCAGCCCACAACGGAACCATCACAGCGGCCAACAGGAGCGGAGGAGGGGCAAGGTTCACCATTGTGATTCCGTCAGAAGAACCTGACATTACCGGGTGGAAAACCCCGGCGTCACCTGAATGAATAGATCTGAGGAGCCCCTTATCGCAGGAACTCCCCTCTGATTTCAGAAAAAATGCATCAGCCATGACAGAACAGGAGAACATATTAATCATCGATGATGAGAACCAGATCCGGCGACTTCTTGACATCACCCTGTCGGCCAACGGTTTCCGCACCATGCTCACCCCTAATGGTAAAGAAGGGCTGGTCATGGCGGCGACACATCATCCCGGACTGGTTATTCTGGATCTGGGCCTTCCCGACATCGACGGGCATGAGGTGCTGAAGAAGCTGAGGGAGTGGTATTTCAAGCCAGTCATCATTTTGTCGGTGCGGAGTGCGGAAGAGGAGATCATCAGGGCCCTCGACCATGGCGCCAACGACTATCTGACCAAGCCCTTCCGGACGGGTGAATTGCTGGCCCGGGTCAGGGCGGCCCTCCGTACCGGAGAAAACAAAATCGGAGAAGCAGTGATCGTTTCCGGGAAGGTGAACATCGACCTGGCCAACCACGTGGTCAGAAAACAGGAAGAGATCATTAAACTGACTTCCACGGAATTCTCACTCCTCTCCCTGTTGGCCCAAAACAGGGGCAGAGTGCTTACCCATCAGTTTATTCTGAAAGAAGTATGGGGGTTTGGTTATATAGAACAATCCCAGTACCTGCGGGTGTTCATCGCACAACTCCGTAAAAAACTGGAAGACGACCCGGCCAAACCTGCCATGATCGTCACGGAATCAGGCATAGGCTACCGTTTCAACTGACCCCTTGCTCCTAACGGAGAGAGTTGTATATCCATTAACTCCAGAAATATCAAAACCTAAAAGAAATTCCCGGGGAATCAGGTATGATATACACTGTTTCCACGGGAATAAGATTACTACAAATCTGGCTGAAGCCAGAATTCACATCAACCCTTTTTGAAAAGGTTTTTCCTTTTGAGGGAAATATAAGAGGGATTGTAACCGGTTTCCTTGGCAATCTGGGCATTGGTCATCCCATTTTCAAACATGGCCACAAACTCCTCATTGGTGGTTTTTTTCTTTTTGGCAACCGTGATTTCAGCCCCCATCAGTGCGCTGACTGTTGCCTGCATTTCACTCAGTTGGGCCTGGAGTTTTTCCAGTTCCTTCCGGTAACTCTCCTGATACTCCCCTACTCTCTTGGTCACTTCGCTTTCAACTAAAGTACCGACCTGCTCGTTAGTCAATGTAATTTTCATACCTCTTTAAATTTAAACAATTACTAATCTAATTTTATTACGCTCATAAACCATTCAAACAACCATATCAGAAAACCTAAAATGGGTGAAAATGATTTGAATCTTTAAAAATTGTAAATGATTTTAAATGTCCCAAGTCAATCCAATTACTTAATAATTGAATTGTTCAACAAAGATATTGATATGAAATGATATTTTCATAATATCACGTTCAACTTTTAAAAAAAAATCTTTACTTCTTCATGATGAATCATTATATTTTCAGATTTGTGAGTTAACTATTCCCGGAAAGTATCAAAAAAAACTCCATGCGAAAAAATCGATAGGGATTACGAAAAAATAGTTTTCCCACCGCTGGTTTCTTCTGATTTGTTTGTCATAGCAATACTCATGTATGAGGAAGAGAAAATGGCCAGGGACGTCTACGCTTACTTTTCCACCTTGTACACGCTACCTGTTTTTCGCAACATTACCAAAAGTGAACAGGTGCATATGAATGCCGTCAAAAACCTGATCACCGGATTTAAGGTTGAAGATGGTGAAATTTTCGAAAAGGGAGCCGGGGAATTTTATAATCCAGAAATAAGTGCACTATACACAGAATTAACCGGGAAGGGAAAGGTAAGTCTGAGAGCGGCTTCGGTCAACGTGGTGAAAACCTCAAACCGGGGATCTCAGCAAAGTTCTCCTCCTGTTGAAGGAGGGGGACAAAGGTAAACATCCATTTCCAGTGGCTGGTGGTTTGAGGGACCTTGAGCAGGACCTCATTCCACCCTTTTTTCAGGTGGACGGTGGTAGGTTCCCTGAAGAAGTAGTTTTCGTCGCTGAATGGGATTTCATCGCTGGCGGCGGGCAAACCGGGGTTGTTCCATTGTGGTGGTTCGATGGATGTGCCGTTGACCCACACCCGGGGGTGGGTGGTGTGCCATTCGCCCTGGAGGGGGAATGGCCCCCCCCTGCGGCCTGCCGAGCGGGACCAGTCATGAAATCCGATCCAACAAGCGACTTCCTGGCTGCAGGGCGACCAGATACGGGTGCGGGCATATACCGTTCCCTCCTGCTGCTCAAACCAGGAGGGGAAACCGAAGAAATGACGGATATGAATGGTCCCTCCGGGATAGGGGCCACTCCAGGTATATTCCTTTCCGTCGATAGTATAGCTTTCCCTGAGGGTATCCTCAACGGCAAATTTCCGGTCCACATCGCCCTGGTGATCAAAGGGGCCTATGATTTCCCAGGTGATGTCAGCCTGTTTCACGTAGGGAAATGGTTTGCCCTGAAAATAGAGATCCCGGTGGCGGACCAGCCGCTGCTCGAACGCCCTGAATTTTTCGAAATAGCCGTGTTCTGCCGCATCGCCGGAAAGGGGCAACCGGGCCAGAAACCGTTCACCATAATCGTTGCTATCACCGCTCCAGGAGGTTTCACTATAGGTAACAATGCAAGGATAAACGGGATTCTGGCTGATGATATCCCTTTCGTGAGAGACGTTGTTGTCGTTCCAGCAACAGAGGACCCCTCCGAGGCGGAGGCTATCGCTCTGCGCTACGCCACAGATCCGGTCGAAGTAAAGTTGTGCCACACCGGCCAGGGGATCGAGGTGGTTGAGATAATTGAGGCGGGAATCCAGATAGCGGTGCCCGGGTTTGGGAAAGCCATTGGACGACCAGAGCTGGGTGATGGAGGTGGTGTCGTTGTCGATAGGCTGTCCGGGGCGCCATACGAGCAGCTCACGGCCGTTTTCCCTGACCTTGCTGACCAGGTGGGGCAACAACCCGGGTGCCGGTCGTTCGTAGTCATGCCATACCTCGTCGGTCCCCAGATGGATCCAGGGCATCTCCTCCGGAGTAGCCAGTTGGCACAACTCATCGATCAGCTCTGAAAGAATGGTTTGCACCCGGGGATCCTGCATGGTCTCCAGGCCTAAGGCCTTCCGGAAAGCCTCACTGTGCCCGGGAATGTCAAATTCGGGGACCAGAGTGATATGCCGCTCCCTGCAGTAGTTGAGCAGCTCCCGGAACTCCTCCTGGGTATAATATTTACCCGGCCACCGGCTCATGGAGGTGGAGTCCTGCAACTGCGGATAGCGCTTACTTTCGAGCCTCCAACCCGGGTTATCGGTAACATGAAAATGGAAGAGATTGAACTTGTAAGCAGCCAGCACGTCGATCTGCTCCTTGAGTAAAGGGAGGGACATGTAATTGCGGCCCACGTCCTGCATGAATCCGCGGATCGCAAAAGCCGGCCAGTCGGTAATCGTGCATCCGGCCAGGAGATCCCTGCCGCGGTGGTTGATCTTAAGTTGATTCAAGGTCTGTTCGCCGCGAAAGAGCCCCGCAGGGGTCAGCGCCTCCAGAATTACCGAATCGCGGCTTACCTTCAGGAGGTACCCTTCCCCTGCATTGTGGGTTACACCCGGCAGCGTGGAGACCAACCTCCTGACCATGCGGTTCCCGTTCCCTTCCAACTGGAAATCGTCACCCGTCCAGGTAACCGATTGCGGCATCGGAATCAGCGCCGGAACTTCCTTCCGCTGAGGCCTACAGGCCACCATAATGAACAGTAATAACAACATTGCGGTGGAGATCGCACGCCGCCCCTCATTCATACCAGATAATTTCATAGTCTCCTCCCATTAGATGCTCTTAAAATTACGTGAAATTTTCCAAACTTAAGAGTCACCTCTAGGGTTAGCGCTATAAATTGATCCTGATGCGGGCTTAACCGGCAACCTATTTTTGATCCACATAGGCATTGGAAGGCGGAGTCATCAGCCCTGACCGATCATGACGGAGGTCATGGTCAGAGAACCACCGATGGCGGTATCATTGAAAAGGGTCACCTGATCGCTGTTCTCTTTCAGGGCGAGGGCGTAAAGCAAAGGCAGATAGTGCTCGGGGGTTGGAATGGCCAGTTCAAAAGCCCGGCCCTGCGATTTATAACTGATAAGGGCCTCATGTTCTCCCCTGAGGATAAACCGGCGCATTTTCTCCTGTGCCTCGAGGGCCCAGTCAAAACCGAATTCCGGCTCCTGCAGCTTATTCCAGGCGACCAGTCTGAGATTGTGGACCATATTACCGCTGCCGATGATCAGGACGCCTTTTTCACGCAGTGATTTGAGTTCATTGGCCAAGGCATAGTGGTCACGGGGGGTACGGAAGTAGTCGAGGCTCATCTGGATCACGGGGACTTCGGCATCAGGATAAAGGTGTTTGATGACGCTCCAGGCGCCATGGTCGAGGCCCCATTTCTCATCGAGCCGGATCTGGGTCCCTTTCACCAGCGATTGGGTTTCGCGGGCCAGTTCCGGACTTCCGGGAGCCGGGTATTGCACGTCAAACAGTTCTTTGGGAAAACCACCGAAATCATGGATGGTCATGGGGCGCTCCATGGCCGTCACAAAGGTACCCCGTGTCTCCCAATGGGCTGACACACAAAGAATGGCAGAGGGTTTGGGGATCTCCTGCCCCACCCTGCGGAAGCCCGCCACAAATTCATTCTCTTCAATGGCATTCATCGGACTGCCGTGACCCAGGAACAGCACGGGCATTTTCTCCGTGCGCTCCATGGGGGCAGTCATTCTCGCCAATTCATCAAGACTCATAACAGATGCGGTTAATGGCAGTAATGCCAGGGATTTGGTAAATTTCCTTCTGTCCACGCAGCCGATGTCAACGGTTCATCTTCTTATAAAGGAGGTGGTCTATTGAATATTGGCCTGCACCAGCGATCCCCAGGGCGACATAAATCACCAGGTAAAACAAGGGAAGTTCCTTGGCAGACAAGGGATCGGCGCTATGAATGATGAAGAAGGCCACCAGCATGGTAATGATCAGTGGTATCACGGAGAGGCGTGTTGCCAACCCTAAAATGAGGAGAACAGAACAGAATACTTCTGCAAAAACGGTCAGGGCCAGAGAAGCCGTTGCTCCCACCCCCAGGGGATCAGGGAAGGCAATGGGCTCGCTCCCCAGAAGCAGGTTAAGCTTCCCCATTCCATGAGTCAGCATAAGGATTCCGGCAGTCAGCCGTAACAACAACAGGGCAATATTTCCGTGCCCGGAAACGGTAACCGGATGAAATACCGATTTCAACATGATGTACTTATTAAAGGTATTTGAGTAAGATTTATCCTTTTTAGGCCTGTTTAACAAACTGGACCTCAGCGTTGATTCTCACTTCCTCGCTGACCAGGACGCCACCGGTTTCCAGGGCGGCATTCCAGTTCAGCCCCCACTCCTTGCGGTTGATTTTTCCGGATACGGCGAAAGCAGCTTTCTCATTGCCCCATGGATCCTTGTTGACCCCGCCAAACTCCACATCAAGGGTCACTTCCTTGCTGATCCCCTTGATCGTAAGCAGTCCCGTCAGCTTATAGTTCTCATCGTCGACCTGCTTGAATGCGGTGCTCACGAAGGTGAGTTCCTGATGATTCTCTAGATCAAAGAAATCAGCTCCTCTCAGGTGCGCATCCCGGTTCTCCTCATTGGTGAAGATGGACGCGGCATCAATGCTGACGGTGATGGGCGCTTTGGTGAACTCCTCACCGCCGATTTCAGCCGAGAATTTACGGAACTCCCCTTTTACATTGGAGATCATCAGATGTTTAACCTTAAATAATAGTTCGCTGTGTGAAGGATCCAGGACCCACTTAACTGTTGAATTGTTCTTTTCCATTTTACCTTATTTTAATATATTAATATCCTTTTATATTATTCTGCAAAGTAAACCCCATTCAACTATAGGTGGGTTACAATTTTCGGAAAAGAAGTGGTAAAATCCGGAAAAAGGCAGATTCACAAGAGTTTTCTCATCTCCTTACGGAAATCAGAAGGTGTTTGTCCGGCTTTCTTTTTGAATACGGTGGTGAAGTAGGATTTTTCGTTATACCCCAATTCGAAGCCTATTTCAGAAACTGGTTTATCGGTGCTTACCAGCAGGTTCTTGGCTTCGATGAGTTTACGGGTTTCGATGATTTCCGAAGCGCTTTGCTGCATGACGTTCTGGCAGATGATGTTCAGGTTTCTTGACGACATGAAGAGTTTCTCGGCATAGTACTCTACCCCCAGTGATCTGCGGAAGTTCTCCTCCAGGATCTTCAGGAAGTTTTTAAAGGTAATGTTTTGGGTTTTGGGGTTCACCGCCCCGGGCGTTTGGACATTTTTTCTCTCCACTTCGATCAGTGTCAGCAGAGAAGTCAGTAAGGGTCTGATCACCGAAAAATCGGGAGGATCTTGTACCATTTCACCGTGGAGGATCTCACAAAGGGCCACCAGCCGCCGGAAGCGGTCGTTAGCGAAGAGCCCAATGTTGGCCGAATCGTGAAAATTGGTATAGAGTTGAAAAGCCACTTCAGGGATCAGCTCATTTTTGAAGCGCAGGACCCAGATCAGGCATTTCCCTTCCACAGTGCCAGGAATGACCCGATGTACCTTGCCGCGGGCCACAAAAGAGATATAGGGGGCCTCAATCCTTTCGGATTTGAAATCAATGAAATGGTCCAGGTAACCCTCCACACCCACCAGCAACTCTTCATAGTCATGGGAATGGGGTTCATCGGGCATGGAGGCGATTCTGGCCGCATCGCCACCCTCAACGGTATATATTTTGAACCACTCGGTCATGACCTGTGTAGAAGCACTGGTTTACCCTACAAATATGCAAAAAATGGTTCAGGGAGGCAAAGGGTTCCGGCGAGATCGTCAGGAGGCAGGTCTAATGGTCAAGCAGGTCACTCGGCGATTTCTTAAAATGCTTCTTAAAGACGGTGCTGAAATAGCCCACACTGGAGAAGCCGCACATTTCGCTGACTTCGGTGACCGAATATTTACGGCTTTGCAGCAGTTCACTGGCGTGTTGCAGCCTGATGGTTTTCATGAAGTCGGTTGGAGACATTCCGGTCAGGGCTTTCATTTTTTTGTACAGCAGGGAGCTGCTCACATTCATGGCCATGGCAAACTCTTCTTTGTCGAAACTATCGTCGGAAAGATGGGTCTTGGCCACTTCCAGAATTTTACGGACAAATTTATCATTATGTTCATTGTCCATCAGAGGGGCCGGATCATTCTGCACCATCAGTTTCAGGGTCTTCTCCCTGATCAGTTCGCGGTTCTGAATCAGGGTTTTAATCCGCTGGATGAGCAGGTTCATGTCAAAGGGTTTGGTCAGGTAGTCGTCGGCACCCAGCCCCAAACCCTGTAACTGGTCTTTCTTATCGGTCAAAGCGGTAAGCAGGATGACAGGGATGTGAGAGGTTTCCCAGGTGGACTTCATCTGCCGGCATAGATCAAAGCCATTCATCCGGGGCATCACCACATCGGATACCACCAGATCGGGCAACTGCCGGCGAATATTCTTCCACGCCTCTTCCCCATCGCGCGCTACCGAAATCATAAACTCACCTTCCAGTGCTGTTTCCATGAAGTTGAGTAAATCCTCATGATCTTCAACAAGAAACACTTTCATTTCACGGGCAGCGGCTCCTTCTCTGACCGGTAAGGATTGGGCTGCTGCGTCAAACCCGGATGGGCCGGTGTTGGACGGGAGGACGTCCCCAGAGAGGAGCTGAGTATCGTGACCGGGCACGGCAGGTTCATGCACGGTTTGCTCATGCCTGGTGGGTTGAAGTTCTGAAGGATCGGCCATCGTAGGCGTGCGTTCCGGCACTTCCCTTAAGGGAATATTGATTCTGAAGGTGGATCCTCCATTTTCGCGACTTTCGCAACTGATATCCCCTCCATGCAGGGTCACATATTTCTTCACCAAAAGCAGGCCCAGTCCAGACCCCGGCACGCGGGCATTCACTGCATTCTCACCCCGGTAGAACTCTCTGAAAAGCTGGCGTTGCGCCTTTTTGTCCATGCCTATGCCCTGGTCCCTGACCAGCAGGGTCCACTGTTTTTTACCGCATTTCAGGTCAATCTGCACACAAGTCCCGGAGTTGGAATACTTGATGGCATTGGAAACCAGGTTGTCGATCACCTTTTCCATTTTGGGTTCATCGACCGCAGTAAGACAATGGTCGCAATCGGCATGAAATCCGAGGGCGATATTTTTACTTTCTGCCAGCGACTTAAACATCAGAATACGGCCCGCCACCAGTCTGACCACGTCTGTTCCCGACAATCCCAGGTTCTCCTTTCCAATATCGGCCTTTTGAAAGTCCATCAGTTGTGTGACCACGGAAGTGAGCTGTCTGATTTGGTTCTGGGCTATCTGAAGGTAATAACGCCCTTTGTCAGAGAGTTGGGGTTCACGGCCCAACTCTTCCACGGGAGCCTTGATCAGGGTCAGGGAGGTACGGAAGTCATGGGCCGTATTGGTGAAAAAGCGGACTTTCTCTTCGGTGTGTTTCTGCTTCAGCCCGTTGATATATAGAAGCAGGTAGAGGAGTACAATACCTAAAATAATGGCCAGGACCAGGACCCAGAACCAGCTTCTTCTCCAGACCGGGGGGATCAGTCTCAGATCCAGGGAGCGGTCGCTCAGGATGTGGGTCATGGAGTTATCCATCATCTTGATGTGAAGGGTATAGTGGTCACTGGGCAAGTTAGTGTAGGTGATGGTCCGATTGTTGGAGGGACGGTTCCAGTCCTTGTCAAATCCTTCGAGCAGCCAGGAAAAGGTAGCTCCCGGCGGAACTCCCAGGGGTAAAACCTCCAGGGAGATGGTATTCTGGAAATATTTCAGTCTTATCGATTGGAGACTGTCTACCGGCCTGTCGAGTCCAAAAGCCTGAATTTCCCTCACCGATCGGCCGGAAATAGTGAGATCCTGAAAAAAGATACGGCCACTGGCGGGGATTTCCCTCAGGGATTCCGGATCAAAAACGACCATTCCGTAGTTAGTGCCCCAGGCCATCCGTCCGTTCCGCAAGAGTGCGGCCGCACTTTTATTAAAAGAGACAGAGGATATGGGAAAAATCGATTGAAAGGAGTTGGTCGATTTATCGGCGGGGTTAAACCGGCAGAGGCCGTTTTCGGTTCCCAGCCAGAGGTACCGGCCATCAGAAAGGATGCTGTTGACAAAATTGGAGGGGAGGCCGCTTTTAGCATCATATTTTTGTATAGAACCGCTCTTGCTATTGTACTCCAGCAATCCTTCACCGCTGGTGCACAACCAGATCACCTCCCCGTCAACCAGAATGTCCTGAACCACTACCCCCGTAAGCAGGTTTTTGAGTTCGCCCGATTTCTTGTTAAGAAGAGACAGCCCATAGCTGAATCCCAGCAGGATCTCCCCGGGCGCCAGTTCGGCGAAGGAACTGACCGGTTCTTCCGAAAAGGTCCTGAACTGGTTGTCGTGGACGGAATAACATAAAAAATCTCCGTTGACTCCGCCGATCCACATATCCCCCTCGCTGTCCTGCAGGAAATCGAAAATAAAATTACTCATGGCGGGCATCTGGTCACCCCGGCAATAGTGGGCCACCTCCTGTCCCGCTTTCTGATCAAGCAAATAAAACCCGGAGGAATAACTGCCTGCCCAGATATGGCCATGCCCGTCTTCGGCCAGGGCCAGGAAGACCTGGGCCTGCTCCAGTTTATTGTGGTAATAGCTGCTCCAACGGTTGTTTTTGACGTCTCGACAGCTGATGCCGTTGTTGGTGGCCATCCAGATCTTCCCGTCACGGTCTTCCAGGATGGCATTGACGTCATTGTTCACCAGGGAGCCGGGATCATTGGCATGATGGACATATTGGTCCACCACAGGAGATGCCAGGTTATAAAAGGAGACGCCCCCGCTGATGGTGGCGATCCAGACCCGTTTCCCGGTTTCGCAGAAGATATCATACACCCCATTTCCCCGCAGGGAGAAGGGATTTTCATCATCGTCCTTGAAGACGGAGAGTAACCTTCTGCTTGATTTCTCCAGTTCCCAGATGCCCTGCCCGTCAATGCCGGCCAGGATGGTCGAATCGGAGTTTTCGGCCAGGGCCAGTACGGGCTGGTGCGGGAATACCCCCTGCAGGGGATGGTGCAGGGTTGCATCGTTAAAATCATAGCAAAACAACCCGTTGGAAAGGGTGCCCATCCAGAGGTGACGATGGACCTGGTCATATAAAAGGGAATAGACCGACAACGGCCCGGGCCCGTTGAACCGGTGCACTTCTTTTCTTTTCTGACCTTTCACATCAAAGAGCAGAATACCTCCCACCCGGGCCACCAGGATCTGGTGGTCATCATACCAGGTGATGCCATATCGCTCCCTGGAAATCTCTCCCACCAGCGAGAACTCCCCATTATGGTATTTATAGAGGCCAATATCCAAGGCAAACCACAAATCGCCTTCCGGATCAATCAGCAAATTGTAAACATCAAAAAGCTGGCTCCCGAGAAAATGGGCCAGATTTAACACCAGTCCGAATTTGTCGAGCAGCGGATCATATCTGAAAACCTGCCCGTTGTTGGTATAGGCAAACAGCCTTCCGTTACGGTAAGCCAGCTTGACGATAATGGCCCCTGTGGTTTCAAAGGGAAGCAGGTAAATCCTGTAATCGTCGTCGGTTAAGCGTAATATGCCTGTTTTGGAGGAGGCCCAGACAAAACCATTTTCATCCTTGCAGATTGAATTGGTCACCCGCATGGATATGCCAAACAGGTTGTTGACACTGTAGAAATTTACAGGGGCGGAGGTGGCAGCCAGGGCAGCCAGGACAACCAAGCAAATCGTCAGCCTGATCCTCATAAAAAGACGACAGATAGTGTAGGGCTATTCAAATCTTATCCAATCCAGTTCAATGGGGTTTTCCTTTTTTGAAACCACCACCAGGTTGTGCACCTCAGGTTTCACCTTTTTGGTTTTCACGGTCCATTCCTGCCAGCCATCCTGTGCTGGCAGATCTACCTGGCTAATGACGGGGCCTTCAGGGGAACCCAGACGGATTTCCAGGGCACCTCCTGCGGGGGCAAGGGCTTTCACCCTGACCGACCTGAACCGTTTCTTACTGAAATCGACGGAATTATACTGCACCCAGGCCTGGGGCGTTTGGAACAGGGTTTTCCAGCCTGCAAAGGTGTGGGTCGTATCCAGAAAGGCGACGGAAGTGCCGGTGGCGCTCTTCAGGCTGTAGCGGTCAAGGTGTATCTCCTCGCCGGCACGGGTCAATCCAACTCCTCGGAAGGTGGGCGTCACCTTTCTGATGGTTCCGTCGGCGTTGAAAAAGAGGCTATCAATGCTTGTCGACCGGTGTTTGTCGAACCTGGGGGAGAGATCATTCTGGTGGTAAAAGAGGAACCACTGCCCTTCCCGCTCCAGAAAGGATGCGTGACTGGTCCAGCAGTTGAGGGGCGATTCATCCATGATCACCCCGGTCATGGTAAAAGGGCCCAGGGGATGATTTCCCATGGCATACTCCAGCCGTTCGATTTTATGTTCCACATGTGGAAAGGTGAGATAATAAATGCCGTTCCGTTCGAAAATCCAGGGGCCTTCCTTCAGACCTTTATCGGGAAGGTTGGGTATGGCCAGGGGTTCCGAATCGAGTTCCAGCATGTTCTCTTTCAGTTTCGCCACGAAAATCTGCCCCATGGAATAGTAGATGTAAGCCTGGCCATCCCTGTCAATGAGCACGTTGGGATCGATGCCGAAAATACCCTGGATAGGTTCTGGTTGCGGGATATAGGGTCCTTCGGGGTGATCGGCCACAGCCACACCAATGCCGAAGCCCCTCCGGCCATTGGGAGCCTGCGGCTTCTTATTGGCCGGAAAGTAAAAGTAATACTTGCCGTTGCGTTCCACGCAATCGGGAGCCCACATGCTGTAAGAGGTGGAATCCACCCAGGGGACCTTCTCCTGACTGACGATCACCCCATGGTCGGTCCACCGGGTCAGATCATCCGACGAGAAGACATGGTAATCGGCCATGCAGAACCATTCTTTCCGCAGGTTAGCCCCTTCGGGGGCCTGGATATCATGGGAAGGATAGAGGTAAACTTTTCCATTAAAAACCCTTGCAGAAGGATCAGCGGTAAACTGGTCGCGGATGACCGGGTTCTGACCCGTCAGGGAAAAGGAGGCCAGCAGGGTCAGGAAAAACAGGAATCTCTTTGAATTCATAGCTGTAAAATGGTCGGTTTTGAGGCAGGGTCTGCTGTTTTATTCAGGAAAGGTTACAACTGAGGGCTGACCCGGAACCAGTCGAAGTCGGCATATCCTCCCGGTTGACGGGTGGCGTAATTGAACAAGGCAAAGCGGTAGCCCATGAAATGTTCCATGAGGGTGTATTCCATTTTGATCTCCCTGCCGAGCATGTGCCAGTTTCTGCCGTCGAGGCTGTAATAGAAATAGCCCAGGTCGGTTCTATCCCTGAAATCGCAGGCCGCCTTCAGAAAAATGAACTTCTGGTTAAGCAGAACGCGTGCCAGCTCTGTGGGGTGGTCGGTTTCATTGCTGACCATCACCACCGACTTGCGGCCGTTTTCCACTTTCACCCCGATCTGACCGAACTTACGCTGGAAGAGGGCCAGTCCGGCGAAATCGCCTTCCTTCATTCCGGAGAGGTCCACCCTGATGGTTGCCGAGCTGACCGGGCCGAATGTTCTTTGGGTCAGGGTATTCCGGGCCATAACCAGGGAAGTGTCGACCCGACCGGTGGTCAGGCGCAGAAATCCTTTTCTGCGGGAGACCGACCAAAGGGAAGGATCGGGGTTGTGATTCCACTGCCATACCAGGGGCAAGGCTGGTTCGCCCTTTTTACGGTTGAACTCGTCGGAGCTGACCACTCCCGGAATGAGCCCTTTGCTTACGGGCAGCTCCAGGGTCTCAGGTGCTTTTCCATCCACGCCGATCACGGGCCATCCCTCCTCCCAGGTGATGGGCACCAGGTAAGGGATGCGGCCTACCGATCCGGAATCCCTGAAGAGGTAGGCAAACCAGCGGCCATCGGGAGTATCCACCATGCCCCCCTGGGCCACCCCCAGGTCCTGCAAGGCCACCTTTCCTTCCCAGGGACCGGTGATGTTACCGGCCCTGTGGACGACCACGGTGCGCATGCCGCCACGGGGCCAGGTGATATTGAAGAGGTAATACTTACCGTCATGTTTGAACAATTGCGACCCCTCGGCACCCAAACCGATGTTGGCACCTGCCGGAGCACTGGCGTTTTCAATGAGCACCCTCTCGGTCCCCTCCTTTACTCCGGAAAGATCTTCTTTCAATTCAGCCAGGAAAAGCTTTCCGTTTCCCCAGATCACGTAGACCTTGCCGTCGTCATCGAACCAAAGGGTATGGTCATGAAGGGAGGGCTTGAAAGAGATGGTTTCCCAGGGGCCCTTTTCGATGTCCCTGGTCTTATAAATGTATGTTTTACCGGTAGTCTGGGCAAAGGTGGAGAGATAATAAAAGCCGTTGTGATAGCGTAGGCAGCTGGCCCAGGTGCCTCGTCCATAGGTACTTTTACCATGGGCCAGGTTCAGGGCGTCGAGATCGTCGAGAGTGTCATAGGCATAATTGACGATTTCCCAGTTGACCAGGTCATTGGATTTCATGATGGGCACGCCCGGACTCATGTGCATGGTGGTGCTGCTCATGTAATAGGTATCGTTCACCCGGAGCATCGACATGTCGGGGACGTCGGCAAAGATAATGGGGTTCTGGGCTTTCGGATGGGCATCGTTGACCGTGGTGGCGTAGAGTCCGAGCAGGCAGCCAGTGAATCCTCCGGCCACATCCGTTGACAGGATATCGCCAGAGACGGTGCCCCCCACACTCTGGAAATGGATTCCATCGTGCGAATAGCTGAAGGTGTAATCATCGCCCTGTGCCGATACCTGCAGGCGCAGGGGTTTCGCGAGATCCACGGGGGTGCTGGCCATGATTTTCGATTCGGTATTGCGCTGCCGGGGTGGACGTTGATTCCGCTGTAACACCAGGTAGTCCTTCTCCTCCCAGCGGGTCACCCCGAAGACATAATTGAAACTCTCGCTCTGCAAGGCCACAATCCCCGCCAGTTCCTTCTCCGAGGCCGGCTTGTAATTCATATCGACGGCAAAGGAAAAGGTCCGGTGCATCTGTCGCAGGAAAAGGGTGGAAGTCGGTTTCACCTCCTTGACATGGGTGGCGAAAGGATTCAGTTGCAATCCCTCGCGGGTCACCGTGATAAAATCCTCCCGGGGGCCACGCAGGCCTATCCAGCGGAAGTCCAGTTTTCCGGAGGTAAAATCATCGCTGAAGGTAAAGTTGCCATTGGGAAAGAATCCCTCTTTTCCGGTTTTGTTTTCGGTCACCCCCGCGGGCATGGCAAGCTGGGGTTTCATAGGGATCAGTCCGTTTTCGAATACCGGCCATTCTCCCGACCAGTCGACAGGGAGGATAAAGGTTTCGCGGCCGGTGTTGACCCTCTGTTTTTCGTTGGGGCGCACGGCAAGAAAGACCCCATAGTATTTCTGATTATCAGGCCCCAATACGAGGTCGGCATGGCCGGCCCAGTCCACCTTATTGGCGCGCTCCCGCGGGAAATAGCGCTGCGTCAGTATGGGATTATTGGGAGCCGGCGTATACGGTCCTTTGGGATGGTCACTGACAAAAATAACCTCACTGTGCCATCCGCCGGTGCCTCCCTCGGCACACATCAGGTAATAACGGCCGTTCTTCTTATAGATATGGGGAGCTTCAATCCAAATGGGCTTCTCCCGAAGATCCACGCCCCCGTCCACAATGATTTTGCTGCTCCCCGGAATCACCTTATCGGTGGCCACATCGTACTCCCAGATCTTGATCACCCGGTGGCCGTTATACAACTCTTTTCCCCGGTCGGGCGCATCATTATGGACCACATACCCCTTACCGTCTTCATCGAAAAAGAGGGATGGGTCAATACCGTCAAATGCAAGTTTAATGGGATCACTCCATCCCTTCAGGGGATCTTTGGTCTTGACCACCATGTTCCCGATGTTGCCGGCAAACTGGGTGGTGATCATGTAAAAGGTGTCGTTGTAAGGGTTGTAGAGGATCTGGGGGGCATAAATGCCGGCGCTGATGCCGCAATCGTGAACAATCAGCTGTGATTTTCGGTCCAGCACATGCCCGATCTGGGTCCAGTTTACCAGGTCTTTGGAGTGGAAAATGGGGACCCCGGGGAACATGGCAAAGGAGGAACAGACCAGAAAGTAATCGCCGCCCTTGCGGGTAATACTGGGATCGGGATAACACCCCTGCAAAATGGGATTATAGAACTCCCCGGGATTCAAAGGATGATCATTGTAAACCTGGTCGTTGCCCTGGTATACAAACTTCGAAAAAACTGGGGCCTTCACAGCCCCACCCGGCTGGTTCGCTGATACCCCGTGAGTCCTGTCTGCAGCAGAAATCAGGGTTATAGATCCCCATGCAAAAAATGTCAACAAAAGGAGAAATCCGGTTTTCGTGTTCATCGGTGTATGTGATTACGTTATTATTGGCCTGTTTTTACAAACATAAATCTTTCCTTTAACCATTACAAGTCCGTGGTTCAAAGAAAAGAGAATTCTCTTCCCGCAAGGTCATTTTCTATGGTTCAACAGGTGCAGAGCAGTCCTATCCCGGAACAATGCCCATGCTTCAGGACTTTAAAGTATAAAGGTCTTCTGCATGGGCACTGGCGCCAGGGTGCTATTTAAAGAGCCTCGGTGTAAAATCGTGGAGTGCCCTGCGCCAGGTCAGCCATTCATGGGCCGTTCCTTCCGACTCATGGAAAACAATGTTTTTAATGCCATGAGCTTTCAGTTCTTCCACCTGTTCTTTTGGATTACGCTCTTCAGTTCCTGTACTGATGAAGAGGAGTTTCATCTGCCGGTCGAAGGCCTGCGGATCCTTGAACACCCCATTGAATGCATTGACGACGCCCTCGTTGCCTCTGACAAAAAAGCCGCTGAAAGTGCCCATCCAGGCAAACATCTCCATATTGTTAAAAACGGTCATGCAAGTCTGAAAGCCTCCCCTCGACAAACCGGCCATGGCGCGGTGTTCCTTGTCGGAATAGGTACGGAAGGTTTTGTCGATATACGGCACCAGGTTTTTGGCGAAGATCTCCGTCACGTCGCCTGAAGCCTGCCGCACATCGGGGCTGGTTTTGATGTCGCCTGAAGGCATGACCACGATCATCGGAACTGCTTTTCCGGAAGCAATCAACCCATCCATGATGTGGGCCATATGCCCCTGGTTGGACCAGCCGTTTTCATCTTCGCCCCAGCCATGCACCAGGTACAACACCGGATACTTCTTTTCAGGATTCTGCTCGTATTCTGCCGGCACATAAACGTTGATATGGCGCTCCAGACCGTTGATGTCAGACCAGTAATAAATAGAACGGACCTGTCCGTGAGGAATATCCCGGTTAAAACGGTAATAATCGCCTTCGGGGCCCTCGGGGATTTCGATGCCCGACGATTCCCAGTTGCTGCCGAAGAAAGCCTCCGTATTGCGGTCCATCACGGCTACACTATCAATCAGGATGGCGTAGTAGTGAAAACCCACCACCTGGGGATCGGAAATACAGCTCCAGATCCCTTTCTCATCTTTGGTCATCGGGTATTTTTTGCCACTCAGGTCTAATTGGACCGACCGGGCCGCAGGGGCCACGACCCTGAACATCGCCTGCCGTGTCTGCGCGTTGACCGCAGGATACTGGCTGAGAAAAGTGTTGGTTGATGCGGGTTTAAAACCTTCCGGAAGGGGTTCGGTCTGCGGACCACGCATCATTCCGGCAAACTGGCCTTCCGCAAATAGCGAAAGCAGAGATGCAAATAAGATCAATATACTCTTCTTCACGTGATTAATTTATTGCGTTATTATGGTTCCTACAAAATACCGGCAGGCAATGCCTGCCGGTATTCTAATCCTGAATCTATTTATTAAAATTAATAAAAATGAATGAATAATCTACTTATATGCTTCATTCTGATCGCACAATTTGTTTTTCAACAGCTCCTCGGTGGGGATGGGCATGTCCATTTTCTTGTGGTCATAATCGAAGACGCGGTAGGTTTGCCAGGCATCCTGAACCTTGGGATCGGTATTGGGGAAGCCTACACCCTTGGGATAGTTATGGATGATATGGTCTTCGATGAAGCCTGAGCGGACCAGGTCGGGAGCGAGGGTCCATTCGGCGTTGAATTCCTTGCGGCGCTCCATACCCAGGGCCACCAGCCATACCGGGGAGGTAAATCCTTTGGCTGATTTCACTGAAGTGTAATAAGTTTTGGCATCGGGCACTGTGACGGTAGCTTCGTTGAAGGGAAGCGGGTACTCCTCGGGAACTTCAACTGTGGTATCCCCCTTGCTGAGGTAGAATTGAGCGATCTGCTGGTAATAAGGAAGATAGGTGGCCGTAAGGGTTGCTTTCTTGCCTACCTCGAGGTTTCCGAAGGCCCGTTCGCGGATTTGTTTGATGATACCCCAGGCGGTGACATCATTTTCACCATTGAGACGGAAGAGGCATTCGGCATAGTCGAACAGGACGTTGGCATAGCGTTTATAGTAGATTTGCTGTGGGCCCCACATGGCATTCCAGTCGGCCCGGCAGCTGCGCCACAATTTAAGGCTCCAAATGGCCGGAGCGGCTTCTCCGTCTTTGTAATAATGGAAATGGGAGGTGAGTGCATCGGGCGTCACAATGCTTTGCTGCAGATAAGGATTGTATCCATAGTTGGTAGAGGATTTCCACTTGGGGTCGATGCCGGGCACAGCGCCGGTTACCCCGGAGGCGTCCCTGCGTTTGTCGCCCTGTTCGTAAGAGCTCCACCACTCCCAGGAAAGATAAAGGGAACCCCATCCACCTACGGCCGGACAGGCAGAGAAATAGGTGACCCAGGCATGGGCGTCGGTGAGGTTGCTCCAGCCGTTCCATTGAGACCCCTCATCGAGGACCTCTTCCCAGATACTCTCTTTGGTCCATACCGCTCCCGGATCCCAGAGCGTCGTAAAGGAGGAATTCAGTTCATACTTCCCGCTCTCGATGACCTGTTTGAAGGCGGCAGCCGCCAGGGTGTAGTTTTCATTGGCCTTGTCCGGCATTCTATAGGCTTTCCACATATAGGCCTCTCCCAGGTAGGAAAGGGCGAAACCCTTGGTACAACGGCCATACTCGCCGTTAAGAGGATCCCATTGCAGCAGATCAGCGGCAGCCTTCAGGTCTTCGATGATGAAGTCCCACATCTCGCCGTAAGTTTCCGCGCGGGCTTTGTCGGGCGTATTGATGTAGGTTTCTCCGGTGGCCAACATGGGCACCCGGCCGAAAGCTTTGGCCAGCCACATGTAAAAGAATGCCCTGATGGAGCGTGCTTGTCCCTCCAGCGAGGTTTTCAGGGCCGGGGTGATATTGTCAGCCTTCGCCAGGCCATCCAGAAAATCGTTGCACCGTGAAATCGCTTTGTAGGCATGGCGCCATCCGCTGAGCAGCTCAGGGCTTCCCGGGTTCCAGTTTTGGGTATTCCAGTCCTTGTCCCAGCCTGTGGCCTGCGTGTCCATCGTGGGGTGCCCCCCGATGAAGAGATTGGGTTTGAAACCCCAGTCCCCGTTGGTCTCCGTGACCGGCAACATCATGTCATAGCACCCGACCAGCCCTGCCTTGGCATCTTCATCGGTCTTGAACATCTGGTCAGCCGCCAGAATCGAATAGTGGTCTACCGTCAGGAATTTGTCGTTATCACAAGAGGTCATGGCTGTCAGCATCATCGTGCAAGCCACTACCAGGTATGTTTTTATCTTGTTTTTCATTGTCATTAGGATTTAGTGGTGAATCAGAATTGGATATTCATCCCTACGGAATAAATGCGGGGCAACGGATAGCGGCCGGTATCCAAACCGGTAAAAAGAACACTCCCATGCCCTGCCTCAGGATCGCCATATTTATTGTATTCTGAGATGCAGATCAGATTCTGTACGGAAAGGTAAAGCCTGGCGCCTTCCATCTTAATTGACCTCAACAGGGCGGGATCAAAATTGTAACCCACCTGTACATTGTCAATCTTGAAGTAATCTCCTTTTTTGACCCAGGCATCGGAACCTCTCATATTATAGTTATAATCGAGAATGGTCAGCTTGGCCATGGTAGTGCTCTGGTTCTCTTTGGTCCAGGCTGCCTTTGACGATGAAGTCAGGATATTGGGGATGGTCTGGTTGTCACCCGGGTAAATATTGGAAAGGGTCATGGCCGAGTAGGAATAGATGTCCTGGCCGGCCACCCCATGGGTATGCACAGAGAAGTCCCAGTTCCGGTAGGAGGCGTTGAAGTTTAACCCATAGTTCAGTTTGGGGAAACCATGCCCCAGGATGGTCATATCCTTTTGGTCGATGAATCCATCTTCATTAAGATCCTTGTATCTGAAGTCCCCCGGCCCGGTATTGGCATTCTGGAACTGGGTGTGGCCTTTGGCCCTGGCAGCAGCATTGGCAGCGTCGACTTCGGCCTGGTTCTGAAAGATCCCTTCGACCTTGTAACCATAAAAAGAGCCCACGGCGTACCCTTCACGGCAAATCGAATGGCCGTCCCAGTGGACTCCCGAGGTGGCGGCCACTGGCCCTACATTGGAGCCGTCATTGGTGGTGGTTTCATTCACGCTTAACAGGTCGGCGCCCATGGAGATGACCTTGTTCTTCAGGCTGGCCCCTGTAAGAGTGACTCCGAAATTCCAGTCGCGGTTGACCTGCTTCTTATACTGAATGCTGTATTCAATACCATTGTTTCGGATTTCACCGTAGTTGGTATACACGGAAGTATAGCCCGCCGAAGGCCTGATGGACTGGTTGAGCAGCAGGTCTTTGGAGGTGCGAATAAAGTAATCCAGGGTGATGTTCAGGCTTTCGTCAAACAGGCCCAGGTCCACCCCCACGTTGCTTTGCTCGTTGGTTTCCCATTTCAGCCGGGTATCGACCAGCGGAATGGCATATCCGTTGGCCGTCTGCTTGCTGGTACCCAACCCTGACGGTCCACCCTGGGGATAGAAATAATAGGCAATGGTATTGGAGGTAAGGGCGGCCACGGACTTGTCGGTGGGTCCGCCTGAATTACCGGTCTGGCCCCATCCCAAGCGGAGTTTCAGATTGCTGATGAGGGGATGACCTTGCAGGAAGTTTTCCTCGGAAATGCGCCAGGCCAATGCGGCCGAAGGGAACGTCCCCCACCGGTTGCCGGCACCGAAATTGGAGGAACCATCCCTGCGGAGGGTGCCTGTTATGATATAGCGATCCATCAGGCTGTAGATGGCTCGACCAAAGTAGGAAATCCCGCGGACTTCAAGGTCATAGGCCCCGCTGCCCGTACGGGTGGTCAGATCCTTGGTCAGACTGATGTCCCTTATGTTATCACCGGGGAAGTCGGTAGCCGTAGCGGAAGAATTGCTACCAAAACTCTTGCTTACCGAATTACCCATCATCACCGTCAGGTTATGGATATCCTTATTCAGGTTGTAGGTCAGGTAGCTTTCCAGGGCCAGGGTATTGCTCTGGCTGTTGTCAATTTGCAACTGGTAGCGGGCATCGTAATTGGCCAGGGCCACCTTAGTGACGCCATCGGGCTCATACCGCTGCTTGTTACCCCAGAAATTTTCAAAGTTGCGCATTTGAAGGATATAGGAACCTATAGTCTTAAAGGTCAGGCCCTTCAACAATTTGACCTGGAGATAGGAATTGGTCAGTACACGGTTGTGTTTGGTCAGGCCGTTGTTCTCCATCTGTATGGCGTAAATATTATCGCCAAGTCCGCCGTCATAAGAACCGACCGAACTCTGAATGGAAGTACCATAAGTTCCGTTGGCGTTAATGACGTTGGGGCTCACCAGGACGCCGGCGGGAGTGACATAATCGAGGGTGGGGCAATAATAGGCCATATCACGCAGCGAAGAGAGGTTCCCGTTGTTACCATAGCTGGCATTGCTACCCCGGGTTTCGGAATGGACAAAATTGATATCGCCACCCACTTCCAGGAAGTCATTTACTTTGGACAACATATTTACCCTGGCGGTCAACCGTTTGAAGTTGGTATTGACCACAATCCCATCATTGTTCAGAAAGTTGAGCGACATGGTGGCCTGGGTTTTATGGGTGCCCCCTGAGGCCGATATGCCATATTGCTGCTTCAGGGAAGAACGGGTCATCACATCCTGCCAGTCAATGTGGTTTCTTTTTCCATCATATTTCTCAGCGAAGATCTGGTTGGCCAGCAGGGCTCCGTCATTGGCCCTGGCAACGCGGATATTCTTGGCATACTGGTCGATATCTCCCACATCGAGGGTGGAGGCCAGGGTTTGTAAGCCAAAGTCGGCCGATACGCTGATGTTGGAGGTGCCCGCTTTTCCGCGTTTGGTGGTGATCATGATCACCCCGTTGGCTCCGGCAGCACCGTAAATAGCCGTGGCTGAAGCATCCTTGAGGACCTCGATGCTCTCAATGTCGCTGGGAGCCAAGAAATTGGCATTGGTGCCCACCTGAACGCCATCGACCACATAAAGAGGATTGGCACTTCCATTGATGGTAGCCACACCACGGATCCGGATGGCCGCATTGGCATCGGGAGCCCCGTCCTGCCTGAGCACCAACACCCCCGCTGCTGCCCCCTGCAACCCCTCCAATATGTTCGTCGGGGCCTTTTTCATCATCTCCTCTGTGTTGACAGAGGCTACAGAACCGGAAATGTCGCTTTTTCGCACGGTACCATAGCCCACTACCACCACATCATCGACAAAGAGGGCACTGAGCACCATCTTGACATTAATTTCCTTTTGAGCACCTACAGGAATTTCCTGTGAATCATAGCCAATAAAGGAAAAAGAAAGCACCGCCCCATCGGGCGTTGCGATCTGATACCTTCCGTCGGCATCTGTAATGGTCCCCTGGACGGTCCCTTTTATGACCACATTGACCCCTGCCATGGGCATCCCTGATTCATCACTCACCTGACCCCTGACGGGATTGGGCTGACCTATTCCCCATTGGGGAATCATCATCAGAAGCAACAAAACAGACGCCAACCACACTAGTTTGTTTTTTTTCATCATAGTACTGTTTAAAGAGTTAGTAATTGGTTTGTTATAAAAATGATCCTTCCCTATGATCAGGAAGAAATCGTTTGTTAGGTTTTTCTTTAAAATGTGGCTTTATTACAGGTTTAGGTTTTAGTTTTAGCCATTGTAAAAATAGCCAGCGCATTCTGGGGAGAGTTTCAAATTCAGATAAACCATTTTAAATTTCAGACATTTATACTTATACGTCGGGGAGTAGAAGGTTTTACAACCTGTAAGCCGGCGGTCATAAAAACAAAGGGGCCGGTTAATCAACCAGCCCCATGAAAATCTATGCAAATCGAAAAAGGAATCTATGGTAAAATGGCCCTAACCCCCTGGGTGGTCTGAATGATTTTCTGAATCGTCCCATCGGGATTATAAAACATCTCATCCACGCAAACTGAACGCCGGTAGCTGCCCCCGGTGGGCAGGGTGCCATTGTGGGTGAAGAAATAGCTTTTCCCTTTGTAGTCGATGATGCCCGGGTGGGTAGTGAAACTATTGGGTGTATTTTCCTGAATGATGCCATGGTAGATCCATGGTCCTTCCGGACTATTCGCGGTACAATATTCAATCATTTCAGGTTTGGTTCCCGCCCCGGCGTAAACCAGGTAGTAGAGGCCATTTCTTTTATAGAGCCAGGGGCCTTCGATGAAGTTTTGTGGTTTGAAGGTATGGATGGGGCTGTCGAGTTCGACCATGTTTTCCTTGAGTCTGACCCATTTGCAGCTGCCATTGCCCCAATACAGGTAAGCCTGACCGTTGTCGTCGATAAAGACGGTGGGGTCGATGTCGTCCCAGGCGTGGGGCATATCGGTGGTCATCTCATTAACGATCAACGCTTTTCCAATAGCATCCCTGAAAGGACCCATGGGGCGGTCTGAAACAGCCACTCCGATAGCGGCGCCTCCCTTGCTGTTTTCGTCGCTTTTATGGAAGGTGGATACAAACCAGTAAAACCGACCATTTCTTTCGACACATTGTGCGGCATAGGCATCCCCGGTGGCCCAGCTAAAGGTTTGGGGTGACAGACAGACGCCGTAGTCGGTCCAGTTGACCATATCAGTGGTGGAAAAGACGCACCAGTCGGGCATTTTATAGTTGGGGGCTGTCACCGAGGCCGTATCGTGGCCGGTGTAGAGGAAAAGGGTATCGCGGAAGACAATGGGAGCGGGATCTGCCGTAAAGAGATGTGTAAAGAGCGGGTTTCCAGAATGGATGGGGTTGCCCTGGAGGGCAAGCATTTTATGGGCATATCTTTTCCCGAGTTCCCGGTATCCTGCAGCGTTGAAATGAAGGTTATCGCGGCCATCGGTACAACCGGCGGAAGAGATTACATGCGCAGTGGGGATGGATGCGGGCAGTTGTCCGATAATCTGGTTCATAGAGGCGGAAACGCCCTGCTGGTCAGCATGGACCACTTCGCCTGCCAGCAGGGGTACCTGTCGCGGGTCGAGGTTCAGGTCGCTGATCAGGTGCTCATACACCTGTTTCACTTTTTGGGGCCAAAGGGTATCGTTGGTATTGGATTCGCCCTGGTGGAGCAGGATGCCTTTGATGACGCCGTCTTTCTGCGCCAGCCGGGCCATTTCGACCAGCCGCCCGTATGGATTGCCGCCGTATTCGGCAAGCATACCTTTCATCCAGCCGGGAGCCGTCGCCACATAGTCCACATGGTTCTCCTTGTCGAAAAGCTCTATTTTGCACCCCCCGACCGCCACCACGATCACGCCAACCTTCACCTTTTCAGGAAGATTGGCGACCATGGTGCGACCGAAATAATCGGCTGGCCCCAGGTTCGTGCGGCACCGGCATAAGGGAGGTACCGCCGGATACCACTTCCCCATCTGACGGTCAGGCTTGACGCAATCCACCGCCGACATCATCAGAAAACGGGGATTGACCGTTGAATCCTGCACCTCGGCACGGGCGGCCCCCTCCATGTTCGACTGCCCCAAACATAAATAAATGTGGAAATCGGGGTCCTGGGCCGATACCCCAAGTCCACACAAGACTATACAGAGGAAAAGAGCGAATTTTGATAGTATGCTTCTCATTATATTAAGGCTATTTTACATTCTGAAACAGAAATCCCGGGGCCTTCGGTACCTTCATGACGGTTGACATTGTATGATGCATTAGCTTTTGGTGATGCCCTGACCAGGTTTATTTGAACAGGAACTGCGCGAAATGGTAGAGGCTGTTTTTCCAGACTTTAAAATCGTGTTGTCCCTGGTCAATCCAATAGACATGGGGGATCTTGTTTTGGTCGAGATAATCGTGCAACCCCTTACTGATATGGATCAATCCATCCTGGTCGCCGCACGAGATCCATAACAGTTTCAGTTGTTGCCGGGTTTTAGCTGGGTCAGGCACCAGTTCCGCAGGCTTTTGGGTATTGGGGGCCGATGAGAACCCACCTACCCAGGCAAAGGCATCCAGGTTACCCAACCCAAAATTGAGCGACTGTCCGCCCCCCATGGATAATCCGGCAATGGCGCGGTTTTCCCGGTCTTTCACCACGGGAAGATGGCTCTCGAAAAAGGGGATCAGGTCATGAAGCAGATCCTTCTCGAAAGTCGCAAAGGCCTCCACCTTGTCCCGGGCGAAAATATTCCCGGTGGCCCGGTCATCCTTCATTGCCCTTCCGTTAGGCATCACCACAATCATCGGAGTTAATTTCCCTTCCGCATAAAGGTTATCGAGAATCACCTCAGGATGCCCGCCATTCAGCCATTCCTTTTCGTCACCTCCAATTCCGTGAAGCAGATACAGCACCGGGTATTTCTGATCTGCGGAATAACCCGGGGGAGTATAGATGAGTGCTTTTCTGGTGGTCCCCACCGTCTCCGAAGGATAACTCAGCGTATCGATTTTCCCCTGGGGGATTCCACTTCGTACCTCGTCAAAACCGGAGGGAGGTGAGCCCAGTTCACTCTGTGCGGAGAGGGTTCCCACTATCCACATCCCTGATAAGAAAAGAATCAGTTTATTCATCGCCTTACTTGTCTGTAAAAATTTCATATTCCCGGATAACTGCCGGGACCGGAAGGACGTATGCATGAGCCACACCTTTCCCGGAGGGGTTAAAGTTAAGGTAACAGCAGTCCGGCCACTTTCAATTTCAGATAATCTGTTTCAGGAAACAGATATTTAAAGGCATCCGGGTGCCCGTCATCCCTGGCCGCCATATTTCGCTTGTAAAAAGCGGATGGTTGCACCCATGATTTTTTTCAACGCTTCCTGGTTGATGTCGGAGAGTTTTTTAACATAAATACACCCCTTCCCCATTTTGAATTTTCCCAAGTTTTTCAGAAGAGGTTCATGTTCTTCCATTCCGGAATAGACATAAAGGGAAATCGCCGCTTTCCGGGGAGAGAATCCCACGAGGGGCCAATCCCCTTCCTGCCGGCTTCGCTCCGATTTATAATGGTAGGAGCCAAATCCGATGATGGAGGCCCCCCACATTTGCGGTTCGAAGCCTGTGAACTCCTGCATCATTTTCAGCAGTTCAAAGCTGTCGTGGCGTTTTTGTTCCGTATCGGCAAAAGAAAGGATGAACTCCCGCACATCGGCGTCATTCTTTTTGGTTTTCAGTTCGGCCATATTATAAAGATTCAGGTTTATCTGGCCATAAATTTAACATCTCTTTTCGGGTAAATTACTAAAAGTGCATCCTGATTCAAAATCTCATTAAAAGAGCCTCGTGCAATGCAGACACCATCAGGTCAGGTTGCAGAAAGTCAGAGTGGGCTTGACCCCTTGGATTTACTGCCATAACGGCTTATATATTTACACATTGCCATGGCAATTTCTTACTTACCTAAATTGAGCGATTTATTTTAAAAAAGTAAAAGAAAGTTCGTTTATTAACCTAATAATGAGTATTTTAGAAGTGTCCTAACATATAAAAACTCATCACTTTTTAGGTGAACAGATAAAAAGGCTTTTTTTCAAAACTTTCTATTATTCCCAATAAACTGTTTCGCAAGATATTGCATGAACTTTTCATCTGGAGGTTACGGATTGAAAAACCGCAGATACTGATTTCAGGAATCGATACCATGGTAATGGATAACGATTACGCCAAAAATCGGGAAGGTTGTGAGCCGCCCTATAAGAAAAAGAAAGGCATCCAACCTCTGCATGTTTGCTGGGGTCCTTACCTGATCGATGTGATTTTCAGAGTTGGCAGTGCTCATTCAAATCACGGAACCGACTATATTGATTCAATTACTGACATTGTACGACTTATCCGGAGAAGATTTTCAGAGAAAATACCCATTATTCTTTACGCAGACAGCGGATTTGCCGATCAGAAGGCCTTCGAATGTTTTGAAAATGATCTTTTTATCCATTAGTAAAGAAGCTGACGACAGATTGCTGGCTGCCGGTGGTGTAAAATATTTTGAAGCCCAAACGATCATCTCCCTGGCACATGAGAGAGGTGTGGACGAGCTCATTCATCGCTAAATCAAAGAATTAGCTACCAAAGAACAATTGCCGTTCAAGTCTTTTGGGACGAACCGGGCCTACTATTATCTGCTTGTAATTGCTCACTTTATGTTTGAAAGTTACAAACGGGATATTACTCCGGATATCATTCCATTCACGGTTTATCCCAATACATTCCGCAGAAAACTGATTGATTCTGCGGTTAAGATTACATCCAGCTCCAGGCACATTATTATGAGCGTTACCAGGACCATTAGTGAAACCATAAATATTGATACCCTATGGAAAAGATGCCAGTCTCCACCGGAAATTCAATTTTGTTAACGAAAAAACGAGAATATATGCCCCAAAAAGTATCTTACCTGGGAAAGGAATGTAAGAAGCCCAAATCAATTAAAATAATATACACCTTCTTGACCCCAAATAGGAAAAACCTCCAGTTTAACCAACACCGCACTGAAGTATCCACCTAAAATTTCTGTAAATTTGCACAAGCCGACCAAAAGGCCAAAGTGAAATTATTAATCGCTCAATTTAGGTTATTGATAAATCAACTTTAAACTAAATCATGACTTCAAAATTTGTTTTCCTGATTAAAGCTCTTGCATCCACCCTGCTTTTCAGTTTGTTCTTTCTTACATCATTTGCTCAGTCAGGAGCAAAGCTTTTAAATATTCAGCTCGACAACAAAACTTCCGTCCGGATTCAGGCTTGTTCCGATCAGGTTTTTCGCATCCGGGTTTCGGCTGACGGCCAGTTTCCTGAAACATTGATGGAACGTTACGGAATCCTGAAAACCGACTGGAAGGTCCCGGAAACCAAACTGAAACCGGGGAAAGGCAAACAGGTAATTGTCACGGCAAACTATCAGCTTGAAGTAAATCCGAAAACCGGAGAGATTTCGGTTACCGATGCAAAAGGGAAAACCCTGATTAACCGGATCTCGGTGATCGATTCAAAAAACAGTTTGTGCACCGAACTGGCCAGTTCGCTGAACACCTATTTCGGTAAACCGAAGAGTGGAGTGGGAATTATCGGCTCGAATAAAGGTCCGGCCGAAAACAAGGAAACGGAGGAAGTTGGTGACGTTTCGAAAAGCCGCGTGATCGATTTTTCGCTGAATGCCGGCGAACGGCTCTATGGCGGTGGCAACACCAGCCGGAATAACATTCAGCATCGCGGAACAGCATTGCGCATGTGGGCTACCTACCAGAAAACCGAAATCCCGATGCCATTTATGATGAGTTCTTCGGGATGGGGTGTTTTCAACAATACAACCGCAAAAAACTTCTTCGACATCGGGCGTTTTCAGAAGGATAAACTGTTAATCTACAACACCGACGGATCTGCTGATTTTTACCTGATGCTGGGAAGTTCAATGCCCGATATCATCAACCAGTACACCACCATTACCGGCAGGCCTTACCTCATGCCCAAATGGGGATACGGACTGGCATTTGGCGGCAATATGAGTGAAGATCAGCTCGACATTATGAACGATGCCGTGCAATTCAGGGATGGAATGATTCCGTGCGATATCTTCTGGCTAGAACCACAGTGGATGAGCAAACGCTACGACTTTTCCACTGCTAAAAGCTGGAACCTCGATAAATTTCCGGCAGAACCTTTCTGGAAAGTGAAACAATATCCCAAATATGAAGACCCAGGCTTGTTTATTGGCAAGCTCCATGGCATGGGTTTTAAAATGGCTTTGTGGTTGTGTATCGATCACGACATGAGCATTGCCGAAGAAGACCGTCTGGCCCAAAAAGATGGAAAACCGCAATCAGGACAGGAGCACTGGTTTGATCACCTGACTCATTTCATCGATCAGGGTATTGATGGATTCAAACTTGATCCGGCACACACACTTGATGATCAGCATCCCGGCATGAAATATTACAACGGCTACACCGACAAGGAAATGCACAACCTGAACCAGATTTTACTGCAGAAACAGATGGAGCTAACTTTCCGCGAACACAAAGGAATCCGCTCTTTTCACCATTATTGCGGCGGCTACTCTGGAACCCAGCACTGGGGCGTTTCAACCAGCGGCGACAATGGCGGAGGAAGAGATGCGCTTTTCGATCAGTTAAACCTGGGATTAAGTGGCTATGTGAATACCTCTGCTGATGTTTTAACTGATGTAACGGATAACATAGCCGGCATGCATCTTGGCTTTTTCCTGCCGTGGATTCAGGTGAACAGCTGGTACAATTTGCTTCACCCGTGGTATATGTGTCCCGATGAAAAAGAAGCGTTCCGCTACTATGCGCAATTGCGCAACAGTTTGTTCCCCTATATTTATTCGGCAGCGTTGGAAGGCAGCCAAACCGGGATGCCGATTTTGCGGGCCATGCCGCTGGTTTTCCCTGATGATCGCAAGGTTGACAACATGATTTACCAGTACATGTTTGGCGAAAACCTGCTGGTAGGTGTTTTCAGCGACTCGATTTACCTGCCTGAAGGAAACTGGACCAATTACTGGACCGGTGAAAAAGTCTCAGGTGGAAAGACGGTATACTGCAAAGCCCCGGCCAAACGTGGCGGACCGTTGTTTATCCGTGAAGGAGCCATTATTCCGTACCAGAAACCGATGCATTACATTGGCGAATTGCCGGTCGATACGCTGATCGTCCGGGTTTCGCCAGAAAAGACTAGTGCCTACACACTTTGGGAAGACGATGGCCTGAGCTACGATTACGAAAATGGAGTGTTTGCCAAAACCCGCTTTGAATGTACCGACTCGGCCAACGAAACTCAATTTACTATATTTGCTACCGAAGGAACATACATAGGCATTTACCCATCGCGCACCTACAAACTGGAAATAGATTCTTCAGCAAAACCGACTCAGGTATTGGTCAATGGCAGCAAAACAGAGAACTGGAACTATAACTCGGGGAAAGTGATACTTACCGTCAGTCAGAACAATGTCAGGGAAAAACAAACCATCAAAATCACCAAATAGGATGAAGGGAACCATGAAGTCTGTGATGGCGGGGCTGATGGCTTGCCTGTTTTCGGTGAATACCTTTCAATCTTCGGCCCAAATTGCGGTTCCGAAAACTGGCGTAACATTCAAAACCAGCGACTCGAAACTTCAGCGCTTATACGATGAAGCCGAAAAGAAAGCCCAATGGAATATTGCTGATTTCGGGCAGTACAAAGTTTTGGTCGAAGGTGCCGAATACAAAAATGTATGGCTCGAAACCCAGCCCATGGGCGGTTACATGTACGGGAAACGCAACCTCGAAGTAGCCCGGAACAACATTCAGATCTTCATGGATCATCAGCGTGAAGATGGCCGCTTACCGGGAATGCTGCATTACAACAGCGATAAACCGTCTGTTTATTACAGCAATCTGCCGGGAACCATTCAGTCAAAAGACGAAAAATTGACTGCACATTACGGCTGGTTTCAGGGCTACTGCTTTCCAATGCCGGCTTTTGAGTTGTATTTCTGGCTGAACAAAGACCGCAAATACCTCGAACAGCTTTACATCACGATTGAAAAGTTTGACCAATATCTCTGGAAGACCCGTGATTCGGACAACGATGGCTGCCTCGAAACCTGGTGCATCTGCGACACAGGCGAAGACGCCTGCACGCGTTTCAATGGTGCAACATGGGCCTGGCCTTACGATTATCCGCCATCGGGCGACGCCATCCGGAAGCTTTCTGAAAAAGAACGAAAAGCAATCGGGATCACCGGGGAAAACATCGGCAAGGTCGATCAGTTTCCAACACCGATGGAATCGATGGACGTCATGTCGTATTCGTATTCCGGAAGAGATGTGCTGGCCTGGATTTCGAAAGAACTCGGCAATGGCAGGGAAGCTTACTGGCGCGAAAAAGCCAACGAAGTTCGTGCAAAACTAAAGAGCTACCTGTGGGATGCCAAACGCCATGCCTGTTACGACCGTGACAAGGATAATCACGTGATGGATATTTTAACCCACAACAACCTGCGGTGCATGTATTTTGGCAGTTTCGACCAGCAAATGGCCGACGAATTTGTCAGGTATCATCTGCTGAATCCGAAAGAATTCTGGACCACAATGCCACTGCCATCCATTGCCGCAAACGATCCCTATTTCAGGAATATTTCAGGAAATAACTGGAGCGGACAGCCCGAGAGCCTCACTATCCAGCGATCAATTCAGGCTTTGGAAAACTACGGCCGTTATGCCGAGTTGACGATGATTGGGCAGAAATTCCTGAAATCGGTGGGCGACTCACTGAAATTCACGCAGCAGTTTGATCCGTTTACTGGTACAATTACTAAAAACCTCGATGGTTACGGGCCAAGCATTCTGGCTTCACTCGAATTTATTTCGCGCATGTATGGCGTCCACCTGACGCAGGACCGGATTTACTGGTCGTGCCTGAACACACCTGAGGATTACGAGTATGAACAAACCTGGGGCGACCGCGTATTCAGGCTGAAAACAAATGGCACACAGGTGATTTGTTCAGTCAACGGCAAGGAAGTTTTCTCTTTTTCCAAAGGAATTCGGGTGATTTCCGATCTGTCGGGGAAAATAGTGGAAGTTGCCGGCATTGAGAAAAAGAAACAAAAAGTAAAACTAACTTGCAATGGCAGAACAAGTTTGTTGACTGTGGTTCCCAATGCAACATACAGCTATCAGGACAAATATGTGGTGAACAATCTGTGGTAAAAAACAAAACTTTTAATTTTCAGAAATGATATCTGTAAAAAAAAATGTTCTTATCCTGACTTTTTGCACCGGAATGAGTTTTGCCGTTTCGGCACAATTAATTTCTCATCCCGAATCCTACCAAATAGATCAGAAAGACATCAATCGGGCACATCAGATTATTACAACCCCGTTAAAAAAGGCGGTGGTTATGCCCAATCCTAGCCCTAAAGCACAATGGTTCCCCGATGCCAGTCTTGGCCTTTTTATGCACTGGGGCATTCACAGCGTTGTCGGCGCTCAACCTTCGTGGGATATGATTTCCAATTACCGCTATGGCGGGAAAGTTGCCCCTCCTGATAAGTATTATGCACTGGCCGAACAGTTTAGCCCGCAGAATTACGACCCTGACAAATGGCTGAAAGCCGCTAGAGAAGCAGGGTTCACCTATGCAGTGCTAACCACCAAGCACCACGATGGATATGCATTGTGGCCATCGAAATATGGCATCGGAACCAAACAATACATGAATGGTCGCGATTTGCTGAAACCTTACGTGGACGCCTGCCGGGCCAACGGACTGAAAGTGG
>CAZKIU010000009.1:0-66409 GCA_964552955.1 uncultured Prolixibacteraceae bacterium
CGGATTTCACACCTGCTGGTATTTATAGTGGCCCAGGTCGTCGAGGGAACAGTTACCGATAAACTCGGCATGGGCTCTGACCTGGGCTTTGGCCAGGCGGATGAAGTTGCGGGCCGGGCGGAGGTATTCGCGGTCGCGGTGGGCGTCAAGCATCAGGAGGTATCCCATGATGATGTACCCGGCCATTTCGACCATCCGGCGGGCATGGAAGTCGGTATATTCCGTATCGTTGACGGCGTTCACATGACTGACAGCATGTTCGTACTCGTCGGTCATGATGATGAGGGCCCGCTTCAGGAAAGCGAGTTCGGGGTCGACCTTCTGGCTCTCGTACTCCCTGATACGGGCCAGGTAAGATCCGGTGGTCACCCCTCTGATGGCGGCCACCACCTGGAGCTGTGTGGTCCCCTCGTAGATGGTGGTGATGCGGGCATCGCGGTAAATCCGCTCGACAGGATAATCCTTCATGAAGCCGGAACCGCCATGGACCTGGAGGGCGTCGTAGGCCAGCTGGTTGCAGAACTCACTGGTCATCCCCTTGGCCAATGGAGTAAAAATATCGGCCAGCTTCTGGTAGTTCTTCATTTCATTGCGTTCCTCCGGGTCCAGCTTACGCTCTTCGGAGATCTGCAGATAAGATTTATAGAGATCTACAAAGCGTGCTGTTTCGTAGAGGAGGGTCCGGGAGGCATCGAGTTTGGCTTTCATTCCGGAGATCATCTCATAGACGGCAGGGAAGCGGAGGATGGTTTTTCCAAACTGCACTCTTTCCTGGGCGTAGGCCAGGGCTTCACGGTAGGCGGCTTCAGAGAGGCCCACCGATTGGGCGGCAATCCCCAGTCGGGCGCTGTTCATCAGGGCCATCACGTATTTAATAAGCCCCATCTTGCGGTCGCCGACCAGTTCTGCCGGGGCATCCCTGAAGACCAGCTCGCAGGTGGGCGATCCGATGATCCCCATTTTGTGTTCGATTCGTCTGACGGTCACGCCCCCTTTGGATTTGTGGTGGATAAACATAGAAAGGCCGCGGCCATCGCGAGTTCCAGCCTCACTGCGGGCCAGCACCAGGCTGATATCGCCGTCGCCATTGGTGATGAAGCGCTTTACGCCATTGAGAAGCCAGGTATTCCGTGATTCACTCCAGGTGGCTTTAAGCTGCACCGACTGGAGGTCAGAGCCGGCATCGGGTTCTGTCAGGTCCATGGCCATGGTGGCCCCTGCCGCCACCAGAGGCAAATAGAGGGCTTTCTGCTCTTCTGCGGCAAACTCATTGATGGTCTCAGCACAGTCCTGAAGCCCCCATATATTCACGAACCCGGCATCGGCACGGGAGACCATATCGGCCGCCATGATATAAGGAACGATAGGGAAGTTGAGCCCGCCGAAGCGACGGGGCAGCGACATCCCCATCAGGCCGCTTTTGACCAGAACATCGAGGTTGAGGCGGGTGCCACTGGCATATTCCACATGGCCATTCACCACCCGCGGCCCTTCGGCATCCACGCCCTCAGCATGGGGAGCGATCGTTTCTCCACAGATCTCCCCTACCACTTCCAGAACCCGGTCATAGCTGTCCATGGCATCTTCAAAATCCATGGGGGCAAAATCAAACGCTTGCTTTTCACTGAAATTCCTCTCCCTCAGCTTTACGATCTTTTCCATCATGGGATGCGTCAGATGGAACTTCAGATCCCTGTTGTCGGTATAAAAATTTGCCATTTCTTTTCAGATGTGGGTGATTAAATAACGGGTTACCTGGTGTTTTTCTTATAGTACCGGATCATCCGGGGGATGATTTCGGTGACGTCGCCGGTGATCACATAATCAGCAATAGTATTGATAGGGGCTTCGGGATCGGTGTTGATCGCGATGATTCTTGCCGATTCTTCCATTCCGGCGCGGTGCTGGATTTGACCTGAGATGCCGCAGGCAATGTAGAGTTTGGGTCTGACGGTGACCCCGGTTTGACCGATCTGCCGTTCGTGGCTGGCAAATCCGGCATCGACAGCCGCCCGGGAGGCCCCTACTTCCCCGCCCAGCACCTCCGCCAGGTCATATAACAACCGGAAGTTCTCCCGCGATCCCATACCATAACCTCCGGCCACAATGACCGGAGCCCCCTTGATGTTCACACGGCTCTCCTCCAGGTGGCGTTCCAGAATCTCCAATACAAAATCTTCAGGCCTGACATATCGGTCCACCTCAAGCCTTTTGACTTCCCCGCGGTATTCCGGATCAAAAACCTCCTTTTTCATCACCCCTTCCCTGACGGTGGCCATTTGAGGCCGATGATCGGGATTGATGATCGTAGCGATGATATTTCCGCCGAAGGCAGGCCTGATCTGATAGAGGAGATCCTTATACAAGACGCCAGCCTTTTTATCTTCATGGTCGCCGATCTCCAGGCTGGTACAGTCCGCCGTCAGCCCGCTATGCAGGGCCGATGAAACCCGGGGCCCCAGGTCACGCCCTACGGAGGTGGCTCCCATCAGAACGATCTGCGGTTTTTCCTCCCGGAAGAGACCTGCCAGGAGAGCGGCATGGGGAAGGGTCTGGTAAGGATCCAGCCTCGGATCATCGGCGATGTGAATCACATCAACCCCAAAGGGGAAAAGCATCTTTTCGCATCCAGCCAGGTTTGAACCCAGAACGACGGCCTCCAGGCGACAGTGTAATTCACTGGCCAGTTTTCTTCCCTTGGTCAGCAATTCGAGGCTGACTTCCGCCACGACCCCATTCTCGGTTTCACAATAGACGAACAGGTTATTCATTTTCATATTTATTACGTTCATTCAGTAAAAACCTTGAAACCTGAGTCCTGACCAGAAGCGGAGCGCTCTGAGGAGAGGGCGGTGGTCCTGGTCACGACCCCTGGTTTTAGGTCCTGATTATCCAATGGTGTGGTTTTCTATCAGCTCAATCATCATTTCCTCGATGCCCTCGTCGGTGGGGGGAATGAACCGGGCATCCCTGGACTGCAGCACCACGTTGTCGATTTTTTTCACCTTGGTGGGGGAACCCTCGAGGCCCAGCTGGGCAGGATCGGCTTCAATATGGTTGACTGACCATTCCTGAATATTGAGGTAAGGACGGTCATTATAGAGGTGGAGGTAATCCTCACCCACCGATTGAATTTCGGAGATGGTTTTGGCATGTTTGTATTTCATGAGCAGCCGGGCATTTCTGGCGCGGCATGCGGGGGCCGAACCATTGACCGTCATCAGCAGGGGGAAGGAGGCTCTGACGTTCTCCACGCCATGTTCCAGGCGTCTTTTAAGGTGTATCTTATGGTCAGTGATGCCCAGAAACTGCTCAACATAGGTCACCTGAAGGAGGCCCAGTTTTTCGGCTACCTGGGGTCCCACCTGAGCGGTATCCCCATCGATCGCCTGGCGCCCGGCGATCACCAGGTCAACCCGGCCATACTGACGAAGGGCCTGAGCCAACGCATAGGAGGTGGCCAGGGTGTCGGAACCGGCAAAGGCCCGGTCGGTCAGAAGTATGCCATCATCGGCACCCCGGAAAAACCCTTCCCTGAGGATATCAGCGGCCCTTCCGGGGCCCATGGTCAGCAATGTCACCGTCGTTCCGGGCACGGCATCCTTAATGGTGAGCGCCATCTCCAGGGCATTCAGATCCTCAGGGTTGAATATCGCCGGCAGCGCCGCACGGTTGACCGTGCCATCGGCTTTCATGGCATCTTTGCCTACATTCCGGGTATCCGGAACCTGCTTGGCCAGGACTACAATTTTTAAACCTTCCATAGTACAGGATTATAATTTTCAGGACAGCAAATATAAAAAATGGAACCCGACAGGCAAATACCCCAGGGATTTGATCCGGGAGCTCGCTCCAGGCCCTCTGGTCTACCCAGGGTAGACCCTTATGTAACCATCTGACAGATTGCCTCTTTTGTAAATAGTAAAATAATCAGCCTGATCAGTTGAAAGTTTTACAGAATTCTCTTCCCCCCCCTGATGCAAAAAAAAGATTGACAGAATTCTTCTGGCCCCCCTGATGCAAAAAAAAGAGAGGAGCCGAAGCTCCTCTCTTTTTTATGCCTGCGCCGCTGGTCCACCGAAGGTCATGGGGGGGATCACCGGATCCCCACCCCCTGTAATCCTGATGGGACCGTGGGCATTTTCGTATTTTTTCAGGTTATCCTGAAGCGCCAGCAAGAGCCGCTTGGCATGTTCAGGTGTAAGGATAATCCTTGACTTTACATTGGCCTTAGGAATTCCCGGCATAATTCTGACAAAGTCAATAACGAACTCCGAACTGGAGTGGGTGATGACCGCCAGGTTGGAATAGGTTCCCTGGGCGACCTCTTCGCTCAGCTCAATATTGAGTTGTTGCTGTGGTGGTTTGTTGTCGTTCATGCGTGCCGTGGTTTATTCTTCCTCTTCGCCAACAGGTTCCTTGATATCAACCAGCCGGTCATACTCGGTTTTGGAGCCTACCACCAGGTTCTTGTACTCCTTGAGGCCGGTCCCTGCGGGAATCAGATGGCCGCAGATGACGTTCTCTTTCAGTCCGTCGAGGAAGTCAACCTTACCCATGATGGCTGATTCGTTGAGCACCTTGGTGGTTTCCTGGAAGGAAGCCGCAGAGAGCCAGCTTCTGGTCTGGAGGGCGGCGCGGGTGATCCCCTGAAGCACCTGACTGGAAGTCGCGGGGATCGCATCACGGGCTTCAATCAGCCGTTTATCTTTCCTACGGAGGACAGAATTCTCATCTCTGAGTCTGCGGGCCGAAATGATCTGCCCGGCCCGGAGCCCTTCGGCTTCCCCGGCATCAGAGATAATTTTCTTGTTGTAAATCCAGTCGTTCTCCTGGAAGAACTCGCTTTTATCGACGACCTGTCTCTCAAGGAAACGGGTATCTCCCGGGTCTTCGATCTCTACCTTGCGCATCATCTGACGGATGATGACCTCAAAATGCTTATCATTGATTTTCACACCCTGCATCCGGTAGACGTCCTGCACCTCATTGAGGATATACTCCTGGACGGCGGTCGGCCCCTTGATGGCCAGAATGTCGGAAGGCGTAATCGCTCCGTCGGACAAGGGAGTTCCGGCACGGATATAGTCGTTGTCCTGCACCAGGATCTGCCTTGAGAGGGGCACCAGGTAGCGTTTCACCTCGCCGGTTTTGGAGGTAACCACGATTTCCCGGTTTCCACGTTTGATTTTGCCCAAGGTCACTTCCCCGTCGATTTCAGAAACCACGGCTGGATTGGAAGGATTCCTGGCCTCGAAGAGTTCGGTCACACGGGGCAGACCCCCGGTGATGTCACCCGCCTTGCCTGCGGCACGCGGAATCTTCACCAACACCTGACCAGCCCGCACCTTATCCCCGTTGTTCACGGAAAGGTGACCTCCTACAGGAAGGTTATAGGTGCGGATCAATACTCCGCTCTCATCCACGATCCTCAAGGAAGGATTCCGGGTCTTGTCCCTGGTCTCGATGATCACTTTCTCGTTGTAACCGGTCTGTTCGTCCGATTCTTCACGGTATGTGATCCCTTCGGCCAGGTTTTCAAACTCGATTTTACCATCATATTCGGTGATGATCACCCCGTTATAGGGGTCCCATTCACACAAATGCTGTCCGCGCGTGATGGAATCGCCGTTTTTGATATAAAGCCTGGAACCGTAGGGAATGGGATGACTCGAGAGCTGGATGTTGGTATTTTTATCGATAATCTTGAGCTCAGCCAACCGGCTGACCACCACATCGACCTCTTTCCCGTCCTTATCGGTATAGGAAACTGCCCTGAGTTCCTCGATTTCGGCATAACCATCGTATTTAGAGACGACTGTAGACTGGGCCGAGATGTTGCCAGCGATACCCCCTACGTGGAAGGTACGGAGGGTCAACTGGGTACCGGGTTCTCCGATCGACTGGGCGGCGATCACCCCCACAGCTTCTCCCCGCTGCACTTTCTTGCCCGAAGCCAGGTTGCGGCCATAGCACTTGGCACATACGCCGATTTCTGACTCGCAGGTGAGCACCGAGCGGATTTCAACGCTTTCAATCGGGGAATCCTCGATGATGGCAGCGATATCTTCGGTGATCTCTTCACCCGATTTGACAATCAGCTCACCCTTGAGAGGATGATAGATATCGTGTACGGAGGTACGCCCGAGGATCCGCTCGGAGAGGGAAGAGACCACTTCCTCGTTGTTCTTGATGGCCGTAGCCACCAGTCCGCGGAGTGTTCCGCAGTCGTCTTCTGAGATGATCACATCCTGGGCCACATCGACCAGCCTGCGGGTCAGGTAACCAGCGTCGGCGGTTTTCAGGGCGGTATCGGCCAAACCCTTACGGGCACCGTGCGTAGAGATAAAGTACTCAAGAACCGAAAGCCCCTCCTTGAAATTCGCCAGGATGGGATTCTCAATGATCTGACTGGTGGTGGAACCCGATTTCTGAGGCTTGGCCATCAGTCCCCTCATGCCGCACAACTGCCTGATCTGTTCCTTGGAACCACGGGCTCCTGAGTCGAGCATCATGTAGATTGAGTTGAATCCCTGCTTGTCGGTGCTCAGGGTCTTCATCACGGAATTGGTCAGCTTGGCATTGGCATGGGTCCAGATGTCAATCACCTGGTTATACCTTTCATTGTTGGTAATGAACCCCATGTTATAGTTGGAGATCACCTCTTCCACCTCTTCATATCCTTCATCCACGATCTCCTTCTTATCCTGGGGGATGATAACATCATCGATATTGAAGGAGAGACCACCGCGGTAGGCCCAGTAGTATCCCAGGTCTTTGATATCGTCGAGGAAAGCCACGGTGGTGGCATTTCCGGCGACCTTAAAGACGTCGGTGATAATGTTGCGGAGCGATTTTTTGGTTAGCAACTGGTTGATGAATCCTGCCTCGCGGGGCACACTCTCGTTGAAGAGAACGCGACCGACGGTAGTTTCGATGACATGGCGGAAATATTCCCCTTTTTCATCGACATCCTCGACCTTCACCTTAATCACGGCATGCATGCCCACCACTCCTTCGTTGAAGGCGATGATCACCTCCTGGGGTGAGTAGAAGGTCATGCCTTCGCCTTTGGCTCCGGCCCGCGGTTTGGTCATGTAATAAAGACCAAGGACCATGTCCTGTGAGGGCACGGTAATTGGGGCACCGTTGGCCGGGTTCAGGAGGTTATGAGAGGCCAGCATCAGCAACTGGGCTTCCAGAATAGCAGCATTTCCCAGGGGGAGATGAACGGCCATCTGGTCACCGTCGAAGTCAGCGTTGAAGCCGGTACACACCAGAGGATGGAGCTGGATGGCCTTTCCCTCGATCAGTACGGGCTGGAAAGCCTGTATAGAGAGCCTGTGGAGGGTAGGTGCACGGTTGAGCATCACCGGATGGCCCTTGAGAACGTTCTCAAGGATTTCCCACACCACAGGATCCTTGCGGTCGACGATTTTCTTGGCCGACTTAACGGTTTTGACAATTCCCCTTTCGATGAGCTTGCGGATCACGAAAGGTTTGTATAATTCGGCGGCCATATCTTTAGGAAGACCGCATTCATGCAGTTTAAGCTTCGGCCCGACGACAATCACCGAACGGGCTGAGTAGTCGACGCGTTTCCCCAGCAGGTTCTGACGGAAGCGTCCCTGTTTACCCTTCAGGCTGTCGGAAAGGGATTTCAGGGCCCTGTTGTTTTCGGTTTTGACGGCGTTGACTTTGCGCGAGTTATCGAAAAGCGAGTCGACAGCTTCCTGAAGCATGCGTTTTTCATTGCGCAGGATCACCTCAGGGGCTTTGATCTCGATCAGCCGTTTGAGGCGGTTGTTGCGGATGATCACCCTGCGGTAGAGGTCATTGAGGTCAGAGGTGGCGAACCTTCCTCCATCGAGAGGCACCAGGGGCCTCAGATCAGGGGGAATAACGGGCACCACCTTGACGATCATCCATTCGGGGCGGTTCAGGGTTTTGCTGGCCCTGAAGGCTTCCACGACCTGTAACCGTTTAAGGGCTTCATTCTTACGCTGCTGGGAAGTTTCGGTTCCGGCGCTGTGACGCAGATTGTAGGATAACTCATCCAGGTCTGATTTGGCCAGAATGGCATAGAGTGCCTCGGCCCCCATTTTGGCGACGAATTTCTTTGGATCTTCATCGTCGAGGTACTGGTTTTCACGGGGAAGGGTATCCATGATGTCAAGGTACTCCTCTTCGGTGAGCAGATCCAGTTTTTTCACGCCGTCTTCGGCCTTCACACCCGGGTTGACCACCACATACCTTTCATAGTAGATGATGGAGTCGAGTTTTTTGGTAGGCAGGCCCAACAGATACCCGATCTTATTGGGGAGGGACCTGAAATACCAGATGTGGGCCACAGGGACCACCAGCGAAATATGGCCCATCCGTTCACGGCGGACCTTCTTCTCAGTAACCTCCACCCCGCAGCGGTCGCAAACGATTCCCTTGTAGCGGATTCTCTTGTATTTCCCGCAGTGGCACTCATAATCCTTGACGGGGCCGAAAATCCTCTCGCAAAAAAGACCGTCCCGCTCGGGCTTGTAAGTCCGGTAGTTGATGGTTTCAGGCTTGAGCACCTCGCCATTGGAATGATTCAGGATCTCTTCCGGAGAGGCCAGGCTTATAGAAATTTTGGAAAAGTTGCTTTTTGCTTTGTTGTCTTTTCTGAATGTCATACAAACTACGCTTTATAGTTGAATCAACACCCATCCTCACAGATGGTCCAGTAAATTACTCCATTCTGACGCTCAGGCCCAATCCCCGCAGTTCATGCAGAAGGACGTTGAGTGATTCAGGGATGCCCGGTTGTGGCATGGGTTCCCCCTTGACGATGGCTTCGTAAGCTTTGGCGCGGCCCATCACATCATCCGACTTGACAGTCAGGATTTCCTGCAGAATATGGGAAGCTCCGAAAGCTTCGAGGGCCCAGACTTCCATTTCCCCGAAGCGCTGACCTCCGAACTGGGCTTTACCGCCCAAAGGCTGCTGGGTAATGAGGGAGTAAGGACCAATGGAACGGGCGTGCATCTTATCTTCGACCATATGCCCCAGTTTCATCATGTAGATGATGCCCACGGTAGCAGGCTGGTCAAAGGGTTCACCGGTTTCCCCGTCATAAAGGACAGTCTTCCCATAACGGGGAATACCAGCCTTCTCGGTGTATTGGGTGATCTCTTCCAGTTCAGCACCATCAAAGATAGGCGTGGCGAATTTCATGCCCAGTTCTTTGCCGGCCCAGCCCAGTACGGTCTCATAAATCTGTCCCAGGTTCATACGGGAAGGCACCCCCAGCGGGTTGAGCACAATGTCGACAGGGGTTCCGTCGGCCAGGAAGGGCATATCCTCCACGCGGACCACGCGCGAGACAATCCCCTTGTTTCCATGGCGGCCGGCCATCTTATCCCCGATCTGAAGCTTCCGCTTCTTGGCGATATAGACCTTGGCCAACTGGATGATACCTGCCGGCAGCTCATCACCGATGGTGACATTGAACCGCTCACGCCGCGATACGGCTTCCGCCTCCTTGTACTTAATGATGTAATTATTGACCAGGCGGAAGATCAGGTCGTTCTTATCCTTGTCGGTGGTCCACTTCGATGGGTTCACCGTCAGGTAATCAATCTCCTGCAACTGTTTGAGGGTAAACTTTACCCCTTTGGCAATCACTTCCGTGCCGTAATAATCCTTGACCCCCTGGGAAGTTTTTCCGGAGACCAGCTCAAAAAGCTTATCTTCGAGGCGCCCGCGGATGTGAGCCACCTCCTTTTCGAATTTCTCATCGATCTGATCCAGCAGGGGCTTGGTAGAAAGTTTTCCTTTCTTTTCCTTGGCCACACGGGAGAAGAGTTTCTTATCGATGACCACACCGTTCAGGGAGGGAGAGGCCTTCAGTGAGGCATCCTTGACATCGCCGGCTTTATCGCCGAAGATGGCCCGCAACAGCTTCTCCTCAGGAGAGGGATCTGATTCACCCTTGGGAGTGATTTTTCCAATAAGGATATCCCCTGGTTTTACATTGGCGCCAATACGAATGAGGCCATTTTCATCCAGGTTACGCGTAGCTTCCTCGCTGACATTGGGGATATCGGAGGTGAACTCTTCGACACCCCGCTTGGTATCACGTACTTCCAGGCTATATTCGTCGACATGGACCGAAGTGAAGACATCTTCACGGACGACCCGTTCCGATACCACGATGGCATCCTCGTAATTGTACCCCTGCCAGGGCATGAAGGCGACCATCAGGTTGCGGCCCAGGGCGAGTTCTCCATTTTGGGTGGCATACCCTTCGGTGAGGATTTCACCAGCCCTGACCCTTTGTCCTTTGACCACAATGGGTTTGAGGTCAACGGTAGTTCCCTGGTTGGTCTTGGCATATTTGGCCAGGTTATAGGTGACCAGTTCCGGGTCAAACCTGACAAATTTGTCATCCTCCGTCATGTCATAGCGCACGATGATCTGGCGGGCGTCGACATATTCGATGACGCCGTCGCCCTCGGCTTTGACCAGGATACGGGAGTCGGCGGCAGCTCTGCCTTCGAGGCCGGTGCCAACGATGGGGGCTTCAGGACGGAGCAGCGGCACCGCCTGGCGCATCATGTTGGATCCCATAAGGGCACGGTTAGCATCGTCATGCTCCAGGAAAGGAATCAGCGATGCAGCCACCGAGGCAATCTGGTTGGGGCCTACGTCCATCAACTGGACGGTTTCCCGTTCTACGAGCGGGTAGTCGCCGTCAAGACGGGCTTTCACCCTGGGACGGATGAAGTTCCCTTCGCTGTCCACAGGGGCACTGGCCTGGGCAATAATGGTACTCTCCTCCTCTTCGGCGGTAAGGAACACCACCCCTTCATCGGTGAGGTCCACCTTTCCGTTGGTGACTTTGCGGTAGGGTGTAGCAATAAAGCCCAGTTCCGTGATCTTGGCATAGACACACAGTGAGGAGATCAGTCCGATATTGGGACCTTCAGGGGTTTCAATGGGGCAAAGGCGGCCATAGTGGGTATAATGGACGTCACGCACCTCGAAACCAGCACGCTCTCTCGACAGACCTCCGGGCCCCAGGGCAGACATACGCCGTTTATGGGTCATCTCGGCCAGCGGATTGGTCTGGTCCATGAATTGCGATAAGGCATTGGTGCCAAAGAAGGAGTTGATCACCGAAGAAAGGGTCTTCGAATTGATCAGGTCAATGGGAGTAAACACCTCATTGTCCCTGACATTCATCCTTTCGCGGATGGTCCGGGCCATACGGGCCAGGCCCACGCCAAACTGACCGAACATCTGCTCACCGACCGTGCGCACACGCCGGTTGCTCAAATGGTCGATATCGTCGACATCGGTTCTGGAGTTGATCAGCTTGATGAGATACTTGATGATCTCGATGATATCCTCTTTGGTAAGCACCCGGGTCTCCATACCGATGTTGAGGCCCAGCTTCTTGTTGATCCGGTAGCGTCCTACATCTCCCAGGTCATACCTTTTATCAGAAAAGAAGAGCTTGTCGATGACATCTCTGGCGGTAGCCTCATCCGGGGGTTCGGCATTCCGCAACTGACGGTAGATGTGCAGCACAGCCTCTTTTTCAGAGTTGCAGGGGTCTTTCTGTAAAGTATTGTAGATGATCGCGTAATCCTGCTGGTTCTGGTCTTCCTTGTGGAGCAGAATGGTTTTCGCCCCAGAGTCGATGATTTCATCGATATGGTCATCGGTCAGAAGCGTTTCGCGATCAATGATCACTTCATTTCTTTCGATGGAAACCACCTCGCCGGTATCTTCGTCGACGAAATCCTCGACCCATGATTTGAGGACGCGGGCAGCCAGTTTGCGACCCACCACCTTCTTCAGGCCGGTTTTGGACACTTTAATTTCATCGGCAAGGTCAAAGATCTCCAGTACATCCTTGTCGCTTTCAAAACCGATAGCCCTGAGCAGCGTGGTCACCGGCAATTTCTTTTTCCGGTCGATGTAAGCATACATCACACTGTTGATATCGGTGGCAAATTCGATCCAGGATCCCTTAAAGGGGATGATTCTCGCAGAATAAAGTTTTGTTCCGTTGGCATGAACACTCTGCCCGAAGAATACTCCGGGAGATCGGTGCAACTGGGAAACAATGACCCGCTCAGCACCGTTAATGATGTAAGTACCCTTATCGGTCATATAGGGTACGGTCCCCAGATAGACATCCTGGACCACAGTATCGAAATCCTCATGTTCAGGATCGGTACAGTAGAGTTTAAGCTTGGCCTTCAGCGGCACGCTGAAGGTCAAACCCCGCTCGATACACTCGTCAATGGAGTAACGCGGGGGATCCACCTGGTAATCGATGAACTCGAGAACAAAGTTGTTACGGGTGTCGGAAATAGGAAAATTTTCCAGGAAAACTTTAAAGAGGCCTTCGTTTTTCCGGTTCTCGGGGGTGGTATTCAATTGAAAAAATTCCCGGAACGACTTGACCTGTACTTCTAGGAAGTCAGGATAATCATACCTGGTCTGGGATGAGGAGAAACTTATCCTCTCGTTCTTTTTATCTATAAACATGTATTTATACTGGTTAATTAGTAAAAATATAAATACAAAAAGGTTTAGAATCTTGCCGGAGCGAGATTCTAAACCATATTACCTTTTGCAAGGCTCCACTTATTTAATTTCAACTTCTGCTCCTGCTTCTTCGAGCTGGGCTTTCAAAGATTCAGCTTCTTCTTTGGAAACTTTTTCCTTGACGGCCTTGGGGGCTGCATCGACCAGTTCCTTGGCTTCTTTGAGACCCAGACCAGTCAGTTCTTTAATAAGTTTCACCACCTGGAGTTTTGCCTGACCACCGAACTTAAGGATAACATCGAATTCAGTCTGGACGGCTTCTTCAGCGGCTTCGGCGCTGGCGGCCACGGGACCGGCAACAGCCACTGCAGCAGCAGCGGGTTCAATGCCATATTCGTCCTTCAGGATCTTCGACAATTCGTTAACCTCTTTAACAGTCAAGTTCACTAACTCAGCTGCAAGCTGTTTTAAATCTGCCATTTGTATTTAATTTTAAAATTGATTAATTACTTTTTTTCTCTTCCAGAGTTTTCAGTACTCCGTGTAAAATAGTACCACCCGACTGCAACTGCGAGAGGAGCGTCTTGATGGGTGATTGCAACAAGGCGACCACATCGGCCACGAGTTCATTCTTCGACTTGACGTTGATGAGCGCTTCGAGCTGGTCATCACCGACGTATACCGATTCTTCCACGAAAGCCCCCTTCAGCAGGGTGGTTTTGTGTACTTTCTTGAACTCCTTGATCAGTTTGGCGGGGCCGTTTCCGGCATCGCTGAACATCACCGAGGTATTGCCCTTAAGAATTTCGAAGAGCCCCGAAGCATCCTTACCGGAATTTTCCAGTGCCTTACGCAGCAGAGTGTTTTTTACAACAACCAGTTTGATCTCCTGTTTGAAACATCTTCTCCGGAGTTCGCTGGTACCTTCAGCATTGAGCCCACTGATGTCAGCCAGATAAAAATGGTTGTACTTCTTAATCTGTTCGGTTAAATTATCTATAACCACTTGTTTTTCAGAACTTTTCATAACAACGCATTTTTAGTCAGTGACTGACTTGGGTTCGACTTGGATACCAGGGCTCATGGTGCTGGAGAGGTAGATGCTCCTGATGTAGGTTCCCTTGGCGGCCACGGGTTTGAGCTTGACAATGGTATTGACAAACTCGCGGGCATTGTCCATCAGTTTATCAGGGGAGAAAGAGACCTTCCCGATGGAAGTGTGGACGATCCCGAACTTATCGACTTTGAAGTCGATTTTTCCCTGTTTGACTTCCTGGATGGCTTTGCCCACCTCCATGGTAACGGTACCACTCTTCGGGTTGGGCATCAGTCCGCGCGGACCGAGGATACGACCGAGGGCACCAATCTTTCCCATCACGGGAGGCATGGTGATGATCACGTCGACGTCGGTCCAACCGCCTTTGATTTTCTCGATATACTCTTCGAGACCTACATAGTCAGCACCGGCATCTTTGGCCTCCTGTTCCTTGTCGGAGGTGACCATCGCCAGTACCCTGACCTCTTTACCAGTTCCATGGGGTAACGAAACTACGCCTCTAACCATCTGGTTGGCTTTTCTCGGGTCGACGCCCAGGCGGATGTCAATGTCGACGGAGGCATCGAACTTGGTGAAGGTTATCTCCTTCACCAGCGATGCTGCTTCATCGAGGGAATAGACTTTCGCCTTTTCGATTTTCCCAAGTGCAGCTTTCTTATTTTTCGTAATTCTGCCCATCGTATAAGATTTAATTAATTATTGAATGGGGAATTTCCTTCAACATTGATCCCCATACTTCTGGCAGTACCAGCTACCATGCTCATCGCCGACTCCACGGTGAAGCAGTTGAGATCCGACATCTTGCTTTCAGCAATTTGTCTGACCTGTTCCCAGGTCACGGTAGCCACCTTTTTCAGGTTGGGTTCCGCGGATCCTTTCTTCGCCTTGGAGGCTTCGAGAAGCTGAATGGCCACAGGGGGTTCCTTGACGATAAAATCAAACGACTTATCGGCAAAAACCGTAATCACAACTGGTAAGACTTTCCCTGCCTGGTCTTGCGTCCGGGCATTGAAAAGCTTACAAAACTGCATGATGTTAACCCCTTTTGACCCTAATGCCGGCCCCACCGGTGGTGAAGGGTTAGCCGCACCACCTTTGATCTGTAACTTGATTAATCCAGCAATTTCTTTCGCCATAGCAAAATTTTAGAGCGTTTTCTACTCCTTCTCAACTTGTAAAAAACTGAGTTCCAAAGGAGTTTTCCTACCAAAAATCTTCACCATTACCTGCAGCTTCTTCTTCTCCTCATTGATGATCTCAATGGTGCCGTTAAAGCCGTTAAATGGTCCGTCGATTACTTTTACGGTTTCACCTACTACAAACGGGATGTTCAACTCTTCCCCGGTATCAGCCAGCTCGTCGATTTTCCCCAGGATACGGTTGACCTCGCTTTGCCGCAGGGGCACCGGGTCTCCTCCCTTGGTATCGCCCAGAAAGCCGATGACATTGGGAATATTGCGCAGAAAATGGGCAATTTCCCCTGCCAGAATGGCCTCAATCAGGACATAACCGGGGTACAAATTTCTCTCCTTGCTGACCTTCTTACCGTTCCGGATCTGATAAACCTTCTCGTTCGGTATTAAAACCTGTGACACAAATCCCTGAAGACCACCCTTGGCAATTTCGTTTTCCACGTACTCCTTCACCTTCTTCTCTTTGCCGCCTATCGCTCGAAGGACATACCACTTTTTGACAGAATCGCTCATGATGCGTCTTCAGCAGTTAATTAATAAAATAAGCCATAGATAAATCTCATTATGTTCTCAAAAGAGATGTCCATAACGAAAATTACAAGTGCTATAATAAAGGAAGCAACCATTACAACCAAAGCGCTGCTTTGCAGCTCTTTCCAGGTAGGCCACGTGACTTTGTGCATCAGCTCGTCGTAGGCCTCCCTTGCATATTCCCTGAGTTTCCCGAACATATTGATAATGTTTTGCACGGATGGTAAGAGTCGAACTTACTGTGCCTGGCACCCTCCCGTTTGAGTTTCATCCGAAAATAGTCCCGGACCGAAAAGAGTCCGGGACTAGTCTATATTGCCTTATGAGGAATAATCTGAATTATTCGACGATCTCGGTCACCTGACCGGCACCTACGGTACGGCCACCTTCGCGGATAGCGAACTGGAGACCAATGTTGAGGGCCACCGGGTAGATGAGTTCCACTTCAATGGAGACGTTGTCACCGGGCATCACCATTTCACGTCCTTCGGGAAGATGGATTTCACCGGTTACGTCAAGGGTACGCAGGTAGAACTGCGGCCGGTATTTGTTGTGGAACGGGGTGTGACGACCGCCTTCTTCTTTCTTCAGCACGTAGATCTCAGCCTTGAAACGGGTGTGAGGTTTGATGCTGTTGGGTTTGGCCAGGATCTGACCGCGTTTGATTTCTTTCTTGTCGACACCGCGGAGCAGAAGACCCACGTTGTCACCAGCCTGACCATCGTCAAGGATCTTGCGGAACATTTCCACACCGGTACAGACGGTTTTGCGGCCGTCAGCACCCAAACCTATGATCTGAAGTTCGTCGCCGGTGTGCACCACGCCGGTTTCGATACGGCCGGTAGCTACGGTACCACGACCAGTGATGGAGAAGACGTCTTCCACGGGCATGAGGAAGGGTTTGTCCTTATCACGGGGAGGCAGCGGAATCCAGGAGTCCACAGCATCCATCAGTTCCATGACTTTTTCTTCCCACTGGGGTTCACCGTTCATGGCGCCCAGAGCAGAACCACGGATCACAGGTGAATTGTCACCATCATATTTATAGAAAGTGAGCAGGTCGCGGAGTTCCATTTCGACCAGGTCGAGCAACTCTTCGTCATCGACCATGTCGACTTTGTTCATGAAAACAACGATACGGGGAACATTCACCTGGCGGGCCAGAAGGATGTGTTCACGGGTCTGCGGCATAGGACCGTCGGTAGCGGCACACACCAGGATGGCTCCGTCCATCTGGGCAGCACCTGTGACCATGTTCTTCACATAGTCGGCGTGACCGGGACAGTCCACATGGGCATAATGCCTTTTCTCGGTGGAATACTCCACGTGAGCTGTGTTAATGGTAATACCCCTTTCTTTTTCTTCAGGTGCATTGTCAATCGCATCGAATGACTTGATTTCAGAAAGACCTTTCTTGGCCAGTACCATGGTGATGGCAGCCGTCAACGTGGTCTTGCCATGGTCGACGTGACCAATGGTGCCGATATTGACGTGCTCCTTGTCCCTTTTAAAATGTTCTTTTGCCATAACTTCAGTTTTTTAACTTTTTTAATTTAAATCATCAGAGCCGAAAACGAGAATTGAACTCGTGACCTCATCCTTACCAAGGATGCGCTCTACCCCTGAGCTACTTCGGCAATTCAGAAACCAGTTGTGAAACATGGGCTTCTATTTTGAGCGGGAAACGGGATTCAAACCCGCGACCCTCAGCTTGGAAGGCTGATGCTCTATCGACTGAGCTACTCCCGCTAGTTTTGAAAAAACCGTGCAAAGTTAGAATTTAATCTGATACGAATCAAAAAAATCTGAAAATTCGTAAAAAAATTATTTCCCACGCACCTTTTCCTTATGTCTTGTGAGCTGTATGCGAATAGCATCTACCGCCAGATCAGTGGCTTCCTCGAACGTGTCGGCCTGTTTCCGTGCAAAAAGATCTTCTGCCGCGGGAAGTTGTATCCTGATTTCTGCGATCTTGTTGTTGGCCGCTTCCGGCTTGTCGACTTTCAGGGCCACTTCCGCACCGATGATCCCTTCAAAAAAGGTATCCATTTTCGATACTTTCTTGCTTACGAAATCGATCAGTTTCTGATCGGCCGTAAAATGTACAGAATTCACCTTAATGTTCATCACGATATATTTAAGTTAGTCCAATCTCCATTCTCGTACGTTTGTTGCCTTTGCGGGCTTTTCGGGCCGGCACAGGCCGGCTTTGAAAGGTGGCCCCTCCGGGCGCCCCGGTTATCCCCTGGGGTGGGCTTGCTGATAGATGCTGCGCAATTTCTCGAAGGTGGTATGCGTATATACTTCGGTGGCAGCCAGACTGGAATGACCCAGCAATTCTTTGACCGCATTGAGGTCAGCACCTTTATTCAGCAGGTGGGTTGCATAGGTATGCCGCAACACATGTGGGCTTTTCCGGTCGGCCAGCGTAACCTGGCTCAGATAGCGGTTCACAATCCGGTAAATCAGCTTCCTGTAGGCCGGGTCTCCCTTGTCAGTCACCACCAGGGGCCCATCACTGCTTCCGGTCACTCCTTCCCTGAGCAATAGATACTCCCTGATCTGGGATCTCATGCTCATCGGAAAGGGGATGATTCGCTGTTTATTCCTTTTCCCCGTCACCTTGATCTGACTCTGTTCCGTATCGACCTGCGCAACAGGAAGGGTTAGCAACTCAGCCAGCCGGATTCCCGTTCCATAGAGCAGGGTGATCACCAGCTTGTCCCTGACCCCACTGAAATCAGCCGTGAAAAAGCCATCATCGAGCAGGTGGTGAAGCCGGGGTTCTTCTACAAACACCGGCAGTCTTTTTTTCAACCTGGGCAGGGGAAGATCAACGATAGGTGAGGCTTCGAGGTGCCCCATTTTCATCAGGAATCTGAAATAAGATTTAAGGGTGGATATCTTCCGTCTGACACTCCGGGGAGACAACCCTTGTTCCATCAACCTGACCACCCAATCTCTCACCAGCTTCCTGTCAACGCTCCCCGCATCAAATTCACCCCTCCTTTCCACGCAAAACTGCGTAAACTGGTTCAGATCCTTCCGGTAGGCCGTTATGGTATGAGAAGAATCCCTCTTCTCAAACTGCAGATATGCTATGAAAGATTCCTGGTAATCCATCTGATTTCACAACTAATCAGGAATCCTGACCTGACAAATCAGTCTTCCTGGCGCTGCAAACCCTGAATATAAACAGCCTTTTTCATTACGGCCCTTTTCTTCTCAGAGGGCTTTGAAAATACCTGTCTTTCTCTCAATTCCTTGATAACGCCTGTTTTCTCGAACTTGCGTTTGAACCTTTTCAAGGCTCTTTCGATATTCTCTCCTTCTTTAATCGGAATAATGATCATAAAACTCTGTTTTTCATTTTTGAAACGAGGCGCAAAATTAAAAAATATTCGGTTGCAATCAAATATAATACAAAAATTTCACATTTGAAACCCTTGCAGAGACAATGGTTTGAAAAATCAGTGGCAAGAGAGGTAAGGGACCAGTTTTAAGAACGCCAGGCTGTCGACCATGCTGTTTTCGAGCAGTTGGGCGGGCGACAGGAAGGGGCCGTGAGCTGATCGAAAGTCAGGGATTGCCCGGGAGAGGGTCCGTCCAACATAAGGATGGTTCGCCAGAGTACGGGTATCGGCGAAATTGATCCTGAGGGGAGTGATCAGCTCCGGATCGGCAGTGAGCCAGGGAATCAACAGGAGAAACCGCTCCTCTGTCATGCCATACACTTCCCTGAGTTGGTCCAGAGAGGCGAATCCTCCCAACTTTGTACGGTAGCGGATGATCCTGCCGGCAAATACAGGACCTATTCCCGGGAGGGTGGTCAGCAGGGCCGAGTCGGCCAGGTTCAGCTCCATCGGTGTACTGGGTGGGCTTTGAAGCGGCAGTTGTTCCGTCACCGGGCTCCCCACCACGATCCAGCGCTCCAATTCCTGATAGAAGGCACTATCGATCCCATAAATTTTTCTCAGATCTTCCTTTTTCCTGAATTTTCCTCCATGGGTACGGAACCCCAGGAGGTTACGCCGCTGATAATCACTGAAGCCCAATTTTTTAAGCTCCTCTTCAGTAACTGTTGAGGGGTCAAATGGGAATAACTCCCGCTGCCTCTCCCCGGAAGAATGGGTTCGGTCAGGGCCGTAGGCCCCGGTCGTAGAGCCATGGGAGGGGGTGGGAGAAGGATCACCGGAGGGGAATCCTGCAGGTGAATTTCTGGCAGATCGGGGGAGGGCATATGGGGCAGCCCGGGTTGAGGCAAAGGGGGTTCCTCTTGCTGGGGCAGGGGCACCAGGGATCTCAATGAAGGGGAGGAGAAGGGCCATCAGGGAGTCGTTCATCCCATAAAGCCGGCCAAAATCCTTGGGTTGACGGAATTTCCCTCCCCGGGAACGGTAGCGCAGCAGGTTTTGGCGGATCTGGCGGGGCAGCGCCAGAGAGTCCAGGGCTTCGGGGGAGATGGTGTTGGGGTCGAAGGCAAAAAGACGCCCCACAGCCGGCCCATTCTCCTGCGGTAACGGGATCTGTTCCAGCAATGCCCTGGTCTCACCCGGAATCTTCCGGGCAGGGAAACCCCTCTTACCCGCCACGATATTCAAAAGCAGGGAGACCAGCAATAATCCCCCCAGGAGCAACATTCCGTTGCGCTCCGACCGGGTCAGGGTGAAATAATCCCTCGCCATTTGTCTGAAACGGTGGTCTCCCATCACGGTAACGGGTTAAATGTGTGGTTTGGAGCGTGCCGGCACAGGACCGGAAGCGTCTGCTCTTCTTGAAGTTAATTTAGTAAAAAGGAACGAAAAAAGCAAGGTTTCATTCCTATAAACGGGAGGGGACCACACGAGCAGGAGAAACGAAGGTCCTTCAGGGCCGAGGCGCCCGGTATGCCGTGGACGGTCAGGTCTCAGAGCCGGCTCAGAAGCGTAACAGTCCGATGCCGTTGAGGAAGATGATGGCCAGGGCCACAGGGGCGATGTAGCGGATCAGAAACATATAAAAGGGGATATAGCCGGTTTTGAGCGTTCCCTCATTGGAGAGTTCAGAAGCCGCCTTTTGCCTGCCAAAAAACCAGGCCACAAAGAGAACGATAAAGAAACCTCCCATGGGCAACAGGATATTGGCTGAGGTGAAGTCCAGAACTTCAAAGACATTTTTACCGAAGAGGGTCACCCCTTTCATCATGGGATTCCAGGCCAGGGTGCTCATCAGCCCCAGGATGGAGACGGTTCCTGCGGCGGTCCAGGTAGCGGCCTTTCGGGTCATTTTCAGCTCCTCGGAAAAGAAAGCCACAATGACTTCCAGAACGGAGATGGTTGAAGTGAGGGCAGCCAGCGCCAACAGGAGGAAAAAAAGGACGGCGAAAAAGGAACCTCCCGGCATTTGCTGGAAGATGCCGGGAAGGGTGACAAAAACGAGGCCCGGACCGTAACCCGGTTCGATGTGGAAGGAGAAAACGGCGGGGAAAATGGCTACCCCGGCGAGGATGGCTACCAGGGTATCGGTGAAGGCCACAGAAAAGGAGGTCCCCAGGAGGTTGTCGCTTTTAGGAAAGTAAGAGGCATAAGTGATGAGGGTTCCCATGCCGATACTCATGCTGAAGAAGACCTGGCCCAGGGCGGCCAGGATCGCGGAGGAGTCGATTTTAGAAAAATCGGGTTGGAAGAGAAAGCGGATCCCCTCCAGGGAACCCGGCAGGGTCAGGGAGCGGATGCAAAGGACGACCAGGATCAGGAAGAGGAGCGGCATCATGATCACCGTTGACTTTTCGATGCCTTTTTTAACGCCGAAGACTATGATGCCGGCGGTCATCCCCATAAAAAGAAAAAACCAGAGCAGGGGCCGCCAGGAGTGATCCCTGAAATGGCTGAACATTTCGCCCAGTTGCACCCCATCTTTTCCCGGGAATCCACCGATCACCGCCTGGTAGATATATTCCAGGGTCCATCCGGCAACGGTAGTATAGAATGCCAGGATCATAAACGCGGCAGCTACCCCCATCAGACCTACGAGATACCAGGGCTTCCGGGGGGCCAGTTTTTTGAAAGCCCCGTAAGGATTCAGCTGGGCCGACCGGCCAATCACGAACTCAGAGAGCATCACCGGGATGCCGATGGCCACCACAAATACCAGGTAAACCACCAGGAAGGCAGCCCCCCCGTATTCACCCGTGAGGTAAGGGAAACGCCAGATGTTTCCCAGGCCCACTGCCGACCCGGCTGTGGCGGCAATCACCCCGAATTTGGTCGCAAAAGACTCCCTGTTTCCCTGTGGTTTTTCCATAGTTTCTGATTTTATAGGCAAATATAAGGCTAGAAAGGATATCCGATGGCAAAGGAGAGGTTGAAATCATTCCCGGCGAGAGGCCGGGCGCCTGTAATCCACCCATTATGTTCCGGCTGGGCAGGATCCCGCATTTTCATGCCCAGATCCAGCCGGAACACAAAATAGGTGAAGTCGAACCGGAAACCCATACCGGTACCCAGGGCCATCTGCTTGTAAAACTGGTTGAGACGGAACTGGGCTCCGGGGCGGTTATCTTTTTCGTTAATGGCCCACACGTTGCCGGCATCCATGAATAGAGCCCCTTCCAGAAACCGGATCAACCGGAAACGGTATTCCAGGTTAGCTTCCAGCTTGATATCTCCCGACTGGTTGGGATAAGAGCCTTCAGGGGCCCTGTAGGTTCCGGGGCCCAGGGAGCGGACCTGCCATGCCCTGATACCGTTGGCCCCTCCGGTGAAGTACTTCTTTTCAAAGGGAAGAACATCAAAATTACCGTAGGGATACCCCACCCCGGCAAACAAACGGGCCACCACAGAATTGTATTTATCCAGCATATAACCCCGCCGCAATTCCACATCTCCCCTGACGTACTGCGCATAGCGGGTATCCAGGAACTTATAGTAAATACGTGGGTCGAGTCCGGTGGTGTCGGTTTCGGTGATCTTGTGAGCCCCTGACATCCGGGAAAGCAGATTCAGCGCATTCCCCGATGATTCGGCCGACAACCTGACATAAGAGTAATTGGCCCTGGATCGAACGATCTGAGTGTTATAAACATAAGAATAGCTGGTCGCCAGGATAAGGTGATCGGTGAAGCTCTCCCTGATATAGAGGTCATAGATGGAATTAAGGAATCCCGGGTCGAAGCGGGAGAGGTTGACCATGTTGAAGTCGATCAGATTCCAGTTATGCCGCTGGTATTCAGAGGTCATCCACTCATACCCCAGTCGCAGGGTGGAAATGGTGCGGGTATAGTCAGGACGCTGCTGGAAGTTATAGCCCAGGGTAAAGAGCGATTTGGGAAGGGTATTACCGAAAGAGGGGATCAGACTCATGGGAAAAATCAGGTTGGGGACGATGAGGGTAGCTTCCACTCCCAGTTCGCGGGTATTGAAGTCAAGCGACTGGTTGCTCACGATAGCCTGCTGTCGTTCCATGGCCCCTTTGAGTTTCATATTAAGGATTTCGGCTCCGTGGAAAATATTCCGGTGTGCGTAGTTGAGATTGCCTGCAATTCCGAAGTTCCCTGACGTGTTGGTCCCTTCAATGTCGAAGGAAGCCGATTGCCGGCTCAGGGGTGAAAGGTCTATATTACAGTCGAGCAGATCAGGGCGGAGGGAGTCGGCGGATTCCCTGAAATTAATATTGATAAACCGGAACTGGCGCAAACGGTTCAGGGCGTTGAAGCTGTTCTCGGCTTCCCCGGCATGGTAGAACTGACCTGGGGTGATCCTGTTCAGCCGCATGAAGAGCCTGGGATTATAATGCAGGTTCTCCGGAAAGATAAAGGTGTGTCCCTGCTGGTTCACCGTATCACGGTCCAGGTTCTCCTGGCTGCCCGGAAGTACATTCCAGGTCACCCGATTGATCTGGTAGGTCCTGAAAATACGGTCTGAATCGGCAACCCCTCCCGGGAGTTCAACGAACATCTTCAGACGGGCTTGCCCTGGGCTCTTCAGGGTGTCAGCTTCAAAAAAGATAAGGGGCTTCGAAAAATAGTAATACCCTTTGTTCTGGAAGAACCTGACCACCCGGTCGCGCTCCCTGTCGAGAAGGTCCAGGTCAAACCCCCCGCCTGGTTTGAGATGAGCCGTCTTATAACCGGCCTCGAAGAGGTGCCGTAAGGTGGTATCGGCTATAGCATAAGTCACCTCGTTGATCTGCCAGGGGTCCCCGCTATGGATCTTGTACGTCAAGTCGGCCTTGCGCCGGTTATCCCTGAACCGGATGGAATAATCCACGCCGGCATCATAATATCCTTTATTGTGAAGGTATTGCTCCAGCTGGTTGCGCGACTGGATCGCCAGGCTCTCATCAAAGAGCTGGGGCGCCTCCCCTGCCCGCTTCAGCCAACTGTTGCTTTTATTTGGTGAAGAGAGGTTATAGAGCCACATGTGAAACTTGAAAAATCCCAGTATACGGGTATTCTCACGCTGCCTGATATAGGAGAGGATCTCTTCGCGGTTCAGCTCCTGGTTCTTGGTCTTGACCTCCACGCGGTTCAGGAGGGCCTCCCCCTCGGGAACATACCTGGTCCCGGCACAGGAGGCCAACAGGAGCAACACCCCCAGGGCACTCCCAAGCAGGGTAAAACGACAACAGGAAATCATTTTTTCCATCAGGTGAGGATCACTTTTACAAAAATAGTGATCTGTTTCTAGCAGAGTCAGTGAATTTGAGGTTATCTTTAAAAAAATGAATTTTCAATGCTGGGGAAGAACAGGATAAAAACCATCAGGTCGCTTGAAATGAAAAAGTACAGGCTCCGGGAGCAACAGTTTCTGGCGGAGGGGACGAAGCTGGTCACGACGCTGCTGGCCTCGGAGATGGTGGTGGAATGGCTGGCTGCCACTCCGGAATGGTTGGCAGAGGCGGGGGAACTGGCCAGGAAGTCCCTGACGGTCACCGAAGCCTCAGCGGATGAGCTGGCTAAAGCCACCTTTCTAAAGGCCCCCCCGCCTTGCATGGCCCTTTGCCGCATTCCTCAATATGCTCCGGAAGAGATCGCCCCTGAAAAAGATCTGGTTCTATGCCTTGACGGCATTCAGGATCCGGGCAACCTGGGCACCATCGTGAGGCTGGCCGGATGGTTCGGGATTCGCGATATCGTATGCTCTGAAGATACGGCCGACCTCTATGCCCCCAAGGCGGTACAGGCTACCATGGGAGCCCTGACGGGTGTGCGGGTCCATTATCTTCCGCTCCATGACTTCCTGGCCCGTTCCAAAGCCCGGGGGCTCCAGATTGCCGGCACTTTTCTGGAGGGAGATGACCTCTACAAGGCTGCCCTGCCGGCGTGCGGCATCATCGTTCTCGGAAATGAAGGCCAGGGCATACGGAGCGAAACAGCCCCTCTGATGACCCGGAAACTGACCATTCCTGATTTTGCCCTGGCAGGTGTCAAACCCGAATCACTGAATGTTTCTGTGGCTGCCGCTATTGTCCTCTCCGAATTCCGGAGAAGAAAAGGTTCCTCCTGAAGGCCCCATCGCCCGTTTACTCAAAATGGAAGGAAAGGGTAAATATGTTGGAGCGGAGTGATTTCAAAGCATCGGTATAATACTCGCGCTGGAAGGAATCAGCCCCTGGTCCGGGCCCCAGCTGATTGTTCAGCCCCAGGCTGACTTTGGCTTCCACCGAAAACCTGAAAAACTGAAGGTAGCTGTCCCAGCCTGCTCCCAGCTCTGCATAATAACCATCGCGTTGCAAACCTACCAGGTCAGTGGAGGCAAATTTGGAAATATCCAGCCGCAAGGCGCCCCCGAAAATGACATAAGGGCGGCCGTTGTTGATGCGGTCCGCTTTGTATTTGACCAGCAGGGGCAAGTCGATGAAAGTGGATTTGATGGAATAGTCGTATTGCGTTTCGCTATAATCAGCGATTTCATCGATGACTTCCACATTATATCTGAGTTTGCGCTCTCCGAAGGACATGCCCGGCAGAAAACGCAGGTCGAGGGTGCGGGTCATCCTCAGATTACTCACGATACCTACGGTAAACCCCGGGATGAGATGAGCTACATCGGCCCTGATCTGCGACTGGCCGTTGACCTCGCCAGGGTATTCACTGTAATTGGAGGAGAAAAAACGGGGATTATCCTGCAGCAGAGGATAATTGTCCACACTGAAATCGAGGGTATTCACCCCCAGGGTAAAACCAAAATGGAGCCGTTTCTCATCGAAGGTCGTCAGATGGTTGAGTTTCATCTTCTGCCCCGAGGCGGTGATGGCCCCCAGCAGAAGAAGCCCCACCAGCACAGATCTGATATTTGGTCGGTGATTACCCATGTCCTTAAAACAACATTTGCGGTGATTTATTGTGTGGTCAGGTTCGGGTCAGCAGGAGTGGGACTTCCCGGGGTGTAGTTTTTAATTCCGGTATAGATAGTGGCGATGCCGAAAGTCAGGGGGTAGGCCTGGCATCGGGTGAAGCCGGCGGCCCTGAGCAAGGCCAGGAACTCCTCCCCGTCGGGAAACTGCCCCACCGATCCGGGCAGGTAGGTATAGGCAGACTTATCGCCAGAGATCCAACGCCCGATTCCGGGGAGAATCCTGGTAAAGTAAAGGTGGTAGATTTGCCGGAAAGGGGTTCTGCGGGGGCGGGAGAACTCGAGTACCACAATCTGCCCCTCCGGCCCAAGCACCCGGTGCATCTCCCTGATGCCGGCAGAGGTATTTTCGAAGTTGCGGACGCCGAAGCCCGAGATAACCACATCAAAGGAAGCCTCCCCGAATGGGAGGTTTTCGGCATCCCCATAAAGGAGTTCTATCCGTTGGTCCATTCCCTTGCGGCGTAATTTCTCGCGGCCTGCAGCCAGCATTTCCTCGGAAATGTCCACACCGGTGACTTTTTCCGGAGCAGCCTTCAGGGCGGCCAGCGCAAAGTCACCCGTTCCGGCAGCCACATCCAGAATAAACCGCGGCCGGCTGCCCCGGAACAACGAAACCGCCTTCCGCCTCCAGTATTTGTCAATATTGAAGGAAAGCAAATGGTTCAACAGGTCGTAGCGGGGAGCAATCCGGTCGAACATAAGCGCCACCTGTTTCTTTTTCGGAAGCGGGGAGTCGCTGTAGGGCATACTGCTCATCAGATTCCAGAGCTCATCTTATCGGTATACCCCAACGAAAGATCGTCAATCCGGATCTCACCCCGGGTGACATGCCCCAGCATGAAAAAAGGAATATTCATCGCAGAGAGCACATCTACAAATTCATCTTCCTTTTCTGGTACTACATCGACTATGATCCGGCCCATGCTCTCCCCGAAAAGAAAAGCGTCTTTCCGCGTTTCTGCATCGGTGGTGATGTCAAACCCCAGATTTTGCGGGAAAGCGGCACGCAGAAGGGTGAAAAAGAGCCCCCCTTTGCCCACCGGACTGGCACTGCTGATCAGTTGCTCTTCGTGCAACCTGAGGAGAACTTCCCTCAGGTGGACCTCCGTATCAATGTCAAACCCCGGGAGCGGGGAATTGGAGATACCATGGTAAAATTCAAGATATTCAGAAGCCCCTATATCATCGGAAGGCCGGCCCAACAAAAAGATATTGTTCCCCTTTTGTTTAAACTCATGGGTGGTGACATGTGATTTGTTGAGGACCATTCCCATCATACTGATAATAATAGTAGGGGGTACAGGTCCATGCCCCTTGAAATGGTCGAACCGGATCTTACGGTCCGTAATTTTCAGGTTAAACTTAATGGCTGCATTCTCTAAACCCTTCTTGGCGCCCGATGCAATCAGATGTCCTTTATGGTCAGCGAAATTGATATGGTAAAGAAAAGCACTGACCACCATGGGCCGGGCCCCGTAACAAAGCATCTTTCGTGCCGCCCGCGAAATGAGGATCTCAGTAGCCATTTGAGGATTGTCCTCCAGATGATGATGAAAAGCATGGGTCGTCATTGAAAGACAATGATCGGTATGCTCCAGTTCAAAAATACCGCTCTCATCGGTATCCTCCTCTTCCAGGTCATCTGGGGTGAGGTTCATCTCACTGAAATCATTGAAATAATTAATGGTCGACAGGTTAGGATTGACCATCAGCGTGTAAATGACATCCTCGATATTTTCGGGTTCTGCAATATCATCGATGGAAAAGCCAGAAAGGTCTCTCTCACTCAAAATCATAGCCCGGATTATTTAAATTTCGTTTAAACAAAGGTAATTAAGTGGCGCATAATTCCATCGACTCCCCACTTTTTTTTAATTTCGGGTCGTCAAAAGAAAGAGGAACAGTATGGGAGAAACGGTATTGATCACAGGCGCCACATCAGGTATCGGCCGGGCTACGGCCAGGTTGCTGGCAGAAAAAGGATACCGTCTGATCCTGGCTGGCAGAAGGAAGGAAAGGCTGGATACCCTCAGGATAGAACTTGAAGGCACATCCGGTCAGGAAGTCTTTACCCTCTGTTTTGACGTCAGGAATCCCCATGAGGTGGAAACAGCCATCGCCTCCCTGCCTCCAACCTTTCAGCCTATAGATATCCTCATCAATAATGCGGGGTTGGCGGCGGGGCTCGATCCGGTACAAGAAGGGTCACTCCAGGACTGGGAGAATATGATCGACACCAATGTGAAAGGCCTGCTGTATATCACCCGTCAGGTGGCTCCCATGATGACGGCCAGAAAAAAAGGGCATATCATCAACATCAGTTCCATCGCTGGAAAAGAGACCTATCCCATGGGGAATGTCTATTGCGCCACCAAACATGCCGTCCAGTCGCTGACGAAAGCCATGCGGCTCGACCTGCTCAATTATGGCATTAAAGTCAGTTCTGTCGCCCCCGGAGCCGTGAACACTGAATTCTCACTGGTCCGCTTTAAAGGCGACCAGCAACGCGCTGATAAGGTATACGAAGGCTTCACACCCCTTGACGGTCACGATATCGCCGAAACGATTCTTTTCATCCTCAGCCGCCCTGCACATGTTTGTATTGATGACATCCTGATCATGCCTGCAGGACAAGCCTACTCACGTGATTTTAACCGGAAGGGTTGACCATGGACGCTCTGCTGGTGACACCCGTAAAAGACTCCCCCGAGACCACCCTCCGCACCCTCCAGGCGGTGGCTGCCGCTTCCGGGGACTTTACCTATCTGGTTTTTGATGATTTCAGCGGTGCCGAAACCCGCGATCTCCTCAGAAATAACCAGGAAAACTATCATTATACCCTGATAGAGCTGTGTCATCACACCCAAACCCCCTCCCCCAACTACAACCTGGTCCTGCAGATGGCACAACAAAAGGCCCTGGAAATGAACCTGCCCCTTGTCCTTATCGAATCTGATGTGGTCATCAGGGAAAAGACCATTGTTGATCTGCTTTCCGTCTACAAGGCAGCCTCCCATCCCGGGTTGGTGGGTGTCATCACGGTCGGTGAAAACGGAATATTTAACTTTCCTTATGCCCATGTGAAAAAGGAAACCACCCCCTGGTCCCCAACCTCACGCAGCCTGAGCTTCTGCTGTACCCTTTTGTCCACCGAATTTCTCAGGGCTTATGATTTCAAAAAACTCCCGCAACAAAAAGACTGGTACGATATACATATCAGCCGGCAAGCCAAAAAAATGGGCTTCAACAATTTCCTCATCCAGGAAAAGGGAGTCCTCCACTTACCACACAGCAGCCGTCCCTGGAAACAACTTAAATACTCCCATCCCCTGAAATACTATTTTTATAAATTGCTGAACCACCGCGACAGGATCTGAACGCCCCTGGCAGTTCAGATTGTTTTTTTTAAGACCAAAACGCCTGTTCCTCTACCTCTTGTTTCACACTCCTTGCTGTTCCGTTACCAGCATTTCAACACACTTCAACGGTACTGTCACCTGCATCTTAAACCCTCAACGGTTCATTTACCCGCATTTCATCAACCTCAATGCTTCTGTTACCTGCATCTTCAACCCCCAACTATTCCGTTACCTGCATTTCATCAACCTTAACGGTTCTGTAACCTTCAGGAGAACTAACCCATTGGCGGGTAATAAAAAAGGGGAACCTTTCGGTTCCCCCTTTTTAATCAATCAATTCGGTATTACCTTTTGACTATCCTTTCTGATTTCACGATGCCGCTCTCGTTGAACAGAGTGACGACATAGACACCGCTGACCAGATTAGTAGTACGGATCGCACGTTCAGGTCTCTGGACATCGATAACGCGCTGGCCGGCAATGTTGGTAACAGTTACGCGGGTCAGTCTGTCAGCATTGTCAATATTCAGAACATCACTGAACGGGTTCGGATAAACATTGAACAGCAAGTTGGAAGGAACCGGAGCCGGAGTTGACTGGTTAAGGTCAACCACATCTTCAAGTTTCCTGGGCTCAAGTTTATAGAGGTCATGGGCACCATTGACAACGCCAGTGACGTTGAAGAAGTGGCCATCCTTCGGTACGTAAGGATACATCCAGTCGTTGACTGTCACCTTGTTCTCAGTTTCGGTGAAGATCACCCAGCTGCCATCAGGATTCGGAGCTCCCATGAAGCGAGCGCCTTCTACCTTAACCAGAACACTTTCGTATTTCTCGTCTTTTGCGGCATTGGGATTAGCCACCACGATGGGGGTGATAGCCAGCGGAGGATTGATAATAGAAGCCTTGGCAGCGTTCAGAGTGGTTACACCGTTTACTTCGGCGATAACCCCTTCGACCTTCACACCATTGCCTTCGACAGTCACCAGTGAGGCATCGGCCACGAAGATTCCACTCCAGGCAGCCACGGCATCCTGCACAAAGTAACCTACACCAGGAACAGCACCTGTAACGGTACCGGTGATCTGACGGTAGAGTTCCACCATCGGACTGGCATCAGCACTACCCTGAACTTCAGCAATAGTAGCAGCGCGGACCAGGTCATCGATAACCGTCACCACGAGGGTACGTTCGCAATCATTGTAATCATAGGTGAAGGTATATTCACCGGCAGCAAGCGTGGTATCCACACCAGCCTCGGCATCGACCACAACAGCTTCTTCCCACTTGTAAGCATGGAATTCAGCTTCCCTGGCTACCGGGTTGGAATTGATAGTGAAGGACGTATTGGCGGTGCAACCATGGGCATCGGTAACAACCACTTCATGGGTACCAGCAGGGAATTCCAGCTTATAGCTTCCGTCGGTCGTGATATTGACCACCTCACCAGCGACAGTCACTACGTAAGGCTGAGTTCCACCACCAACCGTGATCGTGGCAAAACCAGTGCATTCCAGTTCATCGATACAACATACACTAACAGCCAGTTTCTGCTGTACGGGAACGAAGGTAACACGGCTGCTTTCCTTCGTGCAACCCAGATTATCGGTAGCCTTGAAGTAGTAGTGACCTTCCACTTCTGAGCCATCACCATAGGTCAGGCCGGTGATCACCTTTTCAGAGGTGAAGGATCCGGGAACGCTGGTCCAGGTAGTGTTCGGGTATTTCCTGTATTGCAGGGTAAAGGTACGACCCGGGTTTCCGGTAACCGTCACTTTCACAGTAGCAGTAGGATCATTGTAGCAGCTCAGGTCTTCGAAGCTCACGAATTCAACACCCAGCGGTTTGTTGATGAAGGTATCAGCTTCAGCGATGCAACCATTGGCATCCTTGGCAAACGCCTGGTACCAGAGACCAGCGGCACCCTGATAGGTTTCCACATCATAACCCCACGGCACTGTGAACTTCAGGGTTCCACCCTTCTTGTCATAGACATTCCACATGTACTGGATAGGATCAACACCACCCTGCAGTCTGCGGATTTCATATACACCGGCCAGGTCATCAGGACAGATGAATGCATCCTGTTTGACATCAAGGGTGATCAGGAATTCGATGGGCTGAGTAATGGCAACCAGGTAAGGCACCGACTCACAACCTTCCACATCGATGAATACCACAGAGTATTTCTCGCTGTTAGGAATATTGGATGTTTTGTTCGTACTGGCTTTCAGGCCGCTCAGAACATCACCAGCCTCCACGTCGGTGTAGAGTTTGCTGACAGGAGCTCCGGTGTAATCCTTACCAGTGATCCTGACACTCCATGAATGGTTGTTACCACCCCAGATGTTAGTCACTTTGATACCACCATCGTTACCGTCGAAACACTTCACATTGACTGCGGTGAAACTACCTTCCACGATGTCAGGCTGATTGACCTGTACCCTGTGGTGCAGGATCGGTTTACCCTTACCATCGGTCGGCCATCCCTGGACACAACCAGCAGCGTCTTTCACAAAACCTACCCAGTTACCGGCTTTCACCTGGAATTCGGGTGAATCCTGCCACGGCAGTTCATCTGTATCGAGGCTGGCGAAATCATAGGTGTGTTCCACCACGGCATATTTGAACCCACCGGCACGGATACCCGGATTGGCAGGATCAGCAGGATTGATATAGGAAGCTTCTACCTTGATCGTACCCAGACCGTCAAAGCACAGGGCATTTTCAATGAGCTTCATCTGAAGCATCAGGCTGTCCACATTGTTGACTTCACCCGACACATAAGGAATCGAACATCCATTGGCGTCGGTGATGAACACATTGTAGTGACCATGAGGCAGGTTGGTCCACTCCTGTACACTCTGTTTAGCACCCAGCAATTTGGAGACACCATTCGGGTAGTAGATCGATCCCTGGGGTCCTTCCAGTTTCACGGTGTAAGGTTTGGTTCCACCAGTGATGGTAGCCTTGATTTTCCCTGATGGATCATTGCGGCAGATCACATGGTTGAATTCAACAGCCATAGCCAATTTGGCAGGTTCATCGACGCGGATCGTCGTAGCATAGAAGCAATCGGCATCACCATTCTGGAATTCCGACGGGAAACCAGCCGCATAGTCTGCATTGTAGTTAGGATTACTCCTGTAAGGCAGCACCGGATTCGGCCATGCAGTCCAGGAAGGATTCTTTTCATACAGCTTAATGCTCCAGTCACCAGCGGTCAGACCGGTAAGGGTAACAAGGGTAGCACGATCCTGATTGGTATAGGTAATGCTGGCAGGAACGGCAGTTCCCTTCTTGGCTTCCACATAGTATTTGAAACCATCGGCTTTATCCCAGCCCCCGGTGATGGTGAACTTGATGGTTCCGTTGTTCATAACACCCGTCATCGGAGCATCATCTGAGCAGCTCGGCATAGTGCTGGCCACATCTTTGATACCCAATTTGGCAGGCTCTTCAATCACTACTTTGACAGGGCCGATGATGCAACCATGGGCATCCTTGATCATGATGTCATAGGTGCCGGCACCAGCGCGACGGTCAAAAGTAAGATCTTCATTGAAGTAGTATTTGCTGTTGGGATCACCCAGGGCAAACCAATTCTGACCGTTGTTGGTCGACTCCATATAGGGAGCGGTACCGCCGGTGATGATATAACGGATGATACCATCCTTCACACCGTTGCAGGAAGCATTTACCTTATCGAAGTCGAAATAGAGGACCTCAGGTTTAACAATATTCACCGTTGTGACCGTCTGGCATTTCAGTGAATCGTCGACAACCGTAAGGGTATAGACTTTTCCGGTACCAGTGGCACCTTCCAGGTTGGTGAATACACCCGTTTTGTTGTTTTTGGAATAGCCGGCAGAAGTCAGGGTATAGGTATAACTGGGTTTTGAACCTCCGGTAGCTTTAGCTGTAATCGTGCCATCAGCAGAAGAGACTGCCACTGATTTGACATAATCCCAGGTATTGCAAGTCACGTCGGTTTTAACCACGCTGACAGCCACAGGAGCGGAACCAGCTACAGTAATAGGCCCGTAGAACTGGATCAGTTCAGGATTTTCGACACCACAGTAGTCACGCACGGCGATATAATAGACTCCATCCTGTACATTCTGTACGGCAAGGCTGTCATTCTGCATATCACCATTGGTGAAATTCCTCCATGTCAGCTGGCTGACCCAGTTGGCATTGTCAAAAACTTCAGGCTGCTGAGTCAGCACCCACTGGTAGCGACCAAAAGCACCGGGGATGGGGAATTTGCCGTTGAAGGCTTCAACGATAATCTTACCATCGGTTGAACCATCGCAACCAGCAGCTTCCGTGGAAACTTCGATAGCCAGTGGCAGCGGATCAATAATTTCGATTTTCTCCACATTCGAGTAGCAACCCCACTCATCCCTGGCCACCACATAGTAGGTACCAGCAGGGAAAGCGTCGAGGTGACCGATCATCTGCCCATTCTGGTAGATACCGGCAGGTGTAGTCTCGGTCTGAGAGATATAGAACATAGGATTCCTCTGCTGCTGCACACCCTGGAGGGGTACCAATTCCCAACCCTTTTCAGAGGTCCAGATCCAGTAGTCAAAGGTTACCGTTCCAACATAATGTTCGTTCGGAATACCCCACCATCTGAAATCTTCGAGGAAACCCCAGTCGAGGTCCACACCATCAAACTGATCCCAGTCCCATTCACCGGTATACCAGTCATCCCATGCGTCGCCATTGAAAAGATTGACTTTCTCAAGTGCACACGTGTTGTAGATCTTGTCGGGGAATTCAATATGATTTTCAAAATTGGGCCAGTTGAATTTAAGCTCCTTGATACAACCGTTGGCATCTTTCACCAAAATCGTATGGGCAGTGGTGTCGATGGCGAAGGTATTGTAGCCCGAAGCACGGGTCCAGGCATTGTTGTCCATTTTATACCAGTAGCTTCCATCTTCTTCGGGTGTTCCACCAAAAGCCATAATCACCAGGTTGCCATCGGTATTGCCGGGGCAGGTGGGAGGCAGGGTAAAGAAGGGAACGACCTGAGCGATGAGTTCATCGGGTTCGGTGATGGTTAGCGTCAGCGTATAGGTGCAACCGGCGGTAACATCTTCGATGATGAAGTCGTAGGTTCCGGCAGTCAGATCATTGAAAACATTACCATCGATGGCAGCCGATTTAAGGGCAGATCCATTATTATACTCAGCACCTTGTATACTGAAATTGAATTCGTGCCCGCCGGTTCCTTCCACAGGAGCGACAGTTACATCAGTGGTACCACCATGGCAAAGGATAGGATCATACTGCAATTCGAATTCGTATTGCAGAATCTTGATGGCATCATCACCGATCTCATTTCTGTAAACCTGGGTGCAACCCTGGGCATCTTCGATTTCGACATAATAGACACCAGCCGGCAGGTTGGTCGCCTTCACGGTAATATCACCCACTTCAACCACTCCGGTTTCCCAGGAAGGATCGTTGGTGTAGCGCCATTTCCAGTCGGCGGTAGAGGTGCCGGTACCACCGGTCACACTGCCATCGACAATCCAAAGTTCGCCGTTATCCACTTCGCAACCGGTATCGGTGTGGTCAACTTCAAAGGCAATGGCATCGGGCATACCAACGGTCACGGTAGTATCCCACTGACATCCATTGGCATCACGGAAAACAATGGTATATTCCCCGGGAATCAGGATACCCTTGTAACATTTTACTTCGGAGGGAGTCGGGCAGGTCACTTCTTTCACCGTTTCATAGGTGAACCATTTGCCTACGTAAGTATTGTTGAAAAGCACATCGTAACCTTCCTCGAAGGAAGTACCACCGGTCAGGGTGATGGAGATCTGTCCGTCATTGCCGTTGCAGGTAGCATCGGTCACTTCCACCGTAGCCTTGAAGGGCTCGAGTTCATCGACGACTTCGACCATTTGCCAGCCACCGCAGAAAGAGAGGTCGCAGCAATCGTTCTGGTCCTGGATGTTCACCCAGTAGGTCCCGACGGGAAGCTGGACGATACCCGTATTGTAATCATAATCCTTCAGGACGTTTTCAGCGCAGTCGTTGCAGGATTCAGCGCAGATGATGGCTGAAACGGCTTCCCATTTGGAATCGGGTACAATATAATAGGTATAGGCAGGATTTCCACCCTTACCGATAATGGTCACATCACCATTGCCACCAGGGCAGTTGGTATAAACAGGACTGGCAGCCGTGAAACTAATCGGTTCAACAGCTTCCACTGCGAAGTTGTGGATATAGGAAACACATCCGTTCTGTTTCACCATCACGGTGTTGTTGACGGAAGGAGCGTAAACGGGAGATGAAGCTTCGGTGGACCAGGTCTGCCCGCCGTTGAAGGAGTATTCCATGCCTTCCACGTTGGCAGGCACAGTAACGGTAGCTTCAGTGGTCACACCACTGCAGTTGGCCAGTCCGGAAGAGACTTCGATCGCGTTCCACTGCTGGGTCACGGTCAGCTTTCCGTCTCCATATAGCTTATTGGCAATGGCTGATTGTCCTTTGACGTTCCAGAAGTTGGACTTAGCTTTATCCCATTTCAGATCAGTTACAAACGGAGTCGGAGCAACCGGACCATAGTTGTGCTGGTAGCCCTTAACTCTGAAGTTCAGTTTGAACATATTGTAAAAGAAGTTGTCGCTGGCACCTATGCTCACAGCATTAGCTGTGGGACTGCCCCAGTTGAATACCACTTTCCCGGGAGTAGGTTCGGTGACCATCATGGTCGAAATGGCCGGATCTACATTGGTGAGCCCGAAAAAGGTAAACTTGGTGGCATCATAAGTGAGCTCCACATGTAACGTATCGATCAGGATAAAATCCTGCATCGATACCTGCACCTCGTACAAGTTATCCAACTGATAACATGTACTGACAAGATCGGCCTTCACATGATAGGTTTCCTGGGGCTTATAATCGCCTTGTGCAAAGGCGAGGGCCGCCCAGAAAACAACAACCATGCTTAAGCCAATTTTCCGAAGAAACCGCCAAAAGCTAAGTTCTCCGAGCAAGAAATCTCTAGTAAATTTTTTCATAGCAACTTGCTTTTAATTGAACTTAATTGATTGATTGATTTTGATTTATAAATAAATAACGTAAATATTCAGACATATTTGTCTTATTTTTTATTCTAATTATACAAACCTATGAAATTTATATGCAAAGTACAAAATTATTTATTCAATATTGTTCTAGTTCTGTTCGTTCTTTTCAAGTTTTTTACAAAATTTTTCTAACAATTCCGGCTATTTCGGTCGTTTTCATAAAGCTTGAGTGTTAATTACCTCAGATCTGAAAGCATGGAAACAGCGTAGATTCAGGAAATTCAACCGTCAAATATACGCTTTTTTACAAAAAATCGTTAGTGAGTGTAAAATTTATTCCATGCACAAACCACGGCCTGCACACTTTCTTCATTCCAGACTCCTCCACCGGGGATTTTATTTGCTGGTTCTGCTCCTGCTGACCTTCCTGGTTTCCTGCAAGACCTGTAACTGCCCGGCCTATACGATTCAGAAAGCCGATATCTCCCCGGGGGAAGCCTACGCGGGATGAAGCGCCCTGACAGCTGCCAGCTGGCGATGCCCCCATGCCGGACAGATGCCATTTGGCTTAGGTTCCCATACCGGCCAGCGGCCAGTGGGCTAATTCCAGCATATAGGCCAGCGGCCAGTTGGCTTAGGCCGCCATGAAAGAGGGCCTTTATACCATTATATATATTATGGTGCTATTTCCTTAAAGTCTGAACCGGCAGGAAGCCGGGAGGCATGGGGAGGGTGATCCTGCTTCAGGGCAGAACCACTCCTTAAGAAAATCTTAACTTACTGCCTCCGTGGCTAAAAAGGGGGGTGGAGAAGCTGACAAAATTCAATAAATAGTGTTTACTTTGTACAAGAACAAGCGAACAGGTTCAAACAGAAGATCAGTATTAATAACCATAATCATTTAATTAGCTGCTATGTCAAAGATAAAGATTGGTATCAACGGATTCGGGCGCATCGGAAGATTGGTATTCCGGGTGGCCGTGGCAAAAGAGAACATTGAAGTGGTCGGTATCAACGACCTGCTGGATGTGGACTACATTGCCTACATGCTGAAGTACGACTCCACCCATGGTCCGTTCAAGGGGACTGTTGCCGTGGAAGATGGAATGCTGGTAGTCAACGGCAAGAAGATCAGGGTCACCCAGTGCACTGATCCGGCCCAGTTAAAATGGGATGAGGTAGGTGCTGAGTATGTGGTGGAAGCCACCGGTCTCTTCCTCGAAAAAGCCAAATGCCAGGCGCATCTCGACGCCGGTGCCAAGAAGGTAGTGATGTCGGCTCCCTCGAAAGACGACACCCCGATGTTTGTCATGGGGGTGAACCACACCACCTACACCAACGACATGGCCTTTGTATCGAATGCCAGCTGTACCACCAACTGTCTGGCCCCTATCACCAAGGTGCTGCATGACAACTTCGGCATCGTCGAAGGGCTGATGACCACGGTACATGCCACTACGGCCACCCAGAAAACCGTCGACGGTCCCTCGAAGAAGGACTGGAGAGGCGGTCGTGGTGCCGGGCAGAATATCATCCCCTCCTCCACCGGGGCAGCCAAAGCCGTGACCAAAGTCATTCCCGCCCTGAAGGGCAAATTGACCGGGATGGCCTTCCGCGTACCGACGCCCAACGTGTCGGTGGTGGACCTGACCTGCCGGCTTGAGAAAGCAGCCTCCTATGCCGAGATCTGCGCCGCCATGAAAAAGGCTTCCGAAGGAGAACTCAAAGGCATCCTCGGCTATACCGAAGACGCCGTGGTCTCCAACGACTTCCTGGGAGATCCCCGCACCTCCATTTTCGACGCCGGCGCCGGCATCGGCCTCAACGATAACTTCGTGAAAGTGGTCTCCTGGTACGACAACGAATGGGGTTATTCCACAAAACTCGTGGAACTCATTGAATACATGAATTCCGTGAAGTAAACCGGAATTTACTGAACATAATTAAAGGGGCGAGAATCGCCCCTTTTTTTATTCGTAACGCAGGGCCTCGATAGGATCGAGCCTCGCCGCCCTTGTTGCCGGGTAATACCCTGAGACGATACCCACCAAAAAACAGAGCAGGACCCCTGAGCCGATCCAGATCCAGGGGATGATGAAGGTGCTGCCGATGGCCATGGAGACCACATTGCCCATGGCAATACCCATCAGGATGCCTACGGCACCGCCCAACTGTCCGATGATAATGGCCTCGAGGAGAAACTGCTGTCTGATGGTCGAGGCTGTAGCTCCGATGGCTTTGCGGATCCCTATTTCACGGGTGCGTTCCGTGACCGACACCAGCATGATATTCATCAGTCCCACTGCTGCCCCCAGAAGGGTGATGATTCCGATCAGGGTGGCCACCAGCGTGATGTTCCGGATATTATCAAGGAGGATCCGAACGATGTTGTCACTCTTATCGATATTGAAATCGGTCTCATCAGAGGGGGTAAGTCCCCTGATGGTTCTGAACTGGGCTTCAGCTTCCTGGATGGCACCGTCAAGCAGTTCGACGGAGGATGGTTTGACCTGGATATCGAAGCTCATGGCGGGGCGGGAGAAGCGGACCCGCGCGTTGGTGTATGGGATCAGACAGAGAAGGTCTCCCCCGGTGGCCAGTCCGCTGCTCTTGGACGCGAGGACACCGATGATCCGGTACTTGCCACTGCCAATGCTGATGATTTTGCCCTCAGGCTGTTCTCCTCCGGAGAAGAGAACCGTGGCCACACGCTGCCCGATCAGGGCGACATTCATGGCCCCGTCAATCTCCCCGGGCATGAAATTTCTTCCTCTTGACACCTCATACCCCGCCGTCGACAGGTAATGCTCATCGACGCCCCGCACGTCAACATTGGGATTGCTCCGCTGCGACCCATATTTAAGGGTTCCCATACCGGTAGCATTGACCAGAACAGATACTTCGGCCGGGAAGGAGTATCGCTCCCTGAATTTCCTCGCCTGATAAAAAGAGATATAGTTATAATTCCGGGTACGGTACTGCCGGTTCCCTACCTGGGCCCGCATCCCCCGGCTGGTCAGCGTGAACGTATTGGCCCCCATGAAGGTGAACTCCCGGGTGATGGACTTCCGGATTGAATCAATGGCCGTGAGGATCCCCACCAGGGCGGAGATGCCCACCGCTATGATCAGCACCGTCAACACCGACCGTAAAAGGTTGGACCGGACCGACCCCACCGATACCCTGATATTCTCAGCCAGAAACGCTACTGCCTTCATCTCTTTTTTTGCTTTCGCGGAATCCTCTTCCTACAAAGTTAAGCTTCCTTTTTCAATAAGTGGCACATCCTCAGGATATAAAACCTGCACCACCGGACCTCTTTTTTCACCCGGAAGATTTAACATTTTTTACCATTCTCTCATTAATGCCGGAATGTTCATAATACAATAAAGATATAATTATGCTAACTCTTCATTTTGAATCCCTTATACCCCTTTCACCGGGCCCCGCGAGCACCGTAAAAGAAATCCTTTCGAGCTTTTGCGACCTTAAACTACTTTTGATCTGTTGCAAATTCAATAAAAACCTTTATAAATTTGATCTTGGAAAAAACAGCGGCTTATGATTTATCAGTTCAGGTGCTATTGTTCGGAGAAGCGTCCTTTTCTTCTGGAGATAGGAGCTGATGCCCGTCACTCCTTTCTGGAGCTGCACCAGTTACTGCAATCGGCCCTGAGATTTCACAACCATCAGCTGGCTTCTTTTTTCATTCCCCCGGCACAAGGCCGCAAACACGTTGAGATTTCGCTGCATGACGGTCCTGACCGCCCGGCCATGCTCTCTATGCGGAACACCCCTATCGGCAGGGGGCTCCATCCTTCGGTCAGGTCTTTCCGTTACGTTTTCGATCTGATCAGTGACCGTTATATACAAATAGAATTAACCGGAACTATTATGGAAAACAATCTGATGGAACCTGTAGTGAGTCTCCAGCGGGGTGAAAATCCCGTGCAGGTGCTGGATGAAGTGATGACTGCCGAATTGCCGGAAGTACGGAAATCTTCCGCGGCAGACGCCGATTTTGGCATCCTTACCGACTACTATGAGGTCTTCGGAGAGATGGAAGAGCTGGTCCGCTGAACCCGGAACTTCCGTTTTCTCTGATAAAGGGACTTACTGTTCGGGGCTAACCCCGGACAGTTTTTTTTTTGTAGCGATCCCTGCTATCTTTATCCCCGAACTGAAAGTTACCATGATGGAACCCACCCTGCTGATCATTACCGGTCCGACCGGAGTAGGTAAAACAGACCTCAGTATTGACGTGGCCCGTCATTTCGGTACCGTCATCCTTTCAGCCGACTCCCGCCAGATGTACCGGGAGATGGAGATTGGCACGGCACGCCCTTCACCCTCACAACTCCAGGCGGTCCCTCATTATTTCATCGGACATCTTTCCATACATGACTATTACAATGCCAGCCGCTATGAAACCGAAGTCCTGGCCCTGCTCCATCAACTGTTTCAGCACCATCCGCTGGTGGTGATGACCGGTGGCTCCATGCTTTATATCGATGCCGTCAGAAAGGGCATTGATGACCTCCCTACCGTTGACCCGGCCATCAGACAGAAGCTCCTTGACCAGTACCACACTGAAGGTATTGAAAATCTGCGCCTTTCATTGCAACAACTCGATCCGGCCTATTACCAGCGGGTAGACCTGCAGAACCCCAAGAGGATCCTGCATGCCCTCGAAATCTGTCTGATGACCGGCAAACCCTATTCCTCCCTCCTCACCCGCCAAACCCGGGAAAGAGACTTCCGCATCCTGACCTTTTGCCTCAACCTGGAGCGGGAAGCGCTTTACACCAGAATCAACCGGCGGGTGGATCTGATGGTCGAATCGGGCCTCGAAGAAGAGGCCCGCAGGCTCTACCCGCTGCGCCACCTTAATGCACTCCATACCGTAGGCTACAGGGAGTGGTTTTCCTATTTTGACGGCAAGGGCACCCGTGACTCCACCATCGAAGAGATCAAATCCAATACCCGGCGTTATGCCCGCAAACAGCTGACCTGGTTCCGCAAAGACCCTGATGTACATTGGTTTGACATGGCCCGGGAAGCTGACTTCGCTGACCTCCTTAAAGAACAACTGGCCGCCGGGGGGCAATAATGTGAAAGCTTCCTCCCGTGGTAAGGAATCATTCGTTAAATTCGTCCCCTGATGGAAAATCAGAAACATATGAGGATTGTCATCCTGGGGCCAGCCCATCCTTACCGGGGGGGTATTGCTGCCCTCAATGAGCGCCTGGCCCTGGAATGGCAGAAAGAAGGCCATGAGGTAACACTGTTCACCTTCACCCTTCAATATCCCGGGTTTCTATTCCCGGGCACCAGCCAGCTGACCAGTGATCCCGCTCCACGGGGGTTAAAAATTCTCCGAAGGATCAATAGTGTCAACCCATTGACCTGGATCACAACGGCCCGGTCCATCCGGAAAATGAATCCTGACCTGGTGATGGTCCGTTTCTGGATTCCGTTTATAGGGCCCTCACTGGGATCGATAGCCCGTATCAGCCGGTGGCACCGTCAGACCCGGGTCATCGGTTTGGCCGACAATATCATTCCGCATGAAAAAAAACCGGGCGACCGCCTGCTGACCTCCTGGTTCATCCGTTCCTGCCATGCCATGGTCGTCATGTCGGAGAGTGTCCTGGCCGACCTGGACACTTTTAACCCGAAGATCCCCCGCCGTTACGGGCCCCACCCTGTCTACGACCACTACGGCTCGATTTTCTCCCGCGAGGAAGCCCTGACCCGCCTGGGCCTTTCCGGAGCATACCGCTATATGCTTTTCTTCGGACTGGTGCGCGATTACAAGGGCCTCGACCTGATCCTTGAAGCTATGGCGTCTGCTGACCTCCGCGATCTCCCCGTAAAACTGATCGTGGCCGGGGAGTTTTATGCCAATGAAGAGATGTACCGGAAAATGGTGGCCGAGGCCCACCTCCAGGAAAAGGTGATTTTTCATAACCGCTATATTCCCAACCAGGAGGTCGAGAACTATTTCAATGCAGCGGACATCGTGGTACAACCCTATAAAAGTGCCACTCAAAGCGGGGTGACCCAGATCGCCTACCATTTTGGCAAACCGATGCTGGTCACCCGGGTAGGGGGACTGGCGGAAATCGTAGCCCACGGCCGGTCGGGATATGTATGCCCGCCGAATCCGGAAGCCATTGCTTCTTCTCTGGCCGACTTCTTCCTCCACCACCGGAAGGAAGCCTTTGAACAGGGAGTGGCCGCCGACCGGCAACGTTTTTCGTGGGACCGCTTTACCCGTCTATTTTATGAATTGATGGAGGATGAGGGAGATGAACACCTCAAAGGTTAATCCGCTTCCCGGAATACCCCCTGAAGAACGGTCGGGCTGCTCTCCCGGGGGTACTGCCATGACCACCAAAGCCCTCTTTCTCGACCGCGACGGCACCATCAATGTCGAAAAACACTACCTCTGGCGTGTGGAGGATTTTGAATTCCGCGAGGGCATTTTTCAACTCACTGGTGAGTATTACACCAAAGGTTATCTTATTTTTGTCATTACCAATCAGGCAGGTATTGCCAGGGGGAAGTATACCGAAGAAGATCTCGGAGTGCTCCACCGGTGGATGACGCAACAATTCAGGAACAGAGGAATCCTGATAACAGAAATCGCTTACTGTCCGCACCATCCTGATGTAACTGGGGCGTGCGAATGCCGTAAACCCAGGCCGGGGATGATCCTCCGGCTGCTGGAAAAATACGGGGTCGATGCCGGGGCTTCCCTCCTGGTGGGGGACAAGATGAGCGATATCATGGCCGGCCTCAGTGCCGGTATTGGCACCAACTGGCTGGTGAAGGAAACAGGTAAGGTATCCAAAGAACATGTCACTGTTTACGAAAGCGGAAATACGGCAGATCAACGACTGTTATGACGACCTGAAACGGGAAATCGTCAAACGGTTTGACAATGAGCGGATGGAAAAGGTCGAGAAGGCCTTTATCTTTGCCAATGCCGCCCATGATGGGGTCCGCCGCAAATCGGGAGAACCCTATATCATCCATCCCATTGCCGTGGCCACCGTCGTGGCCCGTGACCTGGGCCTGGGGGCCACCTCGGTCATCGCGGCCATCCTTCATGATGTGGTCGAAGATACCGATTATACCGTCGAAGATATACGCAACCTCTTCGGAGAGAACGTCTCCCGCATCGTGGACGGCCTCACGAAACTGTCAGGCGAAATGGATACCCGCCAGGCACTGACCCTGAAAAAGATGCTGATGACCCTCTCCGACGACGTGCGGGTCATCCTGATTAAGCTGGCCGACAGACTTCATAACATGAGGACCCTGGAATCGCTGCGCCCCTTGAAACAACTTAAAGTAGCGAGTGAAACCCTTTACCTCTATGCGCCCCTGGCCCACCGTCTCGGGTTGTACGCCATCAAAAACGAACTGGAAGAACTCAGCTTCAAATTCAAGCACCCCGAGGATTACAACCACCTCCTGTACCAGCTCCACGACCAGGAGGAGAAACGGAATTACCTGGTCAATGAGTTCATCGCCCCCATCCGGCAGCGGTTGGCCGATGAAGGGATTGAGTGTACGGTGACCCACCGGCTCAAGTCGATGTTTTCGATTTGGACCAAGATGCACACCAAGGGGGTCACCTTCGATGAGGTATATGACTTACTGGCCATCCGGATCATTCTCAAGGCCAAGCCAGGGATCTCCGAAAAACGGCAGTGTTTTGAGGTGCTCTCCCTGGTCACCGACATCTACCCGCCCAAGCCCGACCGGATCCGCGACTGGATCACCATGCCCCGCGCCAACGGATACGAGTCGCTCCATGTCACCGTCATGGGGCCCCAGGGGAAATGGGTGGAAGTCCAAATCCGTACCGAGAGAATGGACCAGATTGCCGAATACGGTTTCGCCGCCCATTACCGTTACAAGGATGCGGCCACTACCGAAAATGAACTCGACCGGTGGATTGAAAGAATCCGCGACCACCTGGCCAACTCGGAGTATGATGCCTTTGAATTTCTCGACGAATTCAAACTCGACCTCTTCGCCTCCGATATCGTGGTCTTCACCCCCAAGGGGAAAACCATCAAGCTGCCCAAGAATTCCACGGTCATCGATGTGGCCTATGAGATCCATACCAATCTGGGAGACAAATGCATCGGCGCCAAGATCAACCAGAAACTGGTGCCCCCGTCGCATACTCTTCAAAACGGCGACCAGGTGGAAATCCTCACTTCCGAAAACCAGATTCCCCAGCAGGGTTGGCTCACTTATGCCACCACGGCCAAAGCCCGCAGCAAAATAAAAGATGCCCTGCGCAACGAAAACCACCGCCACCTCGAAAAAGGACGCGAGATGGTGGAAGAGGCCATCCGCCAGCACAACGCTCCCCTGGTGGCCAATACCCTGCGTAAAATCGTAGCCCACTACAACATGAACAACAAGGAACAACTCTATTCCGAAGTGGGCATGGGCGTCATCAATCTCAATGATATCGGCAGTGTACTTTCCCAAAAATCAAAGAATAAGTTCATCAAATACTGGAACATCACCCTCCGGGGGAAAGGGAAGGCCACGGAAAGCATCACAGAGGAGGAGCCCCAGGAAGAACCCTCCCAAAAAATTGATAAACTAAAGCCTTTCCTGCTTAAGGAGAGCCCCGACAAGGTTTCATACTCCCTGGCCAAATGCTGCAATCCCATTCCCGGCGACGACGTCATCGGATATATCAGTTCGGGCGACCATGTCATGATCCACAAGAAAAGCTGTCCAAAAGCCGAGAAACTGGTGGCCAGCCAGGCCCATATGATCATTGCTGCCGAGTGGACCAAATTTAGAAAACTCTCCTACCTTACCCGGCTTAACCTATCAGGATTCGACCGGATCGGACTGGTCAATGACATCACCACCATCATCTCCAAGCTCCACAGCATCAACATGCGATCGGTCAAATTCGACACCCACGAAGGCCTGTTCGAAGGCGACCTCTTCCTCTATATCCATAATACCGAAGACCTCCAGACCCTTATTGGCGAACTGGGCAAAATTAAGGGCATCGACAAGGTCACCCGCGTGGAAAACCTCAGCGACTGAGAATTGACGGATTCAAAATTTATTCTACATTTGGGATATTATTTAAAATTGGTTTAAGTATGAATAGCCAGAAAACCAGGGAAACCGTCAGGACCATGTTTACAGAATATCTGGAATCAAGGGGTCACAGAAAAACCCCGGAAAGGTTTGCCATTGTAGATGAGATCTATTCACGCGAGGGCCATTTTGATGTTGAGTCGCTCTACATCTCGATGAAGAACAAGAATTACCGGGTCAGCAGGGCCACGCTCTACAATACGATAGAGTTGCTCCTTGACTGCAAGCTGTTGGTTAAACATCAGTTCGGGAAAAACATTGCCCAGTTTGAAAAAGCCTTTGCCAACCTGCAGCATGACCATTTAATAGACATGACCACCGGGCAGGTGGTAGAGTTTCATGATCCCCGCATCAGGGAAATCATTGAAGAGGCCTGTCACAGGAACAATTTCAGGTTATCACACCATTCGCTTTACATTTACGGCCATCAGGAGAAAAAACGGTAATATCCCCCTTAAAAATTACTACCTTAGCTGCTTCGTTGTAGTTTTCATGAGCGTATCAGCACGGTTCCGCCGGGAATGCCCGTTGGAAATCAAGGCATGAGGATTACAGGTTTCGCTATGTCATTCACATTAACGCTATAATGAAGTATGAAAGCAGATGTTTTGCTCGGCTTGCAGTGGGGAGATGAGGGAAAAGGGAAAGTGGTGGATGTACTGACACCCGATTACGATATTATTGCCCGGTTTCAGGGGGGGCCCAATGCGGGGCACACGCTGGAGTTCAACCAGATCAAGCAGGTCCTGCATACTATTCCCAGCGGGATTTTCAGAAAAAACAAGATCAACATCATCGGAAACGGGGTGGTCATCGATCCCATTGTTTTCAGGAAGGAGATCGCCTCCCTGGCCTCCAAGGGGTATATTATTTCCGACAATCTGATCATCTCGAAGAAAGCCCACCTTATCCTGCCCACCCACCGGCTGCTCGACATAGCTTCGGAGCAGGCCAAAGGAGAAACCAAAATCGGCTCTACCCTGAAGGGCATTGGTCCCACTTACCGTGATAAGATAGGCCGGGAAGGGTTGCGTGTAGGGGATATGCTCTCCGACTTTGATGAGAAGTATACCCTCCGCACCGAGAGCCACAAACAGATATTGCGTGACCTCTATCATTTTGATTATGAAGAGGCCTTTGATGCATGTGAGAGAGAGTGGTTCGAAGGAATTGAATTGTTGAAAACCTTCCCCCTGGTTGACACCGAGCATTATATCAATGAGATGCTGGCGGCAGGCAAAAGTATGCTGGCCGAAGGGGCACAGGGAACGCTTCTCGACATCGACTTCGGATCCTATCCCTTTGTCACCTCTTCCAACACCATTTGTGCCGGGGCCTGCACGGGCCTTGGCATTGCCCCTTCCAGAATCGGCAGGGTGCTGGGGATCTTCAAGGCCTATTGCACCCGGGTGGGCAGTGGTCCTTTTCCTACTGAACTGAACGATGAAACCGGGGATGCCATTCGCCAGGCAGGCAATGAATTCGGCTCCACCACAGGAAGACCCCGCCGCTGCGGCTGGCTCGACCTGGTCGCCCTTAAATATGCCATCATGCTCAACGGCGTCACCGAAATGATCATGATGAAAGCCGATGTCCTCGACCAGTTTGACCTCCTCAAGGTTTGCGTCGGCTATGAAATCAATGGAGAAGTGGTGGAATCCTTCCCCTTCGAGATCGATGACCGGCTCAAACCGGTCTACGTCGAACTCCCCGGCTGGAATACCTCCCTGACCGGCATCAGAAAGGCCATCGATTTCCCGGAGGAACTGGTCCGCTATATCCGATTTATTGAAGACGAAACCGGCGTTCCCATCACCATCGCTTCTGTCGGCCCCAACCGCGACCAGACCATCCGCATAACCGGATAACCCCCACCCTGCCCATTCTGATATTCTGATATTCTGACCTTCCAGATTCCAGACTCAAGACTCCAGATTCCAGATTGCCTATGTCCCCTGACAGGTTTCCATCGAAGCTGCTCGAGAACGCGGTAAATGAATTTGCCCGGCTACCGGGTATCGGCCGCAAGAGTGCCCTCCGGCTTGTTCTTCATTTGCTCAGGCAGGAGAAAGAGGAAGTGACGCAATTTGGGACCACCCTGATCAGGCTGCGCACCGAGATTCTGCATTGCCGCATCTGCCACAATATATCAGACACGCCCGTTTGTGACATCTGTAATAATCCCGGCCGCAATGCGAACCTCATCTGTGTGGTGGAGAACATCCGCGATGTGATGGCCGTAGAGAACACCCATCAGTACAACGGGCTTTACCATGTCCTTGGCGGTATCATCTCCCCCATGGACGGAATTGCCCCTTCCGACCTGGAGATCGAGTCCCTGGTGCGCAGGGTGGCTTCAGGTCAGGTCACGGAAGTCATCCTGGCCCTGCCCACGACCATGGAGGGGGACACCACGAATTTTTATATCTACCGTAAACTCAAGCCCTCGGGAGTGACCGTCACCACCCTGGCCCGTGGTATTTCCATCGGTGACGATCTGGAGTATACCGATGAGATTACCCTGGGCCGGTCGATTCTTCACCGCACCGATTTTGAGAAAAGTCTGAAATAAGCGTGGCATGAAGCTTTCCATCATCATCGTCAACTACAACGTCAGGCATTTCCTCGATCAGTGCCTCCACTCGGTCATGAAGGCTGCCGAGGGGATCGACACCGAAGTTTTTGTAGTGGACAACGCTTCCGTGGACGGCTCCTGCAACCTGGTCAGGGACAAGTATCCCACCGTGAAGCTGATCGCCAACAGCAGGAATGCAGGCTATTCGGCAGCCAACAACCAGGCGGTCCGCCTCTCTACTGGTGAATATATCCTCCTGCTCAATCCCGACACCGTGGTGGAGGAGGACACCTTCACCAAGGTGGTGCGGTTCATGGATGAACATCCTGATGCCGGCGGGGTAGGTGTGAAGATGATCGATGGCAAAGGCAGATTCCTTCCCGAATCTAAAAGAGGGTTGCCCACCCCCTGGGTCGCCTTTTACAAAATCTTCGGATTCTCCAAACTCTTTCCCCATTCCCGGACGTTCGGCAGGTACCACCTCTCCTACCTCGATGAAAACAGCATCCATCCCGTGGATGTCCTTTGCGGAGCCTTCATGCTGCTGCGCAGGGAAACCCTGGAAAAAACAGGACTCCTCGATGAGGCCTTTTTCATGTATGGCGAAGATATTGACCTGAGCTACAGAATAACACTCGCAGGATACAGGAACTATTACGTTCCGGAGACCACCATCATCCACTACAAGGGGGAGAGCACAAAAAAAGATTCCATCAACTATGTCAGGGTTTTCTACAACGCGATGATCATCTTTGCGGGGAAGCACTTTTCATCGGGCAATGCCAGGATCTTCTCTTTTATGATTCATCTGGCCATCTATTTCAGGGCATTCATGGCCATTATGCAACGTCTTTTCAGCCGGGTATACCTTCCCCTGATGGATGCTATCCTCGTTTACAGTGGGTTTCTGCTGATACTCCCGTTATGGGAGAAGATCATGTTCGAACCGGGGCATTACCCCGATATTTACCTTACCAGGGTAGTCCCGGTCTATATTCTCTTCTGGCTGGCGGGGATTCATTTTTCGGGCGGGTACGGCAAGCCCGTCAGTCTGAAGCGGTTGCTACGGGGCATTCTCTGGGGCACATTGGCCCTGCTGATCGCCTACTCCCTCATCAGCGAGGAGCTGCGTTTCTCGCGGGTGATGATCCTTATCGGAGCCTTCTGGGCCATGTTTTTTCTGCCCCTCGTCAGGATGGTCTTCAGCCGGTGGCGCATCCCGGGGTTTGAGCTCGACCTGGACCGCCCCAAGAGAATCGCCATTGCGGGCGATCCTGAGGAGGTGGCCCGGGTGAAGGAGTTGCTTCAGCAGGTTCCCGTCAAACCGGTTTATGCCGGATATATCTCGCTGACCCCCGGTGACAGCCATCCGGAGGTGCTCGGCACCATCGATCAGATGAAGGAGATCATCAGGATCAACCGCATCGGGGAGATCATTTTTTGTGCGGGCAACCTGGGTTCCGGCAAAATCATCAGTGCCATGCTGGACCTCTCGGATCTCGATGTCGATTACAAGATTGCCCCCCCCGAAAGCATGAGTATCATCGGCAGCAACTCCATTCATACGGCCGGAGATCTCTATCTGGTCCATATCAATGCCATTACCCGCAAATCAAACCGGCAGGCCAAAAGAGGCTTCGACCTGGCGGCAGCCACCCTGCTGTTGCTGGCCTCTCCCCTGCTCATCTGGTGCGTGTCGCACAAAACCAGGATGTTCCGCAACCTTACCGGAGTCCTCTCCGGAAAGTACGCCCTGGTGGGCTATATCCCCTCGCAGGAGCCGGAAGAAGAACTGCCCCCCCTGCGTAAAGGCATTCTGCACCCGGGGCTCCTCTTCAGTCGCGACACCCTTCTCCCTGGCCGCATCCACCAGCTTAATATCTTATATGCCAAGGACTACCGGGTACTCAATGACCTGGAGATCCTGGTTTCCAACCTCAAAAAACTGGACAGCCATGTCACGGAGTAACCTGCTGGCCTACGGCAAAGTGATACTCAGGGCACCCGAGCCCTCCGACCTGGACCTGCTCTATGAGTGGGAAAATGATACCGTTTTGTGGGAAGTCAGCAACACGCACGCGCCATTTTCGCGTCAGGTCCTCTCCCGCTATCTCGAGAATGCCGGCCGTGACCTCTATGAACAGAAACAGGTCAGGATGATCATCCAAACCAGGGAAGGGAAAGCGGTGGGAGCCGTTGACCTCTTCGATATTGATCTTTTCCATCAGCGGGCCGGAATTGGCATCATGATCTGTCCCGGCAAAGTGCGCCACCAGGGATTCGCCACCGACGCCCTGATGGTCCTCGAAAACTACGCCCTGGAATGCGTCGGCCTGCGTCAGCTCTGGGCCGCGGTCGCCGAAGACAACTCCAACAGTATTGGGCTTTTCAGCAAAGCAGGCTATGAACATACCGGTACCAGAAAAAAATGGATCAATACCCTGAATGGTTGGAAAGATGAATGGTTTTTTCAGAAGATTCTTACCACGGCCACCGCTGTTTATTGAAAAACGTTTATATTTGCACTCTCAAAATCACACGGTGGATGTAGCTCAGTAGGTTAGAGCGTCGGATTGTGGTTCCGAAGGTCGTCGGTTCGAGCCCGATCTTCCACCCACCAAAAAAAACCGTCTCAGGAATGAGACGGTTTTTTTGCTTTATACCTTCTGTGTTGATGCTTTGCTCAGAGTTTACGTTTTTCAATGACCGCCCCATTTTCCTGAAGCAACAGAAAATAGCGGTCCAGGTATTTGTCACGGGCGATGATTTCATAAAAGAGGGTTCCATGCTGGGTAATCTCAATCAGGTTCATCAGCTCCCCCACTATTTCAGCCTGACGGGCCACCTGAGGTTTCACCATGTGGAGGGGCAGATTGCGCTTGCTCACCTGCAGCTCTCCCTCTTCACTGAACCGGGCAATGGTTTCCATCCCTTCATGGTAAAAAACCGCTTCGTAACACTTTTCTTCCTCAAACCATTCCACGTTGAGCAGGTCACCATACATTTTATACAAGGCAGAAACGACCCGCGCCGGCGGGGTAAAATGATTGGGAGGAATAAAATGGTGTATGATGGAATTCATAAAAATCTTTTAGCTATTGACGCTGAAGCTCAGTAAAAGTAACATATCCCTCCCGATTATTTTACGAGTATCGCTCCTTGTAGAGGTAAAAGACCCTGGTCCGGGCCCTTTTAAGCCTCATTTTTACCGCATCCTCACTGATGCGGAGGGTGGCCCCGATCTCGCGCAGGGAAAGCTCATCCTGATACTTCATCAGCAACAGGGCTTTCTCCTCGGGGTGTACCAGGTCGAGTATGGTCAGCACATTCTCAAAAGTGGCCCCCGACAGATCTTCCTCTGACTCATCAGGGATCTCCGGAATCAGATTGGTCTTATTCCAGTCGGGATAATGAAGTTTTTTCTGGGCCCTGAGGTAATCGATACAATAATTATAGGTGATGGCATAGATCCAGGAGGAGAAGGAGCTGTTACCCTTGAAACCAGGAAGTTTCTCATAGACTCTGGTCAGAATGTCGTTGGAGAATTCCTGGGCCGCTTTCCGGTTTTTGAGGAAGCTGAAGACCTTATCCACTACTTTCTGGTGATAACGGCGATAAAGCACACCGAACAACTCAGGCTTGTTTTCGATCAGGATCTTGCTGACAATCTCCTCATCTTTGAGTCCCATGTATTTACCCTCTGACATACTCCAACTGCAAACGGTTGCATCGCAACATCATGAGAAATCTCAACTTTTTTTTTTCAAATATTGTTACTTCACCAAATTCTTCCGTCTAAATGAAGAATTCAATCTGAATTGGTTCATTCGATACGAGATTTCAATTCAGTTAGAAATAATAATTTAAACAAAATTAATTTTTTTTGTGTTATGAAAAACAAATTCGTACTTGGTTTTGTGATGATCAGCTTTGTTGTATTGCTGAGTAGTTGTGCAAAAGTTCCTCAGGCTGAACTGGATGCCCTGACCGCTGCTATCGAAGATGCACGTGCCACGGGTGCTGATGTTTATCTGCCCACCGAATTCGCCGCCATGCAGGATTCCATGAATGCCATCAACACGATGGTGGAAGAGCAGAAAGGCAAGCTTTTCGGCAATTTCAAGGCTGTCAGCGCGAAAGTTGCTGAACTGACCGCCACTGCTGCTACCGTGAAAGGTAATGTGGAAACCCGCAAAGCAGAAGTGAAGACCGAAATTGACAACCTGATGGTTGAAGTGAGCACCCTGGTTGGTGAAGCCAAAGGTCTTGTGGCCAAGGCTCCCCGTGGAAAAGAAGGTGCTGCTGCCGTTGAAGCTATCAAAACTGAAATCGGTGTGGTTGAAACCGCCGTTTCTGAAGCTGCCGGTAAACTGGAAGCTGGTGACCTGATGGGCACCCTTGATCAGCTTAAAGCTGCCAAGGAAAAAGTGACCGCCATCACCACCGAACTCAACGACGTCATCGCAAAGGTAAAGAAGTAATAAGCTCAATTAGTTTATTGTTTTGTTTCATTGGATATCCCCGGGGTCCTTTCTCCGGGGATTTTTTTAAACTAACGGTTCATGGGTCAGAGGAAAAAAAGGATAAGAGCCGGTTTGACGACGGTAGCCATAGGGATACCACTGATGCTTCTGGCGGGAGGATGGGTCTACACCAAATGGCCCGATCCGCCGATGGAAGCACTGCGGAATGCTGCCGATGCCATCACGGTAGCCCGTGATGCCGAAGCCGCCAAATATGCACCTGAACTTCTGGAGGAGACCGTTGCCCTCTTCGATTCGGCCATGACCCACCTTAAAACAGAAAACAACCGTTTTTTCCTCAACAGGGACTTCTCCCGCGTGGAGGGCTTTGCCGGAGAGGCGACCCGCAAGGGAGCCCTGGCCTATGAGAAAGCCTCCGAGAAGGCCAGGAATGTCAACCATACCACGGCAGCCACCCTGGAAGACCTGGAAAAGAGAACAGCCGGATTCAAAACCATATACTCTCCTCTTCCTCTGAGAAAAGCAGTCAGGGAGAGTTTCAACCAGGCGGTGATGATCCTGTCAGAAGCCAGGCTGGCCAGGGAAAAAGGAGATTTTCACATTGCAGAGGTCAAACTGGAGAAAGCGGGCAAGCTGATGCGGGATTCAGAAAAGAAAGCCGGCACCATGCTGGAAGAGTATTTCATGGATTACCCCCGCTGGCGGGAGATGGCTGATAAGGCCATTGCCAGGTCGGCCAGCCAGGGCTCTACCGCTATCGTCGTTGACAAGATGGCCCACCTGCTCAGAGTGTATCAGAACGGCAAAGTCAGGGCGGAATTCAAGGTTGAATTCGGCCCCAACTGGATCGGTCAAAAATCGCACAAAGGGGACCAGGCTACCCCGGAAGGAGTCTACCAGGTGATCCAGAAAAAGGACCGTCACAGGACCATTTACTATAAAGCCCTGCTTATCAACTATCCCAACGGAGACGACAGGGTCAGATTTAAAAAGAACATCGACAGCCATAAGTTCTCGCGCAAAACGGAGATCGGCGGATCCATCGAGATTCACGGGCACGGGGGAAGGGGATTTGACTGGACCAACGGCTGTGTGGCCCTCGACAATAAAGATATGGATGTCGTCTTCAGCCTTGCCCGGGAAAATACTCCCGTGATCATTGTAGGATCTCTCGAACCATTGGAAAAAGTTATCAGCCATGTCAAATCAGCACAGTGAGCCGGCAAACGGCATCCATCTCCCTCCTGAGGCGGGCAACACCCTGGGATTGGTAGATACCGCAGGAGAGCATACTCCACCGCGATGGAGAAAGTGGTTGACCAGAACAGCCATTGCGGCTTTATATCTGGTTTTTCTTCCCTTTCTGCTGGTGACGGCTCCTGCCGTATCTGAGCTTTTCGTCCCCCGGGGCCTCCCCTCTCACAAGATGGTGGCAGATGCCCATCCCAAAAGGGTCAGTCAGCTGACCAGCGCCATTACGGCGCTGGAGAAGAAGATCGAAAGGTTCACCCCTGGGAATGCCTTCCTGGTTGTCAACACCACGGAAAACAAGTTTTCGCTCTACCGTAACCGGAAGCTGGTCAGGGAAGGCCTCTGTTCAACAGGGAGTTATATCAGCCTGGAGGGAGAAGGGGATAAGAAGTGGATTTTCAAGACGCCCCGGGGCGAGTTCAAGGTGCGCGGGAAGATCACCGATCCGGTATGGAGAAAGCCCGACTGGGCCTTTGTGGAGGAGGGTTTGCCTATTCCCCCGGCCAACGCTCCCTCCCGTTATGAAAGAGGGGTCCTGGGCGAATATGCCCTGGCCCTGGGCGATGGATACCTCATCCATGGCACGCTCTACCAAAGGTTTCTGGGGCTCCCCGTAACCCACGGTTGTATCAGGATGAATGACGCCGACCTGAAAGAAGTGTATGAAACCCTCCCTGTGGGGGCTAAAGTTTTTATTTATTAAGAGATATGCAAGACACCAACCAGTCCAAAACATCAAAAGGATGGGCAGGGCTCCTTTTTCTCCGGGTTATCCCTACCCTGCTGGTCGCCTGGATGATCCTTTACACCTTGGCCATGGTCGTTTCGGTCAGAAAACAAACCAGCCACTTCCGTTCGGAAGGAGTTAACGACAGCGATACGGTGACCTGGTCCCTGGAAGAGTGGCAGTTGCTGCGCGACAAGAGTTTTCTGGAAGCCAGGTTATCGCTGGCGGGTAATGACTCTCTGGGACTGACCATTGACTTTCCCGACAGTACGGTCAGGTTGGAAAATAAAGGAGTGATTCTCAAGGAAATCCGCTTCAAGGAAGCAGAGATGTCGCGTTTTTTCAGCGCCTTCACACCGGCGCACTATGCATCTGCTTTTTCCCGCCCCTTCACCATTACTGAAATCGAAGGCTCCATCATGAAAGAACCTATCCAGGTCAAAAAGGCCCCGCGCGATTCCACAGAAGCAGCACAGAATATCACCAGCGTAGATACGACCCGGGTGGAATTCGTGGAATGGCACCTGAAGCTAGACTCCACCCTGGTAGTGAGTTTCGTGCAATCGGAACGTAGTCTGGGAAGCCTGGACTGGCCGACGGTTAAATACCGCCTGCGCAGGCATTACCGTGCCCTCCTGGAAACCAACCGGGCTCTGGTCCACTTCAGACTTCCCGAATATAAACCGGAGGTGACCATCTTCATCCCTGCCGGCGAAGCCAAATCCTTCTACCGGGCTCTCCCCCCTAACGGACAAGTAGCCCTGAAATTCTAGAGGTTTTCCTCTGATACTCCGACCTAACGGAGGCGCCATGGGCCGATGCCGCAAAAAGCTGCTCGGCCCTTCCTGTTTTCCCAGTTACTCCGGAAGAGGCTTTCGCCTCAGGTTGCGTATTTTCCTCAATTTTGGTTTCTTTGTATTCAGAAGGATTACCATAAAATAAAAGATTATGTCACGCATCCTGGTCATCGATGATGAAAGAAGCATACGCAACACCCTGAAGGATATTCTGGAGTACGAGAAGTATGAAGTAGATCTGGCCGAGGATGGTCCCCGGGGGCTGGAGAAGATCAAAAGCGGTGAATACGATGTGGTGTTGTGTGACATCAAGATGCCCGGGATGGATGGGATAGAGCTACTGGGTAAGTTAAGCGGGCAGTTGGATGATTTGCCCGTGGTGATGATCTCGGGCCATGGGAATATCGATACGGCGGTAGAAGCGATCAAGAAGGGGGCCTTTGATTTCATAGAGAAACCTCTTGACCTGAACCGGCTGCTGATCACCATCCGCAATGCCATGGATAAGTCGGTGCTGGTCACCGAAACGAAAATCCTCAAGAAAAAAGTCAGCAAGAGATTTGAGATTGTCGGGAATTCAGAGGCGATCCGCAAGGTCGTGGAGATGGCCGACCGGGTGGCGCGTACCGATGCCAGGGTGCTGATTACCGGTTCCAATGGCACCGGGAAGGAGCTGGTAGCCCGAAGGATTCACGAGATGAGCCTCAGGGCCTCAGGGCCGTTTGTGGAGGTCAACTGTGCAGCCATTCCTTCGGAATTGATAGAGAGTGAACTCTTCGGGCACGAAAAGGGAGCATTCACATCGGCCATCAAGCAGCGGAAGGGCAAATTTGAACAAGCCAACGGGGGCACTCTTTTTCTCGATGAGATCGGCGACATGAGCCTGCCGGCCCAGGCCAAGGTATTGCGTGCCCTCCAGGAGAGCATCATCAGCAGGGTGGGCAGTGATACGACCATTAAGGTCGACGTGAGGGTGGTGGCCGCCACCAACAAAAACCTCTCCGAGGAGATCGGAAAAGGGCATTTCCGTGAAGACCTCTACCACCGGCTCAGCGTCATCCTGATCAGGGTTCCCGCACTGAGTGAAAGAGTGGAAGACATTCCCCTGCTGGCCAACCATTTCATCCAACAAATATGCAATGAATACGGCATGCCGGAAAAAACCATTACGGAAGATGCCCTCCGGGAACTCCGGAAAATCGAATGGAGGGGGAATATCAGGGAATTCAGGAACGTCATCGAGCGGCTGATTATCCTCTGTGACAAGAAGATTACCGGTGCCGATGTGCTGGCTTTCGCGGCCCCCCTTAAATAAAACGAATCAACAACTCAATACCGCTGACCTAACAACTTAACCATGATCAGGAACAAGAAAATCGTCGTTGTCCTCCCGGCCTACAATGCCGCAAAAACACTGAAGATCACTTACGAAGAGATTGATTTCTCGATCGTCGACGAGGTCATCCTGGTGGATGACAAAAGCCGTGACGACACCCTCAGGGTAGCACGGGAACTGGGGATCCGGCATATTGTGGAACACAGCGTTAACAAGGGATACGGCGGCAATCAGAAGAGTTGTTACCACAAAGCCCTGGAACTGGGCGCCGACATCGTGATCATGCTGCACCCCGATTACCAGTACACGCCCCTGCTGATTCCCGCCCTGGCCCACCTCCTGGCCAGCGGCCTCTATGAGGTGGCCCTGGGTTCCAGAATCCTCGGAAAAGGTGCCCTTAAGGGAGGTATGCCCCTGTATAAATACATCTCTAACCGGTTCCTTACCTTCTCCCAGAACCTCCTGATGGGCGCCAAACTCTCGGAATACCATACCGGATACCGGGCCTTCAGCCGTAAAGTGCTGGAGACCGTCAGCTTCGAAGGGAATTCCGACAATTTCGTGTTCGACAACCAGATGCTGGCCCAGATCTGGTACCTGGGCTATGACATCGCCGAGGTCACCTGCCCCACCAAATATTTCCGGGAAGCCTCCAGCATCAATATCCGTAACAGCGTCACCTATGGCTTCGGCGTCCTGAAAACTTCCCTCCTCTTTCGCCTCAACAGATGGAAAATCCTCCGATCCCCACTCTTTATCCCTAAAGATTAGAAGATTAAGGCATTAGAAGATGAGAATATTCTGACCTTCCCGATTCCCGACTCAAGATTCCCGACTCAAGATTCCAGATTCCAGATTCCAGATTCCAGATTCCAGATTCCAGACTATTTCAGGTATTCGTCGCCGAAGGAGATGCCCATGCGGCGGGCGATGGAGACCAGAGGGAAATCGGGTTTCACCAGGCGGGTTTTGCCGCCCACTTCACTCAGGGGAACGGCCACGGTTTTGTTTTCAATGATGGCCACCATGGTGCCTACATTTCCCTCGGCGATACATTCGGCCGCGAAGGCGCCATAGCGGGTGGCCAGGATGCGGTCGAAGGGAGAGGGGCTTCCTCCCCTCTGGATATAACCCAGCACGGTTTCCCGGGTTTCCAGACCGGTATAGGTACCGATGGCCTCAGCAATGTAACTGGCGGCCGACCTTTTTTCAGGTCTTTCGATGCCTTCGGCCACCACCACGATGGAATAGGGTTTGTTTTCTTCATACCGGCTTTCGACCTTCTTGCAGACAGAACGAAGGTTGTAAGGCAATTCGGGGAGCAGGATGATATCCCCTCCACCAGCAGTACCGGCAAAGAGGGCCAGCCATCCGGCATTATGGCCCATCACCTCGATGATCATCACCCTTTGATGGGAGTTGGCCGTGGTATGCAGCCGGTCGATGGCCTCGGTGGCAATCTCTACGGCCGATTCAAAACCGAAGGTAATATCGGTGCCCCATACATCATTATCAATGGTTTTGGGAATCCCCACCACATTGAGGCCCTGCTTCGACAGCATATGAGCGGTCTTCATGGTTCCGTTCCCGCCGATACAGACCAGGGCGTCAAGCCCCAGGTCATTGTAATTCTGCAGAATCGTATCGGGTTTATCCTGGGCATCGGCACCCCCGTTCTTAAACGGCTTCTCCCGGGAGGTCCCCAGAATGGTTCCGCCCAACGTGAGGATCCCTGACAACTGGGATTCCTTTAATTCCAGATAGTCGTTGTGAATCAGACCGGAATAACCCGATCTGAAGCCAATTACCTCCATCCCGTACTCGACAATAGCCGTTTTACCCACGCCCCTGATGGCAGCATTTAAACCTGGACAGTCTCCTCCGGCCGTGAGTATCCCGATTCTCTTTTTTCTCTTCGTCATAGTTGTTGAGTTTGGATTGTGTGAAAAGTAATTGCTAAGATAATTAATAATGTACGAAAATCATGAAATGGTGTATTGGCAGATCAGGAGAATTTTCATAATTTCGTACGATTGAAATCTATTATACTAACCATTAATAAATTAAGAAAAACATGAAAAGATTGTCTGTCATTTTGTTTTCCATGGTCCTTATGCTCTCCTTTGGGTGCAAGGAGAAAGTAGTACCCCCGAATACGCTTTCCGATGAGGAAAAGGCTGAAGGCTGGGTGCTTATGTTTGACGGCCAGACCAGCAACGGCTGGAGAGGGGTGAACAAAGACCACTTCCCCACCAACTGGGAGATTGCCGACGGCACCCTGCACTGCAAGGAGTCGGGTCAGGGCGAAGCTGGGGCTGTCGACGGCGGTGACATCCTCTTTGACAAGGAATTCAAGAATTTCAAACTCCGTCTGGAGTGGAAAATCTCCGAAGGCGGGAATTCCGGTATTTTCTATCTCGGAACGGAAATGGACACCGTGCCCATTTACTTTTCGGCTCCGGAAATGCAGGTCCTCGACAACGAGAAACACCCTGATGCCCAGTTGGGCGTTGACGGGAACCGCCAGGCAGGATCCCTTTATGACCTGATTCCGGCCAAACCGCAGAATGCCAAACCTGTCGGAGAATGGAACACCGTCGAAATCACCGTCTATGATGGAACCGTCATCCACAACCAGAACGGGGTGAACGTGTTGGAATATCACCTCTGGACCGACCAATGGAACAACCTGGTCGCCAACTCCAAGTTCCCGGGTCTTAATCCCAACTGGGCCAATGTCGCCCATCAGGGAGTTATTGCCCTGCAGGACCATGGCGATGATGTATGGTACCGCAATATCAGAATCAAGGAGCTCTGATCTGGAGCCCACTTATCAAAAAGAGAGGCTGCCCGCTGGGCAGCCTCTCTTTTTTTTACACTCTATTGCGGGGCGTAAGCCGCGGCGTTGAGGATCTCCCTGTAGTTCCGGTTGCCCATGAGTTGCGCAAGCGTGATGTCAGGATTCTTTTTCAGATAGGCTTTCACAATCTGAAGGCCGAGCCAGGCCCCGGTACGGGCGGGTGAAGCGGGGGGAAACCCGTTGGTCGTAGGGCCGTCGCTGGTATACCTGACAATGTCCATCTGCCGGGTGGAAAAGAGCATCTGGTGCTCCACGAGGTAGTTCCACATGGAAGCTTCATTCCTCTGGCACCACTCCGCCTGTTTCCGGGTAAAGCCGGTGAGAAGGGTATCAGCGGTGCGTGGAAGCATGGCATGGGTGAAATAGAGCAGCTTCCCCTCATAGACCATATAATCGAGAAGCGTGGTGGCCTCCCCCCCAATGGGGAACTCCGTCATCCCCCAGGTGTACATGACCTCCGCAGGAATCATCTCCGGAATCATCTTCCTCTGCTTGTAAAGGGGCAGATCAAGCATGTCGTACCAGACACACTCCCGGCCCAGGTACTTGTCCAGACTGATCCCTACCAGACTGTCGGCCGTGAAGACCGATTCATTGAAACCCGACAGGGTGAAATAGACCACAGGAAGGGGCTTCCCGGGAAAATAATACCGGTAATGTTTGAAGGCTTTGATCAGTTCTTTCTTCAAAGGTTCCAGATCTGCAAACTCCTTTTCTGTCATTTTTTTTACCGACCGGGTAGTGGTATCAGAAAGGAACTCCCTCATCATGAACCACCCTGAGGTGTCGGTGACATCCCCCACCTTGAGCACCAGATGCGTGTACAAATCGGTAAATTGAGGATATTTGTTGCGAAGCCGGATGAGGTCTTCCATCGCCGGGTTGCTTCCCAAGGAAAAAAGCTCCTCATCATAGCGCACAATGGATACCTCCTCCGTGATTCCGGAGAGGTCCACTTTCAGGGGATTCTTTCCGCAAGACCACAAGAGCAGCATCAGGATGGCTGCACAAAACAACAGCTTTAAACCGGTCCCTTTCTTCATTTCAATATTCACCATTATACCTATATGTTAGTTATCGACTTGTTGACAGAGATACGTACTTTTACGGTCAATATTGCGAAATTGGTCGAAAAAGCAGAGATTTGCAAGTGTAAATAAATTCCTGGGATGAAGATAGCACTGGTACAATTGAACTATCGCATTGGCGATTTCGAAGGCAACTGCCGCAAGATCACAGAGGCCATTGGCCGGGCCCGGGGTGAAGGGGCAGAGCTGGCCGTTTTCTCAGAGTTATCGGTGACAGGCTATCACCCGCAGGATCTTCTGGAGCGGAAGGAGTTTATTGCGGCAGCGCAGGCCGCGGTGGAAGAGATCGCCGGCCACTGCCACGGCATTGCTGCCCTTGTGGGAGCTCCGGTCCTCAACGCAGGGGAAAGGGGCAAAAAACTCTACAATGCAGCGTTATACCTGGCTGAGGGAAAGGTGAGCGATCTCTTCTTCAAGACGTTGCTCCCCACATACGATGTCTTCGACGAATACCGTCATTTTGAGCCCAACAGGCGTTTCAGGTTACTGGAAGCCGGGGGGATGAAGATAGCAGTGACCATCTGCGAGGATCTCTGGGACGAGCAGCCGGTGCAGTATGAATTTGGAAAGGACAAACTCTACCAGTGTTCTCCGATGGAAGAACTGGCCCGGTTAGAGCCCGCACTGATCATCAACCTGTCGGCTTCGCCCTTTTCTGCCGGTCAGCAGGGGTGGCGCAAGGAGATCCTGACGCGGAAAGCCCGGCAATACGGACTTCCCCTGGTTTATGTGAACCAGACAGGGGCCCAGGCTGAACTGATCTTCGACGGGGGATCACTTTTCATCGGTCCCGACGGGGAAATCCTGCGCGAGATGAGTTACTTCCGGGAGGATTTCCTGATCATCGACACCGGGGAGCGCCGCGCTGGTCTGTTGCAGCCCCCGCTGGAGCGGATTGGTAAGGTCGAGGAGGCTCTTCTGCTGGGCATCCGCGACTATTTTGCCAAAACAGGATTCACCCGGGCCACCCTGGGGCTTTCAGGGGGTATCGATTCAGCGGTGGTGGCCGTGTTGGCCGCCCGTGCCCTGGGGCCCGCCAACGTCAGGGTATTGCTGATGCCCTCGCGCTTCAGTTCCTCCCATTCTGTCGGGGATGCCGTGGCCCTGGCACACACCCTGGGGATTGCATACGATACGGTCCCCATCCAGGAGGGTGTCGACGCTATCAACCGGGAGCTCCATCCTCTCTTTGGGGACCTGCCCCCCGATATCACCGAGGAGAATATACAGGCCCGCATCCGGGGCGTTCTCATCATGGCTCTTTCCAATAAATTCGGGTGTCTGGTTCTGAACACCTCCAATAAAAGCGAATGCGCGGTGGGCTATGGGACCCTCTACGGCGACATGAACGGGGGCCTGGCCGTACTGGGCGACCTCTATAAAACTGAAGTCTACGAACTGGCCCGCTGGATCAACCGCCACGGGGAGATCATCCCGCACCATACCATCGTGAAAGCGCCCTCCGCGGAACTGAGACCCGGACAAAAGGACTCCGATTCTCTTCCGGAATACCCGGTGCTCGATACCCTCCTTTATCAATATATCGAGATGAACCGCTCCCCGGAGGAGATCGCGGCCGATGGCCACGACCCGGCGCTGGTCAGGAAGGTGATCAGAATGGTCAACCTCAATGAGTACAAGCGGTTTCAAGCCGCCCCCATACTGAGAATCAGCCACAAAGCCTTTGGCTTTGGCCGCAGGATCCCCCTGGTCGCCCGCTTCTGACCCCTGATCAAAAATGAACTCCTGTTAGCCCGTTATCCAAAAAAAATTAACTTTGCATGTTATAAAACATAACAACCTACCCGCCCCATGTTGCACTTTGAATCAGGCATAAAAGAAATTCTTGAGAATCCCAAATCTCCTTTTTATCTTCTGACCCCAGAGGAGAAGGAGGAGTTGCAGGAGAGCGTATCCCTGACGACCTACCGGCGCAATGAGTATATCTTCAGGGAGGGCGACAAACCCTCGGGTTTCATGATGCTGGTGACCGGGAAGGTGAAGATTTTCAAGGAAGGGGTTGGCGGACGGGAGCAGATCATCAGGATGTCAAAACCGATGGGGATCATCGGCTACCGTGCTTTTTTTGCCGATGAGGCGCACATCGCCACGGCGGTGACCCTCGAGGACTCGGTCATCGCCAACATCTCCATGGAGTTTATCATGACGCGGGCCATCAAAAACAGTGAGTTCTCCCTGCGGCTGATCAGAAAGCTGGCCCGTGAACTGGGATTTGCCAACATGCGGACGGTGACCCTTACCCAGAAGCATATCCGGGGCAGACTGGCAGAATCGCTGATCCTCCTGGCCGAGAAATATGGGTTTGAACATGACGGCACTACCCTGAAAGTGTATATGTCGCGCGAGGATATCGCCAACCTCTCCAACATGACCACCTCCAATGCCATCCGCACCCTCTCTACTTTTGCCAACGAGAAGCTGATCACCATCGACGGCCGCAAAATCAAAATCCTGGATCTGCAGCGGCTTGACAGAATCAGCAAACTAGGCTAGACAGCAAATCATCACCCACCCGGGCTGAGTGGCACGTCATCGGTCTGCCGGGAGTCCTGCCTGTCAGGCAGAGGGTCTGTCCTCAGGGCAGAAAGGCCCCCTTTACTCCTGGATATAAATCCTTTTTATTCTTTGTGAAATGCCCGTAAGGATCTCATAGGGGATGGTATCTGCGGCGGCGGCCACCTCGCTGATGGAGATGTGATCCCCAAAAAATTCAGCTTCATCGCCGGTCTGGCAGGTGATTCCTGTGACGTCGGCCATGCACATATCCATGCAAATGTTACCCACCAGCGGGGCCATGCTGCCGTTGATATATACCTTCCCTCTGCCGTTGCCCAGTCTGCGGTCGAGGCCGTCGGCATATCCCACGGGGATGATGGCGATGCGTGATGGGCGGCTGATTTTTCCGGCTCGGTTGTAACCCACCGTTTCGCCGGGGAAGACCTCCTTGATCTGGGAAAGGGAGCTTTTGAGGCGGCCCACAGGTCGGAGAGGGAGCATACCGGTACTCACCCCGTAGAGGCCGATCCCCAGCCTGACCATCTCCATCTGATATTCGGGGAACCGTTCGATGCCCGCGGAATTAAGGATATGACGGTCGACAGGATAATCGAGGGAGGCAGTGATCCATCCGGTCAAATCCAGGAACCTGCTGATCTGGCTGGTGGTGAAACCATCCATGGCGGGGTCCTCGCTGGCGGCCAGATGCGAGAATACCGACTGCAGCCTGAGCTGGGGATGCTCCCTGAAATAGCGGATGGCCTCCTCGGCCTCCTCCCTTGATTTAAGTCCGAGGCGGTTCATTCCCGTATCTATTTTCAGGTGCACCGGAAAATGGAGGAGGGCATTGTGACCGGCAACTTTACCGAAGTGATGGACCAGTTCGGTGGAGTAGAGGTTGGGTTCGAGCCGGTAATCGATCATCTGCTGGAAGCTGTGGTGTTCAGGATTCATGACGATGATGGGGAGGGTGATGCCGGCATTCCGGAGTTCTCTTCCCTCATCGGTGACGGCCACCGCCAGGTAGTCGACGCGGGCGAACTGCAGGAGTTTGGCGATTTCCACATCACCGCTGCCATAGCTGAAGGCCTTGACCATCGCCATAACCCGCGTTTCAGGGCGGAGCAGCGACCTGTAATAATTGAGGTTGTCGCGGAGGGCATCGAGGCTGATTTCCAGAACCGACTGGTGGGCTTTGAGCTCCAGGACGGCGGAGATCTCTTCGAAACGGAAATCGCGCGCTCCCTTGATCAGGATGGCCGCACGCGACCATGCGTCAGGCCTGAAACCGGCTATAAACTCCTGTGTGGAGGCATAAAACTGCTTCCGCATGGTAAAAAGCGCCACTTCCTGCATCAGGGCACTCCCGATGCCCACGATGGTCTCCACGCCGGCAGCCGTCAGCAACCGGTTGACCTGACCATACAACTCGCGCCCGGGAAGCCCCGACTGCCTGATATCTGAGAGGATCACGATCTTCTCGAGGTGGTTCTTCTCGGCCTGGCGGTGCAACACCGAAAGGGCTATTTCAAGGGAGTTGATATCTGAATTGTAATAGTCGTTCAGCAGCAGGCACTGGTTGATGCCCCGTTTCAGTTCCAGCCGCATGGTGAGAGCGGACAGGCGGCTGAAGCCGGCGGTGAAAGACTGCGGATCGGCCTCCAGGGCCACGATGACGGCCCAACATTGGCAGCAGTTCTCAATGGATGAAGCATCAGTGAAAGGAATGGTCAGGGTAGCTTTCCGGTCCTGCCATGCAGCCTCCAGCGTCGTGTTCCCCTCGCCTGAAGTAAGCCTGAAGGTAAGAAGAGCCTCCTTTCCTGAGGCCGACCAGGTAATGGGTTCTACCCCATGGGCTCGGCAAAAGGCTTCCGCCTGCCGGGAGGGCTCCCCCTGATCCAGCGAGAAAACCAGCTTCCGGGAGTGGATAAAGAGCTTGAGCTTCTCGGCGGTTTTCTGTTCCAGGGAGCTGAAATTCTCCTGATGGGCATCGCCGATATTGGTAAGGACGCCAAGGGTAGGCCTGATGATCGTTTCCAGTTTCTCCATCTCTCCTGGCTGAGAGATCCCCGCCTCCAGAAGGGCCAGGGTGTTCTCCTCCTGCAGGTGCCACACCGAAAGGGGAACGCCGGTCTGGGAGTTGTAGCTTCGCGGACTGCGGACCACCGAAAAGGGGCCCGAGAGGAGGTCATGGAGCCACTCTTTAACGACGGTTTTACCGTTGCTGCCGGTGATGCCAATGACGGGAAAGGAGAAACGGCTCCTGTGGTATGCAGCCAGGCGCTGCAGCGCCTCCAGTGCGTCGGCAGTTTCTATCCAGGCCCCATCCTCAGGAGGGGTGAAGGGGATTCCTGCCGTGACGACAAATACCTTGACCCCTTTTCCCGCCAGGGGACCAATAAACTGGTGTCCATCCTGGCGCACGCCATGGAGGGCAAAAAAGAGGGTATGCCCGGGGTGGAAAAGGGTGCGGCTGTCCACCGCCAACTGGGTGACCGTGTAATCGGGGGAAAGCCCCCGGTAAACGGGTTTTCCCGATACAATGGCCGCAATCTCTGCAACAGTGTAGGCTATCATGAAAGGGCGTTGGCTTGAAGATAACAGCGGCGGCACAGCGGTTCATAGATATCTTTTTCCCCCAGGAGAACCACCTGTTCTTTTTCGGTAAGCCGGTGGGAGAACTGGGCGTTGGAACCACAGCGTACACAAACGGCATGGACCTTGGTGACAAAATCGGCAACGGCCATCAGCCCGGGGATGGGACCAAAAGGATCCCCCCTGAAATCCATGTCCAGTCCGGCCACGATCACCCTCACCCCCTGGTTGGCCAACTGCACCACCACTTCTACCAGATGTTTGTCGAAGAACTGCGCCTCGTCGATCCCCACCACGTCAACGCCTGCCGCCAACAACAGGATGTTGGATGAGTTTTCGACAGGGGTCGACCTGATGGAATGCTCGTCATGCGAGACCACATCCACCGCCGAATAACGAACGTCGATCGCCGGTTTGAAGATCTCTACCTTCTGGCGGGCAAAGCCTGCCCGTTTCAGCCGCCTGATCAGCTCTTCGGTCTTTCCTGAGAACATAGAACCGGTGATCACTTCGATCAATCCAGTCCTTTTTCCACCGTTAATATCCCTTTCAATAAACATTTGCGGTATTCCAAACAGAATTTAATACTTTTACAATCGTTTGAGCAAAGATACAAAGTAATAGCAATGGAACATCTTAAATTGATGCACATCCTGCTCAGAGATGTGCGGGAATTGGAGGAACTGGTCACCGAGCACCGGGAAGCGGGGAGTTTTGATCCGCTGGATATGGAGCTTTTGCGCACCCGTATATCGGGGGTGCGGCACCTCCTGGAGCTGGCCGCTGAAAGGCCACCGGTGGGTTCCCGGGGTGCTGCGGAAGCATCGCATATTTCCAGCATTGGCTCAGAACAGGAAAGAGACAAGGTTCCGGCCGGTCACCCTGCCGGTATCCACAGGGAAGAAGCTCCAACAGGTCAGCCTCAGGGCCGGGAGATACCTCCGTCTACCC
>CAZKIU010000009.1:66509-80650 GCA_964552955.1 uncultured Prolixibacteraceae bacterium
CGGTGCAGCAGGAGATCCCCCTCGTTAGCCAGGCTTCCGCGGTGCAGCAGGAGATCCCTCCCGTCAGCCAGGCTTCCGCGGTGCAGCAGGAGATCCCCCTCGTTAGCCAGGCTTCCGCGGTGCAGCAGGAGATTCCTCCCATCAGCCAGGCCCCCGCACCTTCAGGAGGTTCCGGAGAGATGCTTTTCACCGGGGAGCGTGTGGAGACAGAGAGAGGCAACGGTCACGCTGAAAAACAAATTCTCGGTGAGAAATTCACGGCTGGCAAATCGGTTCATGACCTGCTGATGACTGAAAAGACCAAAAACGAACTTAAATTCTCCAATATCCCCATCGCCAGCCTGGCGGGAAGCATCGGCACCAACGACCGGTTTCTCTTTGCGCGGGAACTGTTTGAAGGGAATATGGAGCTTTTCTACGATACGGTAAGGAGGATAGACCAGATGCATGAGGTCAGGGAGGCATTCAACTACCTGAGTGAGCGCTATAACTGGAAGAAGAGCGAGACGAGCCTCAAGTTTGTGGAACTGGTCAAACGGAGGTTCCCGCAAAATGGGTAATCCAGGCAAGCTGTTTATCGTCCCTACGCCTGTAGGTAACCTGGAGGATATGACTTTCAGGGGGGTGCGTATTCTGAAGGAGGCTGAGTTGATTCTGGCCGAGGACACCCGGGTATCGGCGCGCCTGCTCGACCATTACGGCATCAACAACAGGCTTACCTCCCATCATAAGTTCAACGAGCATGGCACGGTCAGGAACATCGCCGCAAAAATAGAATCAGGCCTCACCGTGGCGTTGATCTCCGATGCAGGGACGCCCGGAATATCGGATCCCGGGTTTCTGCTGGTACGCACCTGTCTCGAACAGGGCATCGAGGTGGAATGCCTGCCGGGAGCCACCGCCTTCGTTCCCGCCCTGGTCAACTCAGGTTTTCCCTGCGACCGTTTTGTCTTCGAAGGATTTCTGCCCCAGAAAAAGGGGAGGATGAAGCGGCTGACCGCCCTGGAGGAGGAACCCCGCACCATTATCTTTTATGAGTCTCCATTCCGGCTGATCAAATTGCTCGAACAGATGGCAACGACCTTTGGCGGCGATCGCAAAGCCTGTGTCAGCCGCGAGATCTCCAAGATGTTCGAAGAGAATGTCAGGGGCACGCTCGAAGAATTGGTGGCTCACTTTCAGAAAACACCCCCCCGCGGCGAAATCGTCGTGGTGGTCGAAGGCCGGCCCAAAGAAGTGAATAATCCTGATGAAGAGGGGACCGATCTCTTCTGATAATATTAATATGTACAAAACGATCCTTTTCCTGTTGACCCTGTTGATCAGCCTGTCGGGCCGGGGTCAGGAATTAAAAGAGACCACACACTCCAATATCCCCTATTATCCAGAAGAGAAGAGGAACGCAGACCCCTACCTCAGGGAGCGGTGTGTGCTGGATCTCACTTATCCCACCACAGGAAATGGTTTTCCCACCATTGTATGGTTTCACGGGGGAGGGCTGACAGGGGGGGAGAAGTTCATTCCGGGTGAACTCCGCGGCAAAGGCAGTGCCATAGTGGCGGTCAACTACCGGTTACACCCGCAGGTGAACGCTGTGGAAGCCATCCGGGATGCCGCTGCAGCCATCGCCTGGGTCTTCGGTCATATTACGGAATATGGAGGTGACACCGCGCTGATATTCATCGCGGGCCATTCGGCAGGGGGTTACCTGGCAGCCATGACCGGGCTCGACAAGAGATGGCTGGGCGTCCACGGCATCGATGCCAACCGGATTGCCGGGATCATCCCCTTCAGCGGGCATACCATTACCCATATGACCATCAGAAAGGAACGGGGCATTCCCGACTTCCGGCCGGTAGTCGACAGCCTGGCCCCCCTCTATCATGTCAGGCCCGATGCCCCACCCCTGCTGCTGATCACCGGTGACCGCGAACTGGAAATGCTGGGCCGCTATGAGGAGAACGCATACCTCATGCGCATGATGAAAGTGGCCGGCCATCAGGAGACCCGCCTGCTCGAACTCGACGGCTACGACCACAGCATGGCAGAACCCGCCTACCCCCTCCTGCTGAAAGAAGTCCGGCGGATCACCCAACGCAAAAGAAATCCCCCACCCGACAGATAGCAGAAGACACCGCATAACCCAAGCCTCACAACCAAGCCGTTGTGGGGCTTGTTATTTAATTCACCCTCATGGGGCCAGAGGAACGGCTTTCCCTGTTTTCGCCGCAGCCCTGGAATACTCTTTCCGGTTAAGGAGATAACGCATCCCCACCGACATCTGAAGGCCCATCCGGGAATCCTCCACCGATGGGGTGATTAAAAAGAGGGGTTCCAGCACCCAACCCCCTTTCAGAGGAAAATAGCCTGAAGTATAAAAGCCGTTAAGGCTGGCCTCCTCAAAATCCCAATCCTCATTGTTGTACTGGTCTCCGATCAGGGTGCCGATGCGGAGGATCACTCCGTCCATCTTGCCCAATCCTGTTCCCAGTCCGACCATCTGAAGATATCCGGGAAATGGCGACGGGAAATGGCTGGCCAGGCGGTACTCCGCGAAGGCCACATCGCGGGGGCCGAATCGGAGCCATAACTGCGGATATAGCGTGTACTCCCTGTGACCGGTCCGGGGCATCCCGTAACGTTCCAACTCCCTGTCGTACCAGGCATAGGTCATCCTTCCCACGTGAAATCCTCCGCCCACCCCGTACCATCTTTCCTGATATTCCACATAGGGATGGACCCCGAAGATGAAGGTTTTATCCGACACCAATGGTGCGCCTGGTCCGCCAAGGGTATCCTCAGGAGAGATGGTTGTCTTGAGGAGCTTTTCGGTATGGTTACCCAACCAGAAGTCCAGGCCGTAACTGACCTCTGAAGCCCTGGTCAGGTTCTCGGTCCTGAACTGCACCCCCACTCCCGGCGTGGTATACTTTTGTTTGAAGTAAGCCGTGTTGGTGACCCGGTCGCACCCCTCGCCCATGGTATGCTCCACGGAATTATTGAAACTCCCGGTGCCCACGCCCAGCCCCAGCGAAATGGTTTTCCTGATTCTTACGGAATCCCTCACCTGCTCCGGAAAGGTCTGTCCCATCAGGATCAGCGGAAGAAGCAACAACCCGGCAAAGAGCATCCTGACCATTTTCCTTCTGTAGCGTTTGAGGATGCAGGGGATGGCCATAAGGGCTGCCACGCCGGAAAAGAGGAGGATGACTGTGGTCTCCACCATCCGGAACCACCCCGACAGGGTGATGAAGAGCAGGGCTGAAAAGCAAAAGAGCGACACCAGGGCCGGACCAGATGGGATGTTTGCCGGAAGAGGGTTGTCCCCCTGCGGGCGCTCAGGGCCGGAAGAGGGTCGCCAGAGCGCTTGATGTTGCAAGGCAGAGGGCACTTGGGGGGCAGTAGAGCGTTCGCGGGTCACCAGAAAATAGAGGATGACCGGCACGACAACCAGAACGGCCCATTGGGTCTGGTTAAGCCAGCCCCACATCGCTCCTCCGGTGGTGTGGGCCAGAGAATCCCGCGCAAATTCTACCAGAAAACGAACCCCCAGAAACAACGCCGCGGAGAATAAAAGGGAACTGCCATTGCAGCGCCACTTTTTCTCACGGGCCACCACCAGGATCACCACCAGTAAAGCCCCGGCCAGTTCATAAAGCTGGGCAGGGTGTACAGGAAGTGAAAAAAGATCGGTGGAACCAATCAGCGATTCCTGGTAATGGTGAAAATGGGGCAGCGTCATCACCGGGTATTCCACGGCCCAGGGAAGATGACTCACCTTCCCAAAACAGCACCCGGCAAAAAAACAGCCCGCCTTCTGAAAAACCAGTCCCAGGGGAATCGCAATGGCAAAAGCATCGGCAACAGGGGGCCTGAAATGAAGCCACCGCTTTCCGGCCCACACCCCGGCCATCAGTAAAAATACCCCCCCGAACAACTCCTTCTTCGAGCTTTCTGGCAAAACAAAATGACGGATCATCTCCCCCCATTCCTCGGGGGATAGGGCAAAAAACCGCGTCCCGGCAATGAATAGAATCTGGGAAAAAGAGACAATCAGGATCCAGGAGACCATCGGAAACTTCCGGCGATACCCCTCCAATAAGAGCATCCCCAAAGCGGCTAGAAAAGCAGCCGAATAAAAGAAGCTGAAAAGATGCCCGTGATAGGACAACTGAAAAAATTCATGTTCCATGACGCTTCAATGGTTTGCTATTGTTATAGAAATTTACGAAAAAATATTTGAATATCAATCTGTTATAAATAACTTAATATTTGCTACTATTTTTATAGTAATATTTCTAATAAAATAGTTGCATGATGGGTTTTTCTACTATATTTGTAGTAGAAATAAAAAGGCTATGAATCGCACAAAGCAGTTGACCAAGGCTGAAGAACAGGTGATGAAGATCCTGTGGGAGCTGAAGGAAGGGGTGGTGAAGGAGGTAGTGGAGCAGTTTGAGGAGCCGCGGCCGGCCTACACCACGGTAGCCACGGTATTGAAGGTTTTAGAGAAAAAGGGGTTTGCCGGTCACAGGAGCATCGGGAATGTCCATCTTTACTTTCCTTTGGTCGCCAAAAGCGACTATACGCGGGTTCAGTTTTCGACCTTGCTGAAGGAGTACTTCAACGGTTCATTTCCACGGATGGCCACTTTTTTTGCCCGGGAGAACAACCTGGGGATTGCTGAGCTGGAGGAGATGATGAAGAGTGCCGCCCGGGAACTGGAGAACGAACTTCAAAATAAGAAGTTATGAAGGCGATGGTTTTGTTGCTGGCGGAGGCTTCACTGGCCATGGCGCTGTTCTACGCCGTCTACCACTTTCTGTTGAGGGGCGAATCCTTTCTCAGGGCCAACCGGGTTTACCTCGTGGGGGCATTATGGATGTCGCTGTTACTGCCGCTTTTCCCCTTCCGTTACACGGTAGAAAAAAGCATGATAGATGGGGGGGCCGGTAATCCTGCGGGGTTAGAGATGCTGGCAGCCGGTGGAGGAGCCGACACCACGGGGGTTGTGGGTACCGCAGGCCTCCTCCCCTCACTACTGCTATGGGTTTACCTGGCAGGGGTGGTGGTGGTTCTGGCCAGACTGGCCATTGAAACAGCTGGCATCGCCGGCGTCATTTACACATCGGGAATCAGCCGTTACGGCCGTTACAGAATAATACGCAATAACAGGTATCCCCTGCCCTTCTCCTTTTTCGGACTGATCTTCTTTAATCCTGCCCACCATGGCAGCGAGGAGCTGACCGACATTGTAGCCCACGAAGAAGTGCACATTCGTGAGAGGCACTGGGCCGACCTGCTGACTGCTGAATTATTCACGGCTGTTTTCTGGTTCAATCCTTTTGTCTGGCTGCTGGAGCGCGCAATCAGGCAGAATCATGAATACCTTGCCGATCAGGGGGTCCTTGCGCAGGGGCGTCCACCGGGAAGGTACCAGGCGCTATTAATCAATCAGTTGATGGGCGTGCCGGTGATGGGTTTCACCCACCCTCTCCATTACGGCCTCAACACAAACCGTTTTAAAATGATGACACAACCCAAAAAATCAAAGAAAAGGGCTTTGCGCCTGATGTGGGCACTGCCTGCAGCAGCCTTGTTATCGGTGGCCTTCGCCAAGCCCGTGTATGAACCTCTGCCCGGAGCTGGCGAGTCTCACTCCACCCTGCAGGAAAACCCGATCACCTCCCAACAAGAAACCAAAGTGACCGGGAAAGTAGTTACATCCGACGGCAACCCCCTGCCTGGTGCCTCCGTGGTTATTGGAGGCTCCACCTCCGGAACCCTTTCGGGAGCCGACGGCTCCTTCGAATTGCTGGTCCCTGCCGGGGAGATCACCCTTTACATCTCTTTTGTCGGGTACCGCACGGTCGCCCAAAAGATCAGCGGGGACAAGCCTGCTAACCTGCAAATTACCATGAAGGAAGAGGTCTTCGTCCTCCATGCCAACCCTGGTAAAGAGATGCCACCACCGCCACCACCGCCACCGGTAACAAAATCCAGAACACCAGCCACGAAATCCACAACTTCACCATCTGACGAAGAGGAGGTGTTCATCATCGTGGAATCGATGCCTGAGTATCCGGGAGGACAGCCAGCACTGAACCAGCATGTGGCAGCCGTCAGGGACCGGCTGAAAAAGGAAGGATCCCTGAGCGGGAGTGCCACGGTTGAATTCACCGTCAATGCCGAGGGAATCCCCGTCAAAGCCGTAGTCACGGAGCAGAGCAACCCGGCAGCCGGAGAGGCGGCACTGACCACCATCAAAGAGATGAAACCCTGGAAACCGGCCACACAACGGGGCAAAACGGTGCCGGTGAAATACCAGTTGAAGCTGGAATTCTGACCATCAGTTATTCCAATGATCGAAACCACTGTCCCGGCGACCTCCGCCGGGACAGTTTTGTATTATGCCCATCATCGGGAAGGATGCTATCACGGTGGAGTGCCGGGGATTTATCAGCAGAGACCCGGATGTTCCGGCGGCGTTACTGCACCTCAAACTCCTCGATGCTCCATTGTTCCACACCTGCTTCGGGGGCCATGCGCCGGACGGCCCACAACCGCGTTCCCATCGCATCGGCAAACAAATATATGACCTGGTTATAGGCCATTATCAGTTCGCCATTGACTTCCAGTGCGGTATAGGAAGGTTCCCAGGTTTTCGAAATGGCCAGGTTTCCTGCGTCAATACTAAAGATGAGATTTTTCTCCCCCTGCGTCCATCCTTGTTGCCAGCTGTTACCCCCTGCCACAAAAAGGGTATTTCCTGCCATGGTAAAACAGGCGTCGCCAACGGCCGTCTGGGGAAGTTGTACCCGGCCCACCTCACTCAGGTTGATTCCACCGCTCACGCTGGCCACAAAGGGAGGAATAGGATAAAGGGTCCCTGATTTGGCCAGAAAGCGGTTGCCATCCCTGAAAACCCAGAAATTGTGGATATCCATGTGCCAGTACTGGAGGGTATCATTGGCCATGCCCCTGCTGATGTCGACCTGAAGTACACCCGTGGGGCCCACCTGCGTGCGGGTGCCCATAATTTGTGCCCGCCCGGGGATTTTCTTCAGGATCATGTTTCCGCACAGATTACCCCGCATGAGCTGGCCCCCACTCACTACCTCTCCTGTGGCCAGATTCAGACTCCGCAGGACCTCCCATACGTCTCCCTGCGGTGAAACATAGCACCAGCCATTCTGCCCGGCCACCAAATCAAAAGCCACACAATCAAGAGGATACTCCCTGACCACCGACCGCGACTCCAGGTTCACAAGCGTGACTTCAGCCGTCGTGTTCCCTACCAGAAGGGTCTTACCGTCTTCCAGAAAATCAAGACATTGGGGGCTTTTCTGCAAGGGAATCGTAAAATTCTCCTGCGTCGTCGGCCGGAAGACCAACAACTGGTTGGGGTATTGGGTGGCCACCACCAGGGTACCCGTGGACTGGTGCATGACGGCATCCTTGACGCTCCCCCCGAGTGGGGTGACCCGGGTAAAGATCTGCCCCGGGATATTGCCGATGTTTCCATAAACCACCTCCAGGCCGACCAGACCAATACGGTCAATATCGAGCACTACCGTTCCTGTGAGGAAATCAGGGTTGGGCCTTACTTCGGGTTCCTGAACCGTAAACTTCAGAGTGGTCATCCCATTCTCAAACTTCCCGTACATTGACTCCCACACCATCCACCTGGGATAATAGGCAATATGGTACTTCTCCGATCCGGCCAGGCCCAGGCTGATCTCTATTTCCGGATCGGGATCGTGGACCGACAGCAGGGCTTTCCCCGACAACATCGTCAGGTTACGCTGGTTTTGCTCCAGAAAATCATCGCTGCAGGAGCTCAGAAAAAGCCCTGTAACCATGAGTAGAACTGCTAATTTCCTCATGTTTGAACCTTTAAAGGATGAATCTGATACCTCCGAGCAGGTCCAGTGCCGACACATTTTCATACTGGTCTTTGGGGAGTTCCATGGTGGACTTGCTCACGCCATCATCGATATCGACTTTTTTCATTTTCGAAGCAAAGAGGGACAACTTCAATCCCAGGGCAATGCGGGGAGTAATAAAACAATCCAGTCCGGCTTCGAGGGAATAACCGAAGTTGTTGCCAGTAACCAGGGAAAAGCTGTTCAGTGCCGATACCTCGTTGCGGTAGAACATCCATCCGGCCGAGAGGGCAGAATGGACCATCAGGTGCCGGCTGCGGCCCAGGGGGGCATAGGTTTTCAGGGAAGGCCCGGCATATTGGATATAAATGGTCTCTTTCATCTTGCCGTACCAGAGGTTCTGACCATCCTGGGGGTCGAAGGTCGCCCATTCCTCTGCGCCGGTAGTAAAAAAGCGGTATTGAATACCGGCCCCGGTGCCGTAGGCGACCATCCAGTGGGCATTGGCCGCCCCCGACCACCCGAACTTCAGCTGCCGGTAATAGCTGTCGGCCTGTGCCTGGGTAAGCCCCAGCTGCATCGCCTGCGCCTTGGCCTCCTTCGTACTGGCAGTCAGCCAGCTTGGCCCTCCCGAAAAAGAGAGATCCAGCCGCCCCTCAGCCAGCCGCTCATTACCCGGCTCAGGCCCGTAAATACCCGTCTCAATAAAGCTCACCTGGCTCCGGTCGATACGGGAGGTGGTGCGGCTTTCTCCCTGAACCTGCTCAAAAGAAACCACCGACGGCCCCTGCCGTAATACCCTGCACAAAATGGTGTCCCCACTGACCGTTATAATCCTGTCCTGACCATAGGTTAGAACTACAACTAAAAGGGAGAAAATCAGTACGATCAATTTTCTTGTCATAATATTTGACATTGCTAAACTTATAACACAAAGGTAGAAAACCCTGGACCAGAAAAACAGGCGATGCAGCAAAAACAAGCCGCGGTCGGAACTTTTCAGGCCTTAATCACATTTTTAGTACCTTTGAGGATCATGGCCGCCCAGAGATTGCTTCATCCTGTGGAGCCCTGGTCGCAGAAGCTAACCGAGATTGGAAACTTATGTAAATAAAATACGATGGACCGAATAACTCATTTTACACTCAGGGCCATAGGGTTCCTCCTGTTTACCCTCATGATGGTCCTTCCGGGATGGGGGCAGCTTCTCCCCTACCGGAATCCGGCCTTATCCTTTGAGGAGCGGGCAGCTGACCTGTTGGGAAGACTCACGGCGGAGGAGAAGATTTCGTTGATGATGAACGATGCTCCGGCCATAGAGCGGTTAGGGATTCCCCCTTATGAATGGTGGAATGAGGCTTTGCATGGGGTGGCCCGGGCGGGGAAGGCCACTGTTTTTCCGCAGGCCATCGGGCTGGCGGCTACCTTTAACGACAGAGCGGTTCAGGAGACCTTCAAAATGGTCTCGGATGAAGCCCGCGCCAAACACCACGACGCCAAAAAGAACGGGGATTTCCGCCGCTACCGGGGGTTGACTTTCTGGACGCCCAACATCAACATCTTCAGGGATCCCCGGTGGGGCCGGGGTATGGAGACCTATGGTGAGGATCCCTATCTCACGGGGCGCATGGGCGTAGCAGTGGTCAGGGGGTTGCAGGGCGACCCCGGGGCGAAATACGATAAGACCCACGCCTGTGCCAAGCATTTTGCCGTCCATAGCGGTCCCGAATGGAACCGCCACAGCTATGATGCCCAAAACATCTCCCGCCGCGATCTGTTGGAGACGTATCTGCCTGCTTTCAGGGAACTGGTCCAGGAAGCCGGCGTCAAAGAGGTGATGTGTGCCTACAACCGGATAGAGGGAGTACCCTGCTGTGGGAGTGAGAACCTGCTCTCCCGTATTCTGCGTGAGGAGTGGGGCTTCAAGGGGGTGGTCGTTTCTGATTGCGGCGCCATCTCCGACTTCTGGGTGAAGGGAAGGCATGAAACCCACCCCGACCGGCCGGCAGCCTCGGCCGCTGCCCTCCTGGCCGGCACCGACATCGAATGTGGCAATGACTACAGGGCATTGAAGGAAGCCCTCGATAAAGGGCTAATCACCGAAAAAGAAATCGACCGGTCGGTCCTGCGGTTGCTCACGGCCCGCATGGAACTGGGGATGTTCGATGATGACAGCCACGTGCCCTGGGCGTCCATTCCCATGTCAGTAGTGGAGAGTGAGCCCCATAAGGCGCAGGCCCTGGAGATGGCCCGCGAGAGCATCGTGCTCCTCAAGAACCGGAACCAGACCCTTCCGCTCTCCAAGAAACTGAAGAAAGTAGCCGTGGTCGGCCCCAATGCCAATGATTCGGTCATGATGTGGGCCAACTACAATGGCATCCCCACCCATACCGTCACCATCCTGGAGGGCATCCGCAGGAAACTGCCGTCCACCACCCTCCTCTATGAAAGAGGATGTGATCTGGCCAACGACAAGGTCTTCACCTCGCTTTTCGGGGAGTGCTCCTCTGGCGGCGTACCCGGATTCAGCGCTGTCTACTACAATACATCCGATTATTCGGGCGAAGTCGTTGCCAAAGCGATGGTCACCGCCCCCTTCTCCTTCAGTACCTTCGGAAATACGGTCTTTGCTCCCGGTGTTGCCCTCACCAACTTCTCGGCGCGCTATGAGGCGGTGTTTACCCCTTCAGAAAACGGAGAAGTCGTCTTCCGCCTGGCTGGCGATGACGGTTACGTGCTGAAAATCAACGGCGAGGAGGTGGTGGCCGCCAACGAGAGAGGGAGCCGCAATTTCAACCGCAGAGAGTATATCCTTCAAGCCCGGAAAGGAGTTTCATATCAGATAGAACTCAGCTATTATCAGACCGACAGGTGGGGTATTCTGAACTTTGACCTGGGGCGGGTGACCACTCTCGATTATAAGGCCATCGCCTCCCGGGTCAGTGATGCAGAAGCCATTATTTTCGTGGGAGGGCTCTCACCACAACTCGAAGGCGAAGAGATGCCCGTAGATCTCCCCGGCTTCAGGAGTGGGGACCGGACGACCATTGAACTGCCGCAAGTACAGCGCAACCTGCTGAAGGCGCTCAAAAACACCGGGAAACCGGTGATCTTAGTCCTTTGTACCGGCAGCGCCATCGCCCTCCAGCCCGAAGATGACCTCCTCGACGCTATCCTCAATGCCTGGTATCCCGGACAAATGGGGGGCACCGCGGTGGCCGATGTACTCTTTGGGGACTACAACCCCGCCGGCCGCCTGCCGGTGACCTTTTATACCTCGACAGAACAACTTCCCGACTTTGAAGATTATCACATGAACAAGGGAAGGACCTACCGTTACCTGAAGGAGAAACCCCTCTATCCTTTCGGGCACGGACTGAGTTACACCACTTTCACCTATGGCAAGGGGAAACTGAGCAGGAACCAGATCAAACCCGGGGAACCGCTCTCCCTCCGCTTCACGCTTCAGAACAACGGCCAGTCAGGGGGAGATGAGATTGTTCAGGTCTATATCCGCAACCTGCAGGACCCCGAAGGAGCTTTCAGCTCACTGCGGGCCTTTAAAAGGGTCCACCTCTCTGCCGGCACTAAAAAAAGACTCACCATTGACTTGCCCCCCAAGGCTTTTGAGTTTTATAACCCTCTGTCTGAATCGGTGATGGTCACTCCCGGTGAGTATGAGATCCTTTTTGGTGGTTCTTCCGACCCGGAAAAACTCCGCTCCACCCGCCTCACCATCAGCCTTAGCCAGAACCTAAACTTCTGATATTCAAGATTCCAGACTCACGCAGCGAAGCGGAGTCTCGACTATGTCGAGAAGACTCAAGACTCAAGATTATTATTATGGATTGGAAAGATTTGCTGACATCACGGCGGTTGGGTAAAGAGCCCTCCGATGAGGAATGGGCCAGGAGTGAAGACCGGACGGAATTTCAGCGGGATTATGACCGGATTATCTTTTCGCCTGCCTTCCGGCGCATGCAGAACAAGACCCAGGTTTTTCCCCTTCCCGGGAGGATATTTGTTCACAACCGGCTCACGCATACCCTGGAGGTGGCCAGTGTGGGGCGTTCCCTGGGCAACAGGGTGGCTGAAATGCTCTACAGGGAGCATTACATTGATGATCCCATCCTGCTCACCCAGGTCGGGGCCGTGGTATCGGCGGCATGCCTGGCCCACGACATGGGCAATCCGCCCTTTGGTCATTCGGGCGAGGCGGCCATCTCCTCCTTTTTCACCAATGGTGCGGGTAAATTGCTGAAGGAAGAGATGACCGAAGCCCAATGGAAGGATTTCACCCATTTCGATGGTAATGCCAACGCCTTCAGGCTCCTCACCCATCCCTTCCGGGGCAAACGCAAGGGAGGATTTGCCCTCACTTATACCACACTGGCCAGCATTGTTAAGTACCCTTATGAATCGACAGGGGCCACCCACCAGAAGTTCGGCTTTTTCCAGTCGGAAAAGGAGACCTGGAAAGAAATCGCCCGGGAGCTGAAGATTCCCGTCCTGGCAGAGGATCCTCTCGCTGGGGCCCGTCATCCTCTGGTTTACCTGGTGGAAGCCGCCGACGATATCTGTTACCAGGTGATGGACATCGAAGATGCCTACAGGCTGGGAATCCTGGGGTATGATGAAACTGTGGAGCTGCTCTCGGCCTTTCTGAATCAAAGCACTCCCGAAAGAAAGACAGAAACTCAAAGGACCCTCCGGGCGGTGACCGACCCCAATGAGCAGATCAGTTATCTGCGTGCCGGCGTCATCGGGGAGCTCACCCGCGAATGCGCCACCGTTTTTATGCACCACCATGAGGCCATCCTGAATGCAGCCTTCAGGGGATCCCTCCTGAAACACATCTCTACGCCCTTCATGGAAGCCATGAAAAGAGTACAGGAGGTCTCCTTTGAGAAAATCTACAACCATCGTACCGTGGTCGAGATCGAAATCGCCGGGTATAAAATCATTGACACCCTCCTGACGGAATTCACCGGAGCGCTGCTTCACCCCGGGAATCCCCTGAGCCGGCGGATCCTGATGCTCCTTCCCGGCCAGTATTTTCAGGAAGAGGAGACCATCTACCACCGGGTCCAGTCGGCTGTCGACTTTATTTCAGGCATGACCGATGTCTATGCCCTGGACCTCTACCGCAAGATCCGGGGCATCAGTCTGCCCGATATTGGTTGAGACAGGCGGTTATCCTTCGAGGATCTTGCCCAGGAGGCCGGCGCCCCCTTCCTTGCGGGTATTGCCACTGAACACCGACAAGCGGCTGATCAGTTTACCAATGGGCATGCTCTGAAGCCATACCTTACCGGTTCCGCGCAGGGTAGCCAGAAAAATACCCTCACCCCCGAACACCATGGAGCGCAGGCTCCCCGACTGTTCAATGCTATAATCGATCTGAGGTTCAAAGCCCACGATGCATCCCGTATCTACCCTGAGCACCTCATTGTTAAGGGTGCGCTCGATGACGGTTCCGCCAGCATGAACAAAGACCTTGCCGTCACCCTGCAGCGACTGGAGGATGAATCCCTCCCCCCCGAAGAAACCGGCTCCCAGTTTACGGTTAAAGGTGATCGACACTTTGGTTCCCAGGGCAGCACAAAGAAAGGCATCCTTCTGGACGATCACCTGACCGCGCAACTCCTTCAGGTCAAGGGGCACGATGGTGCCGGGATAGGGGGCGGCAAAGGCCACCTTCTTCTTGCCATATCCCTGGTTGGTGAAGTGGGTGATAAACAGGGATTCCCCGGTGATGACCCGTGAGCCTGCCGCCAGCAGTTTGTCAAACAACCCGGCCCGTGGATTGGTCCCGTCACCCATCTTGGCCGTAAAGAATATCCCATCCTCCATATAGAGCATCGCTCCCGCTTCGGCAATGACGGTCTCCCCGGGATCCAGCTCTATCTCTACCAACTGGATTCCTTCTCCGATAATCCTGTAATCAATTTCGTGTGATTGCATATGAACAGTTTAATTGAATTTATAACGGAATATACGTAAGATCTTTGATGGTTTCGTAACACAAGCGACAGAAAATAAAAGAATATCCTTCGCCGGTGGGCCAATGTGCGTTGCAGGTCAGTTTTTTTACGAACTTTGCGGCCTAATAAAAGGCGATATGAGCAGAGATTTTCAGGGAGGCCGCAGTGGCCGGGGAAGGCCAGCCGGGAGGGCGGCTTCCAGGGAGCATTCGGCTTCAGGAGGAAAGAGAAGCGGCGGAGCCCCAGGTGGAGGACCGCGCCGTCAGGGCAG
>CAZKIU010000009.1:80750-91330 GCA_964552955.1 uncultured Prolixibacteraceae bacterium
CAGGAGGAAAGAGAAGCGGCGGAGCCCCAGGTGGAGGACCGCGCCGTCAGGGCAGTTCCTTTTCACAGGGTGAAGGCAGCAGGGCAGGTGGTGGTTTCGGCCGTCAGGGCAGCTCTTTTTCACGGGGTGAAGGCAACAGGGCAGGCGGTGGTTTCAGCCGTCAGGGCAGTTCTTTTTCCCGGGGTGAAGGCAGCAGGGCAGGCGGAGGCTTCAGCCGGCCGGGAGGTTTCTCCGGGGGTGAACGGCCGGGGGGGGGTATACATGCGCCCGGGTCGCGCTTTTCAGGCTCCGGATCTCGCTTTGGAAGTGGAGAATCGCGTCCCTCATCCTCCGGAACGGCTCCGGGAAGTCATGGGCCCCGCACAGGAGCTCCCGGGGTGACCCGCCGGCGTACCCTGGGCGATGAACGGGCCGCAGCCCGCAGGGCAGCCCTTCCTCCCCATGAGAGCAAAGAAGGCTCCAAGAGACTGGTGCTCAAAGCGGATCAGCGGCCGACACGCCGCCAGCTGCTCAGAGAACTGGGCCATTCCACCGAAAGAAATGAATCCCTCCGCACCCCCGAAAAGGCGGAACTTATCAGGCTCAACAGGTTCATTGCCAACGCCGGCATCTGTTCACGCCGTGAAGCCGACAAATTCATCGCCGCCGGAGTCGTCACCGTCAATGGCCAGGTGACCACCGAACTGGGCACCAAAGTCTCACCTACCGATGAAGTCCGCTTTGACAACCGCCTCCTTACTCCGGAACGCAAGGTTTATGTGCTGCTCAACAAACCAAGGGAAGTGGTCACCACCACCGATGACCCCCATGCCGAACGGACTGTCCTCGACCTGGTCAAGGAGGCCTGTGAAGAACGGATCTACCCGGTGGGGCGACTCGACAAAAACACCACCGGGCTCATCCTGCTCACCAACGACGGGGAGCTGTCAAAGAAACTCACCCACCCCAGCCATAAGGTGGAAAAAGTATACCAGGTCACGCTCGACAAAACCGTCTCGGTAGCCGACATGCAGAAAATCGCCGATGGCATCGAACTGGAAGACGGCTTCATCGCCGCCGACGCCATCGCCTTCGTCGAAGGGGAAGATAAGGATACCCTGGGCATTGAAATCCACTCAGGAAGGAACCGGATCGTCCGCAGAATATTCGAATCCCTGGGTTATAGGGTCAGATCTCTCGACAGAGTCTCCTTTGCCGGACTGACCAAGAAGAACCTTCCGCGGGGAAAATGGAGAATGCTCACCCCCCGTGAGGTATCTTTCCTGAAGATGAAGTAAAAGAAGCTGCCGAAAAACACCTTTTCTTCTGTAATCGCAGACGCATATCCCTTACTAATATCCTGATTTGGAAAAGGAGTTTCTGGAAATAATCAGGGCCAACCAGGGAATCATCCACAAGGTCTGCAATATCTATTGCGATGAGGAGGAGGATCGTAACGATCTTTTTCAGGAGATTCTTGCCCAGTTGTGGAAATCGTACCCTTCCTTCCGGAAGGAGTCGAAATTCACGACCTGGATGTACCGTGTGGCGCTCAATACAGCCATTACCTCCTTCAAAAAAGTCCGCCGTTTTTCCGGATTCAGCCGGCTGTCGGGTGAGAGTCTGCAGATTGCCGATGAGACCCCATCCGCCGAGGCTGAAGAGAACCTTATCCTGCTGAGACAGGCCGTGGCCCATCTCAGTGGAGTTGAGAAATCCATCATCCTTCTCTTTCTCGAAGAAAAAAGCTACGAGGAGATTGCAGAAATTACTGGGATCACCCAGAATTATGTCAGGGTAAAGATGAACCGGATTAAAAAGAAACTCAGGATACTTATGACCTCAGAAGATGAATGAAATGGATATAAAAGATCTGCGAAAAGCATGGAACAGCCTGACCGCCAAGAGCTCGGAGCAGCGGATGCTGAATGAGGAGCAGATCCGGAGTATGCTGGGCCGCAGAACCACCACTCTGCTTGACCGTATCGACCGCAATGTCAGGATTGGGTTGATTCTCCTGCTGGCTGTCGTGGTCGTTCTGGGGGTTGCGGAATTCCTGCCTCTGATGGTCAGGAACTCCGGCGAACCCCTCACCGGAGAAATCCCCGCCTGGCTCAGAACCATTGACCTGGGGGTCAGCTTGCTGATAATCACCCTTTTCATCGCTTTCTCCCTCCACTACCGTAAAATGCGCAACACCTGCCGCCAGGTGTGTGACCTGCGCCATACCCTGATGAAAATCATCGGGGTGCTTACCCTCTACCGCCGCCTCTTTGGGCTGGCCCTGATCATCATCCTCCTGGAATCGGGCACAGGCTTTACCGCAGGTTTCTTTACCAGTGTAACCCAGAACCATACGCTGGAAGGCTTTTTCATCCCTACCCTGGTCATGGGGCTGTTGCTGATCCTGCTGATTACCGGGTTTTTGTTTTTATTGCTGCGCTGGGTCTTCCGGAAGGTCTACGGCAATTATCTCGACCAGCTCAGGGCTACCCTGGCTGAACTCGATGACCTCCCCAAAGAAACCAATCATCCACAGGAATAATCAACGCAATGGCTGAAGCCGATGATCACGGTGAAAATCCTAACTTTGCAGTATTAAACCATCCAGATTATGACCCTGATCAAATCGATTTCCGGCATCCGGGGGACCATAGGAGGCCGCCCCGGCGAGGGCCTCAGTCCACTTGACGTGGTAAAATTTACAGCGGCCTATGCCACCTGGGCCACACACCGCAGGAAGAAAGGCCCGGTAACCATCGTGGTAGGGCGTGACGCCCGTCTTTCAGGGCCTATGGTAAGTTCCCTGGTGATCTCCACCCTGGTAGGGATGGGCTGCCATGTGATAGACATCGGCATGGCCACCACCCCCACTACCGAAATCGCGGTGACCGGAGAACAGGCCGACGGAGGCATCATCCTCACGGCCAGCCATAATCCCAAACAATGGAATGCCCTTAAGCTCCTTAACGAAAAAGGAGAATTCCTCTCCGCCGCTGACGGAGAGCGGGTGCTCCAGATCGCGGCTGACGAATCGTTTTCTTTCGCCACCGTGGATGACCTGGGAAGCATGGTATGCAAGGACTACACTTCCCGTCATATTGAGCTGGTCAAAGCACTGGAACTGGTCGACACGGAAGCGATCAGGGCCGCCGGCTTCACGGTCGCCGTGGATGCCGTTAATTCGGTGGGAGGCATTGCCCTGCCCCGCCTGCTCAGGGAACTGGGGGTCAAAAAGGTCGTGGAGATCAACTGTGAGCCGACGGGTCATTTTGCCCACAATCCGGAACCCCTGGCCGCACATCTGGAAGAGACCTGCCGTATCATCCGTGAAAGCGGCGTGGATGTAGGTTTTGTAACAGACCCCGACGTCGACCGGCTGGCCATCATCAACGAGGATGGCTCCCTCTTTAACGAAGAATACACGCTGGTCGCCTGTGCCGATTACGTGCTGGGGCACACACCTGGCAACACGGTTTCCAACCTCTCCTCCAGCCGGGCCTTGCGCGACATTACCCTCAGCCATGGCGGTTCCTATGCCGCTTCGGCCGTCGGTGAAGTGAACGTGGTCAGGGTCATGAAGGAGACCGGCGCCATCATCGGCGGAGAAGGCAACGGCGGGATCATCTATCCTGCAAGCCATTATGGCCGCGACGCCCTGGTGGGGGTCGCCCTCTTCCTCAGCCATCTCGCCCGCTCAGCCCAGAAATGCTCCGCCCTGCGCCGCAGGTACCCCGACTATTTCACCTCCAAGAACAAAATCGAATTGACACCCGGTATCGATACCGACCGGCTACTGGCAGAAATCAAAGCGCTCTACAAAAAGGAGAAGATCACCGATATCGACGGGGTCAAAATCGACTTTCCCGAATCGTGGGTCCATTTGCGCAAATCGAACACCGAACCCATTATTCGCATTTATGCGGAAGCACGAACGGAGGCCGAAGCCGACCAACTGGCCCTGAAGATGATCCAGGAGATCAAAAACCAGGCGGGACTCTGACCGCAAGAAAGCGTCATCGCGCCTGGATAGGGTTGTCTCAGAAGTTAAAATTGTCGGGGTCGGCGCCAGTGCGGAAATGGCGGTCGAGACGGTCGATCCGGGCCATGTCTTCCCCGGAAATCTCAAAATCAAAGAGATCGGCATTGGAGAGTATTCTTTCGGCATGAACCGACTTGGGAATAGTGACGATTCCCTTCTGAAGTTCCCAGCGCAAGGTAATCTGTACGGGGCTTTTCCCATATTTGGCCGCCAGGGCCTGCAAAACAGGATCCTCGTTGACCTGCCCGCGCACAATGGGGCTCCAGGCTTCCACCTGAATTTGATGTGACCTACAAAATTCCTGTAATTCAGGCTGCTGCAGATAGGGATGGAACTCCACCTGGTTGACTACAGGCTTGAACCGGCACACCGGGAATAACTCCTCCAGGTGATGGATCAGGAAGTTGCTTACTCCAATGGCTTTGATCCGCCCCGAAACGTAAATCTCTTCCATCGCCTTCCAGGTTTCCAGGGAAAGAGGCCCTTTGGGCCAGTGAATCAGATAAAGATCGATATAATCGGTGTCGAGCCGCTCAATGCTGTCATTGAATGCGTCAAAGGTCGTCTCATACCCCTGGTCCGAATTCCAAATCTTGGAGGTGATGAAAACCTCGCTGCGGGGGAGGCCGCTCTGCCTGATTGCCCGGCCTACTCCCCTTTCGTTGCCATAAACGGCCGCCGTGTCGATATGCCTGTAACCTGCCTCCAGGGCCGTTAATACCGCCGACTCTACCTCATGGCCCTCCTTGCTGCGGAAAACCCCCAGCCCAAACCGAGGCATTTTGTACCCATTACTCAGGCTTACAGTTGATTGAATATCCATAACACACCGCGGTTTAATGATTTACTACCGACAATATACACTTTTTTTTAAAACAGTTCCTTTCAGTTGATCCTGCTTTCATGCTCCGATATTTAAAAATCGTAGTTTTGTACCCGAAATAAGCATTAAAAATGAAGGTATACAAGTTTGGGGGAGCCTCAGTGAAGGATGCCGCAGGGATCCGCAATGTGGCTTCTATCATATCGCAATGTCCTGATGAACTGATTGTCGTGGTGTCGGCCATGGGAAAAACCACCAATCTGCTGGAGACCCTGGTGAAGGCCCATTTCAACGGATGGGATGAGACCTGGGAGATCTTTGCTGAATTCAGCAAATCGCACCTGGAGATTGCCGCGGAACTTTTCGGGCCTGACAGGATTCCAGAGGCCTTCCACAACATGCTCGCCGAAGTACGTAAAAAGCTCGACCTTCCCCCTTCCTTGCTTTACGATTTTGAATACGACCAGTTCATATGCTACGGGGAGTTATTCTCTTCGCTGATCATGAGCCATTATCTGGAGGCCACGGGGCAGCCGAACCGCTGGATCGACATCCGGTTGAGCCTCCGTACCGACGACAACTACCGCGATGCCACGGTCAACTGGAAATGGACCGAGATGCTGGTTAACAACACTTTCCAGTTCAACAACACACGCATGTACATCACCCAGGGGTTCATCGGTTCTACGGTGACCAACCTGACAACCTCCCTGGGGCGCGAAGGATCGGACTACACCGCCGCCATCCTGGCCAACCTGCTGAACGCCGAAAGCGTCACGATCTGGAAAGACGTTCCGGGCGTCCTCAATGCCGATCCCAAACTCTTTGCCGATACCGTCCTGCTCAGGGAACTCTCCTACCGTGAAGCCGTGGAAATGACCCACTCCGGGGCCCAGGTGATCCATCCCAAAACGATGAAACCCCTGCACAATAAAAATATTCCCCTCCACGTCAGGTCTTTCCTGAATCCCTCCGAACCGGGGACCATCATCCACCAGGTGGATCATCTGCTGGAGCTGACCCCGGTATTTATCCTCCGCGGAAATCAGGTGCTTATCACCTTCTCACCCTGCGATTTTTCGTTTATTACCCCTGAAGATATCTCCAGGGTTTTTGCCCTGGTATCCGGAAAGGGACTGAAGGTCAATATGATCCAGAAGACAGCCATTGACCTGAATCTGCTGGTCGATGCCCCGGAGATGGGCTTGGAAACCATCATCCTCGACCTGAGAAAGGATTATGAGGTGAAATACAACACCGGACTGATGCTGATCACCATCAGGCATTACACATCGGAATCGATTGAAAGACTGACCGCCGGCAAAAAGATTTTCATCGAACAGTACAGCCGTCTGACCGCCAAAATCGCCGTGCAATAACCGGTTATCATTTCGGACAAGTAAATAATTAACAATTACACAAGTGAAAGTTACAGATGCCCTGGTCCAGAGCGGCCGCACCATCCTCTCCTTTGAACTGTTGCCTCCGCTGAAGGGGAGCGATGCAACCCGTATATACCAAACCATTGAGAACCTGTTGGAGTTCGACCCTAAATTTATCAACATCACCACGCATCGTGATGAGATTGAATTCAGGGAGCGCCCCGATGGAGCCATAGAGCGGAGGGTGGTGCGCAAAAGACCGGGAACGGTGGCCATAGCCGCCGCCATCCAGCACAAGTACGGCATTCCGGTGGTCCCTCATATTGTCTGTGGAGGATTCACCCGCAGTGAAACCGAACATGTGTTGATCGACCTTCACTTCCTGGGGATAGAAAACGTTCTGGCCCTGAGGGGCGACGGGCTCAAGGGGGAATCGGTCTTCCGTCCTGAACCCGCGGGCAACACCCATGCCATCGACCTGGTCCAACAGATCACCCAACTGAAAAAGGGAATCTACCTCGATCCTGCACTTAAAAACACCACTCCCTTGGATTTCTGCGTCGGGGTAGCCGGCTATCCCGAGAAACATGCCGAAGCCCCCAATCTGGAGACCGACCTCTGCTACCTGCGGCAAAAAGTGGAAGCCGGTGCCGATTATATCGTTACTCAGATGTTTTTCGACAACCAGGTGTACTTTGATTTCGTGAAGAGATGCCGCGAGATGGGCATCACCGTTCCCATCATTCCGGGCATCAAGCCCATCGCCCTGATGAACCAGTTGACGGTATTGCCCAAGATTTTCAGCATTTCACTCCCCTCCGACCTCAGCAAAGCCCTCCACGGGTGTAAAACCGACGATCAGGCCCGGCAGGCCGGCACCGAATGGGCCATCCACCAGGCCAGGGAACTCATCGCCGCAGGAGTGCCCGGACTGCATATCTACACTTACGGCCTCTCCGACAATGTAAAGGAAATCGCTAAAGCCATCTTCTGACGACCATCACCCTTTCTATCACAATCTGATAAAGTCAAGCAGATCAGACGAATGGTTCTGACTGATATTCAAGAGGTAGTACCCGGGCAGTAATTCTGAAACGTCGATTCTGAACGGATTGGAGGTGACCTCTTTCCGCATCAGGATGGATCCGGAAAGGTCGTAGACGGTGATTCCGGCTTCCTCCCCCGGATGGATCATCTTCAATTGCACCTGGAGGTAGTCGATGCAGGGGACCGGGTAAAGGAGAGCTCCGGTGGATTCCCTGACAGCACCGGCCGAGGTGGAGGGGGCCACCGCCACATGAAAGCTGACCCGGGTCGATTGTCCGCAGTTATTGGTGAAGCGGGCGGTGTAAATCACGGAATCGCGGGGATAAACCGTGATTTCCCGGGAAGAGGAGCCCGACCCCTCCACCCATTTCCATGTTCCGCCGGTTAAAGGCAAAGGGCTCAGGCGGAGGTATTGGCCTGCCGGAACGGTCACCACACTATCGTAAGCCCAGTTCGACCCCTGGACCTGGAAGCGGGGGACCAGAGCCACCCGGGAACAGGTGTCGGCCACCGGGTATACCACCGTGGAGGCGGCACCGCAGTGGTTGATGAATACACCTTTGGCTGCCCCGGGAGTCTCCAGAAGAATGGTCTGGACTGCCGCAGGGCCCGTGGTCCCCAGTCCACTCCAGCTCCATACCCCGGCATCCGTCACATGAGGCTCCAGGTAGGCCTTGCTGCCGGCTAAACGGTTCAGGTAAGTACCCTGTTCTGCCTCCCCTTCGTCTATTCTCCGGTAGGGCACTATTTCACTGGAGCGGCAACTGTCGCGGGCCCACCCGTAATACTCCATGATGGGGGGCACCTCATCAAGCGTCACCACCAGAGGATGCTGATACACCTTCTTCAGATACTCCTTATCCACCCCTGCCAGCCAGTCGGTATGCCACTCCATCCACCACGACCACATAACCCCTTGCCTGAGGCATTCATCGGGATCGGGAGGAATCCCGCATTCATGGTAGGCCAGGGGAAACTGGTCCCGGCTGACCTCCTTTGATTTCCTGAACATCTCAGGCTGGGGACCGTTGCCACTGTTGTAGGTGTCGGCCCCCACCACATCCACGTACTGGTCGCCCGGATACCATGCCGGGTCAACCGTGGCGGTATAACACAAGACCCAGATGAGGTTATCGAGGCCCCGCTCATGCACATAATAATCATACATGGTGGTCCACAACCGCTTAAATGCAGCCGCTCCCTGTTTGCTCCACCAGAACCAGTTGCCGTCGAATTCATGAAACGGCCTCCACAACACGGGAACATGGGCATCCTCCAGTTGTTGCAGCAGATCGGCCTTCATGCGCAGTTCCTTCCAGAAGGCGGTATACTCTGCTGTACCCTCCGTGAAACAGCGGCTGATATCGATGGTCATCTTGCTCTGTTCATAGCCATCCCCCTTGGTAGGAGCTCCCCAGTGCCACATGATGGTGGGAATCCCTCCGGCTTTCCACCAAATGATGGCCCGTTGCACCTCTCCCGCATTGTCGGATTGGTGCATCAAGTCCATCCCCCTCAGTACCGGCTGCTTCCCGGTATGGGTTTTAAGGTAGGCCAGCTCATCGATGCCCCAGGGCGAGTCCTGTTGTCCCGAGAGGATCAGCTTTCCTTTCATGTCAAGCAAATAGCGGTACACGGCCTGGGCTTCCCGCGATGGACGGGGGGTTGAAAGGGTATCTCTCCATCCGCCGATGTCCGCCGCAGCGAATCCGGCTTCACCATAGGCAGCACTTGCCGGGGTGCTTCCGGGGAAAACCCCTTCAGCGGAGACGGAAAAAGAAAGAAGAACAGTAAATGCCAGAAGCCCTAATAAGCTCTGGGTAACACAGATGATTTTTAACATAAGATTACGATCGGAAGGTGGTTGCAAAAAGGATGCATATTTCTAACGGTAAAGATTCCCGGGTGAGACCTCCTGGAGGAAGAGGGTGTGGGGGTCGTCGTAGAATTTCACGAAATCGGGGGCCGAGGGGTTGCCCGGGTGGGGGCCGAAGGGGGCATGAGAGCCGCCCTGCCAGGGGTTCCTCCAAACCAGCACATAGGAGAGGGGGATGGAGCGCAACGGTTCCAGCAGCCTGGCCGTCCACCAGTCGGTTTGGGTGGCAATGGGACCGCCACTCTCGCTTACCGCGGCGAACTTCCCTTTTTCTGCTGCCAGCCGGGAGACGATCTGGGCGCAGTTCTTCAGGGTCTCGGGGAAGTCGGGACCCCGGTCATAGAGGTCAAAGGCCAGCATATCGATCAGGTCATCGCCGGGGTAACGTTCCAGGTATTCCTCCTGGGTGGTAAACCGGTCGGTGGAGTAAGCATAGAGGAGATGGTGGATGTTGCGGGTGTCGCGCAGGTATTCCACGGTCATCCGCCACAACGCCTTATATTCCTCCACGGTGCAGAGATTCTTACCCCACCAGAACCAACTGCCGGTATGTTCGTGGTAAGGCCTGAAAATCACGGGAATGAAGGTAACATCGTCACTCTTCAGGGAGAGCATGAAATCGGCCAGCCGGCCAAGGTATTCCAGGTAGAGGCCGTGTTTTTCCCCTCCCGGAAGCACAGCGCGCACCACCTCTGTGGAGGTGACGTCCCAGGCACTCCCGCCCGTCAAAGGATTCCGGAGATGCCAACTGAGGGTATTGACGCCCCCCTGCTGATATACCGTCCGGATCAGGCTCCTGATCTTGTCGAAATGGACCGAATCGAGACTATAGGCAGCCCCCAGCTCCAGATGGCCCAATTCCCAGCCCATGACCGCCGGGTAATCCCCACAGACCTCCTTCACATCGGAGCGACCTTCCTCGTAGACCCAACCTACACCATAGACCAGATCATCCTGGTGGCCGAACATCAACCCCTCCTTCTGCTGTTCCTTCAGGTTCTGAAAGAGGTTCACCGTTTCACGCGTCGCCGACGGATCGGCAGGTCCTGTCTTCTCACACGCCATCAGGATCAACACCGCCAGTACCGGAATTATCCGGAATACGCTGATATTCTTTTTCATATCTGAGTAATTATTGTTCATGCCTTTAAAGGGACGCTCCGGTCCATCCGTCCGGATCATCCGGATGAATGATCCAGCCGGAGCAGAACCAATGGTCCTCCGGTCACTATCCTTGGTTTTAATCAGTTCGGGGATGAAGATAGCTTTTATTTCTGTACGTTAACCGCTTAATAGCGCTCAGCGGCCCCCTCGATCCCGGCAGCCAACGTTCCCGGTGGCCTGCATTCCCGGCATCCACGATCAAGGGCCCCACTATCCCGGCACCCATATTCCCGGCAGTCCATCCTCTCCGTACCAGTAAACTCTACC
>CAZKIU010000010.1:0-91155 GCA_964552955.1 uncultured Prolixibacteraceae bacterium
GATCCTGGCCGTTCTCCACGTCGGCGCGGATAAATTTCCATTCTGCATTCAGCAGGGTCTCACGGGATTGGTCAGGTTTCGCACACGAAACCAGGAGCAGGCAGATGACCTGGGGAAGAAAAAGTTTTTTCAGGTTCATAGTTTTAGTTTATTGCGTTCATTTGATCTTTCAATGTATTCCTTAGGAGGTCTGAGTGCGGTGATCAGAGTCTATCCTTCCGGTGCAGGTGATTGATCGTGCCTGGTTAAGCGGGTGAATCCGTCAGAAAACAATACGGAAGAATCTGCTTTCATAGGGTTTAATGGACAGGGTTTCCCCGGTGAGGGTTTCGCCGGTGACAGAGACGGCGGTGCAGTTCAAGGAGGTTCCGGTGATTTCGTTCCGGAGGTGGAGTTCTGTGGGGTGCCCGGCGGTCTCGCGAAGGTGAAGAAGGGCCGATGTTCCCTCTTTTTCAGGGATCATACTGATGAGGAGGAGGTTTTCGGGCCATCCTGAGATCAGGGAGCCCTCCTGCCGTAAATTTCCGGGACCTCCTGCTGCTCTCGCTTCTTCACTCCCTTTGGTTCCACCTCCCGGCATAAAGCGGGCCAGGAAGGGTATTCTGTGGGCCTGGCCAGCCCGGGCAGCCTCCTGTTGTTGGTTCCCGGAAACCCCCGTGATGGAATAGCTCCAGGTGTGTCCTCCCAGTTGGTAAGCGTTAAAGTTGGTAGTCCAATAGTTGTTCATCGGCCAGCCAAAGATATGGGTGGTTCCAGGTGTGGCACCTGTCCGGTACCTGCCGGTATTGATCCCCCCGAACTGCATCAGCGGAGCTTCAGACGAGGAGAGGATAATCTGCCCGTGCGTATTATAAAGCCGGGCATAACTCTGCACCGTGTTCCAGTCGTTGGCCGATCCTGGTATCTGGTCTATGCCGGCCCTGATTTCCCCGCCTGCCACGTCAAAGGCCAGCTGGCCTTGCTCCAGTTGAAAGGGAAAGGCAATATAAATCCCTTCCGGAGTGGTGACCAGTTTTTTATTGATCGTGTAAACCAGGTCGATCCGCGGGGCGGTGTTGAACATCCTGATTTCCATCCTGAAGTCGCCGTCGTTCATAACAGCAGGGGTATTTCCTCGGAAGAAAAAGGAGTTCCAGATCTCCCCCTTCCGGAATCCGTCAAAACGGATGTTGGTGGGGGTTTCCCGGTGGAAGTTGTCGAGTTTGAAGGCTTCCATCTGGGCGCGGTTGCCCAGGGTTTCATAAATGAATTCCCCGCCCATCCAGGGGGCTTGGGGATCCAGGATTTCACGGTCGAGGGTTTTGTCATACACGCTGGCCATAGCTGCCCGGAGGGTGTCGACCTGTAGGGAGTACCACCGGTTTCCGGAGGTAGAAATGTGCTGGATATCTTCCGGGGTTTTTGCTGCTGATGGATTTTCCTTCAGTCTGATGGTATATTTCCTGAACCCGAAAGCGGGAACGGAGTCTACCCAGATGGCCCAGGTAGTGCCGTCGGAGAAGTGTTCGAGAGGCTGGGCTATGGCTTCTTTTCCGTTGGGGGTGGTCAGGCTGAAGCTGGCGTAGGCGGGGATGATCTGGTGGTCGGCGTAGACGGTCACCACGCCGCTGTGTGGAAAGCCCAGGGTGTTGAAGACCAGCAGGGAGGGCTCTTTTTCGTGGCTGAAGTGGGACTGCAGGCGTCCCATGCTCTCTTCACCGGCCATTTTTGCGCGGCGGGCGGCCTCCCAGGCGTAGGACTCCTTGAGGGCCCGCTGTTCCATGCTGTTTTTGTGAAACGGTTCGCTGACGCTCCTGTGATACCCCACGGTATGCTCGGTGTAGAAGAGCAGCGCGGAGTTGGTTTCCGCTATTCTGGCGGTATAGTTCACGGGCAGTTGGGCGCCCAGGAGCGCTGCCATGGACATCCCGGCGGTATGGGCCACCAGGTCGGCAGATGCGGTTCTGACGGCCGCCACTTCGCGCGCCGATGCCCCGAAGCCGTCGGTCCACCAGTCGGGCCAGGCCCCTCTGATGACCTGAAATTCACTCCCATGGCGGCTTTCCATCTCCTCGAAGAATTGCGTGGCCGTGGCGGTCTGCAGTTTCGGCCAGAGATATTTCTCATTCCACTGCCTGATCATTTCACAGGCCAGGGTCGAGGGTGGCGCGTTGTCGGTGAGGTATCCAGAATGCTGGATGGATATCAGCTCCCAGGGATACCCTTTGGACTCAAGGGAGGTGAGGTAGGAGAGGAGTTCCTCCTCGAAGCGGCTGAAGTCGCCGGCATGGATTTTATGGAGGGTATTCCCCAACATGTAGTGTTCGGCCCTGAAAGCCAGCATTCTTTTCCCAGAGGGAGATTCCCACCAGAAAAGTGTGGGCTTGTCGAAGCAGATTAGGGCCCGGTGGCCGTGGGTCCCCATGTTGAGATAGCGGATACCCTGGTCGGGAAAAAACTCACTGAGGCACCAGCCGATACCGTTGACATCGTTCTGCAGGGCGGTTTTCACCTCGAAACCTGCTTCCCGGAAGCGTCTCAGGGGGGCCAGGGAGGCCGCCAGGATGGGCTCGTCGGGGAGTTCGTCGAAGTTGAAGTACATGCCGGTGATTTCGATGCGCCTCTCTGCTACCCTCTTTTTAAGTCTTTCCACCTGGGAGGGGGGCCGGCATTTCAGGTACTCATCCACCGCCCAGGAGGCTTCACAACTCCAGCGGAAACGGGCCTCGTTGGGATAATCATCGGTGAGGTCGCAATAGTCGAGGGCATAGTCGATGTAGCGGAGGTGTTCAGCCAGGATTTCGGTCTGGGACCGGGTATAGCCTATATCGGTATGGGAGTGCTGCACGAAATTGACCCTCCATTTCCTGACGGGGGAGAGGGTGATTTCACCGGTTTCTGTTTTCCCGGCCAGTTCGAGATGGTAGTCCATTCTGGAGAGTTTACTGGCCAGGGGCAGTTCTACGGGGGTTGAGTTATAGCCGAAGTGGACCGGGATCTCTTTGAGAAGTTTACGGCCGATGAAGAGGCGAGCGGTGTCAGGTTCCCCGAAGTGGAGGATGGTGGCCATTCCCGCCTGGAAAGCGTCTCTTCCCCTGGCGGTCACAGCTGGGAGGGCCTTGAAGGTGAAACCGTTCTTTAGAGAGAATTTGAAGGCCATATACCAGGACGTCAATCCGAAGTTACCCCCGGTAACCCTGAGGGTAACGGGTTTTCCGGCAGGGATTTTTGAAGCCGGAAGCGTCAGAAACATAAAGCCGAATTTGTCGCCATACTGATCCGTCATTTCCTTCCGGAAGGAGAGTGTAGCTCCGCCGGATTCCTCCAGGAACCATTCCTCTCTGCCGTCGGCCCAGAAGGAGAGGAGGGGTGTGCCGTTGACCGACAGGTCAAACCGGGCATTTCCCGGCGAGGAGCCGATGCCGGCCAGCCAGGCAAGGGTGACCCTCCCTTCCACTGGTTTGGAGGAAACAAGATGGCCCCCCCGTGTGGCTGGTATCGGGTCTTTTCCTGATTTTACCGGAACCGGTGCCGTCATCCATTCGATGAAGGAGTGGCCGTCGGTGGCCCGTGCCAGCAGGCACTCCCGTACATCGGGAACCGGTGAGTGGTAGTTGAAATCCTGTCCGGCCACCTTCTCAGCATACCCGCTGATAATCCCTCCGGAAATCATCTCCGTATACTGGGCATGGAGGGAATGGATCGGCAAGAGCACTAAAAGCAAAAAGGCAAGAGATCTCATCAAATTTCAATTATCGGTTGATACCAGCCATCACAATTGGTTCAGTCAAGGTGGAGCAACAGCTTTCCGGTTCACATCACTCCTCACCCCATTCCAAACTGAAAACGAAAACAGAGAACGGAGGTCAGGGAAGGGAAAACGGTGCGATGAAGCCATAGCAGGTTTGCAATGAGTTAAGGGTCACTGAAAGGTGAAGCGGGTTTTATCGCTGATTTTCTCACCGGTTTTGAAGATCACCGCCTCCGTAATATAGACCCTGGTGCCTTCCGATTCGGGCCGTTTCTCTCCTCTGACCACCACTTCGAGGGTGTGTGGTCCCTCCGGGAGGCCGGTGATATGGAACAGGTCCATATTACGGTGTTGCTGTCCGGCATAATTGAAATAACAGTCGATGGTACGTTTGAATACGTCGTCCATGAAAATGTCGGCCTTGCCGCCATCTTTCAGCCAGTGACCTACCAGGGATACACCGGTTCCTTCGAAGGTTAAGGCGAGGGTGTCGCCCGCCTGGGCGCTGTAGAGGGCATGCACCTTCGGGGGTTCAGCTCCTCCCGTCGTGTTCCCAAAAGGCTCCCAATTCCCCGACAATCTCCATGTTCCGGTTTCGGAGACGGGAATGCGCCGGTCAAAAACCAGGTTGGGAAAGGAAGTCTCAAAAGGCAAGGGCTCTGGTTGTTGAATCAGGATCCTCAACGAATCCCCGGTGTGGCTGCCCCCATGGGCAGTGGCCAGTTGCAGGGCGTAGTCCAGGCAATGATCCACGGCTTTCCGGAAAGAGTAATCGGTGTGGATAAAGAGGGAGTCGCCGATGGCGGCAATCGCCTCCTGCCATTCTGATGGCAGTCCGCTGAATCCCCTGATCACCCCCAGAACAGCCATGGCATTGGAGGGGTTACAATCGGAATCCTGACCACAACGGGTCGAGATCTCCATGGTTTTCAGGGGATCACCTTCTCCATAGAGAAGTCCCATTACGATGTAGGCCCCGTTGAGCTTGGCATCGATGTTGAAGGAGCTTCCGGCCTCGCAGACCTGCACTTTACCCCATTTGTTTTCCAGCTCGTTCCATGCAGCCCGCCAGTCTTTGGGGTAATGGCTGTGGAGCAGGATCACGTCTCTGACGATTTTTGCATAATCGCTTTCCGCAGGGATGGAGGCCAGGGCTTTTTCGATGATCGCCGGGATGTCATCGCTGAAGAAAGCTTCGGCATAGAGGCCGGCTACAAAGGCCCCGCCATAGACCCCATCCCCATAGTTCATGATATGACCGGTTTTATCCGCCAGCGCATTGGCCGTCACCGGCATACCCGGAGTGATGAACCCGATATAGTCGGCCTCGATCTGGAAGTCGATGTCGTCAGCATGCAGGTTATGATCGGGGTGCCCCGACCCGGGGGGGAAGATACTGTCGAAATAGTTTTTCCGGGCCTGTACATTGGCATGCCAGAGGGGATAGCCTGCCCTGGCAAAGAGCTCCTGGTATTTCTTGGCCGGGGCGTGCAGGCCAAAGCGGTCCATGGTCATCAGAAAGGTGAGTTGTACATAAATGTCGTCCTGCCAGAGGGCCCCTGTCACGTCGGCCGGCTGCCAGCGAATGGAGTCTTCATAGGTTTTTCCCTGGGCCCTGAACTCGGTGGGCGCACCATAGGTCACCCCGATCATTTTACCGGCCCAGCCTCCGGCAATTTTATCGCGGAGTACCGGCAGGGCGATCGTTCTCTCCTCAGGGGAGGGGCCACCTCCGCAGGAAACCACAAACAGGACCGAAAGGAGCAGGGAGGCGCTTTTCCATTTACGCTTCCGCCTGCCAGCAACCCGGTTCCCGGCAGAAACTGAGGATGGTGCGGGAGACCCCGATCTTTCAGGGCTCCCCGGAAATTCTGAATTCATTGGTATAGAATTGAGTTAGTAGTGAGATTTTTGATATCTCAATAGTTATTCGTTCAGCTCGATGCGGATGACGGTATCGTATGGGTAGGGTTTCTGGGGAGAGTCGCCGGTACGGATAAAAAGGTTGCCCTCTTCCATGTTGCCCCACCAGTTTTTGACCCAGGAGAGTTCGGCTCCCGAAGAGCACATGAATATATTTTTGACCTTGTCAGCAGGAACGCCACGGGTATTAAGTTGGCCCAGGCTGGGATTCATCCAGTGGGCATAGATGGAATTACCCTTCCGGGTATAGCGGCCCCAGTCGGGTTTGGACAACTGGCAGGCCCCGGCCCCGTATATACTTTCGCTATTGCGTTGCATCCATTTTCCGACCTCGTTCAGAATGGCCACACTCTCGTCAGGGATTTTACCCCGTGCATCGGGCCCCACGTTGAGCAGGAGGTTCCCATTCTTACTGACGCAGTTGACCAGGCTTTGGATGACCAGTTCGGGCGATTTCCAGTTGTTGTCGAATTCGTGGTAGCCCCAGTGGTTGTTGAGGGTCAGGCAGGTCTCCCAGGGGATGGGGTTCCCATACTGGTCAAGAATGGGGGCATCGGGAATCCCCTGTTCCGGGGTCTCGAAATCGCCCAGGAGACTCACCTTGCGTTTGCCGGCGGTAAGTCCTGCATGAGTCTCCAACCGGTTGTCAAGGATGATGCCCGGCTGATGCTTCCGCACCATATCGACCAATTCGCGGGCTTTCCATTTCTCTCCGCTGTAATCGTCGAAGGAGTAGTCGAACCACATGATGTCGAGTTTGCCATAACCGGTGACCAACTCTTTGACCTGCCCGTGCATGTATTGAAGGTAGTTGTCCCAGTTAAAGGTACGCTGTCCATACTCCTTATCGTCACGTTGCGGGTGATTGCCCACGTTGGGGTAATCGGGGTGGTGCCAGTCGATGATGGAAAAGTAAAGTCCGACCTTCAGCCCTTCGGCCCGGAAGGCGTCGAGGAATTCTCTGACCAGGTCACGGCCGCCAAATCGGGAACTCAGCTTGTAATCGGTGAGCTTACTGTCGAAGAGGCAGTAGCCGTCGTGGTGCTTGGCGGTAAGGACGGCATATTTCATGCCTGCAGCCTTGGCCAGGCGTGCCCACTCCCTGGCGTCAAACTGCTCAGGATGAAAGGCATCAATGTACTTTTGGTAAGCTTCAGAGGTGATCCGCTCGTTCGACTTCACCCACTCCCCCCGCGCCGGCACAGCGTATGCCCCGAAATGGATGAACATCCCGAAGCGCGCTTCACGCCACCACTCTGTGCGCTCCATCACCTGGTTGTAGTTCTCCTGATATTCCTTCGAGGGTCTCTCCTGGGCGGTCACTCCGGCTCCCCCGAAGGCCACCAGAACCAGCAGCGTAAAAAACAGTTTTCTCATAGTCTAAGTATTTATTATGTTTATTTTTTTTCTCTCTGTATCATGCTTTGAAATTAGTTCAAAAAATGATTCCGGAAAAGTCAGAGAGACAAAAAGCAGGGAAATCTCGATTCTCTTTACTATTTTAACGCTGTTTTTAAAATCACGAACTTATGAAGACATCAAGAAGGGATTTTCTGAAGTCCGGGGCTTTTGCCTTAGGAGGAATCGCATTGTTGCCGCAGCTTGCCTGTTCGGGAGGAAAGAAGGGAGCGCCGGTGGTGGCTCCTGAGCGGATCATCGCCCTGCAGTTGTACGGTGTACGTGACGAGATGGGCAGCGATCCTCAGGGTACGCTGACCCAATTGGCTGAGATGGGGTATACCCATGTGGAGCACGCCAATTATGTGGACCACAAGTTCTATGGGTGGACAGCCGAAGAGTTTAAGAAAGTATTGGATGACCTGGGACTTAAGATGCCTTCGGGCCATACGGTTTTGGGAAAGAACCACTGGGATGAGGCCACGCAGGATTTCACCGACGACTGGAAGAAGTTGGTCGACGATGCCGCCTATATGGGGCAGCAGTATGTGGTGAGTCCCTGGCTTGACCAGAGCATGTACAGCGACCTGGACACCCTCCTGAAATACATGGAGGTCTTCAACAAATGCGGGGAACTATGCCAGAAAGCCGGTATGCGCTTCGGGTATCATAACCACGACTTCGAATTCAGCCACAAGATCGGCGAGGAGATGCTCTTTGACCTGATCATGCAGCATACCGACAAGGACAAGGTGGTGTTGCAGCTCGATACGGGGAATATGTACATGGCGGGAGCCCTGGCCAAGGATCTGCTGGCTAAATACCCCGGACGGTACGAAAACATCCATATCAAGGATATGATCGCACGAGCCGACGGACAGGGGTATGAAAGCACCATCCTGGGCAAAGGGGTCCTTCCCATCAAAGAGATTACCGACATGGCCCGCGATTCCGGGACCACCCTCTTCGTCATCGAACAGGAATCCTACCAGGGCCTGGCTCCCCTCGATTGCATGAAAGAGAACCTGGCAGTGGTCAAGGGCTGGGGATACTGATCCCATTTTCAGGTATACTAAATGCAATAGTGGTGTTTACCCTGAATGGAGCAATAAGCCAGCCGGCTACCTGGTGAAAGGCCATAAAAAAAGGCTTACCTGACCACCTTGACAGAAGTGGCTTTCCCATCAGAATTGATAGCGCTGACGATCAGAACCCGGGCAGCAATGCCGTTCATTTCAAATACGGCTTTGCTGCCCGATACTAATATTTCCTGCAACAAATGACCGGCGAGATCATAAAGCCTTACCATACGGGTTCCTTCCGGAAACCGGGTCACCCACAGCCGTCCGGTGCCCGTTTCTGTAAATATATGTAATCTATCGTCGATTAAGGTGTTGTCGTTTAATGTAGAAGTTAATGGCAACAACCTGACATCATCGACATACAGGGTCAGTTCCTTTTCCTGGTAGGCTTCGGTGCCATTTCTTTCCGGGGAGATCAGAAGATACCCCGAAGGAGAATATCTGTATTTTGAAAGGTCGGTTTTACCTATGTCAAACTGAGCCGTTCTCCATTGTGCGGTCGTATACCCTGGAGTCGCCTCTTCCGGATCGGCAAAATCCGACAAAAGCATATTCCCGTTTCCATCGTATAGGCGGACTCCCAGTTTGCCTGGAGCATCTTTATAATATTTAAATTCAACCACTGAATTCTGATTGACTTGCAGATCATATCCCCAGGCTTGTGCTCCCCGGTAGGTCAACTGATGGGCATTGGCTGAAGTGATGGCCTGACTGTCGTCCTGGCGGATGACCCGCAGTACTTTTGCACTGGTATTGATCCCTGATCTGAAAGGATTCTGCACCACTTCCCCAAGTACAGCTTTATAGGTTCCGTTGGAGGAAGGGTTGGTTTTCCAGGAAACGAATCCTCCGAATATTGACCCTGTGATAAAGCTTTCAAAGGTCTCCTCGAGGCGGTTTCCCGTAACGCTGAGATCGAGGTTGTCCAGCAGAGGATCCCCCTCCGGAACCATTCTGATGGTGATAGTCCGGGTAGCATTAGACGGTATCTGAAATTCAAAACCTGTAAACCAGGTGTCGCTATTCTTTTCCTCATAACTCGTGGAAGGCCGGGTGGTCCAGGCTTTGGCTGTAACGGTATCCGTTCCGTCGAAAAGGAGATAGAGCCTTTTGGTAGACTGGGAAAGGGAGATAATTCTCTCACTGACTTTTTGCGGAATCGCCTGAGTCAGCAAATTCCAGCGCACCGTGAGCGCGTTGGAGCCAGCCTGGATGGAATCCTTAATTTCAACATACCGGTTATCAAGGATGGCGACCTTTCTTTTACAATAGGATACCTCATTCTTATAGAGCGGAGTAAGGTCAGCCTCCACCGAGCGGCAGTCAGGCTGAATGATGGGATGGTTCAGGGTGACATTTCCTGAAACCAATTGTTTTTTGCCGTTGAAGGTGAGCGTGTTATGGGCCATGTTGTTGTACCTGAAAACATCCCACCGTTCTGAGGCCTGGCTCATGTTCCACAGGTCCACTCCGTTGGTTTCCAAGGTATTGTAATCGCTGCTTCCGAAATCCATGGCCCAGCGGACTTCATTGGTTTCCATGACGAAAGAACCGATATCCATATGGGCATGGTTAGCGGAAGGGGTTCCCCCCTTTACAGCAAGGTAAATGTCACTGTCGCCCCATCCTGTGCGCAGGGCCGCTACGGCGCTTTCCCCCTGAGCGTAATAAGTGGTTTCTAAGGGAGCAGGGATCCCTGACAAGGGGAGCGGAAGGCTCCAGATCAGCAGAAACGGCAACAGCCGGTTACCTGTCAGATCTGTGGTGTTTTCAGCCAGGGCAAAGGAGAGTTTTTTCATTTCGCCATACAGGCACGATTCATCTCTCAACTGGGCTGCCAGCCAGTACATCCCCGGCAGAACCCCAATCCTGGTTCCGCAGTCGGCAAAATTGAACGGCATTGGGTTGACCGTTTTCAGAGTACCACCGCTCAATTGTTTTGTGGCGTTTCCCTGCATGTGGTTGACAAAATGCACGGTACTCAGAAAACCTTCCATGGCGGTCAGCTCTCTGTCGGTTCCCCACATCTTTTGCAGTAAGTCAATGAAAAGGATGTTGAAGGTCGTTCCATAATCCCAATAACCCATTCCCTCGGGATAAGCGCCATTGTATTGATACACCTCCATTGCGATTTTGATGGAAGCCACCGCCCTGTCGATCAAAGGCTGAAAGTAAGCAGGATTCTCGTCGAATACTGCAGCCACTCCGGCAGAAATGCCGGCATTGCACACCTGGTTCCAGTTGTTGTCGCTTTTGAGCCACCACTGGTTGGCTTTCACACCAGTGGTCTCTTCTATTCCCTTGTTCCTGATGGCTGACGCGATGAGGGCTCGCGATGAGGGTGATAAGGCCTTATAAGTCCAGTCATAACCTATGGCCATAGCCAGGGTCATTTCTGCCACATCCAGAAAATGGGAGGGATTCCAGTCGGAAAAAGAGGCCAATGCCACCATTTCGGTTTCTGCCCGGGAAGCGAAGCCGGCATCTCCTGTCATCCGGTAGGCATAACTCAGGAAAGCAATTCTGCGAATGGCCTCCCTCGATACAGAAAGCAACCTTTTCCCCGTCAGGGTTCTTTGCTGAACCGGTAGTGTGATCATTTTGCTGCATTCGGAAAGAATGAGCTGATGGACCTGGTTAAGCATGGTGTCGTTCTGAAGCCTGGCCTTGAGGGTAGCTTCATCTGCCGGCAAGAAGAAGAGCCGCGGATGACCTGTCAAAGGATAAGGACTTTGTCCGCAGGCACCTAAAATCCCTGAGAAAAACAAACTGACCCCAAAAATTAAGGTAATAATCTTTTTATCCACATCTGTTGAGTTATATGATGACCTGGCATCAAGCGTGATTCACCTATCAGGTGTTTACAGCGTGTAAGTTTACATAAAATTGAGGATCCATCCATCTCCCTACCGGTTACTTAAAGCTTTCCGACAGTTTCCATCAGTGTGGTCATATCGTCGAGGACTTCGGTGATGCTTTTGCCGCCCGAGAGTTCGCGGATCTGACGGGAGGCCGACAGAGGGTCGAGATCTCCCTTGCCGAATTTGTCGAGTACGCCAAAGACCTTGCGCCAGTGGTCATTGGCCTTTTTCAGGGCCGGTCCGTTGGGCCCGCCGGCATTGGCCAGCTTACTCAGATTGCCGAGCAGTTTGGTTGACATATCCTTGGCGGAACCCCGGCATACCTCCTGAAGCTTTTCGTAGACGGTGAGGGCTTCATCGTTCATCATGTGCCAGTTTTTGAACCGGGTGACATCCACGGCCTGCTGGGCCCAGAGTTTGCCGGCGGCGCCCGGATTGCCGCTGAGCCAGGCCAGCTCTTTATAGGCCTCTGGATGGATGCTGGTGGTGACGGTCTCCCAGGAACGGATAGCGCTCCGGCCCGTGATCTCCTTGTAAGCCTGGTTCCAGGCCGGCTGGGCCTCTTTCTGCCACTGCTGCAATGTAGCCTTGCTCCCGTTTTTGGTGAGGGCACCAGCCAGCTTTTCATCCAGCCCGATGTCGTAATCCATGCCGGAGGTTCCGGCGCTGGAGGCATTGCGGAACTCTTTTAGCGGTGTTTTATTCCACCCCCTGGCCTGCATGGCGGCATGAAACTTCTCCTGGGTTTTCTGGTGGATCAGATCCAGATCTTCGGTGAAGATCTGGCGGGTGTGGTAGTCCCCTTTGTATTTCAGAAAGTTCTTGGCGTGCATATTTTCGTGGATGGCGGCGGCCTGGGCTTCCCGGGTGGCCAGGGCCTGTTTCAGTTTCTGGGCAGCGCCCTTTTGACCGTTTTGCAGGGCTACCCGCAGCCTGATGACCTCCCCTTCGGTTCGCTGGAGGTTTTTCACCAGGGCTTCCCCCTGCTGCCGGGCCTGGTTGAATTGGGCCAGCCGGTAACTCTCCTGAGAGGAGGGAGACAGCAGTTTTCCTGCGGCAGTGAGAGATTTGGCCAGGCCATACTGGATGACCTTGCCGGTGACAAAACTGATGGCCACATTTTCACCAGCCTGGGTCCACCCTCCGGCCTGGTATCCCTGATAAGCCTGAGCCGCCAGGAAGGAGGGTATTGAATAGGAGGAGGCCGCCCTGAGGATTCCTTCGGTGAGTCCGCCCTCCCAGGCGCCGGTGCCGCCCTGGTAAGCCACATTGAGCCAGGGACCGGCCACCAGGGAGGTAGCCATCATGCCGGCATCGGCGGCTGTTTTGAAGCGATTGGCCCAGTTCAGTCCCACCTGTGCGGCCTCCTCCTCCCCTTTGGCGGCCTCCTGGGTGGCACGGGCTTCCACCTGTTTATACAGGATATCGGTGATCTTGCGCAGTTTGGCCACATCCATGTTCATCACGTCGGACGGTGTCACCTGACGGGCAATAAAATCACGCGCCCCGTCGGCATCGGCCGGGGGCAAAAGAGCCGCCATCCGCTGCAGGGAGGCCGAACAGCGCTGGTACTCCTCCATCCGCATCTGCTCCGTACGGATGTTTTCGATGAACTGCCCCCTGACAAAATCATCAAAACCGGTGCGCGTATGCACATATTGCCCGGTCAGTACCGACTTCTTCAGATCTTCCTCCGCCTGAAGGTCTGCCTCGGAGGTCATGATCTGATAAGAGAGCCTGGCCTTCACACCCGGGTCGGTTTCCTTCCCCAGCTGTTCGCGGAAAGCGCTGATGTTCCCCCGGATAAAGGCCATATTGCCCTCAATTTCCTCAATTTTATATTTTTTGGACTTTTCAGCCAGCGCATCAGGCGAGGCTGGCCCGGGAGCCCCGTCATCACTCCACTGGTACATCAGATAAACATTGATCCAGGTACCAATGAAGTGAATTCCCGCATTCTGGGAGTCCATGGTCAGCACCTTCATGTCGGCCGGAATGGTGGGATTGTACATCTCGAGCAGATTGTACTTTGTAACGGCCATTTCCGGAGGGGAAAATGAGGAGTATCCGCCTTCAAAGGTCATAAACTGCTGCTGGTCCCTTAAGGGGATTTCCCAGACCGGTTTTCGCTTTTCCCGAATGGCCTGAAGCAGCTTTTGCCGGTCGGGCAGTGAGAAGGTAATTTTGTCCTCGGTATATTTCAGGATTTTAAGCTTCTGTTTTTCCTCGAAATGGACCGGAACATGGTGCCAGACATTCATCAGCTTCCAATGGGCCGGTACCCCCAGCAACGGATGGGCACCATACACCAAATCTACCCTGGCGGTGCTGCTCTTCTGAAAATAGAGCAGTTTCTCAGGGTGGAATTCAAGCCTGATCGTGAGTTCTACCGCTTTTTCCGGGTAAATAACCTGGGGATAATAGAATTCTATAGATTCTAAGGTGGTTTCACCTGTGGAAAGGGTGTGTTCCTCTTTGACCTTAATGATTCCATCCTGGATGGTCACTTTTAACTTCTCCGGGGAGTTGTTCTTGATGTCAATCAATTTATACACCCCCTTGCCGGCAGGGGCAGGGGCAGGGGCAGGACTTCCCTTTTTGACAAGCGCCTTTTGGGCTGTGGTCAGGTTCTCCTGGTGTTCTTTTTCCAGTTTTTTCCATTCCGCTACCGGGTCACGGGGCTCCCCGGCTTTTTTGGCTTCTTCAGTCACGCCATCCAGCTTTTTCTGCAACTGGTCCAGCTCCGCCTTGTGCTGGAAGGCGATGGCCAGCGCCGATCGCACCCCTTCTTCACTTTCCAGGGAGGCGCAGGTGATCACCTCTTCCCAGGCGGCATCGAAAGCCGAGGCCGAGGCCGCAATCCGGGCTTTCAGCTCCAGCGATTCCATCAACAACGGCTGAAGTTTATTCATATCCTGGCGGACGGCCGGTGAGGGAAACAAATAAAAAGGGGCACTCTTTTTAGCCACCGTGGCGGAGTGTTGTGTCTCACCCATCAACAGGCTCATGCTTTCGGCCATCAGCGAAAAGTCGGCAAAGTAGCAGGTGGAGTCGGGAATTCCTAAAATTCCGGCTGTATCATTGGGTTGTGAAATCCGTTGGTCGTAACCTCCTTCCTGCTTCGGAAAGGGTTTATTCCATCTTCCGGAAGGCGTTCCCGACAGAGGGATCAGAGTCAGCGACAAAACCAGTAGTCTCAGGTACGGCGGGTTCATAGGTCATCTTCGGTTTAGCATAATGACAACAATTTACGCTTTTTTTGGGTTGTTAAATCCTGAAACAAAAGAACCTTAAAGAAATCTCTTAAAGCATTTGGAAATCTCATCCCGATCACCCGGCATAAAGTCAAATTTATGGAGGAATCAGGGATGCCCCTGCGAAGGGAGCCCTTACGGGTATTTGTTCAGCCACCTCTCCGGAGGTTAAAAAAAATCTCAGGAGAATTATTAACCACAGGGGAAGATAGAAAAGCCCGATGATGGTTATTATTCTCCTGAGAATGAGAAAATCGTTTGGAATTACCGCAAAGCGGTAACCGGATGATAATCGTTTTTCGATCCGGTTATCGCCTGGTGCCCCTTCATGCCCTACATGGTCATAATCCTCCGGCGATTTTGAATACCCAGGCGTGTTGGCAGGGCATGTTGCCGGGATTGAGCGGTGGCGCAGTAAGGGTAAGTGTGTTCCCTGACCAGCGCGATTTGACCGGCAGGCTGCTGCCCAGGAGGGTCACCGATGCCGGTTTGGCCACACCAGAAACGGTCACCGCCTTTTCGGGCCAGCGCGTACAGATCACATATAGATCTTTCCCCTTGGTGGTGTAATAGACGTTTTGCTCCTTCCCCGCAGTCGCTTCCTTCCCTGCGGCCGGCCTGTTTTTCCAGGGCTGGGTGCCGTAAATGGCCTCTCCGTTGACCTTCAACCACTCTCCCATGTCGAGGAGACGTTGCTCCATGATCACCGGGATGCGGCCATCAGCTGTAGGTCCCACATCGAGCAGCAGGTTGCCCCCATCGGCCACCTTCTCCACCAGCAGCTTGATCAGGGCGGTCGAAGACATGTAGTGTTCCGTGGTCTCCATCCGGTTGTACCCAAAAGAGTTGCCGATCCCCCGGCACTCCTCCCAGGGACGACCAGTTTCTCCTACGCCCTTGGTGGCATGCACCATGTCATATTCGGTGGTGAAATACCCCCCGTGGACGCTGCGGGTCTCCTTGCCCCAACGGTCGTTGACCACTACATTATCCTTCACCTTTGATTCGTTGTAGAGCCAGGCCAGAAACTCCGTGCTTTTCCAGGTTTCCGAAGGGTGATCCCACTCCCCGTCGGTGAAGATCAGTTCCGGTTCGTAACGGGTGACCAGTTCCTTCAACTGAGGTATCATGTGCTGGTCGACATATTGGTTCACATTACTGAGGTAGAGGGGGTGGTACCACTCATAGAGGGAGTAGTAAAAGCCCATGTGCAACCCGGCGCCTTTGACGGCCTGGGTCAGGTCACCGCACAGGTCGCGGTGGGGGCCGATGTCAACACTGTTCCAGTTGGGACTCTGAGTGCTGGGCCAAAGGGCAAACCCTTCGTGGTGCTTCGAGGTGAGCACCACATAACGGGCTCCTGCACGCTTAAATAGTTCCGCCCATCGCCCGGGGTCGAAATGTTCCGCCCTGAAATCTCCCGCAAAATCCTGATACTTAAAATTGGGGCCGTACATCCGGTTGTGGTACTCCCTGAAAAGCTCGGCTTCCGGCCTCTCTTCCTTGAGCCGCCACCAGTACCACTCAGAATACTTGGCCCAAATGTCAATATCGGCATTGGCAGGCGCCCAGGCCGGTACAGAATATACCCCCCAATGGATGAAAATCCCGAATTTGGCGTCGGAAAACCAGCCGGGAACCGGCCGGCTGTCAATGGAGGCCCAGTCGGGGGTGTAAGGTTGACTGTACGTCGGTATACTTCCCAACAAGAAAGCAAGAAAAAAGAGATTTAAGAAAGCCTTTGGCATAGCTGATTTTTTAAGGTTTTCAATTATGATAAGAAAAGCTAATATAGATAATTCTACCCACAATTTTGCCTGCTCTTTCCCCTGTCAGATTAATTCTACCAGGAATTGACGTTTTTGAGCTGTTTTTTCTGATATTTGTATGGTAATTCCTTTGGATGTTCAGTTTTATTTCGGATTCGGTGAGGTAACTGACCCGGGTACACGGGTCAGCACAAAGGCAAACCTCCGGCCATCTCCTGCCGGATGTGATTTTTATTTCCATTATCAAAGTATTTTCCATTACAAACGCCATCTGTAACAGGCGATCCGTCGCCCTTGCAGGGCACTTTAAGTTTATCTGTCATGAGTCAAGAAAATAGTTCTATACACGAGTTTGATTTTAACCTGATTTGCGAATATTTCTCACTTTTAGACAGGCAAGGTCCCGGTAGTCCGGAATCTACCCTGAAAGCGCTTGGTTTTATCGATCATTTGAATGAGGCTTCCTGCATTGCCGACATCGGTTGCGGTACTGGAGGTCAGACGATGGTGCTGGCCCGGAATGTTCCGGGGAAAATCACAGGCATTGACCTATTCCCGCGGTTCATTGAACTGTTTAACACCAACGCCCTGAGGTCGGGTTTCGGGGAACGGGTGAATGGGATTGTCGGAGACATGAAAAACCTCCCTTTTCAGGAGGAGGAGCTGGATCTGATCTGGTCGGAAGGGGCCATCTATAACATCGGTTTTGAACGGGGCATCACTGAGTGGCGGAAGTATCTGAAACCCGGGGGTTACCTGGCCGTTACAGAGGCCTCATGGTTTACCGAAAACCGCCCTGTTGAAATCCATGATTTCTGGATGGATGCCTACCCGGAAATCGACACCATCCCCCACAAGGTAACCCAGTTGCAACATGCTGGTTATATCCCCATTGCTACCTTCATTTTGCCCGAAACCTGCTGGACCGACCATTTTTACGTACCACAGGTGAAAGCACGGCAGATCTTTCTGGAGCAATACCGGGGAAATCCCATGGCGGAAAGCTTGGCTGCCAATGAACGACATGAAGCCGAACTCTATGCCCGTTACAAGGCGTATTACGGGTATGTGTTCTACATCGGGAGAAAAATCTGATAATCCTTCAGAAGACCGGCACCCTCGTGCCGGTCTTTTTTTCCCGATATAGAGATATGATGGTTCAACTGAAGTCCGGCCATTTTCAGTTCAAATCTTCATCTGCAATCTTTTTAATTAGAATTATTCTAATTATGATGAGGATTTATTTAAAATGATTATATTTAAACAAAATATTAAAACCATGGACAATCAGAAAAAAGGAAAATGCCCTGTGATGCACGGGGCCAACACGGACACGAACAGTTCCGTAATGAGTTGGTGGCCCAATGCCCTTAACCTGGACATTCTGCACCAGCACGACACAAAAACCAATCCAATGGGTTCGGGTTTTTGTTACCGTGAGGAGTTTAAGAAGTTGGATCTGGAAGCGGTTAAATCGGATCTGAGAAAGCTCATGACCGACAGTCAGGATTGGTGGCCGGCCGACTGGGGGCACTATGGCGGGTTGATGATCCGTATGGCCTGGCACAGTGCCGGGACTTACCGCACCACTGACGGGCGTGGTGGCAGCAACACGGGGAACCAGCGGTTTGCCCCGCTCAACAGCTGGCCCGATAATGCCAACCTTGACAAACCCCGCCGACTGCTGTGGTCCATCAAGAAAAAATACGGCAACAAGCTCTCGTGGGCTGATTTGTTTATTCTGGCGGGCAACATGGCCTATGAGTCGATGGGCTTCAAGACCTTTGGTTTTGGCGGCGGTCGTGAAGACATCTGGCATCCTGAGAAAGACATTTACTGGGGTTCAGAAAAGCAGTGGCTGGCTCCCACTAAAAACCGCTATTCTGACGATGAAAACCGGGAGTCGCTGGAGAATCCTCTGGCGGCTGTTCAGATGGGGCTTATCTATGTGAATCCTGAAGGGGTGGATGGCAAGCCTGATCCCTTGCGTACAGCAAAGGATGTAAGGACCACTTTTGCAAGGATGGCCATGAATGATGAGGAGACGGTGGCCCTGACGGCCGGCGGGCATACCGTGGGCAAAGCCCATGGCAATGGCGATGCCTCGGTGTTGGGTCCCAGTCCGGAGGCAGCCCCCCTCGAACAACAGGGACTGGGTTGGATGAATCCCAAGGGAAAGGGGAATGCAGAACATACCGTCACCAGTGGACTGGAAGGTGCATGGACCACCACTCCGAACCATTGGAACAACACCTATTTTTACTTGTTGCTCGAACACGACTGGGAACTCAAAAAGAGTCCAGCAGGGGCATGGCAGTGGGAACCCGTCAATATGAAGGAAGAAGACAAGCCATTCGATGCCCACATACCGGGGGTTCGCAGGAATCCCATGATGACCGATGCCGACATGGCCATGAAAATGGACCCTGAATACCGGAAGATTTCAGAGCGTTTTTACAAGGATCCGGCCTATTTTGCCGAGACCTTTGCGCGGGCTTGGTTCAAGCTGACCCACCGTGACCTGGGGCCCAAAAGCCGCTACCTGGGACCCGATGTGCCCCGGGAAGATCTGATCTGGCAGGATCCCATTCCCGCCGTGGACTACACCCTGTCGGAGGCGGAGATCGATGAGTTGAAAACCTCACTTATTAACAGCGGGCTGACGCCGGTTGAGCTGATCAATACGGCATGGGACAGTGCCCGGACTTTCCGTTGTTCCGATTTCCGTGGCGGTGCCAACGGGGCACGCATCCGGCTGGCCCCCCAGAGAGAATGGGAAGGCAACGAACCCGAACGGCTGAAGAAGGTGCTGTCTATACTTGAGAAGATTCAGGCAGGCCTAAAAAAGAAGGTGAGCCTGGCTGACCTCATCGTGCTGGGAGGGAGTGCCGCAGTGGAGAAAGCCGCCCGCGATGCCGGTGTCGACGTTAAAGTCCCCTTCACTCCCGGCCGTGGCGATGCCTCCCCTGAGATGACCGATGCCGACTCTTTCAGCGTGCTGGAACCCTTACACGACGGTTACCGCAACTGGCTCAAAAAGGATTATGCCGTTAAAGCCGAAGAACTGCTCCTCGACCGCACCCAGCTTATGGGACTTACCGCTCCCGAGATGACCGTTTTGGTAGGTGGGATGCGCGTACTGGGCACCAATCATGGCGGATCGAAACATGGTGTCTTCACCGACAGGGTCGGCGTCCTGACCAACGATTTCTTCGTGAATCTCACCGACATGCAGTACACCTGGAATCCCGTTTCCGACGACCTTTACCATGTGGTCGATCGCAAATCAGGAAAAGTGAAATGGACGGCCACTCGAGTCGACCTGGTCTTCGGCTCCAATTCGGTGCTTCGCTCCTATGCCGAGGTGTATGCCCAGGACGACAACAAAGAGAAGTTCGTCAAAGACTTCGTGAAAGCCTGGGTTAAGGTAATGAATGCCGACCGGTTCGATCTGAAATAGAACTCCATCATTCCTTCACCAAAGGAAGAATATCTGATGGTGTTTTTTCAGTTTCAATGATCAGTTCTTTGCCCTCTTTGAGCTGGTCGTGTGAGATAAACCAGCCTTCAAGAGGTTGCCCATCGTAGGTCATGCTCGTGATCTTCCTGCCTTGGCCCTGTTTGCTGATGGTGAATTTCGTTTGGTCCCCGAGGGTGAAATGAATTTTGTCGAACACCGGAACGGTAATGATATATTCCGGGTCGGCGGGAGAATAGGTGTATAATCCGATGGCATTGAAGACATACCAGGCCGACATTTCGCCGGCGTCGTCCATTCCTGATAAAGCCAGCTGATCGGCTCCCATGCCATAAAAGCGCCCCATGATGCTGTCGAGCACCGCCTGGGCTTTTTCCTGTTGCCCAATGAAATAGTAGGTGTAGGGTACATGGTGGTCGGGTTGATTGCCGTGGCAGTAATTGCCGATAAAACCGGTCATATTGTGGGCTTCATACCCTCTCCACGGAACGGTAAACAAAGAGTCCAGTTTCAGTTCGACCTCCTTGTGAGAGGGGTATAGGGCCAGCATTCCTTCCACGTCATGGGGCGCAAAAAAGAGGGACTGCCAGCCGTTGGCTTCCCTGTACATGTAAGCATAATAGGGATAATAGGGGTCAAAATCCTTGATCCAGCTTCCGTCTTCAATTTTCCCCCTCCAGAAGCCGGTGCCGGGGTCAAACAGATTTTTGTAATTGCCTGAACGCTTCATGAGCATGCTGTAGTTCTCCTCATCCCCCAGGGCTTTGGCCAGCAATGCCGTGGCATAATCATCGTAGGCATATTCCACCGTTTTGGTGACGGCGGCTTTGTATTCATCCCAGGTGGGCACGTTGACCGTATCTTTTTCAGCAATCCAACCTCTTTCCATGTATTCATCCAGGTAAGGTCTTCCTCCTCTGCCCGGAATGGTGGCATTTCTGAGCAATAGCTGATAGGCCCTTCGGGCATCGAAATCGGTTAACCCGCGGAGCCAGGCTCCTGTGACAAAGACAGAGGCATGGTCCCCATGGAAAAAAGTGGGCATATATCCCCCTCTTTTCTCTCCTTTGTCGGTAATGGATCGGATAACATCCATGGTGACTTCAGGTGAGAGCATCCCCAACAACACCAGTTTATTGCGGTAATCGTCCCAGAAAGAGGGATTGGTGTAATAATGAAATCCGTTGTTGACGATCTCATTTTTCTCATCGGTGTAATCCTGGTTGACGTCACTCCGGAGAGCGGGCCAGAGGAAGGAGCGGTAGAGGCAGGAGTAAAAGATCTCTTTCTGCCGGTCGGTACCGCCTTCAACCTCAATCTTCGACAGGAGGGCTTCCCAGGTTTTATCCGCTTTCATGCGAATCTGGGAGAAACTTTTATCCATCATTTCCTGTTCCAGGTTCATGCGGGCATTTTCAATGCTTACAAAAGAAAACCCGATTTTAAGCTCCAGGGGTTTCTTCCCCTTGCTGTCGCTGAAGGTGACCAGGGACACTTCCCTTTTGTCGTCTTTTATTTGCCGGATATCCTGAACCGGGAAATTGGAAAGGGCATAAAAGTAGATCTTTCCTTCGGCCTGTTGGTACCCTGAGAAAATATGATCGCCGGTTTTTTCAATTTTCCAATCCATCACCCGGTTGTTGGAGCGGGTCATATCGGCGACCAATTTTTTCTCTTCTTCCAGAGGAAAGGTATACCGGTGAAAGCCGCAGCGCAGGGTGGACGTCAGTTCGGCATTGATCTGGTAACGGTCAAGAAACACCTGATAATAGCCGGGTTGAGCGCTCTCATTTTCATGGCTGAATCCCGACCTGTAATCTTCCGGAGTGATGTTTCCTGTGACCGGCATCAGCGGCAAATGGAGCAAATTCCAGTGCCCCTTGTTCGTGTGGGCAAAGCCGTAGATGACGGTATCTTCATACTGGTAACCGGCCCCGCTTCTGAACTGGGTAACCGGGCTCAACTGAACCATGGCATTGGGAAGTGATGACCCCGGAAACACCTCGGCGCCCCAGGTACGTTCCTTGATTTTGCGCACATAGCCCAGATCTTCGGGTTCCCACAGGGTGGCTGTCCCCAGTAACGGATTAACATAACCCGTAAGATTTTTGTCGGTCATACACCCGGAAAGAATCAGGATGCAGGTAATGATGAACAGGCTTTTTGGCATAGGTGAATCTTTATCATGGTGTAGCATCCCCTGATGATGCAAGCAATCAGGGCGATTATTTTCCGGCAAAAGGCATTGGTCAGTTGGTTTTTGCCAATAGGCCGTTGAAGGAGTATGTTTTGTTTTTGGTGGTATTCAGTTCAACGGTTTGTCCGGCGCAGGTGATTTTACAGGGGTTGCCGGCTGTGGAACGCACTTTTAGGTTCTGCAGTTTTCCGGCTTTCCATTCAAAGTCGAGAATAAAACCTCCGCGTGCGCGCACACCCCTGATCTGACCATTGGGCAGGGCATCGGGGAGGGCCGGGAGGAGATGGATCTCATCGAGGTGGCTTTGGACGAGCATCTCGATGATGCCGGCTGTCGCCCCGAAGTTACCATCAATCTGGAAGGGAGGATGGGCATCGAAGAGGTTGGTGTAGGAACCGCCGCCTCCGGTATAGACCTCTTTGTCGATCTGGACGGGACGGAATACCATTTTCACCATCTCCCAGGCGTGATTGCCGTCGAGAAAACGGGCCCAAAAGTTGATTTTCCAGGCCAGGCTCCAGCCGGTGCCCTCATCGCCCCGGTAGATCAGCGATTGGCGGGCGGCTTTCATCAGGTCGGGGGTCTCTTTCCAGTTGATTTCGTGGCCCGGGTGGACGGCCCAGAGGTGAGAGACATGGCGGTGCTTGTCGTTGGGATCATCCTTGTCTTCCTGCCACTCCTGGAGTTGGCCATGTTGGCCGATCTGGTCAGGGGCTATCTCAGGGAGCATCTTCCGGAGGGTATCGGCGAAGGCCGTATCGGTGCCCAGAAGGGTGGAGGCGTCGATGCAGGCCCTGAAGAGGGCTCTGATGATCTGGTGGTCCATGGCCGGCCCGGCCACCAGTCCGCCGTTTTCAGGGGAGTTGGATGGCGTGCTGATCAATTTTCCCGTGCGGGGATCTCTGACCAGAAAGCGGGTGAAGAATTCCGCAGCACCCCGCATGACGGGGTAGGCCCTGTTGGCCAGGAACTCCCGGTCCTGTGTGAAGAGGAAGTGCTCCCAGAAATGAAGACTCAGCCAGGCCCCGCCGGTGACCCATATTCCATGGTTCGAATGGTTGATGGGTGCTGTGCCGCGCCAGGCGTCGGTATTGTGGTGCAGGACCCAACCCGGAGCGTTGTAATGCGCACGGGCGGTCACCTTGCCCGTTTCGGCACACTCCTCCACCAGCCTGAATAGGGGATCATGGCATTCGGAAAGCCCGGTGATTTCGGCGGGCCAATAGTTCATCTCGGTGTTGATATTGACCGTCCATTTGCTGTCCCATGGGGGCCTGAGCTGGTCATTCCAGATCCCCTGAAGGTTAGCAGGGTAAGTGCCTTTCCGGCTGGAGGAGATCAGCAGGTAACGGCCATACTGGATATAAAGGGCCGGCAACTGAGGATCCTGGGCCGCTTTGCTGAAACCGATGATGCGCTGGTTGGTGGGAAGATGAGCATTCTCATTCTCCCCGAAGCTTACCGCAAATCGATCGAAGAGCTCCCGGTAATCGCGGAGATGGTCCTGAAAAAGCTTACGGTACCCTGAGGCTACGGCCTTTTCGAGCGGGCTGAGCGCCCTGGCTGCCGGATTGCCGCTCACATCGCGGTAATTGACATAATTGGTGGCGGCCGAAAGATAGATCACCGCGGTGGTAGCCCCTGAGATGTGCAGCCGCTGGCCCCGGACTTCCGTCTTACCATCGGTGACCACCTGGGCCAGGGCGACCCCCCGCAAAGCCCCATCCTTTACCTGCACTTCCAGCTGCAGACGGTTCCCTTGGGCGGCCACATTTTTCCCCTCATGGGGCGAGGAGAGCCCCACCTCGAAACTCAGGGCTTTCTTCTTCCCGGCAGTCACCCTGACGGCGATGACCTCCCCCGGATGAGTGGCAAAATACTCCCGCGTGAAAAGGACCCCTTCTGACCGGTAGGTGACGGTATGAAGGGCCCGTTCCAGGTCTAGTTTCCGGCTATAACTGGTGAATGCGCTGTGCCCCGGGAAAAAAAGCTCCAGGTCGCCGAAGGGTTGGTAGGATTTCTGCCCCAATGGTACACTCATGAACTCCCGCATGGCCAGCTCTTCCGCCTCTTTCTGCCTGCCGTCGAAAAGAAATTGTCTGATGCTATCCAGATGCTGATAAGCACCCTGGTGGGCATAATCGTGGGGTGCTCCCGTCCAGAGGGTCTCCTCGTTGAACTGGATCCGCTCCTTTCCCGTGCCCCCGTATATCATCGCCCCCAGCCGGCCGTTACCGATGGGCAGGGCTTCGGTCCATTTCTCCGCAGGCCGGTCGTACCACAACATCAGGGGAGTGGCCCCGGATTTCGATGCAGAAGAATCCCAGATCAACAGGGTAAACAACAGGGCTAGGGTCAGTTTGGTCTTCATAGGTCAGAAATTCAATAATTTTCCGAAAAATAATCATTTTTGGTAAATTCCCCATCCCTCCCTTTCCATCCGCATCCCTCCCGCTTTGGATTCAAGGATGTGATCCATGAATGGAAAGCCGGGAAATGGGATCCCGATGGTCTGGTCTCCCTGTATAAACAGGCCGGGGCGAAGTACTTCATGGCCCTGGCGAACCATCATGATAACCTGGATTTGTATGACAGCAGCTGGCAGCCTGACTGGAATTCCACAAAGGTGGGTCCGCGAAGGGATATCCTGGATGGCTGGGCCAGAGCTGCCCGTAAGAACGGACTGCCCTTTGGGGTGAGCGTTCATGCGGCCCATGCCTGGAGCTGGTATGAAACGGCACAGCGTTCTGACAAGAGCGGGCCCTATGCCGGCATTCCGTATGACGGGAAAATGAGCAAGGCCGATGGGAAAGGCCTATGGTGGGAAGGCCTGGACCCCCAAGACCTGTATGCCCAAAATCATCCGTTGATTGAAAACAGCCTCGACGACGGAACGATCCACCGGCAATGGCACTGGGGTAACGGAGTGACTCCTCCTTCGGAAGAATATATTGATAAATTTTATAAAAGAACGATTGAACTCATTGACAAGTACGCGCCCGATCAGGTCTATTTCGATGATTCCCAACTCCCCTTCTGGCCCATCAGTGATGCCGGGCTGAAAATTGCTGCATACCTGTACAACAAGAGCATCCGCGATCATGGAGAACTCCGGGCGGTCATCAATGGTAAGATACTGGATGAAAACCAGCGCAAGGCCATGGTTTGGGACATAGAACGCGGACAAAGCAACGCTATCGAACCGCTGCCCTGGCAGTCGTGTACCTGTATTGGCAGCTGGCATTACGACCGGTCCTTATACGAGCACAAACAATATAAATCAGCTCAGAATGTAATTCAGATGCTGGTCGATATCGTCAGCAAAAACGGGAATATGATGCTGAATATTCCACTCCGGGGAGATGGTTCTTTAGATGAACTTGAATTTCAGGTCGTTGAGGAGCTCGGCCAATGGAGGAGGCAAAATGGGGAGAGTATTTATGGCACCCGGCCCTGGAAGATTTTTGGAGAAGGCCCGGCCCAGGAAAGTGCGGCCGCGCTTTCGGCCCAGGGTTTTAACGAAGGGAAAGGGAAACCGTTTACTTCAGAGGACATCCGCTTTGCCGCCAAAGGCCAGGTCGTGTACGCTACCGTGATGGGGTGGCCCCCCAATGGAATCGTCAGAATAACCGCTCTCTCCGCTTCCTCACACCATTATCCTCAGGATATTCACATGGTTGAACTCGTTGGCACGAACCAGCCGCTGAAATTTGAAAGAACCGGTGACGGACTGCTGGTTTATTTCCCCGAAAACAGGCTCCCTCTGCCTTATGCCATACCTCTCAGGATATCCTGACTTCCCTGAGATCTCCGGGGCTGGGAGAGCCAACCCACTCGTTATGAATATTCCTGCCTTCTGGTAGTGGCCGGAATTTACAGTAACGTTGCCTGACACTAATTTTATGCATGTTTTATGCATACTGCAGGTAAAGTAGGCCGGAAGGGCGACCGCCGGGATGGTCCCGGTCTTCGGCCTCAGGACATGGCCGTTGATTCTGACCCTGCTGAGATGCTTTATTCCCGTCAGGGGAGCGCACTGTGTTATTTCTTTCCGATCACAATCACCTGGAAGGAAGCCGGTTCCAGCGAAAGGGTGAATTCCGGTCCGGTCAGGGAGATCTGTTCTTTCCGGGGCACCACTTTATGGGGTTCCGCCAGCGTGTTCTCGTCCTCCTTGCCCGGGGAAGTCAGCAGGTAACAATCGGCAGGCAGGGTGGCTTTGTCGCTACCTTTAATCTGATAGATCACTTTTTTGATTTCCGGTGAGGTATTGGCGATTTTCAGGATAATCTCTCCTGTTTTCTCATCGGTGACCGTGGAAGCGTAAAGGCCGTTTTGACCGGTAAGGGGATGGCCGTTGCTGGTGGTCGTCAGGACGTGGGTTCCTTTATGGGTGCCGTAGAGCTGCTGGACGTACCAAGAGGGGGTTCTCACCACCTTCAGGTTGTCGAACCAGATGAGGTCGGGGCGCCACTGCCAGTTGTCGTAATGGGCGAAGAGGGGGGCGTAGGCGGTCATGTGGACCACGGCGGCATTGCGCTCCAGTCCGGTCATGAAGGCTGCCTCGCAGAGGGCGGCTTCAAAGCTATTCTTCCGGCTTGGGGTATGGCAGGCATACTCCCCGGCAAAGACCTTGGGTCCCTTGGAATCGTAGCGGTCATAGCGGTCTGCATGAGCCAGGAACCATTCTGGCGGCCGGTAATAGTGTTCGTCAACCAAATCCGCTTTCAGCCGTTTCATCTCCTGCCAGCCATAGTCGAACTCCTTACCATCGGGGTAGGGCCCCGAACTTCCCACAATTTTGATTTCAGGATGTTGAGCACGAAGGGCATCCACGAAAGGTTGGAGTCTTTCGGGATATTCTTCACCCCACTGTTCGTTGCCGATAGCGATGTACCTGAGGTTGAACGGGGCCGGGTGTCCCATGTCGCTGCGTAGTTTACCCCAGGTGGAGGTCACAGGTCCGTTGGCAAATTCCACCAGGTCGAGGGCATCCTGGATATAAGGTTCCAGGTTTTCCACCTTGCAGTGTTGGTGGTCATCGTCGTTTTCGAACTGGCACGACATGCCGCAGTTCAGGACCGGCAGTGGCTCGGCGCCGATATCTTCACTCAGGAGAAAATACTCGTAAAAGCCGAGGCCCAGTGACTGGTAATAGTCGGGGAAGCGGCGGTGGGCAAAGATGTAATTCCAGCGGTTGATGTTCAGCGGCCGGTTTTCGACAGGGCCGACCGTGTTTTTCCACTGGTAGCGGGTAGCCATGGTGGTTCCCTCCACGATACACCCTCCAGGGAATCTGAAAAGCCCCGGTCGGATATCGGCAAGGGCTTGCACCAGATCTTCCCTAAGTCCACCCGGCCGGTTTTTCCATGTTTTGGCAGGGAAAAGCGAGATGTGATCGAGGTCGGCGCTGCCACCGCGCTCTTTCACCAGGATCCGGAGGCGGGCCTCTGTTTCGGTGACCGCCGAAGTCAGCTCTGCCTCATATTTCTGCCACTCCTTTCCGGTGAGCGTGATTTCTTGAGTGTTCAGAATATCATTACCCTTGCTGACCAACTGAATGCGAAGGGAAACAGCCTTCCCGCCACCTGCCCTCCCAAAGAGCGAAAAAAGGTATTTTTCTCCGGCTTTAACGCCAATGCCGCTAAAACCCCGGTTCTCCACTCCGGTCGCATTCAGCTCTGTGGTATAGGAGAGCCGCACATACCGGGGATTACGGTCGAAACAGGGATTCTCTTCGTGGATGGTAACTCCTCCGAAACTCTCCCAGCCCATCAACGGGTTATCGAATTCAAACGACCGGTTTTTGATGAGTTCGGCGTAGAGTCCGCCATCGGCGCCGAAGTTGATGTCTTCGAAAAAGAGACCCCACATTGTGGGCTGGATGGGCGCTCCCGGTTTGCGGGCCTCAACGGTGATGATGGTTTCCTGCGAAAAGCCCCGGAAGGCCGGAACCAGCATGAGCAGGAGCACTCCTGCCCTCAGGATGCGCATTTTGCTATTCTTCATTTCTCTTCAATTAAAGTCCGGAACTGACACAGCTGGTCATGAATGGTCATGACACGGATGATCCACCATAATGGTCCTGTTTTGGGGGACGCAGGCTGTGACCTTTGGCGGGGCCGACGCAGCTGTCATGCCGGCAAAAAGCTATGGGAAACTGCCTGTCAGATCGCCTCGATGGTAGATGGTGGTTTGGAGGCGATGTTGTAAGTGACGCTGACGACGCCCGGCACGGAGGAGGTAATCTCATCGCCCAGTTGCCGCAGGAGGTCAAAGGGGAGGGCAGTAGGGGTAGCCTGGCGGGCATCCTTGCTGTCCCAGCAGCGGATTTCGATCTGCTGGCCGAAATCCCGTTTGCCGTCGCGCATGCCGGTGACCCGGTCGAGGTGCAGGATGGCCAGGTATTGGAAGGCCCCGCTGTGTTGCAGATGTTTCTCAACGATGACGGTGGCTTTACGGACCGTGTCGACTCTTTCGGGAGTCACCTCACCGATGACGCGTGCCGCCAGTGCCGGTCCCGGGAAGGGAATCCGGGCAAAGAGTTCCGCGGGAAGTCCCACGGCAGCCCCCACTTTCCTCACGCCTTCCTTGCGCAACTGGATCAGGGGCTCAAGGATTTTATATCCGAAGGTCTTCTGCGGATCGATGCCCAACTGTTCGAAGACATTGTGCTGCCGCTTGATGCCGGCCACCGTTTCGTCGATGTCGGTCAGGATGGTCCCCTGAAGCAGAAACCGGGCCTGGCTCTCCCTGACGATCCTCCCAAATACCTCCTTGTAAAAGGTCTGCGTGATGGCCTCCCTTTTCTCCTCAGGGTCGGTGACTCCCTTCAGGGCGGCGAAAAATTCGCGGCGGGCATCGACAACTTCGACGTCAACGCCCAGCTCCCCGAAGAGGGTCCTGACCCGGTCGGCTTCTCCCTCCCGCATCAGCCCGTTCTCGATGAAAACCGTCCGCAGTTGCTTTCCCAGGGCCAGATGGCCCAGCATGGTCACCACCGAACTGTCGACACCCCCGGAAAGGGCGTTGATGGCGATGCCCTCACCCACAGCAGCCCTGATCTCTTCTGTTTTCTCACGGATGAATGCCGCCGTGTTGAGTTGTTCCAGAGTAATTTCCTTAATCATGATCCTTTTTTATTTAAATATCGGGTTATTTTTTCTGAAGCTGTTGGATCAGCCAGTTGCTGAAGAGTTCCTGTTGTTCGGGAAAGGTCCAGTGGCCGGTTTCCTGGAAGAGATAAAGCTCTTTGGGAGCGGTAATGACGTTGTAGGCCGCATACATGGAGGTCGGAGGACAGGTGAGGTCGTTGTAACCCCAGGAGTAAATGCCGGGGGCGGTGATCCTGCGGGCGAAATTCACCACATCAAAGTAGGCCAGTGTTTCTGATTCCCCGGGTTGGGGTTCGGTGGTTTTGAAGTAGTGGGGCCATCCGCCGGCGCGTTTCAGGAGGTATCCGGCATGGTCGCTGAGTGCCGGGTAGTAGGCGGCGGCACAGGTGATCCGTGGGTCGAGCCCGGCAGTGACCAGGGTCAGGGCGCCGCCCTGGCTTCCTCCGGTGACGGCTACCCGGGCCCCGTCAAATTCTGGGAGGGAGAAAATAAAGTCCACAGCCTTCACGCACCCCACATAAACCCTTTTATAGAAGTGGTTGTCCCGGTCATTCATCCTGATCTGAGGGTAATTTCTCAGGGCTCCTGCCGAAAGGCTGGTATACACCTCAGGGTCAAGGTTAACGGGAATGCCATGAATGCCTATCTCCAGGGTGATACATCCCCGGGCGGCCATCCGGGTATCCCCTGAATAGGGGCGGATGCCTGCTCCAGGCACCCTCAGAATAGCCGGGTATTTCCCCTCTTTTTTCGGGAGGGCCAGCATGCCGTAGATCCTGGACCCGGGCAGGTCATTCTGGAAGCTGATATGGTAGACGTTGACCTCGCCCGTGCATTTCTCGGGCAGCAGGGTCATTCTGGCATCGAGGGGGAGTTTGCGGGCATTGGCGATGGCCCCGCTCCAGAAAGTGTCAAAGTCCGCCGGATCCTGAACGGCCGGTGCGATGTGGTACGGGTCAAAACCAGCAGTGCCTGATGCTTCATACCGTTTCCCGTCGACCACTGCCCATACCCTGACCCTGTAAAAACCAGGTGTCTTCATGCTCCCCGAAAAATCGGTCTTTCCGGTTTTCAAAACCACCCCTTCATGCCGTACATCGGGGAATCCCTCGGGCCCCGTCTCATAATCAATGGTGACTCCTTCCATCAGATGACCGAACCGGGTCACTTCGACGCTGAACCGGGCTGTCTCTCCCACCTTATAGGTCCAGTCGGCCCGGTCGGGTGTGACAGTGACTTTGACCAGCGAGGTGGCCGGCTGGGCTATCAGCGAGATATACATCAGGGTGAACAGCGCACCCAACAGGATCCTGTGTGTTGATTTTTTCATTTCAATAATAGTCAATAATGATTTGTTATTCATCTGTTTAAAATATTAAGTTGAAGTGGTACATTCCGTGAAACAGATGTAATACCCATGTGGTTAATCATGCCGGTTGGTGCATAAATATTGTATGGGTATTTCGTGCTATGATTTTTTATACATTATGTTTACCAAGCCACGGCCCAAGAAGAGGCTCATGCATGCAGCCAGGGACCTGGAGGTGGTATCGACGATTTAACCGGGAGGGAATCGTGAAACAACCCACCGACAGGCAGGAGGCTGCTGTCTCCATATGCGCTGGTTTTTTGGCGCATCCGGACTTCCTGTTTTCCCCCTGTGCTAGCGGTACCGGGGCTAGCGGTACCGGGGCTCGACCCATTTTTCTGCTGGCTGGTATTTACTTTCGGCGGCCCAGCGGATCCCTCTTTTCTGAATCTCCAGCACTTCATAGCCTTTGAAATCCCCGATGACATGCCCCAGCGAGGAGTAGAAGACCCTTCCCTGTCCGTAGTACTTCTTCCACACCACGGGCATGACGCACCCGTTGATCCAGGGGGCGTGGTCGCCATTGAAAGTGGTGGTGGCCAGTACCTTGACATTGGGGTCGAGGTGCATGTAATACTGTTCCGAGTGCATTTTAAAATCTTTGAGGCCTTTGGTCACCGGGTCTTCGTGGTTAGTGATCTGCACCGAATAATCGATGACCCCGCCGGGGTGGGCGACCCACTGGCCGCCAACCATGAACTGGTATTCGACATTATTCCGGAAGGAATCGCCTGTGCCCCCGTGCCACCCCGCCAGTCCGGCCCCGTTCTTCACCGCCTTCAGCAGTCCGGCCTCCTGTTCATTGGTGATGGTGCCCATGGTCCAGATCTGGACAATCAGGTCAAGCGAACCCATCAGTGTGGCATCCAGATAGCTGTCAAGGGTGTTGGAAACCACGACCTCGGCTCCTTCCGATCGCAACCAGGGAACGAACAGATCGACCGATGGTTTGGGATCATGGCCTTCCCATCCCCCGTACACATAAAGGACCTTCTTCCCTTTCAGGGAGGGTTCGGGGAGTGATTTCCGGGCGGGAGCAGCGGGCTGCCCCGATAGGGGTGAGGAGATGAGGAGCGTTCCTGTGCCGGCGGCCAGGGTCGTTGCGACAAACCTTCTTCTTGATAATTTATTCATGTTGTTTCTCTTATGTAACTTGCTCGTCCTGATACCTGCCTGGGCTTGATGGGCCCGATCATGGCGGACTGATTTACAGCTGATAACCGTTTTCGTAAGGTCTGTGGAAGTATTTTTCAGCTTCCGGATCGTTGATGAAGTATTGGAGGTCGGGTGACCAGTGGATGGGTCTTTTCAGTTCAAGGGCGATGGTTCCCAGGATGCTGACGGTGGCGGTCCGTTGTCCCACTTCCACTGGGGCGATGGGATCGCGGCGTGACCGCACTGCGTTGATGAAGTCGATGATATGGATCGGGCTGTCCTCATATTTTCCGGCTTCGGCTACGGCCTCTTTGGAAGGGAGGAGTGCGTTGTCGGAGGCGGCTATGCTTCCGCGGGATACTTCTATCCAGCCATCGCTCCCCCAGAATTTGATGCCCAGGGTCTTTTTGTCGTCATAGGGCTCGTTGATCATCTCCAGGCCGTTGTCATAGACGAAGGTGAGATTTTGAGTGCCCTGATAGCCGGGAGGGATGATCTTTACGGGGCCGCTGTGGTCTTTGGCGAGGCCCCACTGGCCGATGTCGAAGTTGTGGGCGCCCCAGTCGCAGGTGAAGCCCCCGCCGGTCTCCTTGAAATAACGCCAGCGGGCCCAGTAGGTCTCATTCTGCGGGGGATCCAGGGTGATGGGCGGGTTCAGGGCCGGGTTGTAATGAACCGCCTTCAGAGGCCCCAACCACTGCTTCCAGTCGAGGCCTGCCGGAATCTTCTCTTCAGGAAGGTTGTAGGGATCGGGCCCCGGGCCCACATAAGCAAAGACCTTGCGCAGCTTCCCAATGGCTTCCCGGTGCACCATGTTCACCGCATGCTGGTAGTTGTGGTCGGAACGCTGCTGGCTGCCAGTGGCAAAAATCACATGGTTCTTCCTGACGGCTTCCGCCACTTTGATCCCTTCCTTTATCGTGAAGGTAATGGGTTTCTCCTGATAGATGTCCTTGCCGGCATTACAGGCATCGATGGCGATCAGGGCATGCCAGTGGTCGGGAGTGGCAATCACCACCGCATCGATATCCTTGCGGTCGAGAATCTCCCGGTAATCCTTATAAACAGAGACTTCAGCCTTCAGGTTTTTCGCCTGCTGGAAAGCCTTCACCCTTTGCTCGAACCGCTGCCGCTTGATGTCATACACATCGGCCCCGGCCACGATCTGCACCCCCGGAACTTTGTTGAAGCCCCCGATGAGGTTATTGGTTTGCTGTCCCAGGCCGATGAAACCCATTCTGATCGTGTCGTTCGGACTAAAGCCAAAGCTTTTAAGCCACGGAAAAGTGGCCAGGGCAGCCGTACCTGCCGCCGTAGTCTGAATAAATCTGCGTCTTGAAAAGTGGTTCATGGTTTTTTGCCTTAAATCTACAATTTTATACGATGTGCTGTTCAGGTTTCTGGTTAAACCACCCTCTCCAGGGGTCTATACTTCCGGAATTCACAGGAGGGGATGGGATCAGGGGAGGGTTCGAGGTATCCTCCGGTTTTTGCCGGGGGCCTTTTGCAGGTCATCGCCCAGATCGTCGCGGGCGGCCGCCGCCAACTCCCTGAGGCGGCTTACCACTTCTGGATAAAACGCTTTGACGTCGTACCTCTCTCCCGGGTCGCGCCTCAGATCATAAAGGGCTTCCTCAAACGGGAAGTTCTCATTGGTCGCTCCGGGATAGCCCCCCGATCCGGGCCTAAATCCCTGGTAAGTACGCCCCGGATGGGCAAATACCAGTTTTCACTCCCCGAGGCGTATGGCTTCGAGGCTGTTTTCGGCTTCAGGGTTTTTCCAGCCATGTTTACTTGTTTTGGTTGGGTTGATTTTGCCTTTAATCGGTCGTTCATAGCGTGGATGGCCTTCTGTCTGGTCAGGAGAGCCTGACCTTGACCACTATTTTCCGGACTGGCCCATTGGACCCGCTTCTGACGCACGGGCGGTGGGCATCACCGGGGAAAAAAACAAAAAACCGGCCCGGCCCGGCCCACCGATAATGATCGCGGGATGCCGTCACGAAAACAATGTCCTTTTCTTCATCAAAAGGGCCGGTGGGCGTCGTTTCTGCCAGGGGAAGCACCCCGATAAGTTCCTCTCCGGCTACGACCACCTGGATGTCGGCATACCGGCGATGGGCTTCGTACAGGGCATCTTCCTCGTTTTTGGTCACATAGTCGCTTACACTGGCAAAGAGGTCGTTGCCCTCCAGTTCATACCGGCCGGGGGTGAGGGCAGAGAGGTCTCCTGAGGCCAGGAAGGAAAAGGCCTTTGCCCACCTGGTGGGGTGGAGGGTCATCCAACGGGCCAGTTCCACCCGGTCAATACTCTCGTCGGGGACGGCGGTCCACCCCTGTTTCCATTCTTCCCGGGCAAACCAGGCGTCTGAATCCTGATCTTTTCCCTGATATGCGCTTCCGGATAATCCCTCCTTCTTGTCCATGTTCATCTGAAATTTGTTGGTTCTGTTTTTACGCGGGATGGAGGAGAGTCGCTACCGCCGCTGTCTCACAAATTTACTCATTTTTTTGCTTATTCCCCGGAAAGAGGATGCTTGTCACCACTTCCCCTGTTCAGGCAGGGGGAGCCGGTTACACCGGCTTGGAACCTGCCTTGGCCGCCGCCTGCAAGCTCAAACTTATATTCCCACCTGCAACCTGACATCTTTGCCGGCGCCTGGATGATCACAGCTTCCAGTAGTTGTCGTAAAAGCCCGCCTCGAGGATGCCGCTGACTCCGTCGCGGACCATGTCGGTGGTGAAGATCAGGAAGTCAGGGAATCCTGATCCGCCGGTAAAGTACTGGTTGGCCAAGGCGGCCTGCATACCGGGGAGGCCAGTGCCTGTGACGGCGCCGACGGTGAGGTGGTCGCTGCCGGGTCGCGGATAGATCAGGTAAGCTCCGAGGTGGTCGCCGGTCCATGTTTTCCCGCCCATGATCAGGCTTCCCCGCGTGACCTGGATGGGACAGCTCCCCAGGAGCAGCGGCCAGGCCTTGTTGGTGGTGGCATTACCATACAGGATGATCCCCCGGTCAGCATAATCTGATGGGTTGAAGTCCCTGTCGGCAACGATGTCGACACTCCCGTTGCCCCGGTAGTACCAGGTTTCGGCATCAAAACGCACTTTGGCCAGCGCCCAGGCGTTCTCTTCCTGGGTGCCGGCGGTGCCGTACACAAAGACCATCCGGTGGTTGAAGGGTTCCTTAAAGGTGCCGTTGCGGTGCAATCCCTTTTGTGCGGGGCCGGGAGGAGGCCCAGGCTGCCATTCCCCTTCCGTGCCGGGGGCGGGTGATGGACCCGGTTGCCCGGTTCCTTTCCGGAGAAGGGTGACGGATGTCGCAGAACCTGCCAGAGCAATCTCCAGCCGGCTTCCGTCGATCTCCAGTATGGCTTTCGATCCCTTCAGCTCAGACAGGTCAAGGGTGAGGGCCGTGACATTCCCGGTCTCCCCGGTGATGCTCCCCTTGTCAGGGTCGCGGGTCAGGCTGACCCAGGAGTATTTCAGGGGTTCCTGTTGCTGGAGAAGGGTCACCCAGGCATAACTGGCTGAGACGGCTGGATTGGCCGCAGTAAAGTGGATCTGGTTCCGCTGGTTGTCGGGTTTGCGGCGGTGATGGCTGAAAAAGGAGAAGAGGGGGGGCCAGTCGACGCTTTCATTGCTCCACCAGTGGCTTCCCCCGGGGTATTCATAGTAGCAGAAGTCGGTATGGAATTTCGCCAGCACTTCTCTCATCTGGCGGGCGTATTCAACGGAAACGGTGCGGTCATCGTCGCCATGATGGATGTAAACGCCTGAGGCCGCGTAATTGCGGGCCAACTCGAAGACATTGCTGCCATTGCTGGCGCGGTAGAGGTTTTGTTCGTTGAGGTTAGACCCGGGTTGGGGAATCTTGCCATCGGCCGAGGCATAGCCCAGCAGAGAGGGGTAGCCGGCACAGGGGGCGATGGCGGCCCATTTCCCGGGGTAGGTGGCCCCCAGGTACCAGGTGCCATGGCCTCCCATGGAGTGGCCCGTGAGGTATACCCGGTCAGCGGCCGGCCGGAACTGCTCCCGGGCCCGGGCCAGCACCTCCAGGGCGTCCATACGGCCCCAGTCCTCCCAGTTGAAACCCCTGGGCCGCCGGTTGGTGGGAGCCACCAGATCCCCCTCCTCTTTGGCGCCATAGGCACGGGCCTGGCCTATGGCTTCCACGCCCGCACCGTGCACCGACAGAAATAACGCCTGGCCTGGCTGAGAACCGCCCTTCCGGGGATGCACTGCATAATATTGCAGGCTGCCATCGATGTCACTGATAAAGGTACACCGGTAAGGCTTGTCCGCAGCAACCTTTTCTACAAAGACCTTTCCCGCCGCCATCTCTTTCCCGGCAGCCATCAGCAACAGGCGGCATTCGGCCGGGCCGGCCTCCTGAACGCCAGAGCCGTCGAAACGGAACATCACTTTCCGCGTTGAAAGCGGAAGGATCTCCGGTACAGCGGTGACCATCTCCCTGCTGGCAAGAGATGACCTGATCTGAAGGTTTTTCAAAGGCCGGGAGGTGGTGTTTACCACTACCACCGCCCCCATCAGAGCGGAGGCCTCCCTCCCTTCCACGATGTCGGCAAGGGTGGCATCCTCCGTTTTGATCAGCACCGGCGCTTCCGGGAAAAGAAGCCGCGCCGACACCCCGGCACCCATAAATCCAGTACGGATGTACAACCCGTTGACTCCTTTTTTCAGTCTGACAGGGGTGTAAAGCCATTGGTCGCCGTAGGCATCACCGGCGTGGGGCTCCCCATTGAGGTAAAACATGGCGTTCCCGCTGATGTGGAGCAGGGCATTCTGCTCACGTGCCGAATGGTAGCTGAGATAAATATAGCCATTGAAGGCTGCCCTCCCCCGGAAGAGACCCGTACTGTCGGCTTTTATCTCTTTCCAGGAGACTGCCCGCCCTGTGCTGTCGGTATAAAGAATCTCCCCGGCTTTGGGAGCCCTGAAGCCCGGCTCAAAATAGCGGTAGGCAAACTGGTCGGAATAGAACCCCTGCCGGCCATAGTTATGACAGTTCCCCACCGCCAACCCCTCACGGAAAATGTAGGAACTGGCTGCTGTTTCACGCTGGTTCTCTGCCTTACCTCCCCACGGGAGGAACAAGAGTGCCAGGATAAAGGTTAAAAGTCTGATTCTGTTTAACATATCTGTATTGTTTATAAGGCGCAGGTTTATTTCATTTTTTGAAACCATTTCCGGTCAACCGTGTACAACTAACCGTAAAGCTAAAAAAGAAGTCTTTATAAAGAGGTTCGGAGTGAATTACTTTTAAAAAATTAAAGTCATGCCTGCAGAGAAACTAAAGGCATATCTAGACCAGAACGGGGTCAGGTATGTGACCATCAGGCATTCCAAGGCTTACACATCGCAAGAGGTGGCAGCTTCGGCGCATGTGTCGGGCCGTGAATTTGCCAAAACGGTGATGATCAAGATCGACAACAAGATGGCTATGGCGGTATTGCCGGCTTCTTATCAGATCGATTTCGACCTTCTTGAAGACCATTTCCGGGGGAAGAGTGTGAAGCTGGCCACGGAGGCGGAGTTCCGTGACAGTTTCCCCGGCTGCGAACCGGGGGCCATGCCCCCCTTTGGTAATCTTTATGGAATGGAGGTGTATGTGGCGGAATCCCTGGCCGTTGATGAGGAGATTGCCTTCAACGCCGGCACCCATACAGAAATCATCAGGATGGCGTTTGCCGATTTCGAGCGGCTGGTCAAACCCGGGATGATCCGTTTTTCATGGAAGCGCTCCTCCTTTCCCAAAGATCCGGGAGAGCGGTGGGCCGATGAGTTGTAGCCGGCCATTTGCCTCAAGGCTCCTGATCCTGTGGCCCCATCCTGGGCCGAAAGAATACCAGTGAGAAATGATCTGATGCGGGGCATACCCGTATTCAGAGGGATACGACTTCAACACTGCTGCGGCCGCTGGCTCTTTTAATGACCCTTACCTGGGTGGGGATTCTCTCGGTCATCTCCTGAACATGGCTGATGACGCCGACTTTACGCCCCTGGTTACGGAGGCGTTCGAGGGCATCCATGGCCACGCCCAGGGTATGGGGATCAAGCGAGCCGAATCCTTCGTCGATGAAGAGTGATTCGATGGTCATACGGTTCGACGAAAGGGAGGCGAGTCCCAGGGCCAGGGCCAGCGATACCAGAAAGGATTCCCCTCCGGAAAGAGAATGCACCGACCTGATCTCATCGCCCATGTCCCCATCGATGACCTGCAGGGAAAGAGTGTCGGTAATCACTTCCAGGCGGTAGCGACTGGTCAGCTCGCGCAGGTGGACATTGGCATAGCTGAGCAGGATTTCCAGGGTATACTCCTGGGCGATTTGTCTGAATTTCTTCCCGTCGGCTGATCCCAGCAATTCATTCAGCTTCTTCCATTTTTCAGCATTCCCCTCGCGCTCTTCCAATACCCTGGCCAGGTCACCCGCTTTCTTTTGGTTTTCCATATAGGTACGCAGTCTGAACCGGAGGTCGTTCATTTCGCCGTTCCTCTTTTGGAGGAGCTCTTCCGTCTCTGTCATCATTGTTTCCAGGGTGGCCTGGTCGGCGATCTCTCTGCCTGCGGTGAGGTGGGCTTCCCGTTGTTGTTCCCTTTCGGCCAGGGTAGAGCGGGCCTTGAGAAGGTCGTCGTGGAGCTTCTGGAGGGCTCTTCTTTCGGTGGTGATCCATTCTGCAGGGTAGGCCAGAAGGGCGTCCAGTTCCTCCCCGGTGAGCGGGGTCTCCTCCTGCGTGTTGAATTCCAGGAGCCATGCCCCGATCTGCAGGGTCAGGTCCGTGGTATCCTCCTTCAACCGCTTCAGGTCATCCCTGATCTGGGTCAGGGATCCTTCTGTTTCCGAGGTCTCTGCCTGCAGTTGCAGGGCTTCCCCGCGGAGCCCTTTCAGGCGGAGGTGGCAGGTTTCCTCTTCCTGCGCCAGGCTGGTTTCTACGGCTGCGGCTTCCCGTCCTTCAAAAAGCTGACGCCGTGCTTCCCGGGTAGCTCCCATGACTTCCGCCGCGGCCTGCAGTTTCTGATCTACCTGCGCCAGCTGATGGGCCATCTCCACACTCCTCTCCTGCCGGTTCCGGCATTCGGCGTCCGCGACCTGCTCCTCCCTGATCACCACGGTCAGCCGCTCCGACCGGGTTTTCCATTCCCCGGCAAAAGAGAGCAGCTTGCTGCTGAAGGCTTCCGGTGCCATTGCCCAATTCTCTTCCCACCCCGGCTGGGGAAAATAGGAGCTGATCCCCTCCAGAGCTTCCCGGTATTTCTCCTGGCTTTTCCCCCTGAGGAGTTCCGCCTGTTCTGTTTCCACGGCCAGCATACGCAAACTGGTGATGGTTTCTGTCAGACTCCCGCGGATTTGCTCCCACTCCACTTTGACTTCATCGTGGCGTTTGCGGAGCTGGTGCTCCAGGTCTGACAGGGTCCTGTGGTTCTCCAGGGCCTCTCGTGCCGCCAGGGCTGACAGCCGGTGACGCTCCATCTCCATCTCCAGAAAAGCTCCCCTTTTTCCCGGTGTGAGGAGCAGGAGTTCCTCTCCTGGTGCATATTGCTCCCACTCCGCCGTGGTGTTGGCCAGGGGTAGCGTCCCTTTTTCCAGTTCCAGGGTTATCTTTTCTATAGCGGCCTCATGGTGCGTGCAACTTTGGGTCAGCCGGGCTTTTTTCTCCACCATCTCCTGCCATTGCATAGTGAGGGTAGCGTGTTCTTTTTCCAGGTCTGCCAGCAGATGATGGAGGCGGGGGTCCTCCTCTGCCCAGGGGTGATGGGGACTGCCGCACACCGGACAGGCTTCTCCGGGGGTGAGCCGCTGCCGCAATTGTTCCACATCGCCGGCAACAGCCAGCCGCGCCTGCTCCAGCAGATGACCGGTCTGGTCCCTGCGGATCCGTAACGTTTCACCCTCCTCCAGGCATTTGTTGAGTTCTTCTGTCTCCTTTTCCAGTTGGGACCGCAGGGTAGCGCGTTCCTCTTCAATTTCATTCCTCCGGGTGGTGAGGCCCTGGAGCCTCTCCCAGCAGGAACGCATAGAAGAGAGGCGCAGCATTTCCATGGTTTCACCTTTCTCGGTGGCCGTGAGCTGGTCGACGGGAATGGCCGCCATCTTTTCTCTGATCTCTTCGCTCTGGCGCTGTAGTTCCTGGCTTTCTCTCTCTTTGACCAGCGTTTGCGCGGCCTGCTGATCCCTGGTTTGTTCCAGCTGACCCGTCTTCTCCCTGGCCTGACCAAGGGATGTGTTCCATCCCTCCGCCTCCTTATTGTACTGCAGGGCATCCTGAAGGCGGGAGACAATCAGTGGGCCATTTTCTGCAATGTTCTTCCGGGATTCCCGCTCCCTGAACCATGCTTCCAACGCCTCCCTTTCACTGTAGAGGGAGAGGCGTTCTTTCTCTTGTTCTCTCCATAAATGCTCTGCCTGTGAATGCTGGGTGAAGACCAGGGTCCTCTCTTCCCCGGCTTTTGAGATCTGCCTGTTCTGTTCGGCCAGAAGCGTGTCGAGTTCCCTGGCTTTCACCAGGAGGGGGCGGGCGGCGGCAGCTGCTCTTACGGCTGCTTCCAGGGCGTGTTCTGCCTGGGTCACCCGGTTGGCCAGGGTCTCCATTCCGTCTTTCAGGGTGGTGAACCTGGCTTCTGTTTCTGCCAGTCCCTTCTCTTTTTGCCGGAGAGCCTCCTTTTTCTCCTGCAAGGCCGTGACCAGGGGGCGTGCCGGCTGTATCTTCTCTACCCTCCGGAAATGGGCTTCGCGCCCTGCCGCCTCCGTTAATGCCGCCTCGCCGGCAAGGACTTCTTCACGGGCCTCCCCTGCCAACAGGGACCATTTCTCTTTCTGCGTATGCCATTCAAGGCCATGGCGCACCTTTTCCTTTTGTTGTTCCAGGACCGTGATGGCTGCTTTCAGCGTGGCACTACCCTCCTCCAGTGCCCTGATCTCTTCTTCCGCAGGAAGAGCTATCCCTGACAACTGGTCCCTGATTTCTTTAAGGGAAGCCTCGGCCTCCCTGCTCCTGGCGAAAATGGATTGAGAGATACGGCTGTAGATGGTGGTGCCGGTGATTTTTTCGAGCAGGGCGGCTTTTTCGTCGCGGGCGGCTTTCAGGAAGGCGGTGAAATCGCCCTGGGCCAGCAGGACCGAACGGGTGAACTGGTCATAGGTGAGGCCCACCAGTCGTTCTGTTTCCCTGAGGATTTCCGTTTTGGTGCCGGGCCAGGGCTGACCTGTTGCGAGGTTGGTGAGGCGGAGGGCATAATCCTGGAGTTTTCCGGAGGGGCGGTTTCTGGCGCGGCGGACGCTCCACTCCGCTTCCCAGGGGGTACCCCCCGGGCCGGCAAAGGTGACGGCGGCAACCCCTTCGGTACTTCCCTTACGCAGGATCGTCCGGCAGTCGCCCGGAGTCACGCTCCCCGCCTCTCCATCGCGGAGTTCCACCCCGCTTTCACGGGCTGCCGCCTGCCGCGGTGACCGGGCAAACAAGGCCAGACAGAGGGCATCGAGAATGGTGGACTTACCCGACCCCGTCGGGCCCGTAATGGCATAGATCCCGGCAGAGGCCAGGGGCTCCCGCGTGAAGTCCAGCATAAACTCCCCCTCCAGGGAGGCCAGGTTCTTGCCGCGGATGGTGAGAATCTTCATCTGAATGGTCTAAAAGTAAAAATGACTAAACCTGACGGGAGCCTCTTAACTGAAGGAGTCCGTCAGTTCTTCCGCTTCTTCCCCTGACGGGAGCCCGGCCACCACTTCCTGGAAAAGGGTAACCAGTGCCTCAGGGATCTCCTCTCTGAAGCGGGCCGTATATTTTTTTCTGAAAATATCGAGGGGTTGAAGGGTGTCGAGACCCGATGCGGTGGAAAGAGAGGAACTCCCTGTGCCGTCATCCTCTCTTTCAGGATAGGTCACTTCTATTCGGGCCAGCCTCACCGTTTTGTTTTCCAGGGCTTTTTCTATCTGGTAGCGGAGCGAAGGTTCGGGGCCTTCGAGTAAAATCCTGACCCGCAGATAAGGGGCTTCCTGGCGGTTCTCATGGCCGGAAGGGAGTTGCTCCAGTTCCGGGAGAACTTCGGAGAGGGGCCGGGGCTGCGAAGGCACTGAAAGAAGCGGTACGGTAACCGGGATAGGAAGTGGATCCACCTTCACCACATTCCCCTCCTCGAGGTCGACGCAGACCACCTGGTGGCGGTAATGCTGCTCGCTGAATGACATGGGAAGGGGAGATCCCGCATAGCGGATGGTCTTGCAGCCTGCTACCGTCTGCGGCCTGTGGATATGTCCCAGGGCCACATATTGGGCTTCGGTTCCGAAGGCCCCGGCCGGCACCAGCTCCAGCCCACCCATGATAGGCCGTTCGCTTTTATCCTCTTCGGAAGTGCGGGCCTCCATGGTATGAAGATGACCCGTGACGATCAGGGCCTCTCCGGGTTGGCGCACAGAAGCGGCACAGACTAGTGCTTCCCGGTAGAAAGTGGTGATGCCTTCAGCATAGCTTCTATCGCCCTCCTGGGTGACGCCCGGGAAATCCCCCTGACGCAGGAAGGGCACGGCCAGGCACCAGGCTTCGGTCCCTCCTGAACGCCCTCTCAGGGGAACCATCAGCGAAGGGTAATCGGGATAACCATCGCTGGTGCGGGGTATCATGCCGGTCACCGTGACCCTGAAGGCCTCCAGGAGCGCACGCGGCGACTCCAGCCGGGCCGCAGAATCGTGATTCCCGGCGATGCACACCACCTGTAAACCCGGCAGAAGGGAGGTGGCCTCCTTCAGAAAAGTGTAAAACATACGCTGTGCCGATGCCGGCGGATTCGATACGTCGAATATATCACCACTAATCAGCAGAACATCAGCCCTTTTTTCCACCAGCGTATCCCTTAGCCAGGCCAGAAACCGCTCATGTTCGGGCGCCCGGTCGTATTCATAAAAGTTCTGGCCCAAATGCCAGTCGGCGGTATGCAGAATTCTTATTGCCATATCAACGGATGGTTCGCGGAGTAAATCTACAAAATTAAGCAGCCATCCCCGAAACCTTTTTTTCGTGTTGCATAACATTTGAACTCTGAAAGTGACAATTATTTCTAAATTTGTTGGCTTGTAATCCGTTAAAGGAGACGAAATCTGTAATTAAGACAAAATATGAAAAAAAGTGAAGACAAGGTGACCAAGAAGGTCGCCATCGGAGTGGATGTAGGTGGCACTAATACGGCCATTGGTGTGGTGGATGTGGATGGAAATGTTATGTTTAAGGACAATATCCCCACGGCCACCCATGGTGATTTTGAGAAGTTCATTGAAGAGCTGTCGACCGCCATTAAGAGCCTGATCAATTCGGCCAGGCTCCTGAATGAGAACCTGGAGGTGCTGGGTATTGGCATTGGGGCCCCCAATGGCAACTACTACAATGGGACCATCGAATATGCCCCGAACCTCTCCTTCAGGGGAGTGCTTCATTTCATCACTCTGCTGCGCACCCATTTCGAGGACATGCCGGCCTTGGCACTTACCAATGATGCCAATGCTGCTGCCATCGGTGAGATGATTTACGGTGGTGCCCGCGGCATGAAGAACTTTGTGATGTACACCCTGGGGACGGGTGTGGGCAGCGGCGTCGTCGTGAATGGCGACCTGGTTTATGGCCATGACGGCTTTGCCGGGGAGTGCGGCCATACCACCCTGATTCCAGGGGGCAGACTCTGCGGCTGTGGCTCCCTGGGCCACCTCGAAGCATACTGCTCAGCCCCGGGAATGAAAAGAACCGCCTTCGAACTGATGGTCCATTACAACGCCACAGATAGCATGCTGGCCAGCAAATCTTTCCAGGAACTCGACTCTAAGATGATCTTCGATGCGGCTGTGGCCGGTGACAGAATTGCTAAAATGGTCTTCGAAAAAACCGGGGAATACCTGGGACAGGGCCTGGCCGACACCGTCCACCACCTCAGCCCGGAAGCCATCTTCCTTTTCGGAGGTCCTACCGCTGCAGGTGAACTGATCTTTAAACCCACCAAGGAGAGCATGGAAAGACACCTGCTTCCCATTTTCAAGAACAAGATCAAAATTCTGCCCTCCATGCTTAAGCCTGGTGATGCTGCCATTGTGGGGGCCAGTGCTTTGGTCTGGAAAGAGCTCGATAAATAGCAAGGTCCTGCGACCCGTTGGTATAAGAAGTTGCATGAAGGAGATCCCTCCTTTCATGCAACTTCTTTTTTTTCGTGCGGGTTACACGGTTTTGATCCACTGGCTGTTTATATTTGTTCTTCCTGGATATAGGGAGCACCTGATCCCTTCCATCAGCAAGGAGTCGTGGTTGAACAGCTCCTGGAGCCCCGGGTGACCAGTATGAGTTTGGGATGCATGGCATGCGTCAGCGTTTATCCGTGCCAGGTCCGATATTAAAATATAGATGTGAACAAGGAAGTGCGTATAAGACGAATGCAGATCGTTCTGCTTCTGATGGCGGTCTTCTGTACCAGGTTGACCGCGCAGGTAACTCTACCCGGGAATGAGGATGCCCTAAGAGGGATTACTACAGGAACTACCTCCGGGGAACGGGAAGCTGGAGGCAACCGACCTAATCCCTTCTTTGTGGAAAAGATAGCCGGCACAGAGTCGGCATCGGCATTAAAGCGGGCCGCATTCAGGGAGATGCAGCACTTTCAGGATTACGACCTGATCTACCAGCGGATGGAATGGGAGGCCGATCCTGCAGTCCGTTTTATCGCGGGAAAAATCACCTCCTGGTTCCGTTCCGCCGTCTCTGATATGAATACGCTATACTTCAGTCTTAAATTGAATATGACCGTGGATTCGGTAAAGGGGCGCGGGGGCCATCTGGGATTCTCCCGGAAGAATGACCAGTTGGAGATCTCTCTTCCGGAGCCCCTGGCGTTGGGCGTTACCGACTCGGTTTCGGTCTGGTACCGGGGCATTCCTGCATCGACGGGCTTCGGGTCGTTTACCACCGCCCTCCATATGGGTGTTCCGGTGATGTGGACTTTGTCAGAACCGTACGGAGCCTATGAATGGTGGCCGTGCAAGCAGTCGCTGACCGATAAAATTGACTCCACCGATATTGTGGTCACTACCCCGGAAAGCTATAGGACTGCGGCCAATGGGTTGTTGGCCGGAGAATGGGTGAAGCAGGGGAAACGGACCATGTGGTGGAAACACCGCTATCCCATAGCCACCTACCTGGTGGCCTTCGCCGTCACTAATTACAGGGAGTATGCCGACACCCTGCATCTGGACGATGGAAGGAGCATGCCCGTTGTAAATTTCGTCTATCCCGAATCTCTGGATGCCTCGCGTACCAAATCACCGGCCACCCTGGAACTGATTACCCTTTATAACCGTCTCTTCGGAGAGTATCCCTTTGTCAGGGAGAAGTACGGCCATGCCCAATTCGGGTGGGGCGGGGGGATGGAACACCAGACCATGAGCTTCATGGGCAATCTGGAGTTTGAGCTGGTCGCTCATGAATTGGCCCACTCCTGGTTTGGAAACAGTATCACCCTGGCCTCATGGCACGACATCTGGCTGAATGAGGGATTCGCCACCTATGCGACCGGGCTGGCCTATGAACATCTTTTCGGGGGGAAGTATTGGAGGAGCTGGCTCTCTAATATTATGGGGAACCGGTTACAGACCAGTGGATCGGTGTATGTCCCTGACACCACCAGTGTAAAACGGGTTTTCGATAGTAACCTCTCCTACAATAAGGGGGGAGCCCTGCTTCATATGCTTCGCTGGATCGTGGGCGATGCTGCTTTCTTTACCGCCATCAGGAATTATTATACTGATCCGGCGGTCCGGTATGGCTTTGCCTCCCACCGGCAATGGGTCACTCATCTGGAAACGGCCTCAGGCCTCGATCTGAATGCGTTTTTCCAGGATTGGTATTATGGAGAGGGTTATCCTGTTTATTCGGCCACCTGGGAGCAGAAAACAGCCGACCGGCTGTGGATCACCCTCTCACAGCAGCCTACTCATTCCTCGGTCTCCTTTTTTGAGATGCCTGTACCTGTCAGAGTCTATAGTGCAGAGAACAGGGATTCTGCTGACTTCCGCCTTGACCATCGTACCAATGGCCAACTCTTTGACCTCCCGCTCTCCTTTAAGGCCGACAGGCTGGTCATCGATCCCGATTACAGGATCTATAGGCAGGTGGGGATGATCACTGGTTCATCCCTTACCTCCCTTTCTGATCGCTTAACGGTCTATCCTGTTCCTTTTTCCGGGGAGTTGAGGATTTCGCTGCCCCCCGGTGAAGTATGCCGACGGGTGATGATGACCGACCTGAGAGGAAGAGTGGTCTTTGAGGACCGGGAGGGCAGCCTTCTCCTGAATCCTGACCTTTCCCCGGGGCACTATCTGCTGCAGGTCATCACCCGGGAAAATAGTTATACTCGGAAAATTCTGAGAGAATAACCCCCATATGTATATTTGCGTTTTAAAGACCAATTTATGTCATTGCCTGAAAAGAGGATCACCGATTTTATCAAAAAGCACCATGTGGTGAGTTTGGCCACAGCCTCAGGAGATACCCCCTGGGTATGCCACTGTTTTTATGCCTACATGAAAGAGGAGAATTGGCTGGTGTTCACATCAGATGAGCAGACCCGTCATGTGAGGGAGGTGCTGGTCCATCCTGAGGTGGCCGGGGGGATCGTTCTGGAGACCAGTGTGGTGAGTAAAGTGCAGGGAATTCAGTTCAGTGGGGTGATGCGTCGTCCCACGGAAGAGGAGAAAGGGAGCGTTACCCGGGCTTACCTGACCCGATTCCCCTTTGCCGTTCTGATGAATGCCAGCCTGTGGATCGTGGAGATCTATACCATTAAAATGACCGACAACCGTCTGGGCTTCGGCAAAAAGCTCTTTTGGGAAAGAGCGGAAGTGTAGAGGGAGCCCTGACTGCCGGGCCAAAGGTCTGAGCAGCGAGAAGTGCTTATCTCCTGGATGAGAAGAACAGGGTGCTGGCAGCCTGGCCAGTTGTTAAGAACAGAGACCGGGTACCTGGATCGTTCAGGCATGGCGAGTCCCGGCGTGGGATGCATGTTGTTTTCCCACTGATCCTGATGGGACGACTCTCATTAAAAAAAAGGCCACCCGGAACGGGCAGCCTTTTTTTGAGTTTCGTGAAGGGCTGGGTTTTACCTTCAGATGGTGGAAGCGGATTACTTTTCGGCTCCTCCGGCCCACCATAACTTGTCGGTGAAGACGTTGACCTTCGGGATATTGGCCGAGTTGGAGGATTGCTCACTGGTAGGATAGGGGAATCGCCAGACGAACCCCACGGTAGTGTTGTTGGGATTATTGAGGGTAATAAATCCCGGGACCCTCCGATAGTCGTTATAAGCTTCGGTCGCTTCGAATTCGTAGGCTCCGATGTATTTCTGGAGGAGGATCTCATTGAGTTCATTGCCGGGGGTCAGTTTGCGGGCGACGCTTCCGTTGTAGTAGGTGGTTCCCTGGGCAGCCGTCAGGCCATGGAAGACAAAATTGGCCTCCACGGCGGCTTTGAGGTCGTCTTTCCAGGTGGCATCCCCTTTTCTGAATTTGGCTTCAGCTACGATGAACTTCAGCTCATGGAAAGTCATGATGGGCGTTGGAGCCACTTTCCCATCGGCAGTAATTTTAGAGTTGGAATAAACGCCACCCTGGGTCTGCTGGGATCCCCCGTTGGGTGCCGGCTTATATTCCCCGCCGATTTTAGTGAAGTAGGCCGCCATGCGAAGCGTATCATGGCGCTCCAACATCAGATTGTAGAGGGTGGTTCCGACGGACAGGTGGGCCCGGTCACTCAGGAACTGGAACCAGGGATTTTCACCGGTCGCCGTGTTTTCATAAGAAGAAAACAGCATCCCATCGGCTGCACTGGCAAAACCCTTGGAGGCAGCATCCAGTGCTTTTGTGGCGGCATTGGCGTCTACATTGGTTAGCCGCAGAGAATACCTGGCTTTCAGTGAATAGGCTGCTTTGGTCCACTTGTCCTTGCTCCCCTTGTAGATGTAATCCCCGACCGAAGAGATGTTGGTGGCTTCACCGAAATTCTTGATGGCATCGTCGAGGAGTTTGAAGATCTCAGGGTAAATGGTAGACTGCTTGTCGTACTTGGGTTGCAGGTTCTCTGCTCCTTTGAGGGCTTCGCTCCAGGGGATCTCCCCCCACATGTCGGTAAGGGTCGCCAGATTATATGCCATCAGGGTCTGAGCGATCCCGCGCGCAAACTTATTGTCCTTTTCGTTGCCTGTGGCGGGGTCGGTTTTCTTCAGCACGTCGTTGCAGACCATCAGACAGTCATAAATGCTGTTCCAGTTGTTGTTGAACAGCGTACCTACCGTTTGTCCCGTTCTTTTGTCGGCATCATAGGACTGGGCCCAGCTTCCGGCGCTGTGTTCAATATAAACCGTTGCATACCAGGCAATATCGGTTCCGGCGGTCTCAAAGCCCGAAACCACTTCGATAGAAGGGATGATGCTTTGTGCTCCCATCTCCAGCGCCTGGTTCCGTTCCTTGTTGATTTCATCCATCTTATCCTCACTGCAAGCAAAGAGAAAAAATGGGAATATGGCCAACCATACTATTTTAACAGACTTCATAATTCTCATTTTTTAGTGATTAAAAGGTAAGGTTCAAAGTCACCCCATAGGAAGTGGTCTGGGGCAGTGACATGTATTCAAATCCCATCTGTCCGTTCCCCATCCCCTGAGAGGATTCAGGATCGACATTCGGGAGGGTGGTCCAAAGGAGGAAATTCCGGCCGATCAGGCTCAGGGAGGCTCTTTGCATTTTCACGGGAGTCAGTAATTTCTTGGGCAGGTCGATGGTGAGGGCGACTTCCCTGAGTTTCACGTAGGACGTTTCATATACGGCCATTTCATCGATTGAGGAATAAGATCCGGTGTAGAAATCCTGCCAGGCATCGGGATCATCTTTGCCGCCCCTGACGATGTTATTAGGCGATCCATCGGACAGAACCCCTTTCCCTTTGGCATTTTCGGTGTCGCCATAGGAAAAGGTTCCCTCCCTGTCTTCAGTGAATTGGGCAGAACCGTACAAGCCGATCAACCGGTTGGTTCCAGAATAGATATCCCCGCCCTGTTTCCAGTCGAACTGGGCACTGAGGGTGACGAATTTATACCTGATATTGGTATTGGCTCCTACGATGAAGTCGGGGGAGACATCTCCGATTTTGCCGTCGGTTCCGTTTTCCGTCGGGAAGCCATAGTTCCAGGCGTCGGGGTCATCTTCGATCACAACGTTTCCCTTGTCGTCTCTTTCGAGCTGCCATCCATAAATGGTCGGATAGGTCTGACCGGCATAGGCCCGCACATTGGGGGTCACATACCCCGCCAGGTGGACACTTTCGATGCCTTCCGCCAGGGAAATGACCTTATTGACCACCCGGGTGAAGTTGGCGTTGATATTCCATTCAAAGTCCTTGTATTGCAATGGGATGAGATTGAGTACCACCTCGTGTGCAATGGAATTCATTTCACCGGCGTTGGTCACGAAAGAAGAATAACCTGTGGATCCAGCCATGGGAACGGCAAAGATCTGGTCGGTGGCCGTCTGATCAGAGTAAGTGTAGTCGATGCCGAGGCGGTTCCTGAGAAATTTGAGTTCGATCCCTGCTTCCCAGTTGGTCGTGTTCTGTGGTTTCAGTTCCGGGTCATAAAGGGTGGAGTTGGGGCGGAACCCCGAAACGCCCCCCAGGGGGAAGGCTATGCCATCATTCAGGAAGCCGCTGCCAGCCCCTCCCATCACATAGTAAAGCTCGTTATAGGTCCCTGCCTGCCCCACCTGAGCAAAACTTCCTCTCAGTTTGCCGAAAGAGAGCACCGCGTTCTCCTTCAATGCCGGAAGTTCAGTAAAGACAAAACCCAAAGAAACAGAAGGATAGAAGAAGGAGCGGGCGCCGCGGGGCATGCTGGAGACGATGTCGTAACGGCCTGTGGCGTTGAAAAACAACATGCCTTTATAGTCCAGGGAGAGGTCACCATATGTCCCGATCTGCCTGGATCTTCCTTTGGATTCATCGGCGGTCTGCTTGGTGGTATTGGACATGTTGTTCCAGCCGGGAACGGTAAAACCGGTCCCCGTCATGGTCCAGGACCTACCGGTGTAGTCGTTGAAGTCATTTCCAAGGTTAAGGATAGCCTTCAAATCAGGGGTAATTGCCTTGGTGAAGGTGATGTTGAGCAGGGAATTAAAATCCCGGCGGTTGAACCCATAGTTGTTAATGGAACCCCCTGTGGGGGCCACATAGGCGAAGGTGGGTCTGGCGGGAGTCGTATATTGGGCGGCTGTGGGCAGCAACTGACCGGTAGCCGCACTCCCTGCCTGGTAGATGTCCTCATTGTCGGTGGCGTAAGTGTCGACGCCGATCTGGTATTTTACCGTGACCCAACTGGCGGGGGTGAATTCCAGGTAGGTATTCCCGAAGAAACGGCGGGTGGTTTCGGCGAACAGGTTGTTTTCGGCAGCCCACCTCATGTTCTCCCCAAAGGAACCACGGCGCCAGCTGATCTGGCGGTATTTACCGAGCGGGCCTTCCATATAAAAGGGTGTACCCATCAAATCATAGGAGGGGGGAGCCCCGAAAACACTGGGCAGGTTACTGGAGTTACCCGAAGGGAGTTTCTTAAGTCTTACATCGGAGAAATTGCCTGAAAAACCAGCCTTGAAGAATCGCCCCAGGGAGGTGGTGGCATTCAGTTTGGCCGTGTACCTGTTCATACCGGTATTGGGGACTACCCCCGACTGGTCGGTGGAACTCAGCCCAATCAGATAGCTGGCGTTGGCCGTCGAGTTGCTGATGTTCACCCCGTTATACCATGACGAACCCGTATCGAAGAAGTTTTTTGCATTATTGAAGGCTTCGGGCTTCACCCATTTGGCTTTGTAGGGATCCCACCACAATCCGCTCTGTCCCTGGCTGTTGCCTCCATACGTGGTATTCGCCGGCAGATCGGTGATCTTAGGCCCCCAGCTATAGGAGTTGGCAGGGGTAAAGGAGCCATAGCTCCCCTGGGCATAAGTCATCTGCACATCGGGGTACCTGGCGATCACATCGGCAGTATAAGAGGAGGTGATGTTAACCGTAGGATTGCCCTTGGCGGTATTCTTGCCGCTTTTGGTCGTAATGACGATCACCCCGTTGGAGGCCCTTAATCCATAAAGGGCTGCTGCGGCCTGCCCTTTCAGTACGTTGACCGATTCAATATCGTTGGGGTCCAGGTCCAGGGCACGGGCCGAATAGTAAGAACCCGTCACATCCTGCCCATAGTCGGGATTACTGGCAATGGGCATCCCGTCCACGACATAGAGGGGCTGGTTGTTGCCGCTGAATGAACGGGCCCCGCGGATCAACACCGTGGCAGGGGCTCCAGGCATCCCCGAAGACTGCCTGACCTCCACCCCGGCAATCTTCCCCGAAAGAGAGGTCAGCAGATTGGGATTGTTCGCCCGGGCGACCTCCTCTGAAGAAATATCCTGGGAGGCATACCCCAGCGCTTTCTTCTGTCGGGTAATCCCCAAAGCGGTTACCACGACTTCATCGACTCCGATCACATCCAGCTCCAAAACCACATTGATCTGTGACCGCGTTTCAATGGCTGCTTCATGGGTGCGATAACCCACAAAACTGTACATCAAAGCCTGCGCATTCTGGGGAACCTGCAGAGAATAGTTGCCATCCATATTGGTAACCGTTCCCAGGGTGGTCCCCTTCACAACGACCGATACTCCGGGAAGTGGTGATCCATCATCAGAGGAAGTCACCTTTCCGGAGACTACCCTCTGTGCTTGAACTCCCATCATTCCTGCGAAAAAGAGTATCGCAAAAATACATACCATCTTTTTCATAGAAACAGATTTAAATTAGAAATTAAACAAACAGAAAATCCCTTAATACTATTGGTTCAGCCTATCCTAGTCAAGGTGGGTATCCTTGACAGTAAGATTTTTAAGATACAATAACAAATATAACATTTAGAACAAATGCGTAAAATTTTATTGTTTAGTAGGATAAATTATTTTTTGATAAGGATAGAGGGGGGATAATGGCATGAGATGACAGCAGCAGAGGGAGTAATAATGGAAAGGATGACCACTGGAGAGGGGGTAATAATAGAATGGGATGACCCCGGTGAGGGCCTAACAATGGAATGGGATGACTACGGGAGACCTTGGCCCGGCTGGCGGCCTGGAAGCCCATATCCGCCCATGGCCGGGGTGGGGGTCAGCGAGAAGGGATATGGCAGCACCCTTGCCACAGGAAGGCACCCCACAATGGATTAGGGCATATGGATTGAGGGTTACAGGCCGGGTTGGACGACCAGCAGAAGGGAGGCCTCAGAGGGCCACTGGAGGCTGGGAATCAATAATGGGGCAAGGGTTAGGCTTGGATATCAAGGAGGAGGGAGGCGGCGCCCAGGATCCCCATATTTTCTTCTTCGGAGTGTTCGATGACCAGCTGGTTGTAAAGCCGGTGGTAAGGGAAGTTCTCTTCGAGGAATTCATTCATGGTGTCGCCGAAGAACTTGAATCCCTTGCTGACGGAACCGCCGAAGATGATGGCTTCGGGGGCCAGGGCGAAGAGAATATTGGCTACGGCGCGGCCGATATGTTTTCCCAGTTCTTCAAAGAGCCGCAAGGCCACGGGGTCGCCGATAGAGGCCCTCTTGAAGAGGAGTTTGCCGTCAATGCCCTTGTCGCGGAAGAACTGCCCGCTGGCGAAGGTTTCAATCGTTTTGTCGCGGTAATAGATATTCCCGAATTCACCGGCCCCGCAAAGCCGGCCGGGGTAGAGGTGGTGGTTGATGATGATCCCGGCTCCCATGCCGGTCCCAATGATCAGCCCCACAAAGTTGGCATAGGGCTTTCCTTTGCCATAGTATTTCTCTCCCAGGGCAAAACAGTTGGCATCGTTGTTGACGTAAACCTTTTTGTTGAAATATTCCGAAACCAGTTCTGCCAGGGGAACGGCTTCCCAGCTGGGAATATTGGCCACATCCAGAACAATGTTCTCCTGCAAATCAACCAGCCCGGGCACTCCGATGCCTATCCCGGCCACTGCAGGATCAAAAACCTCATCAATCACCTGGTAAAGTGCCTGGACTACCTCATACTGAGGCCGGTCCCAGGGAGTTGCGATGGTCGATTCCCTGATAATCTTACCCTCCTCTACCAGTCCTGCACTTATTTTAGTGCCGCCAACATCGACTCCGACGATCTTCATACAAGGATTTTGGTTTATTGCATCCAAAATTAATCAAAAAATAGTTATCCGGAACCGTTGAGGGAGGATGAATCTCACGTCCGGCATCTTCTTCCATCCTTTCCTTGAATGCCAGGATCTTGCATGCGGCTTCCCTTCACCCCAGCCTGTGCCCCCGCCTTTGTCCTGACGGGGCCCGGCGAAGGCTTTAGAAGAGTCCTTCGACCGATTTGCCCAGAAGGGAGGCCTCGGTGAGGAATTCCTGAACGTTGAGTTCCCTGACGTAGATAAGGCCGTGGGTTGCTCTGAGCAGGCCCGATTCGTTTTCGTAATAGAAATTCTTACCCAGGAGGAACTGGATCTGTTTGTGTTGTTCCATCCAGATTTTCTGGGTCAGTTCGCTGAACTTCCCATCCAGCTGGTAGCTGGGGAAGGAGGCGTTGACCTGGGTGAGGTAACAGTCGGTGAATGATTTGTTGAGGACGGCCAGGGAGTTCATGGAAACGGGTACGATGACCTCCACGTCGGAGGGGTTGTAGCGGAACCAGACGTTGCGGTAGCCGATGATCCGGAGGTGGGAGAGGTCGGTCTCCTTGCTCCATTCGGCCACGGCGGCAGCGATAGACTGGAGCACCTTGTAATGGGTGTCGGGGCCGCTTCCTTCGGGGTCCATGGCCAGGCTGATGACCGTGGGTTTGTATTTGCGGAAATCTTCGAGGATGGGCAGCACGTCGCGGGTGCGGTCGGGGCCGGCTCCGAAGACGTCACCCTGGTAAAAACCCAGCCGCAGATGGTGTACGTTTTTCACCGACACCCCGTAGTGGGCCCAAACCAGCTCCTCCTCAAATTCTCTGATCATCCCCTTGAGCTTCTGTACGTTGGGCGGATTCTTGGCTCCATCATAACTCTTCGTCAGCACTTCAATGGTCTCCCTGATGACCGCCACCAGCTCCTCTCCGCTTTTTATGCCCCAGATGCTGACCATGGCCCTGACCAGGCGGTGGCACACCCCGCGCCGTTTCCCTTCCTCATCCATGGCGGCAATGTTGTCGAGGTAATGGTATACATCCTTGTCCCATTTGTATTGAAATCCTTTTTCAAAGAAATCGGGATAGTGGATCATTTCAATTTTTTCTTTGCCGATCAGGTCAAGGGTATCGTGGAGCAGATCGAGCATGAAGCGGTTGGTGACGGCCGTGAAGCCCGAAGTCATCACTGAGAAGTGCATCTCGTTGGTGGCTTCACGGCTTTGCCGGTTGGTCATGGGCATGATTCCCAGCATGATGTCGTCATGGTGAGGCCCGGTATGATAATAGACCTGGTTGGCCTCCTTTTTGATCCCTTTCCTCATCTTCGCCAGAATCGAGTCAATGACCGTCTGTACCGTGTTTTCATTCAGCCCGGGAATCCTGCTGCAGAACTCATCGCCCCGAAGATCGTCGAGAGTCAGCTTGGGACCGAATTTGTTTACTTTTTTGCACAGGTCAATGACCGCCCGTTCAGTTTTCTGATGGTTCCAGGGGGATCCGAAATAGTAAGCCCTGATGCTGTCCTGCAGTTTCACACCGGCCCCGCGGGTCAGGTAAAAGCGGCCATTCCCGAGTTGATGAAGGGCTGTGGCCGGGTAGGTAATGGTGGGTTGGTTTTCCACCGAATCACGGATGACGTCGGCGATGGCCTCTCCTGCGGCATAAATGATGGTTTTAGCCTTCGGGTTAAAGGTAAGGGTCCCCAATCCGATCGTGATAACCAGCCTGTTGCGCGAAACTTCAATTCCACCGAGATCCCCGGCGGTAACGGCCTGCGTTTCGAAGTTGGTCTCCGTCAGGCGGGTGGCCGAAAAATGGCTCGATCCTCTGGTGTTAAATGCAATATGGCCATCGGGGCCAATGGATCCCAGGAAGAAACCGATCCCTCCCATATCCCTGATCCTGGCCTCATAATCGCGGCACCAGTCATCGATCATGAATATCGATTGTTGCTGCAGCTTTTCGAGATGGTTCCGGGCTTCGCGGAAGCGGAGGGTCAGGTCGATCTTCAGGTCGGGGAAGACTTCCAAATAGCTCTTGCCTTCGGCCAGTGCGATCTCATCGGAGTTGATCAGCAGGGCCTTGTGGGGGTCGAAGCCGAAATCCCTGATGTAATAGTTAAAGGCATAATTCCAGAGACTGTTATGTTGGGAAGAGTTGATGGGGTAAAACTCCCCGGCCTGGACGAACCTGAGGCCCCGCAGGTCGGGGCGGGCCGCATTCCCCAGGCCATATCTGTTCCTGATCTCTTTCCCTTCGCGGTCCTCCCATTTCTCCAGGAGCAGCCTGGTATTTCTGAGGAAGTGCTGGGCTGTTTTACTGGTGGGCAGTGAAATGACCCCGTTGGGATTTTCACCGGCCCATTCCAGGAAACTGAGGGCTGAAAGCAATCCGAGTTTCGGGAAGTTATCGACGATGAGGTAGGTGGCTGGTGTAGTCATCTCCTGAGAGCCTGATTCCAAATAAAAGGCTTCTTCAACACGAGTAAGATTTCTCATATGCTTATTGTTAATGATGGCTTATTTCAAGTATGGGCGAGTTTTTCCACGGCGAAGGCGGCAGCACCGATGGTACCGGCTTTCACTCCCAGAAGAGAGAAGAGGATCTCCGTATCATTGCTGATATCGTTGTTGGTATAGGTAAGGATCGCCTGCTGAATGGGGGCCAGCATAAAGGGACTCGCTTCGGCGACCTTCCCTCCGATGATAATGAGTTCAGGGTTGAAGACCTGCATGAGCTGAGCGATTCCTTTTCCCAGCCAGAAACCAGCCTGCGTTAGCAGGGATATGGAAAAGTGATCGCCCATGCGGGCTGCTTCGATGACGGTGGTAGTGGTGATTTTATTGATGTCTCCCTCCACCAGGGTGGTCATCAGCGAGGAGGTGCCATTTTCCACTCCTTCGCGGGCTTGCCGGGCGATGGCCGGTGCCGAGGCGATGGTTTCCAGGCAGCCGATCTTGCCACAATGACACAGGATGCCGTTTTCTGCCATGGGAATATGGCCGAATTCACCCGAAAAACCCGACTTCCCGCCATAAAGCTGGCCATTAACAATCAGCCCCAGCCCAATCCCCCAGTCAATATGGACCATCAGAACATGTTGCCTCCCCCGTGCCAACCCGAAGTGCTGTTCTGCAAAAGTGCGCATGCGCGCATCGTTGTCAAAATAGACCGGAAATCCGAAAATCTCACCGATTTTCAGATCCAGGTTGGGTACATTCGGGAAATAGGTCTTATTGATATGCTTCTCCTGGTCCACCAGCCCGGGCAATTCAATGCCCACGGCGATCACTTTTTTTCTGTCGATGCCGTTGGTGCTGAGAATCTCCCGTAAACTGGCATCGATCCGCTCAAAAAGGGTAATGTCACGCTCCATCCTGACCTGGATGGTGTGGGGCCCGCTGATCTCTTCGTTCTGTGCGTTGAAGATGGCAATCACCGAGAAATTGACATTAATGGTGATTCCCACCACGTAAAATGCTTCCGGGGCCAGCCCGTACATCACCGGGCGGCGGCCTCCGCTCGAATCCCCATGCCCCAACTCCTGAACCGTACACCGGAAAATCATCTCCTGCAACAAACTGTTCACCTTGGGTGTGCTCAGTCCCAGCTCCCTCGAAAGTTCCGCATTCGACTGGGGTCCATGAAAATAAAGGGATCTGATGATTTCCTTTTGTTGACCTGCTTTCTTGAGCTCAACACCCTGCATCAGCTTTTTATTTTTCAGAAGTAATTCCATCGCCGTTCTGTTGCCTCAAATTTCAGTAAATTTTCTCAACATTGCAAGTAACTTATTAAAAATATAAAGAAGTAATTGAACCTTTTTGCCAGGATCAGGTTATAAGGGAGTTTCTTGCTGCCGGCAACAGGTTGATGGAGGTAAAGGCCTTTTTGCGGCAGGAAATCGTTATTTTTGAAAGGTCATAAATGGGAGAGAGATGGGAGAACGGAGTAAAGAAGGGGCAGGGATGAAGATGGTCAGGGTAGCGCGCAACCTGGAGGTTTATCCCAGGGTTCATTTGCTGACCTGGCGGAGGGAGGATAATTTTCTGCCCGGGCAGGTGGTAAAAATTGCGCTGGAAGAGGGGGAGGCGCCCCGGATATACAGTCTATGCAGCGGGAATGGGGAGGAGGAGATGGCCGTTCTATTCAATGTCAAGGAAGAGGGGTCATTAACGCCCCGGATGGCGGCCCTGCGCCCGGGCGATGCCCTGCTGGTTTCGGCGCCCTATGGCACTTTTCTGGGGGATGAGGCTCCCGCATGGTGGATCGCCAGTGGTACGGGTATTGCCCCGTTTTACAGTATGTTCCGCTCGGGGCTCGGTGGCAATAAAACGCTGGTACATGGAGTGCGTTATCCCGGTCAGTTTTATTTTGGTGAAGCGTTCGAGCGGGAGATGGGGGCCCGGTATGTCAGGTGTGCCACGCGCGGCCAGGGGGAGCATATCTTCCAGGGCCGGGTGACGGCCTGGCTTGAGAAACAGGAACAATTCCCGGCTGACACACGTTATTATCTCTGCGGCAATCCTTTGATGGTGGTGGAGGCCAGAGACCTCCTGATCGCCGGGGGAGTCCCATGGGAAGCAATCGTATCGGAAATCTATTTTTAAAGATATGAAGGAGTTGTTATTCGGGAAGACCCTTTCCGAGTTGCGGGAGATCGTGACTGCGGCCGGTTGGCCGGCCTATACTGCCAGCCAGATGGCCGACTGGCTATATGCCAAAGGTGTGAATTCCATAGAGCAGATGACCAATCTCCCGGTGAAAGTCCGGGCTGCCCTGGCAGAGCGGTTTGAAACCGGAGTATTCCCACCTTCCAGGGTGCAAACCAGTGTCGATGGCACCAGAAAATATCTGTTCGCAACGGCTTCCGGGAAATTCATAGAGACGGCCATGATTCCGGAGGGGGACCGTGTCACGGTGTGTGTCAGCAGTCAGGTGGGGTGCAAGATGGGGTGTCTGTTTTGCATGACCGGCAAGCAGGGATTCCAGGGGCAGCTCACCGCCGGCGAGATCGTCAACCAGATCCGCAGTATCGAAGAAGCGGGCCAGGTCTCGAACATCGTTTATATGGGAATGGGAGAACCCTTCGACAACCTGGAGGAGGTGCTCAGGAGCCTGGAAATACTCACTGCTCCATGGGGGTATGCCATGAGTCCCAGAAGAATCACGGTTTCGACCATCGGGATTATTCCAGCCATGAGAACCTTCCTGCAAAGAAGTGAAGCGCATCTGGCGGTGAGTCTGCACACTCCTTTTGATGAGGAACGGAGGCGGCTGATGCCGGTGCAGGTGGCTTATCCCATCAGGGAAGTGGTGGAAGAGATCAGGAAGTGGGATTTCAGCCATCAGCGGCGGGTCTCTTTTGAGTACATCCTCTTCAAGGGGGTCAACGACACGCCGCGGCATGTCAGGGAGCTCAGCCGGTTGTTGAACGGCATCAGTTGCCGCATCAACCTGATCCGCTACCACCCGGTTCCGGGCACCCCCCTTCCCGGGAGCGACGAGGAGACCATCGCCCTCTTCAAGGAGAGCCTCAACAACAAGGGAATCCTGACCACTATAAGAGCCTCCCGCGGTCAGGATATCTATGCTGCCTGCGGCCTCCTCTCCACCAGGGAGCTGATGAAGAATCCCTGACCCGGCCCCCTGGGGCAGCCTCCTCTCTCCCTGGCAGGAAGCTCCATCGCTCTGACACTCCCCTGCCGGGCAGAACCTCCGGCCTCCCTTCCCTTCCCCTGGCCCGTAAAAATTGCCCTGCCGTGGTAATAATCGGTCTCAAAGTGTTATTTTTATAGAAAATTACCAAAAGGGATTCCGATGGAGAAACTATTCTGGATCAAGGAAATCTTCGGATCGAAGCTGGAGATCCATCAGGGAAGTGAAAGGGTGGGGGCCATACGGTGGCATAATATGTTCAGTAGCAAGGCTTCTGCCGATTTTAATGGCCGGAATTTCACCCTGAAAAGGGATTTCGTCAATTCCAAAATAGAAATCAGGGATGCCCGGATGGATTCTCTTTTGTCGGAGGTCTCGGTCAGCCTCTTCAATCCCAGGAGCGAAGTGGTCATCAACGGGAAGCAGTTTGAGCTGGAAATCAAGAATTTCTGGCAATCGCGGTGGGCCTGGAAGTTCAATGGCACCGAGATCATTGTGTTTACTTCCAATGAGTTTATTACCCGGGAGAAGGGCGATATAGAGCTTTTCACCACCTGTTGTGAGGAGGTGGAGATCCTGATTCTGCTGGGGTTGTTTGTGAGGAATCAGTTTATTCTGCTCATGCTTTTGCTGTTGATAGCCCTGTTGCTGATCATTTTATAGGGCACCACGGCGGGGTTCCAGCGCAGGCAGGGCGGTTACAGGAAGTCCTCGAATTCCAGGATTTCACCCTGTCTGACCGGGTCGCTGCCGGTGCAGCCGAGGTCGATATTAAATCCGGGGGGCCGTTCGAAGTTGTCGTTTTCGGTATAGCCCAGGGTGGGGTCGGCGAGCACTTTTTTCATGAAGTAGCCCCAGATAGGCAGGGCCATACTGGCGCCTTGTCCGGCGCTGATGTCGGAGAAGTGGATGCTGCGCAGGTCGGCGCCGGTCCACACGCCGGCCGTCAGTTTGGGGGTCATTCCTATAAACCAGCCATCGGAATGGTTCTGGGTGGTTCCCGTTTTACCGGCGATGGGCATGGTGAACTTGCCATACCCGTCGCGGTTACGCAGACGGGTTCCCGTGCCTTCATTGATAACGCCTTGCAGCAGGTTGACCATCAGATAAGCCGTATTTTCGTCGATGGCTTCATACCGCTGTGGCATGAAGGAGGCGATCCGGGTACCGTGGCGGTCTTCTATATGGGTGACAAAATAGGGCCTGATAAAAACCCCTTTGTTGACATAGGTGCCGAATGCCCCGACCATCTCATACAGGGTAATGTCGGAAGTCCCCAGGAACATCGAAAATACCGGATCAATGGGGCTGTAAATCCCCAGTTTGCGCATCACTTCAGCCATGGCGTTGGGATTGAACTGCTTCATGACCCAGGCTGATATCATATTGCGTGAGTTAGCCAGCCCCCATTTCAGGGTGACCATCTTCCCATAGTTTTCGGTATCTTGGGTGGCGTCACGCGGTTCCCACACCCGGCCGTCGGGCAATACAAACTGCTGCCGTACGTAAGGCACCCTGGTACAGGGGGTGAGACCGTTCTGCATGGCCAGGGTATACAGGAAGGGTTTAACCGTTGAGCCTACCTGCCGTTTTCCCCCCTTGACCATATCATACATGAAATGTTCATAGTTGGGGCCCCCCACATACGCCTTTACCTTGCCGGTGCCATTCTCCATGGCCATCATCGACGACCTGAAATAACGGAGGTACCATTTGATCGAATCTATAGGCGACATGATGGTATCGATCTCTCCCTTCCATGAAAAGAGCGACATTTCAATGGGTTTGTTAAAGATCTCACGGATCTCCTTCTCTTTCTTGCCCTCTCCGGAAAGAACCCGGTAGCGTTCCGATTGTCTGACGAACCGGTAAAGGAGTTCATCGCTCTCCTCGGCCGTCATGTCATTGCTGAAGGGGGGATTCCGGAGGGTTTTTATCCGGGCATCGAAGAGGGGCTGGACATTGGTACTCAGGTGGTAGTTGAGGGCCTCCTCGGCATATTGCTGCATCCTGGAATCGATGGTCGTGTATATCCTCAGCCCGTCGCGGTAGAGGTCCCATTCAGAACCATCCCTTTTTTTATTTTTATGACACCACCCGAATAGGGGATTGGTTTCCCATTCTGTGGAATCTTCCCTGAATTTCTGGATCTGGAAGCTGGCATAATCCTTTCTCTCCGGTTTTTGGGCGTTGAGGGTCAGCCGCAGGTATTCCCTGAAGTAGGGGGCCAGTCCCCGTTTGAAGTCGACCCGGTTAAAATCGAGCCCCAGAGGTAAAACCTTGACCGAATCATAGACCTCACGGGTGATATAACCATATTTCCGCATCTGGGAGAGGACTACATTTCTGCGCTGGAGGGTCATGTCAGGTCGGCGCAGCGGATTGTAGAGGGAGCTGTTTTTGGCCATTCCCACCAGCATGGCCGCCTGATGGAGCTGCAGTGAATCGGGTTCGCAGTTGAAATAGACATTGGCGGCCGATTTGATGCCAACCGCCAGGTTCAGGAAGTCATACTTGTTCAGGTACATGGTTAGGATTTCCTCCTTGGTATAACTCCTTTCGAGTTTTACGGCGATGATCCATTCCCTGAATTTGCGCAAAGCCAATTGTACCGGGCCGTTGACCTGTTCCCGGGGAAAGAGCATCTTGGCCAGCTGCTGGGAGATGGTACTTCCCCCTCCGGAGCTGGTATTGCCCGTCATAATACCCTTCAGAACCCTCATCAGTCCCCGGAAGTCAATCCCCGGGTGGCGGTAAAAACGGACATCTTCCGTGGCAATCAGGGCGTCGACCAGATGGGGGGGTAGGTTCTCATAGGCAACGAAGGTGCGGTTCTCGGTAAAAAAGGTCCCCAGGACTTTCTCATCGGCGGAGATCACTTCCGAGGCCAGGATGGTCTCGGTCTTCTCCAGATCCTCAAAGGTGGGCATGAACCCCAGCATCCCTTTGGCAATCAGAATGAAAAGGAGGATGACAATGACGGCCACTGCCGTAAAGGCCCCCCAGAAATAACGGATATATTTCCTGTACCGGGAACTTTCTTCTGACATGGATGAACTTCTTATTTTTTGGACCACAAATATACCGGTATTATTTTGAAGTTTAAATTTTGAGTGGGCCGATTCATTTTTATTTACTTTGCACAAATTTTCGAAAAGGAAAAACAGGATATAAATGGAGGAGAATCTAGTAATAGTGGAGTCGCCGGCCAAAGCCAAGACGATCGGGAAGTTCCTGGGTGATGGATTTATGGTCACTTCAAGCATGGGGCACATCCGGGATCTGGAGAAAAAGGATTCGGGGATTGATATCAGCAACAACTATCTTCCCAGGTACGTGGTTTCAGAAGACAAGAAGAAAGTGGTTGCAGAACTCCGCAAGCTGGCGAAGAATGCCGGGATGGTCTGGCTGGCTTCTGATGAGGACCGTGAAGGGGAAGCCATAGCCTGGCATCTTCTCGATGAACTGAAACTGAATCCTGAGCATACCAAGAGAATTGTGTTCCACGAGATTACCCGGGATGCCATTCAACATGCCATAGACCATCCGCGGGCCATTGACCTTCATCTGGTGAATGCCCAACAGGCCCGCAGGGTGCTCGACCGGATCGTGGGGTTTGAGATATCCCCGGTACTGTGGAAGAAGGTAAAACCGTCGCTTTCGGCCGGGAGGGTCCAGTCGGTGGCGGTGCGTCTGATTGTAGAGCGGGAACGGGAGATCATGGCCTTTGAGGCCACCTCTTCTTTCCGGGTGACGGCCCTTTTCAGGGGGATCATGGCCGATGGCAGTACGGCGGAATTCAAGGCTGAACTCTCGCGCCGTTTCGATACCGAAGAGGAGGCTCAGGCTTTCCTGGAGCGTTGCCGCAAAGCCTCCTTCACCGTGACGGATATCTCCCGAAAACCTGCCCGCCGTTCCCCGGCACCCCCTTTTACCACCTCTACCCTGCAACAGGAGGCCAGCCGGAAACTGGGATTTCCGGTTGCCCTGACCATGTCGGTGGCTCAGAAACTCTATGAGTCGGGAAAAATCACCTATATGCGAACCGACTCGGTGAACCTCTCTTCCCTGGCACTGAATACCACCGCCGGGAAAATCAGGGAACTCCATGGGGAGAATTATTTGAAAACCAGGCAGTATAAGACTAAAACAAAGGGGGCCCAGGAGGCACACGAGGCCATCCGCCCCACTTATATCGATCATGAAACCATCACCGGTACCCAACAGGAGAAGCGGTTGTATGATCTGATCTGGAAGCGGACCCTGGCCTCCCAGATGGCCGATGCCGAACTGGAGAAGACCGTGATCACCATTGGGATGTCAACGGCTGCCGAGAGATTCGTGGCTACGGGTGAAGTGATTGTATTTGATGGTTTTCTGAAGGTTTACATGGAGTCGACCGACGAGGAGACCAACGGGCAGGGAGGTCAGTTGCTGCTTCCCCCGGTAATGGCCGGGGCGTCCCTGGAGGCCGTGCAGGTGCAGGCGACCGAGCGGTATGCCCAACGGCCACCCCGCTATACGGAGGCTTCACTGGTGAAACGGCTCGAAGAACTGGGCATCGGCAGGCCTTCCACTTATGCCCCCACCATTACTACCATCCAGAAACGCGATTACGTGGTCAAAGAGGACCGGCCCGGCAAGGAACGCCCCTTTGTCCTGCTGGAACTGTCGGCTGACCGGATCTCCCGCCTGACCAGAACGGAAATGGCAGGAGCCGAAAAGAGCAAACTCTTCCCCACCGACATAGGAATGGTGGTCACTGATTTCCTCTCCGATCATTTCGGGCAGATCATGGATTATAACTTCACGGCACGGGTGGAGGAGGACCTCGACGAGATTGCCGAAGGCAAGCTGGTCTGGCATCAGGTGATAGACCAGTTTTACAAACCTTTTCATGCCCTGATTACATCGGTGCTCCAAACCAGCGAAAAGAGCCGTGGCGAGCGTCTGTTGGGGGTGGATCCGGCCACTGGCAGGCAGGTCTCGGTCAAGATTGGTCGTTTTGGTCCCATCGCCCAATTGGGTGAATCCTCCCCCGACGATGAAGAGGCGAAGCCCCGGTTTGCCAGCCTGCGTGCCGGTCAGCATCTGGAGACCCTCACCCTGGATGAGGCCCTCGAATTGTTCAGGCTGCCCCGTGAACTGGGCTCCTTCGAAGATAAATTGGTGACCGTCGGCGTGGGGCGCTTCGGTCCTTACATCCGTCACAACAACCAGTTTATCTCTCTGGGTAAGAGTGACGATCCTTACAGTGTCAACCTCGACAGGGCCATTGAACTTATTGATGCCAAAAGGGAAAAAGAGAAGAACGCCGTGATCAGAAGTTTCCCGGAGGACAGTGATTTGAGAATCATGAACGGCAGGTGGGGCCCTTATATCAGCTACAAAAAAGAAAACTGCAGGATTCCCGGAGGCACTAAAGCCGAGGAACTCACCTACGAAGCCTGTATGAAGCTGGTGACGGAGAATGCCGGGAAAAAGCCTAAAAAGAGCAAGAGACAGAAATAGGGAGATCCGGCAGAAAAACAGGAAGAGCGCATGGAATTAAACCACTATTTCGATCCGGTCGATTTCGGCAGGTTCAGGGGTGAAAGTAAATTCAGCCGGCATACGCTGGGATATTACATTGAAAGGGATACCCTGAAGGGGGCGGCTTCCGGAAAGGGGGCGGTCAGGGTCGCTCTGGTAGGGGTTCCTCATGCCGGTACGGGGAATCCAGCGGGGTGGGCCAAGGCTCCAGAGGCCATGCGCCGTAAGCTCTACGGACTGAGCCACTTTGGTGAATCAACGGGGGTGGTGGACCTGGGAGATCTCCGGCCAGGGAAAGGGCCCCGGGATCTTTATTTCGCGCTGCGCGATGTGACCGACTACCTCACCGGCGAGGGCATTACCCTGGTGATCATGGGGGGCAGCCAGGAATGGAGCATTGGTATCTGCCGGGCCTTCACGGAGCGGGATGATTTTGTACTGTCAGTGATCGATGCGAGGGTGGATCTCAAAAGCGGCCGGGAGGTGACCGGTGCGACCAACTTCCTGACCAAGGTGGTGAACGAGAACCCCAGGTTGTTTCATCTGCAGATGATAGGAACCCAGGCACCACTGGTACCACCGGCAGTGACCGACTTTCTGTATGAGCAGACTTTCGATCTGCTTTCTCTGGGTCAACTGCGCGATGATATCCAACAGGCTGAGCCCCTGCTGCGGCACACCACTTTCCTGAGTTTCGATATGGGGGCCATCAAAGGGAGCGAGGTGGGGCATTCTGCCGGTATTTCCCCCAATGGTCTGTACAGTGAGGAGGCCTGCCGGCTGAGCCGTTATGCCGGGCTTAGCCCCACCATGGAAGTCTTCGCGCTCTCAGGGAGTGATCCTGACCATGATCCCTCGGAGGTGGGGCAATCCCTGGCCGCCCAGATCCTCTGGTACTTTCTGGAGGCCAGAACCCAATGCCGCCGGGAGGACCCCCGCAAAGAGACCTCCCCCTTTGTCCGGTATTACGTGGAGATGGAAATCCATGGCGAACCGGTGGTCTTTTACCACCATCCTCCCACCAACCGCTGGTGGCTTGAGGTGTTTCACGGAGAAACAGGCAGTTGGATTATCCCTTGTCAGGAAAATGACTATTCCAGCGCTGTCAGACAGGAATTACCGGAAATATGGTGGAAATTTGCCCGAAAACTAAGCGTTTATCAAAATAATAGAAAATTAAATTCGTTCTTTGCAAAACGATAGGACGCAAAGCTGATTTTGCAGGAAGCAACCGTTCCTTCCGGCAGCCACCTCCCGGAAGTTTGATGGGGAAATGGGTATGAAAAAGATAATTTCTTTTTTATTTTTTATATTTACGATATATTTATCGGCACTTGGGCAGCAAGATCCGCAGTTTACCAATAATATGTTCTATAAATTAGGGGTGAATCCGGGTTTTGCAGGCAGCAATGATGCGATCAGCGGAACCATACTGAACCGGTACCAGTGGACAGGCTTTGAGAATGCTCCCAAGACTTTGGTCTTCAGTGTCGAAGGTATGGTCCAGCTCTTCGGGAGACCCTCGGGGATCGGTATGAATATCATCAGTGACCAGCTGGGGCCCGAAAAAAACGTTCTCGTGAATGTCAGCTATGCCTGGAGAAGGACGCTCTCCATGGGTGAATTGGGGGTAGGAATCTCCCTTGGAATGTTTAATAAAAGTCTTAACGGAGAATGGGAAATTCCCGATGATGATCTGGGGATTTACACCCCGCCGGGATCTGACCCGGCCATTCCTGAAGGGGAGGTGAGTCAGGTCGCCCTCGATGCCGGGTTGGGGCTTTACCTGAAGGGAACCAATTACTACACGGGGATTTCGGTGACCCACCTGAATGAACCGGCCATAAGGTTTTCCGATCTGGCCAGCACCTATTTAGCCCGGCATTATTATTTAATGGGCGGATACAATATGAAGCTGACCGATCCGTTATTTGAGTTGCGCCCTTCTTTTTTGCTGAAAAGCGATCTGGCAGGGTGGCAGATAGATCTGAATACCAACGTGGTGTATGACGACAGGCTCTGGGCCGGCCTTTCTTACCGCCTCCAGGATGCCGTCTCCCTCCTCTTTGGTGCGGAACTCTTCAACGGCCTCCGTCTGGGGTATTCCTTTGATCTGGTCACTTCTGCCCTGGGGCGTTATGGTTATGGCTCCCACGAACTGTTCCTGAGCTATTCTCTCGACGTGGAGAAGAACCGTAACCGGAAGTATAAGAGTGTGAGGTTTTTGTAAGAAAACGATAGTGTACTGAACTATGAAAAAAGTCTTTTTTGTTTCGATGGTGCTCCTTACCGGGATTCTGCTTTCGGGCTCGATGTGCAGCGGGCCCGGGTATGGCAGTGGTTACGGCAACGGTGAGCTGGTGGGTGCAGCACGTGATAAGAAGTGGAAAGAGTCGGCGCCCACGGGCATGGTGTTCGTTCGCCGGGGAACCCTTAACATCGGCCCCAACGACGAGGACCCCGCCTCCGCATCCCAACCGACACGTACCGTTTCCATCGATGCCTTCTGGATGGATGACACCGAAATCACCAATTCCGAATACCGCCAGTTCATCACCTGGGTCCGCGATTCCATTGCACGGCAGACCCTGGGCCAGCAATATCCCGAATTCCTGATTTCCGAAGATCGCAACGGAAATGCCATCGACCCCCCCAAAATCAACTGGAAGGAGCGGATCCGCTGGGATGAACCCGATTACCTCATGGCCCTCCAGGATATGTTTGTCTCCGACAATGAACGCTTCCTGGGGCGCAGGGAAATTGACCCCCGCAAGCTCTTCTATGAATACTGGTGGATCGACTACAAACAGGCTGCACGCAGGCAAAACAGCTATAACTTCCAAACCCAGCGCTATGAAGGGAGCGTCTTTGATCCTGAGGGAAACGAAGTGCCCATTGAAAACCGCTCGGCCTTTATTTTCAAGGACCGGATCAATGTATACCCCGACACCCTTTGCTGGATCAGGGATTTCACCTATTCCTACAATGAGCCCTGGTCGACACGTTATTTCTGGCATCCCGGGTTTGACGAATATCCGGTGGTGGGGGTAACCTGGAAACAAGCCCGGGCATTCTGCAACTGGCGGACCCGGATTCAGAGCGAATATCTGGCCACCCGTTCGCAGCCCGAGATGATGGAATACCGCCTGCCCACCGAGACAGAGTGGGAGTATGCCGCCCGCGGGGGTAAGAAATTCTCGATGTACCCCTGGGGAAGCTATTATATCCGTGACCAGGAAGGGGTCTTCCTCTCCAATTTCAAGCCTCTGCGCGGAAATTATGTGGAAGACGGTGGCCTGGCTACCATGCGCGTGGGAAGTTATGATCCCAATGACTTCGGACTTTATGATATGTCGGGGAATGTGGCCGAATGGACCATCACCGCTTACGACGAGTCGGGGTACATGCTGATCAACGACTTCAACCCCAACTATGAGTACAATGCCCTGCCCGACGACCCGCCGGTGATGAAACGCAAGGTGGTCAGGGGAGGCTCCTACAAGGATATTGCCTTATACAACCAGGTAGCCACCCGGAGCTATGAATACCAGGACACCACCAAGTCGTTCATTGGTTTCCGCTGCGTGAGGTCTACATTCGGGAGCGAGTTTTAAACCAACTTTATCTACATAACCATGAATATCGGCGAACTCTTAAAAACAAAACGTGCCAGAACCTTTATGGGGTTCATCTACAGTTGGGGGGCATCTATCGTTTTGATTGGTGCCTTGTTCAAACTGCAGCACTGGCCTTATTCCGGTATGTTTCTGGGTATAGGTCTGATCACGGAAGCGGTGATTTTCTTTGTTTCCGCTTTTGAGCCCCCGCTGGAAACACCGGAATGGTCGCGCGTATATCCTCAGTTGCGGGAAGATTCTGACCTTTCCGAATTTGCAGAGCCTGAAAAACCCGGTCAGAGCCTGGAATCGCTCCTCAAGGGTACCGATATCACGCCGGCCTTGTTGGACAAGGTAGGCTACAGCCTCAACGAGCTGAGCAATACGGCCCGGGGCATCAGTGACATCTCCTCGGCTACCCTGGCTACCGAGATGTACGTGAAAAACCTCAGCTCGGCCAGTGATGCAATGAGTTCGCTCTCCGAAATCAACAACAAGGCCAATACCTCCATTCATAATTCCATTACCCAGCTGGTCGACACTTATCAGAACACCACGCGTCAGATGAGCAGTTCAGGGCAGGCCATCATCGAACGGCTGAATAAGTCGGGTGAGGAGTTTACCAGCCGGATCAGTGAATCGGGTAACCTGCTGGCCAAAACTTACAAGGCGGCATCGGAGAAGATCGAGCAGAACATGCAGCATTTCGGGGATTCCTCGGGATCGTATGCCGAGAACCTCTCCCGCCTCAACAAGAATCTGTCGGCGCTTAACAATACGGTAGAGAGCCAGTTGAAGGGATCGGAAGAGCAAGCCAGAGCCAATCAGAAGTTCAATGCCGACATGATGAAAATCAACGACGCACTCTCCTCATCGGTAGAGGAGTTGCAGAAATACCGTGAGAATGCAGCTAAGCTGAACCAGCATCTGGAAGCGCTGAACCAGATCTACGGAAATATGCTGGGCGCCATGAATTATAAAAAGTAACCAACCTATCAGGCCATGGCTATAAAAAACTGTCCGGAAACGCCCAGGCAACGGATGATCAACATGATGTACCTGGTTTTGACGGCAATGCTTGCGCTCAATGTCGCCGCCGAAACCCTGGAGGCCTTCAGGGTCATTGACGGCAGCCTTACCCAAACCTTCGGTGCTGTGGATTCCAAGAACCGGCAGGTCTACCTGGCGTTTGAGCAGGCTTATGCCGAGAATCCTGCCAAGGTCTCCGACTGGAAAGCCAAAGCCGATCAGGTCAGGGGCCAGACCGACAGCCTCGTCAATTACATCTGGCGCCTCAAAGAGGAGCTGGCTTATAAGTCAGGCGCTAAAAAAACAGATGCCGATAATCCTGACCGGGGAGAGTATATCACCTTAAAAACCAGAAGCGGCGATACCCTGGTGGTCAAAAGGGAGGACGATCTCAACTCTCCTGCCGAAATCATGATCGCCCAGAAGAAAGCCGCGGAACTCAAATCAAAGATCAACAGCTACAAGGAGTTTATGACCGGGGTCATTGAAGATGGGGATGATGAGCTGAAATCGGTGATCTCTCAGGAGTTGGAAACCCGTGATCCGCGTTTCAGCCTCACGAGCGGGAAGGCCACCTGGGAATCGCTCTATTTTGAGAACAAACCGCTGGCCTCGATACTTACGCTGCTTTCGAAGATCCAGATCGATGCCAAGAATTCAGAGGCCAACCTGCTCAATTACCTCTACTCCAAGATCGACGCTGCCAGCTACAAGTTCAACAAGCTGGATGCCCAGGTGATAGCCAACTCAACGATCATTCTTCAGGGGGAGGAGTACAATGCCGAGATTTTCCTGGCGGCCATTGATACCACCGTGGATCCCGAGATCATCGTGAACGGCCGTGTCCTGCCCATTGTCGATGGCAAGGCGGTCTATAACCTGCGGCCCACGGAGCCTGGAACCTTCAAATGGAGCGGGGTCCTGAAGTATAAAACCCCTGAAGGGCTGGTGCGCAGTTATCCCTTTGAGAAGGAATACCAGGTCACGCGCCCGGCGGTGACCATCTCTCCCACCAAGATGAATGTCTTCTACCGGGGGATTGCCAATCCCGTCGACATATCAGTGCCCGGTATAGCAAAGGAAAATCTCAGGGTAGAGATGACCAATGGCCGGATCACGCCCACCAACGGTCAGCTGATGGTTTTTCCTTCCGAGCTCGACGAACAGGGGCGCAAGACCACGGTGTCGGTCTTTGCCCGCCTCGCAGGCGGTGAACGATTGATGGGGACCATGAACTTCCGGGTCAAGAAAGTGCCCGATCCGGTGGCCAAGATTGCCAACCTTTCGGGCGGAAACATCAAAAAGGAAGATCTGATGCTGGAGGACGGCATGATGGCCGTACTCGAGGATTTTGACTTCGACCTCCGCTTTTCAGTGACCCAGTTTGATGTCTCCCTGACGGGTTCCGGCGGCTATGTCAATACCTGGAAATCAACGGGCAACCGGTTCACGGCCGACCAGAAGGCGCAGTTCCGCAACCTGGCGGTGGGAAGCATCGTCTATTTTGATAATATCAGAGCCAGGGGTGACGACGGTACCGACCGTACGCTCGACCCCATCAGTTTTAAAATCCGATAAAAATGAAGAGGTTAGTTTCAGCATTCATTGTGTCAATTGTCGTTCTGGGGTTGCTGCCTTCAGGGAAGGCGGGCGCTCAGATTATCAACGGCGCCTTCAAGCGGCAGGATGTCTACCAGAAAAAGCCGATGCCCATTCCGATGGTGCGGGAAGCCGACGTTTTATGGTCGCAGATGATCTGGCGCATCATCGATGTGAGGGAGAAAATCAACCAGCCGCTTTATTTTCCCACCAAGCCGGCCGAGGGGTTGACCAACTTGTCGTCGCTGCTGCTCAAAGGGATCGAAAGCGGGCAGATCACGGCCTATGATGCCCGTAACGATGATGATTTCAAAACCCCGATGACCATGGCTGAGGTCAAGGCCGCCTTTGGCGCCCAAACCGTCACCCGTGAAGTGCAGAATTTCGATACCGGCGAAATGGAAACCCGTACCATAGAAGGGGAGATCCGCCTGGAAGAGATCAAACAGTTCATGATCAAGGAAGAGTGGTATTTCGATAAGCAAAACAGCCGGCTGCAGGTGCGCATCGTGGGTATTTGTCCTATCCAGGAATTCTATCGCAGCGACGTGGAGGGGAGTCCCCTGCAGCGCCGCAAGGTTTTCTGGGTCTACTATCCTGAAGCCCGCGAACTCCTCGCTGCCAACATGGTCTTTAACCCCTATAACGATGCCCGCAAAATGACCTTTGATGATCTCTTCATCAAACGCTATTTCAACAGCTATATCGTTCAGGAATCGAATGTGTACAACAACCGGACCATCAGCCAGTACCTGAGCGGGAAGGATGCCATGCTCGAATCGAAAATGATCGAAGACAAGATCTTCAATTATGAACAGGACCTTTGGGAGTACTGATGCTCCATCACGGGTCAGAAGGCCTTATGGGGGAGCTCATAAGGCCTTTTTTTGAAAAGATACTTTTTGCAGACCGTCAACGTTAAAATAGGGAGAGAAAGATTGCTGCGATGAAGAATGTCCTTCGGTTTCTGCTGTTTGCTGCTTTGCTGGTGCCGGCCTGCAAGAGGTCTGACATTTACAATGCCGAGGAGATACGGAACCGGGGCATGTGGTTTGAGCCTACACCCTACGGAATGGTATACATCCAGCGCGATGCCTTCACCATGGGGCCCAGTGATGATGAAATGGGCGATATCCAGCGCAATCTGACCGTATCGGTCGATGCCTTCTGGATGGATGACACAGAAATTACCAACAACGAATACAAGCAGTTCGTCGTATGGGTCAGGGATTCCATTGCCCGGCAGCTGCTGGGGGAGAGTGATCCCGAATTTCTCAGAACGGAGAATTCGGCCGGGGATCCTCTGACGCAACCGGTCATCAACTGGAAACCGCGGATTAACTGGCAGGATCCCGATGTGAAGATGACCCTGGGCGAACTCTTCATTCCCGAGGAGGAGCGTTTCAGTGGCAGGATGGAAATAGACCCCCGTAAGCTGGTGTATGATTACTATTGGATCGATTTCAAGCAGGCCGCCCGCCGCGCCAACAGCTTCAACTACGACACCCAGCGATACGAGGGAACGGTCATCAACAGCCGCGGGGAGGAGGTCCCCATTGAGAACCGCAGCTCCTTCATCATCCATGAGACCGTGCCGGTCTACCCCGATACCCTGTGCTGGGTCCGCGATTTCTCCTATTCCTATAATGAACCCTTGACTTACAAATATTTCTCGCATCCCGGGTTTTATGAATACCCGGTGGTCGGGGTCTCCTGGGACCAGGCCCGGGCGTTCTGCAACTGGCGGACCCGCCTGAACGAGAATTACCGGTCGCGGATGAACGACACCCCGGCGCATGACTACCGCCTTCCCACGGAATCGGAGTGGGAACTGGCGGCCAGGGGGGGCCGGCTGAGTACCAAATTTCCTTGGGGGAGTTACTATACCCGCAATCAACAGGGTTGTTTCGTGGCCAACTTCAAGCCCCTCCGCGGCAATTACGTGGCCGACAGCCCCACCGGTGTGACCACCATGCGCACCGGTTCCTATGATCCCAATGACTTCGGTCTTTACGATATGGCCGGAAATGTCGCCGAGTGGACCAGCAGCGCCTATTTTGAGGCAGGTTATGACCTGATCAACGACATGAATCCTGAGGTGGATTATCACGCCAGGCCCGACGATCCTGCCGTGATGAAACGCAAAGTGGTCAGGGGCGGCTCCTGGAAAGATACCGAGTATTTTATCCGTTCTTCCACCCGGAGTTACGAATACCAGGACACCACCAAGTCCTACATCGGGTTCCGGTGTGTGCGCAGCTCCTTCCGCAACGAGCTTCAGGGCAGGTAGCGGTCACCGCCGGGCGTGGCTCCATTTCTCCCGTTTCAGCAGCTTGAATAAGGCAAAAACCAGAATCAGGGTGAAGATAATGGCGGCCCCTGAAGGGATATTCAGAAAGTAGGAGAGGATCAGTCCTGTAAAGGTCCCACAAAAGGCAAAAACCACCGAGAGCAACATCATTTTGCGGAAGTCACGGGTGAAGAGGTTGGCTGTGGCCTGGGGAACGGTCATCAGGGAGAGGATGAGAATAATGCCCACCGCCCTGATGTTCATTACCATGACCAGGGCGATAAGGGTCATCAGGCTGTAGTTGAAGAAACGTACAGGGATCCCCGAGGCGCGGGCGAACTCCTCATCGAAGGCGATATAGAGAATTTCGCGGTACCAACGGGCGAAGAAGGCACACAACAGGATCAGAAGCAGCAGCATGGCCCATAGTTCACTGGTGCGCACGGTCAGGATGTTCCCGAAAAGATAACTCATCAGGTTGGGAGTATACCCCGGTGTTAAAAAGACAAAAATGACGCCCAGGGCCATGCCCAATGACCACCATATGGCGATGGAGGAGTCTTCTCTGATATGGACCCGGTCGGAGAAAAACTGAATGCCGTAGGCGGTCAGTACGGCGAAGAGTGCTGCCCCCAGCAGAGGATTGAATCCCAGGAGAAAAGCCAGGCCGATGCCTCCGAAGGAAGCATGGGTGATCCCTCCGCCGATGAATACAATTCTGCGTGATACGATGTAAGTGCCTGTGATGCCTGCCGAAATACTGGTGAACAGGGCAGCCAGGAGGGCTTTCTGGAAGAAGCTATAAGTGAAGAGCCGCAGAAATTCATCCATGATGGTGGTGTTTTGGAAGTACGCGATGCGGGATCTCTCCGTGAGTAATCAATTCAATGGGGCAGTTGTACGTTTTGAGGTCATCCGTGGTGATATCGGGAGAGGCATGGTAATGGAGTCTGCGGTTCACACAGGCGATGGTACGTACAGAACTGGTGATGGTCCCCATGTCGTGGGAGACCAGCAGAATGGCCATTTTTTGATTGAGTTCCTGCAATTTTTCAAACAGCTCCCCCTCAAAACGGTTGTCGACGAAGGTATCTGGTTCATCCAGGATGAGCAGCCGTGGATCACTGATCAGGGCTCTGCACAGAAAGACCCTTTGCATCTGACCCCCCGAGAGTTCACCAATGGCTTTGCGGTGGAACGCAACCATGCCCATCTCTTCCAGCAGCTCCAGGGCTCTTGCCTTTTCATGGGCCGCCGTGGTAAAGGGGATCTGTCGCATCAGTGCACCCGACCTGACCACATCCTCCACGGTGATGGGAAACTGACGGTCTATGTTTTTGACCTGCGGGAGGTATCCGATGGGTCTCTTCAGACGGGGTAGATCCTCGCGGAAATAAATCTTTCCCTTATCGGGCGTGATGATGCCCATGATGATTTTGATTAGCGTTGACTTGCCACCTCCGTTGGGACCGATCATACCGATGAAATCCCGATCAAAGATCTTCAGGTCCACCTCCTCCAATACCGGTTCCTGGTCCCAGGCAAAGGTCACATGGTTGATATGAACAATCGGTTTTTCCATCAGTTTGCGCTGATTAGCCGGGCTATGGAGATCAGATTATTGCTCCAGTCGGGATTCAGCGGTACAATCTGAATGACGCTACCCCCGATTTCGGAAGCAACGACCGCTGCCAGTTCCCGGTCAAACTCACTCTGGATGTAGATGCAACGGATCCCATCACGTTTTGCGGTTTCTGCCAGCCAGGCCAAATGGGCCGGCGTTGGTTCCTTTCCGCCCTGTTCCACTGAAAGCTGCTCCAGACCGTAATCCCTGGCAAAATAGGTCAGTGACGGATGGTAGGAGATGATCTTCTTTCCCCGTGAGGAGGCCAGCATCCTGCTGATCTCCGCGTCGGTACGGCTGATCTCTTCCAGAAAGGTGTGGTAACGGGAAGTGTACTCTTCTTTCTTTGTAGGATGAATCTTCACCAGCTCCTCCAGAATATGGGAAGCCATAATTTTAACCTGGGCTGGCGACAGCCAGGTATGGGGGTCGGTGCCTGACGGCTGCCCGGGCCCAGAGGCTGAAGAACCGGAAATAAGCGCTACTCCCTGCGACAGGTCGGTCACCTTCATCCGGGGTTGGATCTCGGTGATCCGGGCGGCCCAGGAGAGCTCAAAGCCTACATAACCCATTCTGAACCAGATCAGGGCACGCGAAATCTCCTCCATTTGTGCCGGCAGAAGCGAATAGGTGGAGGGATTGGCCCCATGCGGGATCAGCACTGAAACGGTAAAATCATCTCCCCCGATCTTCTCCACAAAGGTCTTCTGCGGAAGAATACTCACCAGCACCACAGGCTTCTCCCCGGAGGGGTGACCCCCCGGCCTGCAACCCCACACCAGTGTGGCCAACAGAATAACAAACATCCCTTTCAATCTCATCTCTTTTCCTCTCCCTTTATTTTTTACCGGGAGTGCACCTTTACCCCACCGGCTGGCAGCCCTCAGTCTGCCAATGGACGCTACTGCACCAGGCTTCCACCTTGACACGATCTGCGTTTTGGGCCGGCTTTGGTGCAACACCTGAAGATGTTTACTGCAAATGTAATATTTTGAGGTGGGAATAAAATCACGGGAACGGTTATCCGCCTCACCAAAATTCCTTAAATTCAACCATTCAAAACCCGTTGTTATGTTGATTGAGTTTCAAATAGCCTATAAAACCTGGTATGGACAGCGGCTGATGCTTGTCGGCACTCTTCCTCAGTTGGGGAGTGGTTCTGACGAGAAAGGGGTGGCCATGGAGTATTCCCCCGAAAAGGGAGGGATCTGGAGATACCGGCTGGAAACGGAAGAAGAGGTTTCTTTCCGTTACCGGTATCTTATCTGCAATGACCAGGATGGTTCGGTGGTCAGGGAGTGGGGGATGGACCGGACCTATGTTCCGGGGAGTGACCTGCGGGGATGGGTTATTTTATCGGATTGTTGGAGACGTTTATCCGATCCGGCGGCCGTCTTTTATTCTTCGGCATTTACGCAGGCTATCTTCAGGCCAGCGGAGAGGGTTGTTGCGGCGGAGGTGCCCAGGGTGGGCCGGAAGAAGAGTGTGGTGGTCCGGTTCAGTCCTTCCGCCTCACGGGTCATGCCGGGGCAGCAGCTGGCTGTTTGTGGCAGCTCTGCCCTGCTTGGATCCTGGGACGGCTCCCGGGCCCTGAAAGCCGGCAACGCGGATTTCCCGGTATGGTCGTGCGAAGTCTCCCTGCCCGTGGCCGATTTCCCCCTGAGCTACAAATACGTGTTGTCCCATCATGACCAGGACAACTACACCTGGGAGGAGGGCCCCAACCGGGTGATCTCCCTGCCTCAGGGTGAGATTCCGCAGATCATCGAAATCAGGGATGAACAGTTCGCCTTCCCCGGTCCCCCCTGGAAAGGAGCCGGCGTGGCCATTCCGCTCTTTTCGCTCCGCCGTCAAAAGGGCTTTGGCGTCGGAGAGTTCACCGACCTGATGATACTGGCCGACTGGGCTGCCTCCGTAGGCCTCCGTATGATACAGATTCTTCCTGTCAACGATACCGTGGCCACCCATACCTGGCACGACTCTTACCCCTATGCCGCGATCTCGGTCTTCGCCCTCCATCCCATTTATGTCAACCTCCTCAAAATCGGAAAACTCCAATCGGTCATCACCCAGCGGATTATTGACGCCCAGGGGGAATACCTCAATGGATTGGGATGTATCGATTACGAGGCGGTGATGGCCCTGAAGTCCCGGTTTTTCAAGCTGATTTACGACCAGCAAAAGGAGGCATTTCTCGGGGACCAGGAATTCAAGGCGTTTTTTGCTGCCAATGCACACTGGCTGAAACCTTATGCTGCTTTTTCCTATCTGCGCGATCTTTTCAATACGCCTGATTTTACGCACTGGGATGGTTTTGCCGATTTCACACCGGGGCTGCTCCGGGAGCTTACCGACCCGGCGGCTCCCCATTATGATGATATCGCCATTCACTATTTCATCCAGTACCAGGCCCATGTTCAGTTGCTGGAGGCGGCCCGGTATGCCCGCACCCGGGGGGTGGTCCTCAAGGGCGACATCCCCATCGGTATCTACCGTAACAGCGTGGATGCCTGGACCAACCCGCGTCTTTTCCACATGGACGGTCAGGCGGGAGCCCCGGCCGACGACTTCTCGGTCACAGGCCAGAACTGGCGCTTCCCGACCTATAACTGGGAGGCGATGGCCAGCGATAATTACCAGTGGTGGCAGCAGCGGCTCCGCCAGATGTCGGCCTACTTTGACGCCTTCCGCATTGACCATATCCTGGGGTTCTTCCGCATTTGGGAGATTCCTGCCCATCAGGTCCAGGGTCTCATGGGCTATTTTAACCCCAGTATTCCTTACTCCCGCGAGGAGATCCTCTCCAGGGGCATCCGCTTTGACGAAAAGAGATACTGCCAGCCCTATATCCGCGACTATTTTCTTCAGGAAATCTTCGGGGAGCTCACTGCAGAAGTAAAACGCCGTTACCTCGATGAATATGCCCCAGGGTGCTATGCCCTGCGCCCTGCCTATGATACCCAGCAGAAGATTGAGACCTCCCTGGCCTCTTCTCCTGATGACGACGCCGACCGGAAATCGTATCTTAACCGGCTGAAACAAGGGCTTTATACCCTGGTGACCGAGATTCTCTTCATTGAAGCCCCCGGTTCCGGGGGTAAAGCCTGGTTCCCCAGAAATGGCTTCCATGCCACCCACGCTTTCCGTGATCTGGATCCCGACATGCAACAGCTGCTGGATGCCTTGTATATCGACTATTTCTACCGGCGCAATGAGGCTTTCTGGAGGGATAAGGCGATGCAGAAACTGCCGGTCATCAGGTCTGCCACCCAGATGCTCCTTTGTGGTGAAGACCTGGGAATGGTGCCGGCCTGTGTCCCTGAGGTGATGAACGAACTGGGGATCCTGAGCCTGGAGGTGCAGCGCATGCCCAAGGATCCGCATCTGGAATTCGGTCGTCCTGACCATTATCCCTATCTTTCAGTGGCGACTCCATCCTCTCACGATACCTCTACCATCAGGGGATGGTGGGAAGAAAACCCTGCCAGAACGCGGAAATTCTACAATGAGGTGCTGGGCCTGCCGGGAGAAGCTCCGGCCACCTGCACCCCTGAGATGGTCACCGCCGTCATCGCCCAGCATCTCTGGTCGCCGGCCATGTGGACCGTCTTCCCGATCCAGGATCTGCTGGGCATGGAGGAGAGGCTCCGGCATCCTGATGCCGCGGCTGAAAGAATCAACCAGCCGGGAAACCCCGACCACTACTGGCGTTATCGTCTCCACCTCTCCCTGGAGGAACTCGCCAAAGAGACGTTTTTCAACCAGATGCTCCGGCAAATGATCACCACTACCGGACGGTACCCCAACACATAGCACCAGCCCGGCGGAACCCCTGACCGGGCCGCGGTGGGGAGGACCTGAAATTTTATCTCATTTTTTCCTTCCGGGGAGGCACCGGATCATATCCGCTGGTCCCCCAGGGATGGCAACGGGCGATACGCTTGGTGGCCAGCCAGAAACCCCGGAAAGGACCATGCACCCTGACCGCCTCCACGGCATAGGTCGAACAAGTGGGATAATGCCTGCATGAGGCAGGGGTCCACGGGGAAATGACATACTTATAGAAATAAACAGGGATCAGGATCACCTGCCCCAGAAGCCTGAGAATTATCTCACCCGCCTTGTGCCTCATGGTTTTCTTTTTGCTGATGTTCCCGTAAAGTTAGTCAAAACCCGTTTTTTGAGAAAATAAACCGTTCTGCAGGCCGGTGTTTTTTTCATTATCCTGTTATTTTTGTAAAATAACCATTGGGTTCCGGGGAAATCATTGCCGGGGCAAATTATAAATTAGCGATTGTGGCTTTGAAGATATCTCTTGAACTAATCATGCTGGGGCTTTCCTTCCTCTTTTTTATCAGCATTGTAGCCAGCAAGGCGGGATTCCGTTTCGGGGTGCCGGTGCTGCTGCTCTTTCTGATGATCGGGATGCTCAGCGGGAGCGACGGTCTGGGGATTCAGTTCGAGAATTTTCATCTAGCCCAGATGATCGGCACGCTGGCGCTGTGTATGATTCTTTTTTCGGGGGGAATGGATACCCGGATCAAGGATATCAGGCCTGTGTTGTGGCCGGGGGTCGTTCTGGCCACCGTGGGGGTGTTTCTGACCGCCCTGGTGACAGGACTCTTCATCTGGTGGATCAGCGGCATGACGCAGGCAGGGGCAGGCATTGGCTTTCTGACCAGCCTGCTGCTGGCCTCCACCATGGCCTCTACCGACTCGGCTTCGGTGTTTGCCATCCTCCGCACCCGCAAAATCAGCCTCCGACATAACCTTAAACCCCTCCTTGAGTTGGAAAGCGGGAGCAACGACCCTATGGCCTTCCTGCTCACCATCACCTTCATCGATATCATCCTCAAAGGAGAAACTCCCGGATTCTGGATGGTGGCCGCCAAAATCATCTGGCAACTCGTCATTGGCGGAGCAGCAGGATACCTGATCGGAAAACTCACGGTTTGGATCATCAACAAAATCGAAATCGGCTACGACTCACTCTATCCCATTCTGGTCTTCACTGCCTCTATTTTCATCTACTCCTTCACCTATTTCCTCCAGGGAAACGGCTTTCTGGCCATTTATATCGGAGGGCTGATCATCGGCAACTCCCGTTTTGTCCATAAAAGATCGGCCATCAGCTTCTTTGATGGCCTGGCGTGGCTGAGCCAGATCCTGCTTTTCTTAACGCTGGGACTGCTGGTGAACCCTCATGAACTGATCCCGGTGGCCCTTCCCGGGTTGCTGGTCAGCCTGGCACTGATCTTTATCTCACGGCCGCTGAGTGTTTTCCTGACGCTGCTTCCCTTCCGGAATATCGACCTGCGCTCCAAAACCTTCATCTCCTGGGTGGGACTGCGCGGTGCCGTCCCCATCATCTTCGCCATTTATACCCTGGACGCCGGAGTGCCTCATGCCCGCTTTATCTTCAACATCGTCTTTTTCGTCACCCTCGTCTCCCTGGTCTTCCAGGGAACCACCCTCTCACAGGTCGCTCATTGGCTCGGACTGGCCAAGAAATACAAACCCTCACGCCCTGTCGACTTCGACTTCGAATCGGAGGAGATCAAATCGGTCCGACTGGAGGTCACCGTGACCGAGAAAACCCTGGAAAACGGCAACCGCCTGATTGATATTGCCCTCCCTGAGAAGACCCTGGTGGTCCTGGTGAAACGGAAAAGTAATTTCTTCGTTCCCTCAGGCGTCACTACCCTGATGGCCGGTGATAAGCTGTTGCTGATCACCGATGATTATCATTCCCTGGCGGAGAGCTGCAAGCTCAAGGGGCTCAGCGGTTTTAAAATCACCCCCGCCTGAACCGGTCCCACCCAGTCTGACTGAAACAGTTCCACCCACGAGCTGAACCGGTCCCCCCTGTCGAGCTGAACCGGTCCCCCTTGTCGAGCTGAACCGGTCTTCCCTGTCGGGCCGAACGGGTCCCACCCCGTCGGGCGATACGGACAGTGCATTGCAGTACACGCTTTCCCTATTGGTATCCCATGGAACAGGCGAACCCCGTCAGGTGACCCTTCCTTTCTTACCTGGCAGGAAGTCATGATGTCCGCAGGAGTGTTATCCTGGCGGCGTCATTGCGGAGAAGTCATTCCGGAAGCGTTATTCCTGAGGAGTCATTGCGGAGTAGGATCAAGAAAAAAGCGGTGGTAGGTGCCACCGCTTCCCTCTTGAAAGACAAACAACTGATGATCTTTACCTTCCATCAACAACCAATCAACCTTTACAAGTCAATTAAAAAGGTGAAAATCCATTGAGGTTACGCAATCAAAAACGGATTGTTTCACCCGACCATGGAATTAACAATTTTTAACCGTTAGGCCTGGCAGGTACCCCGACAAGAATCTCCCACCAACAAGGGCGCAGAGCAGAGGGAGGTTACATGTATTTGAAGCGCTTGATATTCTTTTTAGGAGTTTTTTCGAATTCTTCACTGACCAGTTGGATTTCGGTCACGTTTTCATACCGGGGGAGTTCGTGGTTGAGTTTGGCCAGGTTCTCCTTCATGATGTCGTCTAGCTGGGCATCTTCGATGCCGTCGGTTTTCATCGCTTCAGAATCGGGAAAGACCAGGGCCACCAGTTTATGGTTCCGGTCGACAATGACGCATTCTCCGATGTAGGGGAGGTTATTGAGTTTGGCTTCCAGCTCTTCAGGGTATATATTTTGGCCGGAGGGACCGAGGATCATATTTTTGGAGCGCCCGCGGATGTAAACGAATTGATTGGCGTCGGTGATGCCCAGGTCACCCGTGCGGAGCCAGCCATCATCGGTAAAGGCTTCTTTGGTGGCCTGTTCATTTTTGTAATACCCCAGCATCACATTGTCACCTCTGACCTGTATTTCTCCCACCACATTGAAGGGGTCTTCCGAATCAATCCGCATTTCCATGCGGTCGACCAGTTGACCGGCTGAGGAAGGCATGGTTTTGTCCCAGGCAGCATAACTGATCAGCGGTCCGCATTCGGTCATCCCATACCCGATTGTAAAAGGAAAATGGATCCGTCTGAAGAATTTCTCCACATCGGTGCTCATGGGTGCTCCCCCGATGACGATCTCGAAGAAGCGGCCTCCAAAAGTCTCCACCATCTTCTCCCGCACCTTCTTCAGGATGATGCCTGAAAGGCCGGGAATGGCCAGAGCGACTTTCATTATCGGTTTTTCCAGGGTGGGCAAGATCCGTTTTTTGTAGATCTTCTCAATGATCAGGGGAACCGACAAGATCAGATGGGGCTTTACCTTGCCAAAGGCCTGCGTGATCACCTGGGGAGACGGCATCTTGGCCAGAAAGGAGATATGGCATCCCAGCGTCACGGGAAACAAAAATTCAAAGAGCAATCCGTACACATGGGCCATCGGCAGAAAGGAGACAATCTTATGATCGGGTTGCAATGGCATGTGTTCCTGGGCATAGACGATGTTGGAGACCAGGCTCCGTTCCGGAATCATTACCCCCTTGGTGAATCCCGAAGTGCCGGAGGTATAGGAGATGATGCAGCATTCTTCCCTGTCCCACCGGTAAAAACCGAGTTCCCTGATGGAGGAGGCATTTTTCTTGTAATAGCCGAAAGCATCGGCCAGTTTGGTGGCGGCATCGGGATCCTTGGAGTAATGTATCGAATAATTATCAAGGATGACTACCATTTCCACCCCGGCAGCTTTGGCCAGGTCAATTTTCTCCAGCAGGGATTTCTGGGCAAAAACAATTTTGGCTTCCGAATGGTTGAGAATATGGTTGGTGTCGGCCACATTAAAATCGGGAAGTACCGGTACAACCACTGCACCTGAGGTCAGCACAGATAAAAAGGTAGTTCCCCACCTGGCAGAGTTTCTTCCCAGGATAGCTATCTTATCCCCTTTCTTAATACCTGAAACCTGATAAAACAAATGGAGGGATTGGATGTATTCTGCCACCTGTCCGTAGGTGAAATCGCCTCCGTCGAAATCAGAAAAAGCAAGGTTATCCCAATTGGCCAGGATGGGTTTCTCATACAATTCAGCCAGTGAAGTTGTTGCCATAAAACTGGATTACAGATATGTGACGATAAAAAAAACAATCAGTCTGGTGGAGGATGGCCCTTAGACTGATTGGTCTCAAATGTACCAATTTTGCCTTCAATAAAAACCGGATCACTCAAAAATGAGAGGAAAAAGAATAAAATTCCTGCCTCCCAGTCAAGTCCTGAATTTTACTTTGGTCTGGATTGTTAAAAAGTTTGAAAGCGCGCAACATGATTCGTTGATACCGCGCAAGGGATTGTCTCCACTGCTCCGTGAGGGTAACCTGAGATCGTGGTTTGGCCCAACGGGTTACCGAAGGATGAAAGGGACAATGGTCGCAATGATTCCTGTGAAGAGCACCACCATAATAAACAGGTTATAGCCCAGGTTATTGGGTGATCGTTTTAAATTCTTCATCTTCCCTCAGGGATTTCAGGTCTTCATCCTGTCGTGCGTGTTGTTTAAGCCGGGGATTGATTTCCAGTGCTTTTTTCAGGTCAGCGAGGGCTGCGACCTTATCCCCCTTCAAACTGTAAATGCACGCCCGGTTATAGATGGCATAGGCATTTCCCGGGAACAATTCAATGCCTTTGGTGGCGGTGGAAATGGCGGCGTCCGACTTGCCGAGTTTCAGGAGTGCACTGGCCTTCATGCCATAGACGTCAGCTCTATCCTGACCTAAACCCATCGATTGGTCAAAGGCTTCCACCGCTTCCTGGTAGCGCTCCATCCCATACAGAATCTGTCCTTTTGCCAGCCAGTTGATCCCGGAGTCGGGCTGAAGGGCGATCAACGCTTCTGCTAAACGCAAAGCTTCTTCGTTGTGACCGTATTCGGCATGCAAAAACAATTTCCAAAAGAGGATAGCGCTGTTTTCAGGGTATGTTTTTCCCAGTTCTTCCAGGGATTGGATGGCTTCCTGCTCCCCGGTGGGAGATCTTTTCATGTTGGCCATCAGCCATCCCTGGACCGCTTGTTTATTGTGGGGTTCCAGCTTCATGATCCGGATGTAAAGGGCTGAAGCTTCCGGGATATTTCCCTGGTGGGCTAGATCTTCCGCTTTCTTCATCCAACCGGGAATGGAATCAGTTGCTGTTTCCTTTCCGGGGGAATCTTTGGTTTGCTTTTCCTGACATGTCAAGGCATAGGGTAAAAGACACAGCAGGAGAATGATTAATTTTTTCATTTTTCCCCTCATTTAGTTCATGAATTTATTATAGTATCCTCTTTCTTACCTTAAAGTTACGACAATAATGAGGATTATGGGCGAGATCGTTACAAAATATTAAAGGCCGGCAATGAGCCGGCCTTTAATCAGGTTAAGGGTATAGAACTTACATTATTCATGCATGGCCAGCAGGATGCCGAGGATTTTTTTACCGGCAGCTGCGACGCTGGTGCCGGGGCCGAAGATGGCCACAGCCCCTGCATCGTAGAGGTATTGGTAGTCCTGGGGAGGGATGACGCCGCCCACGATGACCATGATGTCTTCGCGGCCCAGTTTCCTGAGTTCTTCGATGACGGCGGGGACCAGGGTTTTATGGCCGGCGGCCAGGGAGGAGACCCCCAACACATGGACGTCGTTTTCGACGGCTTGTTTAGCTGCTTCTTCGGGTGTCTGAAAGAGAGGCCCCATATCGACGTCGAATCCCATGTCGGCATAACCTGTGGCGACGACCTTGGCCCCCCGGTCATGGCCGTCCTGGCCCATCTTGGCAATCATGATGCGGGGCTGACGCCCTTCCAGTTCGGCGAACTTCAGGGCCAGCTCCTGGGCTTCCTGAAATTCCGATTTGTTGTTGGCTTCTGACTTATACACTCCTTCAATGGTTCTGATGACTGCTTTATAACGCCCGGCTACCTTTTCACAGGCGTCGGAAATCTCACCCAGGGAAGCCCGCTTTTTAGCGGCATCGATGGCCAGTTCCAGAAGGTTCCCCTCACCGGTGGCGGCACAGCGGGTGATGGCCTCCAGGGAGGCCTGGACTTCCGCTTCGTTTCTCCCTGCCTTCAGCTTTTTAAGCCTTTCGATCTGTGAGAGGCGTACGGCTGTATTGTCGATTTCGAGGATGTCGATAGGATCTTCCTTCTCGAGCCTGTATTTGTTCACCCCCAGGATGGTCTGAGTGCCGCTGTCGATTTTTCCCTGGGTACGGGCGGCTGCTTCTTCAATACGCATTTTAGGAATGCCGGTTTCAATGGCCTTGGCCATACCTCCCAGCTTCTCTACCTCTTCAATCAGGGCCCAGGCTTTGTGGGCGATTTCATGGGTAAGGGCTTCCACGTAGTAGGAGCCTGCCCATGGGTCGACACTCCGGCAGATTTCGGTTTCCTGCTGGATATAAAGCTGGGTATTGCGGGCAATGCGCGCCGAGAAGTCGGTGGGCAGTGCGATGGCCTCATCGAGGGCATTGGTGTGGAGGCTCTGGGTGTGTCCCAGGGCGGCTGCCATGGCTTCAATGGCGGTACGCCCCACGTTGTTGAAGGGATCCTGTTCGGTGAGCGACCATCCTGAGGTCTGCGAATGGGTACGCAGGGCCAGAGATTTAGGATTCTTAGGGTTAAACTGTTTGACCAGTTTGGCCCATATCATGCGGGCAGCCCTCATCTTGGCGATCTCCATGAAGTGGTTCATCCCCACCGCCCAGAAGAAGGAGAGGCGCGGCGCAAAGGCATCGATATCGAGGCCTGCCTTCACGCCCGTCCTGAGGTATTCCAGTCCGTCGGCCAGGGTATAGGCCATCTCAATATCCGCGGTAGCCCCCGCCTCCTGCATGTGGTATCCCGAAATGGAAATGGAGTTGAATTTGGGCATATGCTTCGAGGTGAACTCAAAGATGTCGGCGATGATGCGCATGGAGAATTCCGGAGGATAGATATAGGTGTTGCGGACCATGAACTCCTTAAGGATATCGTTCTGGATGGTTCCCGTGAGTTGTTCCATGGTGGCTCCCTGTTCGAGGGCGGTAACGATGTAAAAAGCCAGGATGGGCAGCACGGCGCCGTTCATGGTCATCGATACCGACATTTTGTCGAGGGGGATCTGGTCGAAGAGGATCTTCATGTCGAGGATGGAGTCGATGGCGACTCCGGCTTTACCGACGTCGCCCACCACCCTGGGGTGGTCGGAGTCGTAACCCCGGTGGGTGGCCAGGTCAAAGGCTACGGAGAGCCCCTTCTGGCCGGCAGCCAGGTTACGCCGGTAAAAGGCATTCGACTCCTCTGCCGTGGAGAAACCGGCATACTGTCTGATGGTCCAGGGCTGCATCACATACATGGTGGAATAGGGCCCTCTCAGATAGGGGGCCAGGCCGGCGGCATACCCCAGATGCTCCATTGCTTCCAGGTCTTCAGCGGTGTAAATGGGTTTCACCGGGATCAGCTCGGGGGTCATCCAGTTGCCTTCACCTGCCCCTTGAGGCATGCCCGGTGTCGTATTTTTGATATTAATCGATTTGAAATCTGGCTTCATAATTCTAAATATTCAATGATGCTTGATATTGAGTCAATTCCTGCAGCAGGTTGGACCTGACATGGATGAAGTTGGTGACGCCCAGGGGTTCCAGGTCGGCGCGGCAGGCGGGGTTGCCCGCCACCACCAGGATCTCCTCTTTTTTCAGGAGGGGGACCAGGGCGGGAACGATCTCGGCGTATTCCTCATCGGAACTGCAGACCACGATGATTTCGGCGCCTGCCTGGCGGGCTGCAGCCAAGCCTTCTTCGACGGTGGCGAAACCGTTGTTGTCGATGACTTCAAAGCCGGCTACGGCAAAGAAGTTGCAGCTGAACTGCGCGCGGGCCTTGCGCATGGCCAGGTTACCCATGGTAAGCATGAAAGCTGCCGGGCGTTTGTGGCTCATGGCATACCTGTCGGTCCGGTAGCGGAGGGCCTCAAAGCGCTGGCCGGCACGGGAAAACTGGAGAGTTTCTATTTCTGGCGCTTCCGAGGTCAGGTCACAGGGCTGGAATAATGAAGGATCGAGTTCTTCGCGGATGGTCTCCGTGAAGTTGGGGAACTGGTTGACTCCCAGCAGGTTCTCGCGTCTCAGGGCCATATTCTGGTCACGGCGGCCGGCCATCTCCCTGACTTTTTTCTGGATGAAGCCTTCGCGCAGGGCGGCCAGGAAACCTCCCTTGTCGCCAGTTTCCTGGAACAAGGCCCAGGCCTGTTCCACCAGGGCGTCGGTAAGTTTCTCAAGATAATAGGATCCTCCGGCCGCATCGGTCACCTTGTCAATGTTGGATTCTTCCTTCAGGAGGATCTGCTGGTTACGGGCAATCCTTTCCGAGAATTCGGAGGAATCCCTGAAGATTTCGTCGAAGGGGAGCACCGTGATGGAATGGGCTCCACCCAGGGCAGCCGACATGGCCTCGGTTTGGGTACGGAGAAGGTTTACATAGGGATCGTAAACTGTTTTGTTGAACCTGCCGGTTTCACTGTGGACGTTCATTTTCATGCTCTCGGGGTCAGCGGCCCCCCAGGCTTTGACGATATGGGCCCAAAGATGGCGCCCGGCCCGGAGACGGGCGACTTCCAGGAAGTAGTTGTTGCTGATGCTGAAATTGAACCGGATGGCGCGGGCCGCCACATCGGGGGTCACCCCCGCGTCGGTGAGCCGCGTCAGGTATTCTGCTCCCATGCTGAGGGAAAAAGCCAGCTCCTGGACCACCGAAGCCCCGCTGTTACCGAAAAACTTGCCGTTGACGCCTACCGTCCGGTATTTCGGAAGATCTGCCCCGGCTTTTACCTTTTCAACCAGCGCGGTGAACGCTTCCGGTTCACTCCCCTCTTCAAAGCGGCCTTTGAGCATCATCACTCCCAGGGGATCGTTGCTGGCAGAAGCACTGACCTTCTCTTTGTTCCAGGGACCCTGCCTGACCACGTCTGCAAAAGCCGCGGTGACATCACAATTCCTGCAGGAACAGACAAAGTTGATTTCGGTGGCTTCCAGACAAATCCCCTTAAGCAGGATACTGAGATCTTCCTGAGCCGGCCGTGTGGAACAGTCAAAGATAAAGCCCAGGGCATTGACCCCTTTGCCCAAAACTTCCAGCGCCTTTTTGTTGGCTTCGGTAAAACTGGTGACTACGATGTCCTGCCTGATCAGCCAGCTGTTGATGGGATCTGTGCCCCTGGTGAAGGGAAATACCCCGGGAGCAGCATTCAGATAGGAAAGATCCCGCAGATCTTCGGCCCGATAATAAGGCCTTACCGAAAACCCTTCATTGGTGCGCCATACCAGCGCTTTTTCATAATCCTTTCCCTTGAGATCGGCCTGGATCTTCTCCTCCCATTGGGGGGTGGTCACCTCCGGAAACTCAGAAAAAAGTCTTTCGTTAGTTTTTGTCATATCTGTTTATGTTGAAGTTCAGGCCTCAAAAATAACCTTTTCGCAGGTCTTAGGCGAATTTGTCTCCAGCTATTTAACCCATTGGTAATATTTTGAAGATCAGTCCGGGCAGGGAGTACTTTTTTTCGCTGGTTTTTTTTGTTTGACGTGTCTTATGAGTAAATTACCCAACCTGACCGGGGGAATGGAAGAAACAGAGATGATACACCAATTGCAGGCGGGGGATGAACTTGCCTTCAGGAAACTGGTAGAGGATTATCAGCTTCGTGTGTTCCATATATGCATGGAATTGCTCCATGTCAGGGAAGATGCAGAAGATATAGCCCAGGAGGTATTCGTAGAGATATACCACTCCATCGGCCGGTTCCGGGGGGCATCGAGGCTCTCCACCTGGATATACCGGATCGCGGTCAACAAATCACTGAATCATATCCGCAGGAAAAAGTGGCATAGATGGCTGCAGCCTATTGAGAACCTTACAGGTAGCCGGGAAGCAGAGCCGGTGGCCCCGGAAAACACCCTTCCGGAACGGGAAATAGAAGAGCGGCAGCAATTGGCGCAACTCTGGCATGCCCTGGATAGCCTGCCTGAAAACCAGCGAAAAGCTTTCGTCCTGAGCAGAATGGAAGATTTCTCCTACCGCGAGATTGCCGCTATTATGGAAACGACACTTCCCGGAGTGGAATCGCTGTTGCAGCGCGCCAGGGTCAACCTCCAGAAAAAGTTGTGGGCAGTTTATAAAAAATGAGCTCCCCCGAACGAAGGTTTAGACCGTGAAATTTGTCAAATGAGAAAAAGAAGAGAAGGAAAGAGGGGCTAAAGTGGAAAATATACTGTAAAGTCCAAAAGATACTTTAAGGCTATGAAATGCAAACAATGTCATAAAGAGCTTCTTCCCTGGCTGGATGGGAGCCTCAGCCGGGAGGCAGCGGCGGCGGTGGAAGGGCATCTCGCTGCCTGTAGTGTCTGCCGTGGATATGCAGAGTATCTCAGGGCATCGCTGGCCCTGGCGGCCGCTGAAAAGGAGGTGGCCCCCGACCCCTGGTTTTATGCCCGGGTCATCGCCCGGCTCGAAAAGGAGTCCACACCGGTAACCCCGAAGGCCGAAGGGAGGGGGATCCTCCAGCCAGTATTCTTTTCCCTGCTGCTGGTAATGGGAATCCTCCTGGGGATCCACCTGGGCAGCCTTCCCTACATCAACAGACACGACTTCCCGTACTCCGGGCAGGTGATACCCCAGTTGAACGAGATGGAAACGGAACCTTTGGAAATTTTCCTGATGCAATAAGGCCATGATAACAGAAAAGAGATATAAAACAGTAGTTGGGCTGGTGGTTCTTCTTTTTGCCCTGAATCTGGCCACCATTGGTTCACTCCTTTACCATACGCGGAAGAGCCCGCCCGCAGGGCCCTCCCCGGAAGAAATGGCTTCTGCGGAAGCCGGTGCGGAGGGTAACGTGGAGGGTGTCGCGGATCAGGGGGCCCGTTATTTCAGGGAGTTGCTGGATCTGAACCCGGATCAGACCAGCCAATTCAGGGAGGCCAACCGTTTCTATAACCGTAACAGCCACCGGATTACCCGCGAGCTGGAAGGGCTGCGGATGGAGCTGGTAACGGCCATGGCCGGAGCCTCCCCGGATACGGCCCTGGTGGACAGCATCTGCCGGAAAATCGGGCAACACCACGAGGAACTGAAAAAGCAAACAGTGCGTTACTACCTGGCGATGAGGAACAATTGCTCCCCGGAACAAAAGGAAAAGCTCGATGAACTCTTTTTTAAGATGGTCCAGCAGTCGGAGCCTCAACCGCAGGAAAGAGGCAGGCGCAGGGGACATGGGTGGGACTCCTTATCTCCGGGAAGAAGATCACCTTAACCAGGATTTTATTTCAGTTCCCCTTCAGTGGTCATGCAAACGCTACCGACACATGCCCGACACATGGTGCAACACACGTTTTAACACACGCTTCCGGCACTGGTGGCCAATACCGGCCAGCCAGGAAAAAAGAACCTTCACGGTTCCGGGGAGTGAGGGGAAAGAGAGCCTTCGGGTCACCGAAGTCATCAATGTATATTGTATTAATTTAATCGTTAAGTCATGAGAAAGAACAATGGATGGATCATCGTTATGGTGATGGCAGTGGTAATGACTGCAAGTATGAATGCCCTGGCACAAAAGGGTTACTGGTCGGGAGATGGTTCCTGTTGTATGGCCATTCCCGGTCTTACGGAAAAGCAAAAGAGTGAGATCACGGCACTGGAGAAAGCCCATCGGAGCGAAATGGATGCCATGCGTGCCGAACGCCGGAAAACGGGAGGATACTCTACCAGGGAAGCCTATCAGGTTGCTGTGGATGAAAAAGTGGCTGCTCACCGTGAAAAGGTACACGCGTTGCTCACTGAAGAACAGAAGGCCGTATTTGACCAGAACCAACCGCGTCAGGGGCAGGGGAGATGGGCCCGGCAGTCGGGTCGTGGAGGTGGCCAGGGGGCCTGTCCCCGTGGCAGATGGGGTGGCCGCGGCCGCCGCTAAGCCCAGGCCTCACCCCTGTAGCCTGACCTCTGCAGCCTGACCCCTGATCTTTACGGCCCGCTCTTCATAAGGTTCATCAGGACTTTGGCCCTCTTACCCTGCTAATTATTTTCGGGGAGGTTTGGCGGGGTTGCTTTAATTTCCTATTTTTGCACCGCAAATCAGGGCCTCATAGTTCAACGGATAGAACGGCGGTTTCCTAAACCGTAAATCCAGGTTCGATTCCCGGTGAGGCTACACGAAAGCTTCGGTAATGTATTGATATACGAATACATGTCGAAGCTTTTTTTTATTACTGCTGAAATATTACTGAAACTTTTTAGACCAGTACGAAATGTCCAAGGACTGCCCGAACACCGGGTTCTGTTTCTTTCCTCAATAAATCAAACAGGATAGGCATTGCATCACGAACGGCTTCAGGATTTAGCGGAGTATGCTTTGACCCTTTGATAAAAGCCTGTCCGATTCTGTATCCCGTCGGGTCAGATGCTTTTATTAATCCTGCGGTCACACAGGGTGTAAATAATTCCCGGTACCAGGTCCCCAGATCATCATCAACCACCTCACCTGCATTTTCCCCTTCCAGAATTTTCTGCTGTGAATCTTTGCTGATGCGGAATTGGTCGCCCTTAGCGCTAAGCACCCTTGAAACAGTCGTGGTTTAGAGACCTGTCTTCTCAGCGATATCTGTGATTGTAACTTTTTGTATATTTTTTATCAAATAACATAAGGAAAGCACGAAAAAGCTCAAACGTTCGTACAACTTCGGCAATCCACGGGTTCCAGGATTTGGGAAACAACGAATTACTTGTCTGAAGATAAGTTGATTGTGAGTTTTGCGGGTTTTACTGATAACATTCGCTAAATGTCCGGTACCCAAAGGGGGCTTGGTTTAAGCCTCAGTTGGAATGTGGAGGATAATAGACAGGTAAACAGTTATTTAACAAATATTTTTCCTGCAAGGGCCATTTTTTGGGAAAAATTTCCATTTTTTCAAGAACAAACGTTTGTACAAATCAAAATTAATAGTACTATTACACATGAAAAAAGAGGTACGAGTGTGGAACAAAACCGGATTCAGCTAAACCTGCCAGAGGCCTTAAGCAAAATCACAAGAACTGATAGGGCTCGGCAAGCGGTGGAATGGATCTCTTTAATACAAAACAACCAATATAATTCTTAGTGAAATGGGAAGAAAACGTAGTTTAGCTTTGTTGATGCTCTTTTTCTCGCTGATCGTTCCATTGCATTTGCTGGCTCAGCAAATCTCTGTGAAGGGACGTGTCCTTGAAAAAGAAACCGGGCTGCCTTTGCCGGGAGTGACCATTGTTATTGAAAATTCGC